>MLDA01000005.1 GCA_023896275.1 Kocuria rosea subsp. polaris | reverse complement strand
GGCGGACGCACCCTCCGGCGCGGGCGCGTATGCGGCGGCGTCGGAGAGGATTGATTCGACGAGATGCTCTCGTTCGGCGGCGGCGTCGCGCGCCTGCGCGGCCAGCGACCGGCGCCGCTCGGCGAGCCGGGCCTCGACGGCCTTGTACTCGCCGACGTCGAACAGGCTCTCGAGCAGATCGTGCCTTTCGGCGTCGTCGGCGCGGAGGAACCGGGCGAACTCTCCCTGCGGCAGCATGGCAACGCGGGTGAACTGGTCGAGGTTCATTCCGATGATCGTGCCGATCTCAACGCCGACCTCGTCGTTGCGCGTGGACTTGACCCGCCATTCGCCGTCGACCAGTTCGCGCAGCCGGGCCTGAGCCTTCTGCTGTGTGGTCCCCGTACCGCGCAGCTTCGGGCGGTCCCACGCGGGAGAGCGCGTGACCTCGAACCTGCGTTCACGCACGCTGAATTCGAGGATGGTCTCGGGCGCAACGCCGCCGCCTGCGTGCGAGCTCCGGATGGAGCGCGTGCCCTTGCGTGCACCGGGCAGGCCGCCGTAGAGCGCGAAGCAGATCGCGTCGAGGACGCTGGTCTTGCCCGCGCCGGTCTCGCCGTTGAGCAGGAAAAGCCCGGCGGTGCCTAGCTGGTCGAAGTCGATGCTCTCGGCACCGGCGAACGGGCCGAAGGCCTGGATGTCGAGCCGGTGGATCCTCATCGGGCCGCCTCCGCTTCCCGGGCAGCCGCGAAGGCCTCCTCGATCTCGGCGGTCTCGGCGGGGTCGAGACCGCGCTGGCGCACGTGCGAAACGAAGTCCCCGGTCACGTGGACCGGATCTTTGGCGGCGGCGACGCGCGCCGCGTAGGTCGAGGCGTCCGCGTCCCGGTCGCGCGGCTCGAACACGAGCTTAAGCAGGTGCGGGAACCGGGCGCGCAGCCGCTCGAGCGCCTTTGCCGGCCGCTCCGGGTCGGTCACCGTGATCTGGCAGAATGCCGCCTCGGCGTACTCGTAGTCGGCGCTGGCCTCGAGCTCGGCGAGGTCGCCGACGAGCGTCGCCAGCGGCCGCTCGGGCAACCAGTCCCGGGCCGCGACGCCCGCCACGCCGCCCGGACCGGTCTCGACGAGCCAGGCCCCCTTGACGTGGTGCTCCTCCGAGAACGAGTAGGCGATGGGCGAGCCGGAGTAGCGCACGTTGTCGGCGAGCCGCTGCCGCCCGTGCAGGTGCCCCAGCGCGGCGTAGTCGAAGTCCTCGAAGCAGGCCACAGAGACGCGGTCGACGCCACCGATGCTCAGCTGCCGTTCGCTTTCCGAGGGGTCGCCGCCGGACGCGAAAACATGCGCCATGACGACCGACACCACGGGTTTGCCGCCGCCCCGGCGCCGCTCCTTCAGGTCCGCGCGCACCCGCTCGAGGACGACGTCGACAACGGGCTGGTGCCCGGTCGCCTCGACGCCGAGGTCCTCCCGGACCATGCGCGGCTCGAGGTACGGCAGTGGGTACACCGCGACCTCGTGGTCGTCAGCGTCGAACACCACCGGTTCCGCCGCCGTGGCGACCTCGGTCCGGACGAACACGCCCCCGGCCGACAGCAGCCGCGCGCCGAAGCCGAGCCGGATTGCGGAGTCGTGGTTGCCGCTCGTGACCACCACTTGTGCCCCGGCCGCACGCATCCGGACGAGGGCGTCGTCGAACAGCGAGACCACGTCGACGCCAGGCATCGCCCGGTCGTAGACGTCGCCGGAGATGAGGACCACGTCGACTGCCTCGTCCCGCACGCAGGTGACGAGTTCGTCGATGAAGCGGCGCTGGGCCGCTTCCATCCCCGTGCCGTGGAACGAGCGGCCCAGGTGCCAGTCCGAGGTGTGCAGGATCTTCATGGTTTCAGCCTATGTCGCGCCGCCCGCGGAATGGGGCAGGGCGTCCCCCCGCCCGGTGCCCGTACGTAGAATGGTGCGGTGACTTCCTCTGCTTCCCCCAACCTCGATCCCGACCAGTTCATGGACCGCGCGACGGCGCTGCTGGCCGCGCCCGCAGTCGTCGGACCCGCGGACGGTCTGGACCCGCACGCCCTGCTCCCGCTTTACCTCGCCGACGGGCTGCTCGAGGCGGTCGAGTGGGCCAACGACGGCGTCGGCAGCGACGAGGCCGCCTGCATGTGGCTCGCCGCACTGCGCTGGCACCGCACCGTGACCGGGGCCTTCCCGCCCGGTGCCCCCGAGCCGCTCACCCGGATGATCGACGACGAGCTCGCCCCCGTGGCCCCGGCGGGCGGCGGCGCAGACCCCGCCCTCCTGGCCGTGGTCTCGCGTCCGGACATGGGCACGCCGCAGCGCCCCCAGCAGGACGACGGTGCCGCCGGCTGGGCGTTGCTGTGCGCCACCGTGCCGGGCCTGCTCCCGCACGTCACGCCGGGTACCCGGCGCAAGCTCGCGGTCGACGCCGCGGCGCTCGTGGCCCCGCGGAGCACGTTCGACGCGGCGGCCGCCCTCGGCCCGGCCGTGTTCGAGCTGCTAGCAGCGGCCGACCCGCTGGAGGCGCTGCACGAGCTCGGCGAGCAGACCCCCGAGGACGAGATCGGCGCCCAGCTCCGCACGGCCGCGTCGGCGGCTGCGCGGCACTCCGCGGCCGCGGACGCGGCCAGCACGCACACCGCTGGGGCCGTACGGATGCTGGCGGCCGCGCTGTGCGGGGCCGCGCGAGGCACCGCAGCGCTCGGGGACGGCTGGGAGCAGCGGCCGGGCGCCGCCGTCGTGCTCGCGGCCGCGCAGCGCTGGCGCCGCCTCGTGTTCGCCGCCTAGGCGCCTGCCCCAGTCGTCAGACGGTGGCGGGCCAGGCGCCGCCGACCATCTGCAGGAATTCGCCCTCGGCGACGACCTCAATTCGCTGGCCGTTCTCGCGCTTCTTGAGCACGTCGCGGGCCTTGGACGTCAGCCGGCCGGAGGTGAGGTCGCTCGCGACGAAACCGTCACCGACGACGAGCACCGTGGTCTTGCGGGTCACGCGGCTCGCGGTGGACGCGCCCGCGTCGGCTGCCCGGTTCTTCGCGTCCTGCCGGCTGATGCCGAGGTTGCCGGTGAAGACGACGTTCTCGCCGAAGAGCGGGTGCGACGGGTCGGCGTCGGGGTTCGGCGCCGGGTTACTGCCCTCCTGCGGCCAGACGGCCCACTCGGGCTGCTTGGGCACCATCGCGCCGCTGGCCTTCCAATTCTGAGCGTCCTGGGTCGCACGGGAGAGCGGGTCCCCGATGCGGTACGGTGCCGCCGCGCTGAAGCCGGCACCGAGCTGCACCTCCAGCTCCTCTGGCCGTTGCACGCCGTGGATCCGACCGATGTCGATCATGACTCCGGCGCAGGCGCGCGCGTCCTCGAGTGCGTCGTGATGGTTCCGCAGCGGCGTGCCGGCCGCCTCGGCGACGAACGGCAGCGAGTAGGAGGCCAGGTTGTAGCTGCGGCGCGAGAGGATCACGGTGCAGGCGTGCCGGTACCCGGGCGCGTCCAGCCCCGAGACCTCGAGAGCCGAGCGGATCACGCCCAGGTCGAACGCCGCGTTGTGGGCGACCACGAGGTCCCCGCCGATCATCGCGTTCATCTCCGCGAAGATCTCCCCGAACCGGGGCGCCGCGGCGACCATCTCGGGCGTGACGCCGTGGATCTGGACGTTGCGCGGATCGAAGTGATCAAAGCCCTCGGGCGGGCGCATCATCCAGAGCCGCTCGTCGACGATCTCGCCGGAACGCACCTTGATCACCCCGACGCTGCACGGCGATCCGCGGAAGCCGTTGGCCGTTTCGAAGTCAATGGCGGTGAAGTCGTAACTCATAGACCTTGCTCATCTGGCGCGCCCGCAGGCGACGCCGTCGTATCTCAGACGCGGTTCAGGGCTGCCACGATGTCTGGCAGCAGGGCGCGGAATGCCTGGCCCCGGTGGCTGATGGCGTTCTTCTCCGCCGGCTCGAGCTCTGCGCAGCTGCGCGTCTGCCCGGCCGGCTGCAGGATCGGGTCGTAGCCGAACCCGCCGGTACCGCGCGGCTCGCGCAGCAGGGTGCCCTCAAGACGCCCGACGCGGACCGCGGTCGCCCCGGCGGGGTCCGCTAGGGCTGCCGCGCACACGAATGCCGCTCCCCGGTGCCCGTCGCCGATGTCGGCGACCTGTGCCAGCAGGAGTTCGAGGTTGGCGACGTCGTCGCCGTGGCGTCCGGACCAGCGCGCCGAGAAGATGCCCGGCGCCCCGCCCATGACGTCGACCGACAGGCCGGAATCATCGGCGATCGCCAGCAGGCCCGTAGCTTCGGCCACGGCGCTGGCCTTCAGCAGCGAGTTCTCCTCGAACGTCACGCCGTCCTCGACGACGTCCGGTGCCCCTACGGCCGCGGCGTCGACGACCTGCGTGTCGACATCGAGACCCTCGACCTGGCCGCGCAACAGCTCACGCAGCTCCCGAACCTTGCCCTGGTTGTGGGTCGCGAGGACCAGCCGGGGCCCGCTCACGCGCCGGCCTCGAGCACCTCGCGCTGAATGCGGGTCAGCTCCGCGGTGCCCAGCAGTGCCAGGTCCAACAGCGCGTCGAGCTCCTCCCGCTTAAACGGCGCACCCTCGGCGGTGCCCTGGACCTCGACGAAGTCCCCGGATCCGGTGACGACGACGTTCATGTCCGTCTCGGCGCGCACGTCCTCCACGTAGGGCAGATCGAGCATCGGGGTGCCGTCGATGATGCCGACCGACACGGCGGAGACGGTGTCCGTGAGCACCTGGGCGTTCTTCTTGATCAGGCCCTGCTCACGCGCCCACTTAATCGCTTCGGCCAGCGCGACGAAGGCGCCCGTGATCGCCGCGGTGCGGGTGCCGCCGTCGGCCTGGAGCACATCGCAGTCCAGCACGATCGTGTTCTCGCCGAGGGCTTTGGTGTCGATGATCGAGCGCAGCGAGCGCCCGATCAGGCGGGAGATCTCGTGCGTTCGGCCGCCGATCTTGCCCTTCACGGACTCGCGCGAGCTGCGCGTGTTGGTTGCGCGCGGCAGCATCGCGTACTCGGCGGTGACCCAGCCCTTGCCCTCGCCTTTGAGCCAGCGCGGCACCCCCTCGGTCAGCGACGCCGTGCAGAGCACCCGTGTGTTGCCGAATTCGATGAGGGCCGAGCCCTCGGCCTGCGCCGACCAGGCGCGCGTGATGGTGATCGGACGGAGCTGATCGCACGCCCGGCCGTCCTCTCGGACGACGGCGGTGGGCGCGCTGGAACCGGTGGTGGTCTGCGGGGAGGAAATCATACCCACCAGTCTAGGTGCACGTGCCCGCGGAAAGGATCAGCGGCCCGGCCGGCCCGGCCACGTGCGCTGCTTGGGGTCCGCGCGGATCAGCGCGACCGGGGCCGTCGGCATGGCCTTCGGGTCGCCGAGGCGGTTGCCGGACCAGACGCCGTAGGTGACGCCCGAGACCGCGACCGCGATGCCGCCGTCGTACACCTCGCTGGCCTCGTTGACCACGGTGTTGATATCCGTCCACACCGGGATGTGCGTGAGGAGCAGACGGTGTACCCCGGCCGCAGTGGCTACTTCGCCGGCCCGCTTGCCCGTGAGGTGAACCCCCTCGATGTGGTCGTCGCGGCCCTCCTCGAAGGCGGCCTCGCAGAGGAAGATGTCGGCGCCGCGAGCGGCCTCGATGAGCCCTTCGCACGAGTCGGTGTCCCCGGAGTACGTGAGCACCGACGTCATCATCGACCCGTCAGCGACGGGCTCAGTGGCCTCCACCCGCAGGGCGTATGCCTCCTCGATCGGGTGGCGCACCGGGTAGGGCGTGATCCGGAACGGGCCGATCTCGATCGGCTCGAGCGCCTTCCACGACTGGAAGTCGAAGTCCTTGTGCATGCCCTCGGGATCTTCCGGCGCCAGACCGTACGCGGTGCCGATCCGGTTCTCGGTGGCCTCGGGACCCCAGACGAGCATCCGGTCGCGGCCCCACTTCTTCGGGTCCCAGCGGATCGCGACGTGCATGCCGCACAGGTCCATGAAGTGGTCGGGGTGCAGGTGCGTGATGAGCACGCCGTCGAGGTCGCGCAAGTCCGTGTAGCGCTGCAGCACTCCGACGGCGCCGGAACCGAGGTCGAGCAGGATCTGCCAGTCACGTTCGCCGTCGAAGGCGCTCACGAGATAACAGGACGCGGGCGATCCGGGCCCGGGGAAGGACCCCGTGCAGCCGATGATGGTCAGTTTCATGATCCTCTTCCTACCGACGCCCGTTCGATCATTTCAGGAGTCACCTTGGCTATCGACCCCGTCGGGTACCTCGCCGCGACATGCTCCACGTGCTCGACGCCGAGGACCTCGGGCCCGAGGAACCGTCGCGCCAACGCCTCAAACGTACCCGCGTCGCCGGTCGCGATGAAATGATGACTCGGCGCTGCCGCTTCGACGCGGGAGAGACCCGAGCGCACCAGGGCTGAGTAGACGTCTTTGGCGGTCTCCTCAGCCGAGGAGACGAGCGTGACCCGGTCCCCCATGACGTAGGAGAGCACGCCCGTGAGCAGCGGGTAATGCGTGCAGCCGAGCACAAGGGTGTCGACGTCGGCCGCCTTGAGCGGGGCCAGGTATTCCTCCGCCGTCGCGAGCAGTTCGTCTCCCGTCGTAATCCCGCGCTCGACGAATTCGACGAAGCGCGGGCACGCGGCCGAGGTGATCTCCAGCTGCGGTGCGGCCGCGAAGGCGTCCTCGTAGGCCCGCGAGCCGACGGTCGCGGCGGTGCCGATGACGCCGATGCGCCCGTTGCGGGTCGCGGCGACGGCGCGGCGCACGGCCGGCTGGATGACCTCGACCACGGGGATGCCGTAGCGGGCGGTGTAACGTTCACGCGCGTCGCGGAGGACGGCCGCGGAGGCGGAGTTGCACGCGATGACGAGCAGCTTCACGCCGGAGTCGACGAGCTCGTCCATGATCCCGAGCGCGTTGGCCCGGACCTCGGCGATGGGCAGCGGCCCGTAAGGGCTGCGCGCCGTGTCGCCGACGTAGAGGGTGGACTCCCCGGGCAGCTGATCGATGACGGCCCGCGAGACGGTCAGCCCGCCCACGCCCGAATCGAAGATCCCGATGGGTGCCGACGCGCGCAGCTCCCGTTCGACGGTGGAGACGGGCCGTTCGGCGAATGATTCAACTGCCATGATGAATCAGAATATCCGACGGCGGCGTGATGATGGGCATTGCCCCGCGCCTAATCGAGGGTCTCGAGCAGGGCCTGCATCAGGCTCTCCTGCACCCAGCTGACGAAGTTGTACACCAGGGCGAGGTAGTCGTCGATCGACTCGGCGTCGGCCCAGTCGTCGACGCCGTGCACGCGCTCCGAGTCGGCGTCCGTCCGGATGTCGAGGCGTTCGGCGAGGACCAGCCGGACGTCGTTGAGGGCGGCCGCGAACCGCTGGGCGGCCGCCTCGTCGAGCACGATGTGCGCGGACTCCAGCACCATCGTCGCCGCGCGCAGCGCCGCGACCTTCGACTGCCGCAGCCCGCGCTCCGTCATCGCGCGGAACGCGGCCGACGCCTCCGGGTCGTCGCGCACGGCGTCCGGCAACAGGCGCAGCACGGCCGGGTCCGACGGCGGCTCCAGCGCGGGAGTCTCACCATCGCCGAAGTCCTCGGGTGACAGGCCCGTCAGCGCCCAGAGCGGGTCGCGCGCGGGCTCCGGCGCCTGCTCCGATTCGCCGTCGGTGGCCTGGAGTGCGGCATCCTGCGCGGGGGCCGAAGGCTCCTCGGGGCTTAGCCGTTTCCCGGGCGCGTCCTCGAGCGGCGCGTCGGCGTCGTCGGGCTCGAGCATGATGACGACGTCGTCGAAGAGGTTGCGCAGCAAATCCCGCTCGGTGCGCTCGAGCTGGCCGACGATCCCCCGCGGGGAGTTCCTGAATGCGCGCGCCATCAGACGTTGTCCGCCCGCTGGAGCGTCGCCCAGAGGCCGAACCCGTGCATCGCCGACACGTCCGCCTCAATCTTTTCGCGCGAGCCCGTGGCTACAACGGCCTTGCCCGCGTTGTGCACCTGCATCATCAGCTCGTCGGCTTTGCCCTTCGGATACCCGAAGTAGCTGCGGAAGACGTAGCTGACGTAACTCATCAGGTTGACGGGGTCGTTCCAGACGATCAGGACGTAAGGGACGTCGAGCTCCGTCGCCTCGGCGGTCTCGGCCTCAGCTTCAGTGCGATCGACGGTCTCGGGACTCATCATGGGCATTATTCCAGTCTAGTTCTTCTCTCGGCGTCCTTCACCCCGGCGGTGCGGCCGGCGCGCGCCCTTGCGCCGGCGATGAGTAGAGTGGATTCCCGGGCGCGCCTCGACCGCCCGACGAGTGCCGAACCACAGGAGCTTTCCATGCCCATGCCGCAGCAGCCGACAGCGCTTTTCACGGACCAGTACGAGCTGACCATGCTCCAAGCGTCGCTGCGCTCGGGCGCGGCCCACCGTAGATCGGTTTTCGAGGCCTTCGCACGCCGGCTGCCCGAGGGTCGCCGCTACGGCGTCGTGGCCGGAACGGGCCGGGTGCTCGAGGGCCTGGCGAATTTTCGGTTCGAGACCGACCAGCTCGACTACCTCTCCGATCAGTGCATCGTCAATGACGAGACGATCGACTATCTGCGTGACTTCGAGTTCACGGGCGACATCTACGGCTACCCCGAGGGCGAGCTCTACTTCCCCAACTCCCCCATCCTCGTCGTCGAGTCCACGTTCGCCGAGGCCTGCGTGCTCGAGACATTCGTCCTCTCCGTGCTCAACCACGACTCCGCGATCGCCTCTGCAGCCTCTCGCATGGTCGCTGCGGCCCACGGCCGCCCGTGTGTCGAGATGGGCTCGCGCCGCACCCAGGAGGAGTCCGCCGTCGCCGCGGCCCGGGCCGCCGTCATTGCCGGCTTCGAGGCCACCTCCAACCTCGAGGCAGGATTCCGCTACGGGCTCAAGACCGTCGGCACAGCCGCGCACTCGTTCACGCTCCTGCACGACTCCGAGCGGGCCGCTTTCGAGGCCCAGGTCGCGTCGCTAGGTCGCGGGACCACGCTGCTTGTGGACACCTACGACGTCGAGGAAGGCGTACGCACCGCCGTCGAGGTGGCCGGCCCGGAGCTGGGCGCCGTCCGCCTCGACTCGGGCGACCTCGTCGACCAGGCCCGCTGGGTCCGCGGCCTGCTCGACGAGTTGGGCAACTACAACACGCGGATCATGGTCACAAGCGATCTGGACGAACACGCGATCGCGTCGCTGCAGTCCGCGCCCGTCGACGCGTACGGCGTCGGCACCTCACTCGTGACCGGCTCGGGCGCACCCACGGCGTCGATGGTCTACAAGCTCGTGAGCCGACAGAACGACGACGGGGAGTACGTTGACGTCGCCAAGGCGGCGAAGAATAAGGCCAGCGTGGGCGGTCGCAAGCAGGCCGTGCGCCAACTGGACCGCCGCGGGCGCGCGACGGCCGAGCTCGTCGGCATCGGCCGGCGCCCGTCAGCGGACGAGAACGATCGCGACCTCATGGTCCGACTCGTCGAGGCCGGCCGCGTCGACGCCTCCTATACGGGGGCCGACGGCGTTCGGAAGGCTACCGCGCGGCACACGGCCAGCATCGGCGAGCTGCCCGGCATCGCGCGCAAGATGCAGCGGGGAGAACCGGTCATCCCGACCGAATTCGTCACCGATTGAATCCCCCATTCGGGGCTCGTCCGCATTAGGCTGACGACAGACCAACGTCGAGAGGAACACCCGTGGCCGACGCACTCATCATCGTCGATGTACAGAACGACTTCTGCGAGGGCGGCGCCCTCGGCGTCGACGGCGGCATCCAGGCCGCCGCCGGCATCTCCGAGCACGTCGCCGCAGGCGAGTACGACTACGTCGTGGCGACCCAGGACTGGCATATCGAGCCGGGAGACCACTTCTCCGACTCCCCTGACTTCGTGAACTCGTGGCCCGTGCACTGCGTGGCCGGCGAGCCCGGCTCCGCCCTGCACGAGGGCCTCGACCCGATCCGCGACCGCCTCGCCGCGATCTTCCGCAAAGGCGAATACACCGCGGCCTATTCGGGATTCGAGGGCCGGCTCGCGCCCGGCAACGGGCAGGACGACGGCGGCGCGGCCGGCGCCGCCGGCGAGGGCGCGATGCCGCACCTATCCGAGTGGCTCGCCGAGCGCGGCGTGACCGAGGTGCGGATCGTCGGCATCGCGACCGACTACTGCGTGCGCGCCACAGCACTGGACGCCATCCGCGCGGGACTGCGCACCGCCGTCGTCCCCCACCTGACGGCGGCGGTGCACCCGGAGAACGTCGGCGACGTGCTCAGCGAGCTGCGCTCGGCGGGCGTCGAGATCCACGCCGGCTAGGGCCTACTTCCGGCCGACGAACCAGCCCTGCAGGCGCTTGATGCGGGTCTGCAACTGCTCGGCACTGGCCTGCGCGACCGGCGGGCCGCCGCAGACTTCGCGCAGCTTGTTGTGGATCGACCCGTGGGCCGTGCCGGTGCGCGCCGCCCACGCGGAGACGTTCTTGGCCAGCTCCTGGCGCAGATCCATCAGCTGGCGGTGGTCGACGACGTGCTCGCTCGCCGGCACACCCCGATCGCGGCGGCGGGTGACCTGCTCCTGCTGCCGCTGGCGCAGCAGCGCGCCGACCTGGTCGGCGTCGAGCAGGCCCGGGATGCCGAGGAAGTCCTGCTCCTCCTCGGAGCCGATCTGGCCGCCCATCCCGAACTCGCCGCCGTCGAAGAGCACGCGGTCGAACGATGCGTTGGAATCGAGCGCCTCGAACTTCTGCTTATTGAGTTCGTTGGAGGCTTTCTCCTCGCGGTTGGCCTCGTCGAGGAGGCCTTCCTCCGGGATGAAGTCCGGGTCGTCGACGTGCTTCTCCGGCCGGTCGAGGGCGTGGTCACGCTCGATCTCCATCTCGTTGGCGAGCGCCATCAGCAGCGGAACCGAGGGCAGGAAGACGCTGGCGACCTCGCCGCGCTTGCGGGAGCGCACGAAACGGCCGACGGCCTGCGCGAAGAAGAGCGGGGTGGAGGTGCTCGTCGCGTACACTCCGACGGCCAAGCGCGGGACATCGACGCCTTCGGAGACCATGCGCACCGCGACCATCCAGCGGGAGCCGTCCTCGGAGAATTCCTCGATCCTACTCGACGCCTTGGGATCGTCGGAAAGGATCACGACGGCCTTCTCGCCGGTGATCTTCTCCAGCTGCGCCGCGTAGGCGCGGGCGCTCTCGTGGTCGGTAGCGATGACGAGGCCGCCGGCGTCCGGAATGGTCCGCCGGACCTCGGTCAACCGGCGGTCGGCGGCCGCGAGCACGGCGGGGATCCACTCCCCCTCTGGATTTAGCGCGGTCCGCCACGCGTGCGCGGTGATGTCCTTCGTGAACCCCTCGCCGAGGTTCGCCTCCATCTCCTCGCCCGCGCTGGTGCGCCAGCGCATCTGGCCCGAGTACGCCATGAAGACCACGGGGCGCACGACGTTGTCCTTGAGCGCCTCGCCGTAGCCGTAGGTGTAGTCGGCCTTCGAGCGGCGGATGCCCTCGGCGTCTTCCTCGTACTGCACGAAGGGAATCGCCGAGGTGTCCGAACGGAACGGCGTACCCGTCAGCGCCAGGCGGCGCGTTGCGGGCTCGAAGGCCTCTCGAATTCCGTCACCCCAGCTCAGGTCGTCGCCGCCGTGGTGGATCTCGTCGAGAATGACGAGGGTCCGGGCCGCCTCGGTCTTTGCGCGGTGCAGCAGCGGTTTCGACGCGACCTGCGCGTAGGTGACGGCGACGCCGATGTACCCCGCGCCGTGCCGGCCGTCTGAGTTCTTGAAGTTGGGGTCGAGTGAGATCCCGATCCGGCCGGCCGCATCGGCCCATTGCCGCTTCAGGTGGTCAGTCGGGGCCACCACGGTGATGCGGTTGACGATGCCGGCGTCCACCAGCATCCGCGCTACGCGCAGCGCGAACGTCGTCTTACCGGCGCCGGGCGTGGCGACCGCCAGGAAGTCCTGCGGGCCCCGCGAAAAGTAGAGCTCGAGCGCCTCCTGCTGCCACTGGCGCAGTTTCGGCGCCGTGCCCCGCGCCGCCCGGTCCGGGTAGGCGGGCGGCATGGTTTCGCCCACGGAAAAGAGGGCATCAGTCACGTTTCATCCCCTGGTCAGACTGCAAATTGCTGCGATGGTACGGCGGCGGCGTGATCGCGGCCGGCGCCGTGCGGTCCGCTCTTTTTCAGCGGCGCGGGCGCGGTATCGCGGCCGAACCACCGCCTCGGCGGGCCGGGGGGACGTTTAGGAGTCGTCGCCGGGATTGAAACCCTCGTAGATCTTCTTGCAGTCGGGGCAGACGGGGAACTTCTGCGGGTCACGGCCGGGGGTCCAGACCTTGCCGCAAAGAGCGATCACGGGCTCGCCCGTGATCGCGGACTCCATGATCTTCTCCTTGCGCACGTAGTGCGCGAAGCGCTCTGAGTCCCCGGGCTCGATGAGCTGTCGCGTCTCCTCGCGCTCGATCGTGGCAGTGCCGCCGCCTTGGTCGTGGCGGGGATCGTTTTCGACGGAGTTGGAAGGCAAGCTCATGCAGTCCAGTCTAGCAACCGCGACTTACTTATTCAGCGTCACCGCTTCCATGAGTTCGGGCATCCGGTTGTCGAACCAGCGCCCGCCCACACGAATACCGACCGTCAGCAGCACGGCCCCGATCACCAGGCCGACGCCGAGCGCAAGCCACGCGTAGAGCATCCGCTCCGTGACGAAGTAGGTGATGACTAGTGCAATCTCCGGTGCCATGAGCAGGATCGCCACGAATACCGTCACGAGTTGCGTGATCGCAGCGCGCGCTCCGGCCCCGGGCGGAGACTTAAACGGGTTGTCCCCGGGCTGCACGACGGCGTACGTCCAGCGCGCCGATGCGACCGACGCCACGCCCAGCGCGGAGAGCAGCCCGCCCAACGTCAGCCCGACGAGCGCGACCACATCGGTGGGCCGGCCGATCGCCACCGGCGGGATGATCGCGGCGGCCAGGACGAGCGGGAGTGCGAGCGCGCCGCACGCCAGCGCGCGCCCGACGCGATCGTGCACCCCGCGAACCGCCGTCGTCACGTGCAGGGAGAAGGCCGTCGAGTCGTAGGACACGTCGGCGGAGATGGAGAAGCCCATCATCACGGCCATCAGTGGTGCCGCCGCGTAGACGAGGTAGGGGGTCGGGGACTGGCTCGAGGCGTACCAGAAAATGAATGGGAGCAGCGGGACGATCACGATCCCGGCCGCGTACCGGGGGTCCTTGAACCAGTAGGTTAGGCACCGGCCGGCGATGGCGCCCCACGGCGTGGCAGGGAAAAGACGCAGCAGTCCCAAGCCCTCGGACCCCTTGGAACCACCAGAGGACTGGACCGGGTTCTGCAGGGAACGCATCAGCATCGCGGACCACGCCCACACGACAAGGCACAACGACGCAACGGCGACCAGCAGCCGCAGCGCGAATGTCCCCCACTGCCCCGCGAGCAGATCGGCGGGCAGCGCAGCGAAGACGCCAAGCGGAGACCACGCGAGGACATCGGCCACGGCTGGCAGGAGGTCGAGAATCGCGGTCACGCCCGCCTGCAGCCCGCCCAGAATCGGTCCGAGGGCGACCAGTGGGATGAAGATCAAGATCGTTGCGATCTCGCGGAACCGACGCTTCGAGGTCAGCGCGAGCGCCGCCGTCGTCGTCAACCTCGCGAGGGCGAGGCAGAAAAGCGCCCCCAACACGCCCGCGACGATCGCGGCAACCGCTGCGGCGGGGGACTGCCGCCAGGACAGAGATATCGCGACGAAGAGGACGAGGGTCACGGCACCCGGCGTGCCGACGAACCCGCTGAGCAGCAGGCCCGTCGTCAACTCGCGCCGCGGCACGGGAAAGGTCGCAAATTTCGCTGGGTCAAGCGTGGCGTCCGCACCCGAGAGCAGGACCGGGACTACGGCCCAGGCGAGCACGACAACGGAGACCGAGCAGACGAGGACCGTCCGGATCAGGCCGGGATCCTGGGAGCCGAGCCCAACCATGCCCACGACCAGCATGACCGCGATGAAGAGAGCGTAGGCAGCGCCGATCAACACACCCACCAGCTGCCACGGGCTGCGCCGGAAGCCGTTGGCCAGCAGGCGCGCCTTGAGGCGGATCAGCTCTGCAACCACTGCAGTCCCCCGGCCTCGGCGCGGCCGCCGACAAGATTGACGAAACGGTCCTCGAGGCTGTCCTCGCCACGGACCTCGTCGACCGTTCCCGCGGCCAGGACATTCCCGTCCGCGATGACGGCGACGTGCGTGCACATACGCTGCACGAGATCCATGACGTGACTGGAGACGATCACCGTGCCACCACGGCCCACGTAGTCCGCCAGAATCGAGCGGATATTGGCCGCGGAGACGGGGTCCACCGCTTCGAAGGGCTCGTCTAGGACGAGCACCTTCGGCGAGTGAATCAGCGCCGTCGCCAGCGCGATCTTCTTGGTCATACCCGCGGAGTAGTCGACGACGAGTTTGGAGCCGGCGTCCTCGAGGTCCAACACGCGCAGCAGATCCTCGGTGCGCTCGGCAACCGTAGCGGCATCCATGCCGCGCAGGCGTCCCGAATAGGTCACGAGCTGCCGACCGGTCAGCCGATCAAAGAGCCGGACGCCGTCGGCAAGCACGCCCAGCATCGACTTCGCCTTCAGCGGCTCGCGCCACACGTCAACACCGTGCACCCAGACGGAGCCGCCGTCAGGCCGGAGGAGGCCGGTTGCCATGGACAGCGTGGTCGTCTTGCCGGCACCGTTCGGGCCCACCAAGCCATAGAACGATCCAGCGGGTACCTCCAAATCGATGCCGTTGACTGCAACCTTGTCACCGTAGCGCTTGCCCAGCCCACGAACGACGATGGCCGGTGCCGGAACGCCCGCAGATTCGCCCTGAAGATTACTCATGCGGCCAATGTAGCAACTAGGGCCGTTAACGGACGTCATCCCGAAGGCTGATCCAGCGGACACGCGACTCTGACATCCGAAGCTAGACATGCGAAAGCGGCCGCCCCATACGCCGAAGCGTACGAAACGGCCGCTACACGCAAAGCATCACGGCCGGCCTCTAGAACAAGACCCGAGCCAGCTTCTGCCGCGCCGAGACGACACGTTCGTCCTGCGCGCCGATAATCTTGAAGAGATCCACGAGTCGCGCACGCGCTGCTTCCCGCTCGTCGCCGGCATTCCGGCCGATAAAAGCAATCAGTCGGTTGAAGGCATCATCAACGTGCCCTCCAGCAACGTCGACGTCGGCAACATCCAGCTGGGCCTGAAGATCATCCGGCGCGGCCGCAGCCGCGCTCCGGATCTCGCTCAACTCTTTGTTCTGGACGCGCCCCAACAGCTCCACGTTGGCCAGACCAGCCTCGGCGTCGTGATCGTTGGGCTTCTCAGCCAACGCCTTCCGATAGGCAGCTGCCGCGGCGGCGTAGTCACCGGCCGTGATCGCGTCTAGCGCTTCCTGGTGCAGGGGCGGCAACTCAGGTTCCTCGACCTGGCCACCGAAGGGCAACAGTGTTCCCGTCACGTCGTGTTGCGCAGCCAACTGGAGGAGCTCATCAAGAAGCGAGCGGATCTGTTCTTCTGCAGCAGCACCCTGGAACAGCGGAACCGGCTGACCCTTGACCAGCGCGACCACGGCAGGAATCTGCTGTACGCGGAACGCTTGCGCGACAGCCGCTTCCTGTTGGGCGTCCACCAGAACGAGCCCGAGGCGCCCACCATACGAGTCCACAACCCGACCAACGAGTGCGTCCAGCTCGACTGACGGGGCAGCCGACGCGGCCCCCAACGACACCAGAATCGGTGCGGTCGCGGATAGTTCCACCGCTGCCTGGAAATCGGCTTGGGTGATGCGTTTGGTCCAGGTCGCACCGCCCTCCCCTAGGCTCTGGGCGGCTTCTGGCGTTGACAATGCGGACAGGTCGATGGCCCCTCGCGTGGAGGCCGGCCTCGGCTCGTTCTCGGTGCTCATACGCTGGAAAGGGTTTCCTTACTCGTCGATGTCGATCTTCTGCAGCTCGCTGTCGGCTGCGATCACCTGAATCTTATCGTCAGATCCCGAGGCCGGGACGTAGAGAGCGAAGGACTCGGCATAGGAGAACTTCGCCGTGCCGGTCGTCTCATCGGTGCCGGCGAGGTCTTGATGCTTCTTGTCCTCCCAAGAGACCGTGCCTCCGTCGAGTGGCTCGGTGATCATGACAGATTCCATCGAAACGGTCACGAGCGCCCCGCCGTCCGGCGTGCTGACTGCATGAATGCTGTCCTCGTCGATGAACCGCTTGTACTCCACCGATGCCTCATCTTCGGCGTTCTTCTTGGCCTGGTTCTGAGCCTTTTGAAGCGCCTCGATGTACGGGCTTTCCGCGAACATGTCCTTCTGCTCTACCTCGGGATTGTTGAGGAATCGACGCAGTTGCACGGTCGCATCCTCTGGATCCGTCTGCAGCCCGGACCCGTCCGAGAGATCGAGCGTGCGAATGCTCGTATCGCCGATGACGATGCCAGGGAACGACGTGCCCGCGAGCATCTCGACGTTCTGCGTGAGCTTGTAGTTTGACCTAGGATCCTTCTGCGTCAGCGTGAGAATACGCGGGGACTCCTCCCCCGTCACTGCCAGGACCGTGCGCGGCCAGTCGGTCGTCGTCGTTACGGCTGAGGTACGGACCGGTCCCGCTACCACCGGCTCCAGCGGCTTCACACCGTCGACTTCATCCGAGATCTGCTTGTAGTTGGAACGGCGATCCGAAAGTGCGTCCCCGCCCAAGCGCCCTTCCAAGAGGCTCGCATCGAGGTCCTCATCACCGGCCTCGATTGCGCGAGAGACACCTGAGAGGATGCGTTCCAGCTGCATTTCGAGCAGGACCGGATGTGCTTCACTCTCCCCGCCTTCCCCGTCGGTTCCCTCCGGGGCGTCAGCGCTCGCCGAAGCATCGCTCGGTTCAGATTCCTCCGTGGCATGGGCGGCTGTCACACCGGAGAGCGTCAGCACGGCCATGGCACCAACGGCGGTGAGACGTTTAGCAACGCCCCCCTTAGGACCCTTGACCTGCGGGACCTCGCGGGTGTCGTCGTTGGTCGCTCGTGCACCGTTGCCCGTCTTCTTCGACGGCCACACCAGGCGGAGCAGACCGAAGAGTACAAGGAGGGCGCCGACGATGATCAGTCCCAGAGCGAATGGCGTGGTGGCGTTGTTGGGCCACTCAACGCTGATATCCGTCGGTGCCGGATCCGAACCGTCCGCGGCAACGAGCAACGACCACTCACCCTCTGCCGGCTCAGTCCAGGTGTATACGGTCTCGCCGTCGACGGTGTCCTTGGCGACCCACAGATCAGAGTGCTTGGGGTTGGGCACCTCGTCTTCGCTGCCCTCGTGAACCGTCTTGAGAACCCGCTCCTCGGTGTCCACCTCGGTCACGCGATTGACGGAGGCGTCGCCAACCCAAGCGTCAACATCGGAACTACGACCGAGGGCAAGTAGAAACTCGCCGTCACCCTTAATCGTGATCTCGATCGGGTCCTCGTTGACGTCATTGACGCCGGATTCGATGACGGTCAGCGGGGCCGCCTCAACGGAGCCTGGTATCGCCGCGGTCACCGTCTCGGACGGCGCCCAGAAGGTCTTCTGGCCAATGCCGGCGACGAGCGCTGCGGCACCGAGGACTATCGCCACGATGGCTGTCAAGATTCGCACGTACTTACTCACCTATCGGATGGGAACAAAAATCGGCATCGGCCCGACGGCAGACTTCACCCTCGGCGACACCCTCAATGATAACGAATTGATTACTCTTCGGGGTTCCCGAACTGAGAAAACTGTCGACGGTGATCTTCGTCGCATGTCGTGTTCCCCTTTCGCGTCGTCGCCTCTACTTGCCGATTCTCGTCCTCCAGCAGTGAGAATGCCAGTGTCTGCGCGCGGCGGCCGAGACCTCGTCACCCATCCAGTCGTCCGCGCGCCACGCGACGATGTGCTCCACGCCCGGCGGAATCTCAAGATGGCAGCCCGGGCAGACGTAGTGCTTCTCCGCGCGGGAGCCGGAAATACGCCGTACGTGCCACTGCCCGTCGCGGGCAGCTTCGCGCGAAGGGGCAGCCAGGCCCGTCCCCTCGACACGAGGGCCCTCAGCTGCCTGCGTCCACTTATTGGGGCGCTTCCCGGCGGAGGCTCGACGTGGTCGGTTGGAACGTGGCATGACTCCATTCTGCCGTCAGCGGCGATCTGCGTTAAACCGCCGCCCATTCGAGTCGCTAGAGTGGACTCTTGTGCGTTTAGTTATTGCTCGTTGCTCTGTGGACTACGAAGGTCGCCTCCGTGCGCACCTTCCGCTCGCCACCCGCCTCCTCATGGTCAAAGCCGACGGTTCGGTTCTTGTTCATTCCGACGGCGGCTCCTACAAGCCGCTGAACTGGATGTCTCCACCAGCCGTCATGCGGGACACCACACCGGATGAGGCCGACCGCGAGGCCGGCGTCACGTCCGTCTGGCACGTCGCCCATCAGAAGAGCGATGACCGGCTGATCGTCCGAATCTACGAGACTTTGCACGATACCAATCACGAACTCGGCCTCGATCCCGGGTTGATCAAGGACGGCGTCGAAGCAGACCTCCAACGCCTCCTCGCTGAGCAGATTGAAACGCTTGGCACCGGGTTCACACTGGTTCGCCGCGAATACATGACCGCCATCGGTCCTGTCGATATCCTCGCCCGAGATGCCGCGGGGGCCACCGTCGCGGTCGAGCTCAAGCGCCGCGGCGACATCGACGGCGTCGAACAGCTCACCCGCTACCTGGAGCTCATGAACCGCGATCCGCTCCTCGCCCCGGTCCGCGGCGTCTTCGCCGCGCAGCAGATCAAACCCCAAGCCAGGACCCTCGCCGAAGACCGTGGCATTCAATGCCTGGTCCTCGACTACGACGCCATGCGCGGCGTCGACGACTCGGCGTCGCGCCTGTTCTAGTTGAGGTCCGGACCGCCTAGGATGGGGCCATGGCCGGCAATGATGAGAACTCCGTCCCACTTTCCTCGCAGAATGATGCCCAGCGCCAGCGGTTCGCCCTGGCTGGCACGCTCCTGACCGAGGGCGAGAAGCTGCCCGGTGCCGTCGTCGCCGTCGACGGGGACAGGATCGAGTTCGCGGGTCCAGCAGCAGTGTTTGCTGAACGAGACGATCACGACTCATTTCCGTTCATCCAGGTGGCCGATGACGCGCTGATCATGCCCGGCCTGATCGACCTACACTGCCATGGCGGCTTCGGTGCCGACTTTTCCACAGCCGATGCGGACCAGATCCGAGCGGCACTCTGCCGCCACTACGAGGCAGGCACGACGACGATGCTCGCTTCGCTGATGGCGGCCGCGGAAGAAGAAATGCTGGCCGCAGCGGAACGGCTTGGACCGCTCGTCGCCGAGGGGCTGGTCGCCGGGATCCACGCCGAAGGTCCTTTCCTCTCTAAGGTCCAGAACGGCGCCCAATCGTCGGCGGCCCTGCGCGATCCGGATCCAGACTTCGTTGAAGAGCTCGTCGCCGCCTGCCAGGGTGCGCTGCGGACCATGACTTACGCCCCCGAGCTTCCGGGCGCCGACGCCCTCGTCGAACAACTCGTCTCACATGGCGTCATCCCATCCCTCGGACACACTGGGGCGACAGCCGAACAAACGGTGGCCTCCCTTTCCCTGGTTCTCGAAGAACTGGAATCGGCCGGCTTCGACGGGTACACAGAAACGCCCACGATCACCCACGTTTTCAATGGCATGGCGCCGTGGCACCACCGCGCCCCCGGCCCTGTCGGTGCGAGCCTTGAGGCCGCGGCGCTCGGACGCGCGGTGCTGGAAATCATCGGCGATGGTCACCATCTGCATCCACAGACGCTGCGGATGCTCTTCGCGACGATGCCTGCCTCAGCGCTCGCGCTCGTCACCGATGCCACTGCGGCAACGGCCATGCCCGACGGCGACTACCAGCTGGGCGGGCAGCGGGCACGACTCGCCAACGCCGTCCTCCGCACGGACGACGGTCGGATTGCCGGCGGAAGCGCAACCCTGTTGGACTGTGTCAAGGCATGCGTCGATGCCGGAGTCTCGCTCCCACGCGCGCTAACGGCGGCGACAACCGTGCCCGCAGCGATTCTTGGTTTAGAGGACGAAGTCGGGGCACTGCATGCCGGATTTCGGGCTGACATCCTCGTCACGAATGACGATCTCCAGTTGCTCACTACCTTTCGCTCAGGTCAGCCCGTATACGCGGCGGCGTAGCGAATTCACGCAATGTTGTCTGGAAAGCATTGATCCGGCCGCTCGAGTATGTGATGCTGAACTCAACTTTGTGTTGGTGATATCCAAACCCGCAAAGCAGGTTGCGGGTACGAAGCACCCTGGGCCTCCCCGGAGGGCCCTAGTCCTCGGCTCCCCCAGCCATTTGGTAGAAAGTTCGACAAGAGAAGTACTTAGCAGGAGGAATGAATGGCTCAGGGAACCGTCAAGTGGTTCAACGCGGAGAAGGGCTTCGGCTTCATCACGCCCGATGGAGCGGAGAGCGACGTCTTCGTCCACTACTCGGAGATCCAGACGTCCGGCTTCCGTACGTTGGAAGAGAATCAGCGCGTTGAGTTCGAAGTGGGCCAGGGCGCCAAGGGCCCCCAGGCCACCGGCGTGACCGCACTCTAGTACCACATCACCGACGAAACGAGGCGGGTGCCCAGACCATCAGGTCTGGGCACCCGCCTCGTTTCGTTTCGCCCTCAGTCGTGGGCTCGCGACAGAACCCGGCTATCGCCAGGTACCAACTCCCACCACAGGCCCGGCCTCGAGCCACGAACTCAACCCGGTATATGCACCGTAGTTCATCGCCAATTCGATGTCATCGCCTTCGTGCCGTAGACAAGCGATCACCCAACCTGCAGGCAGGCGCTTCGCGTCCTGCCCCTGGGGCTCACGCCAACCGTCGAGCCGCAGCGAACTACGCAGGTATCGATGACGCGGAATCGGGGACAACGAGAACAAAGACATGAACTCGAGTTCACGGTCCGCATAACGACAAACCCCCGCCCGCCAACGCCCGGAGGCGTGGCTGACGGAGGCGTCGAAAGTGCCCAGGGCACTGCGGAGCTGATACCGGCGAAGTCCGAAGGCACCACACATCATCACGACCACCATGATGGCCACAACGATGAGTAGGATGCCGACGTCGCTCAAGGTAGGACTATCAGTTTCCTGCCGTGGCGGCGTCCTGGAGCTTGGCGTTGTCTGCCACGATCACAACCCTGTTGTTGTCGACGGAGAAGAAACCACCTTCTGCATCGACCAGGATCTTGGAGCCCGAGACGGGCGTGATCTCCAGCATGCCAGGCACCATCACTGCAAGCACGGGCGTGTGACCCGGCATCACGCCGATGTCGCCATCGCTCGTACGTGCTTTGACCAGGGTCGCAGCACCGGACCACACAAAGTGATCCGCTGCGACGATCTCTACGTCCAGTTCGGCCATGACTACTTGGTCGATTCCTGGATCTCGGCCCACTGGCGCTCAACGTCGTCGAGACCGCCGACGTTGTAGAACGCCTGCTCGGCGATGTGGTCCATCTCGCCGTCGCAGATGGCCTGGAAGCCCTCGATCGTGTCCTTCAGGGATACGGTCGAGCCCTCAACGCCGGTGAACTGCTTGGCGGTGTAGGTGTTCTGCGAGAGGAACTGCTCGATGCGGCGCGCGCGTGCAACCGTCACCTTGTCCTCTTCGGAGAGCTCGTCGACGCCGAGGATCGCGATGATGTCCTGCAGTTCCTTGTTCTTCTGCAGGATCTGCTTGACGCGAACCGCGACGTCGTAGTGCGTCTGGCCGACGTACTGCGGGTCGAGGATGCGCGACGTCGAGGTCAGCGGGTCGATGGCCGGGTAGAGACCACGCGATGCAATCGCACGGGAGAGCTCCGTGGTTGCATCGAGGTGCGCGAAGGTCGTGGCCGGGGCCGGGTCGGTGTAGTCATCGGCGGGCACGTAGATGGCCTGCATCGACGTGATCGAGTGGCCCTTCGTGGACGTGATGCGCTCCTGAAGCAGACCCATCTCGTCGGCCAGGTTGGGCTGGTAGCCCACGGCAGACGGCATGCGGCCCAGCAGCGTGGAGACCTCGGAGCCGGCCTGCGTGAAGCGGAAGATGTTGTCGATGAAGAGCAGAACGTCCTGGTTCTGCACGTCGCGGAAGTACTCCGCCATCGTCAGCGCCGACAGAGCCACACGCAGACGCGTTCCCGGCGGCTCATCCATCTGGCCGAACACCAAGGCGGTGTCCTTCAGAACGTTCGCCTCGTCCATTTCGACCCACAGGTCGTTACCCTCACGGGTGCGCTCGCCAACGCCGGCGAACACCGAGGTGCCGCCGAAGTTACGGGCAACACGCGTGATCATTTCCTGGATCAGAACCGTCTTGCCGACGCCTGCGCCGCCGAAGAGGCCGATCTTTCCACCCTTGATGTAGGGGGTCAGGAGGTCGATGGACTTGATGCCGGTCTCCAGCATCTCCGTGGCGCCTTCAAGGTCGGCGAACTTCGGTGCCGGGCGGTGGATCGACCAGCGCTCGGTCGCCTGGATCTCCGAGGCGTCGACATCCAGGGGCTCACCCAGGACGTTGAAGATGTGACCCTTCACGCCGTCGCCCACGGGGACCGTGATCGGGGAGCCGAGGTCCTGGACGACCGTGCCGCGGACGACACCGTCGGTGGCCTGCAGCGAGATCGCGCGAACCAGGTTGTCACCGAGGTGCTGGCTCGTCTCGAAGGTGAGCGTACGGGTCACGCCGTTGAGGGTGACCTGGGCGCTCAGTGCGTTGTAGATTTCGGGAAGGGCGTCGGCCGGGAATTCGACGTCGACGACCGGACCGATGACGCGCGCGATGCGGCCGGTGGCCCCGGCACCCGCGGCGGCGGTTCCCTGCTCGTTCAGTTGGGCAGTCATGTCTCTCACTTCGCTTGAGTGTATCGCGTGGATAACGTGTTGATCGGCTGGTTAGGACGCGTTCAGTGCGTCCGCACCGCCCACGATCTCGGTCAGCTCCTGCGTGATCTCGGCCTGGCGCGCGTTGTTACGAAGTCGCGTGTACTTCTTCACAAGCTCGGAGGCGTTGTCACCGGCAGCCTTCATCGCCCGCTGGCGTGCGGCGAGCTCCGAAGCAGCCGCCTGCAGCATGGCGGCGAAGATCCGGGACTCGATGTAGCGCGGCAGCAGAGCGTCGAGCACCTGTTCTGGCTCTGGCTCGTACTCGTACAGCGGCAGCAGCTCCGAACTGTCGGTGGGCTCGTCGCCCTCCACTACTTCCAGCGGAAGCAGTCGGATGACGTTGGGCTCCTGGACGACCATCGACTGGAACCGCGTGTAGACGACGTGGATCTCGTCCACGCCACCCTCCGCGTAGTCGGTGGCGAAGTCCTCGAGCAGCGCTGCGCCGATCTCACGTGCGGTTTCGAACTCCGGGTTGTCCGTGCCCCCGGTCCAGGCCTTGGCATACTCGCGTCCGCGGAAGTCGTAGTACGCCAGGGCCTTGCGGCCGACCAGGTAGTACTTGACTTCTTTGCCTTCTTCGCGGAGGAGTTCAGTAAGGCCCTCCGCCTGCTTCAGAACGCTGGCGGAGTAGGCTCCGGCGAGACCACGGTCGGAGGCGAGGATCAGTACCGCTGAACGACGAACCTGCTCGGGTTCGGTCGTCAGCGGGTGGTCCACCTCGGACTGGGACGCGGCGGCAGAAACAGCACGGGTGATCGCGTTCGCGTACGGCAGGGACGCAGTCATACGGCTGCGGGCCTTGCCGATACGGGAAGTGGCGATCAGTTCCATCGCCTTGAAAATCTTGCCCATCGACTGCGTCGATGCGATCTTCTGGCGGTAGACCCGAATCTGGGCTCCCATGTTTTTCCTTTCCTTATCCTCGGTACGGGCGGGTGGGCCTCAGCCCACCCGCCCATTCCGCGGAGATGTCAGCGCTTCTGCTTGACGATCTGTTCCTGGCCGACGGCGTCTTCTTCGATCGCGTCGTGCTCTTCGTGGCCCGGGCCGACGAACTTGTCGTCACCCTCGCCGAAGAAGCCCTGCTTGAAGTCGGCAACTGCCGCCTTCAGAGCGTCGACCGTGGAGTCCTCGATCTTGCCGGTCTGAGCCAGCGTGGTGAGGATCTGCGTGCGGTGACGCAGGTACTCGAGGAAGTCCGTCTCGAAGCGGCGCACGTCCTCGACCGGAACGTCGTCCAGGTGGCCGTTGGTGCCGGCCCAGACGGAGACGACCTGATCTTCAACCGGGAACGGCTGGTACTGGCCCTGCTTGAGCAGCTCCATCAGGCGAGCGCCACGGGTCAGCTGCTGCTTGGAGGCAGCATCCAGGTCCGAGGCGAACATTGCGAAAGCCTGCATGTCGCGGTACTGGGCAAGCTCGAGCTTGAGGGTACCGGAGACCTTCTTCATCGACTTGACCTGCGCCGCACCACCAACGCGGGACACCGAGATGCCCACGTCGACGGCGGGACGCTGGTTGGCGTTGAAGAGATCCGACTGCAGGAAGATCTGACCGTCGGTGATCGAGATGACGTTGGTCGGGATGTAAGCCGACACGTCGTTGGCCTTGGTCTCGATGATCGGCAGACCAGTCATCGAGCCGGCGCCGAGCTCGTCAGAGAGCTTGGCACAACGCTCGAGGAGGCGGGAGTGCAGGTAGAACACGTCACCCGGGTAGGCTTCGCGTCCCGGCGGACGGCGGAGCAGCAGGGAGACGGCGCGGTAGGCTTCGGCCTGCTTCGACAGGTCATCGAAGATCACCAGAACGTGCTTGCCGCCATACATCCAGTGCTGGCCGATGGCCGAACCGGCGTAGGGGGCGAGGTACTTGAAACCGGCCGGGTCGGACGCCGGGGAGGCCACGATCGTGGTGTACTCCAGCGCGCCCTGGTCCTCCAGCGTCTGGCGGACTGCGGCGATGGTCGACGCCTTCTGACCGACGGCCACGTAGATGCAGCGCACCTGCTTGTTGACGTCACCCGAGGCCCAGTTGTCGCGCTGGTTTAGGATGGCGTCGACGGCGATGGCGGTCTTGCCGGTCTGGCGGTCACCGATGATCAGCTGACGCTGGCCACGGCCGATCGGGATCATGGCGTCGATGGCCTTGATGCCGGTCTGCAGCGGCTCGTGGACCGACTTACGCTGCGTGACGCCGGGAGCCTGGAGCTCGAGGGCGCGGCGGCCTTCGGCTTCGATCTCGCCCAGGTCGTCGATCGGGTTGCCCAGCGGGTCCACGACGCGACCGAGGAAGTTGTCGCCCACCGGTACGGACAAGATCTGTCCGGTGCGCTTGACCTCCTGGCCTTCCTCGATGCCCGTGAAGTCGCCGAGGATGACGACGCCGATCTCACGGGTGTCGAGGTTCTGGGCCAGGCCCAGAACGCCGTTGTCGAATTCGAGAAGTTCGTTTGCCATGACGGAGGGAAGACCCTCCACCTTGGCGATGCCGTCACTTGCCGTGGTGACGCGGCCAACCTCGACGCGATCTGCGGTGCCCGGTTCGTAGGACGCCGCGAAATCGGTCAAGGCATTGCGGACGTCATCGGCGTTGATGGTCAAATCGGCCATCTGCAGTCCCTGCTCTCCTGTGTGTCTGTCATCGTGTGGATCTTCAACGATGACTGTGTTTGATTCAGTCTGTGTTGTGGCAGCTGCGAAGCGTCAAGCTTTTCAGCTGGCCAGCCTGCGGCGCAGCTCGCTGAGGCGCGAGACCGTGGAACCGTCGAGGATCTCGTCTCCGACAACCACACGGATGCCGCCGATGAGGTCCGGCTCGATGCTGACGTTCAGATTCAGCTCACGGCCGTAGAGGTTGTTGAGACCGGTCTGCAATCGGTTGGACTGCTCTGCCGTCAACGGACGGGTGACGCTGACGTGCGCAATCCACCGCTGCTGTCGCTTGGCGACCAGTTCAATGAAGCTGTTGACCAGCTCGGCCGGCTTCAGACCACGCGGGGCCGTGACGGCCTGACGGATCAGAAGCTTGGCGGCCTCCCCTGCGTTGGGAACGAGCCTGAACGCCAGCGAAGTCTTCGACTCCGCCGACGCCTGCGGCTCGTCCAGCGCGCGCTGCAACTCGTGGCTCGATCCGACGATCTGGCAGAACTCGAAGAGCTGTTCTTCAAGCGCGTCCAGGCCGGCCGTGCCGCCCTGGCGTTCCGCCACAGCAACTGCGGTCGTTCCGGCCAGAACTTCCAGCGCGTCCCCGATGTCGCGTGCCGAGCGCCAGCGTGCAGCGGCCAGGTCGGCCGCGGTGGCCTCCGCAGCTGCGGATACCTTGCCCGTGACCAGCCGCGACAGCAGTGCGGCCTTGTCCTTACCGTCGCGTGCAGGATCAGTCAGGGCGCGACGCAGGCCGGCGTTGCCGTCCAGCAGGCCCAGGATGACAAAGAGTTCCTCGGCCAGCGGGAGCTCAGCGGTCGTGAGCCGAGGCTCCAACTGCTCGAGGGCCGCTGCCAATGACTCGCTCGATACGCCTGCCATTAGTTCGATGCACCTGCACTCTGCTGGGAGTCGAGGTCGGCCAGGAAGCGGTCGACCACGCGTGCCGAGCGATCGTCATCGGCGAGGGACTCGCCCACGATCTTGCCGGCCAGTTCGGTAGCCAGCGTGCCGACCTCGTTGCGCAGGGAAGCGACTGCGGCGGACCGCTCGGCCTCGATCTGCACGTGGGCCTGCTCGGAGATGCGGGCCGATTCCGAGGCCGCCTTCTCCTTGAGTTCCGCCAGGATCTGTGCGCCCTCGGCGCGTGCTTCCTCGCGGATCCGGTTGGCCTCGGTACGAGCGTCAACCAGTTGCTTCTTGTACTCCTCGAGGGCTGCATTGGCTTCAGCCTGCGCGGCTTCCGCCTTGGCGATGCCGCCCTCGATGGCCTGCGAACGCTCTTCGTACGTCTTTTCAAACGCAGGAACAACGAACTTGGTCACAATGAAGAGCAGCACTGCGAAGCCCAGGACCGTGACAAGGATTTCCCACCAGTTTGGCACCAGCGGGTTCGCACCCTCAGCAGCGAGAATAACTGCCTCGTTCATCTTTCACCCGTCTTTCTGAAGAGCGTATGGATTGACTCTGGGCATGTTCAGCCCGAGATTAGTTCCAGACGAAGGCGAACACGAGACCGAGAATGGCGAGCGCCTCGGTGAATGCCAGGCCCATGAATGCCAGCGGCTGCAGGACGCGCTGGGCTTCCGGCTGACGGGCAACGCCGTTGATGAATGCGGCGAAGACAAGTCCAACGCCGATACCGCCGCCGATGGCAGAGAGGCCGTAACCGATCGCATTGAGGTTGCCGGAGATTTCCATTGTTTTCCTTTCACGATGCCGTCTCGGAACTTCCGATCTGGCAGGTTGATTGCGTTAATGTCGACCCCCGCGAAGGGGGACAGCTATTTAGTGGGCCTCGGAGATCGAGCCCTGGATATACACCGCGGTCAGCAGGACGAAGACGTAAGCCTGCAGTACCTGGATGAAGATCTCGAACAGGTACATCCCCACGCCGCCGGCCATGGTCAGCACGCCGAGCGCCGGCATGGCTCCCGAGGTCTGGGTCAGCAAGAAGGCTGAACCCGACGCTGCGAGGGCGATGATCATGTGGCCGGCGAGCATGGTCGCGAAAAGTCGCAACGAGTGCGTCAGCGGGCGGACCAGGAACGTCGATACGATCTCGATGATGACGACCGGAACGATGAAGGCCTTCGGAACGCCCGACGGAACGACCGCTACCTTGAAGTAGCCGATGCCGTGGGTCCGGATGCCGAGGGCGATCCACATGATGTACACGAATCCGGCCAGCGCGTAGGCCGTTCCCACGTGCGACGTGGTCGGCAACTGCAGGAACGGAATCGATCCGAACAGGTTGTTGACCAGGATGAAGAAGAAGAGCGAAACCAGAACCGGGACGAAGGGCTTGAAGTCCTTCTCGCCGATCAGGTCCTTGCCGACGCTATTGCGGACGAAGTTGTAGCTGTACTCCCCGAGGAACTGGAATTTCCCTGGGACCATCTGGCGACGGCGCGAGGCCGCGACCAGGAACCAGGAGATCAGTGCAACCGAGAGCAGCACCAGCAGCATCTGCTTGCCGAAGCCCTCGCCATAGTGTGCTCCCCACGGAAGAATCTCCGGAAGGTGCAAGTCATCAATCGTCGGGGCAATGAATCCCTCGGATTCATTGGTGGCCGCCGGAAGCGCAAGCGGGATCAACGCGTTTCCTCTCTGCAGTGTCCGTCTTTGGGCATGTGGTCGTCCGCGCGGGGCGGCGTCCCATAAGTCTCTAAGTTGTGTGGGCCTATTGCCCGGTATTCATTCACTCTGGCGCCGCCGGTAAGCAGTTCGGTGTGCGTTCGCCAGCAGGCCACCCGCAATAGCGCCGATGGCGACCCCGGCAAGCCAGATCCAGCGGGTTGGCAAGAGGAAATCCAAACCCCAGCCTATCAAACCGAAGGCGAGCATCCCGCCGACGATGTAGTTGATGAACTCGCGGGTCCACGAACCGTTATTCGGCTCGCGATAGACCTTCTTATGCTGCTCCACGAGCACCCCGCTCTCGGGCGGCGTCGGAGACCGGTTCGTCGTCGTACAACTGGAAGCGAAGTCGCGAGAAGACGATCATTTCGGTGGCCTGCCAGGCGATGACCGCGGCAACGGCTGCGCCGACAAACCACGCCCCGTCGATCCACGCGGGCGTACCCACGAGGAACACGACGGCGCCGAAACCGACAACTTTGACAATGTATCCGAGCATGAAGGCACCCAGTGCGGCCCGCGGGTTGTGCAGGCCGACGTAGTGCCCGATGAGTAGCGTGATACCGAAGAACACCAGGACGAGCAGAATCGCGGAGGCGACACTGGCGACGGCAGGCAGGCCAGAGATCAGGCTGGCTACGACGCCGCCTGCAACCACAAGCGCGAGGGAGACCAGGCTGCAAGAGCGCAGAATGCGAAGCCAGGGTTGCGGGGTCTCCCCCGCAACACGTCGAGGCCGTGCCTCTCCTGTGCCGTTCGCGCTCATGAAGGTCCCGTCGATGCTGTGCTGGCGGAATGAGTGAATGGGTCCGCATTGGACACCGCCGTAAATTCTACATTACGTAGAGAGCTGTCCGCTACGCGCCACGTCTCTTCTTCCACGCAGCCAGGCTGCGGCGCAGCCATGGCCACATCGTCAGAAGTGCGGCTCCGACCGCCGCGAGCAGGTTGATGCCGACGATAATCCGCCAATCGAACTCTTTGAAGATAAACGCCACGGAGCCGAAGGCGACGATGGCGGACCAGAGATATAGGACGAGCACGGCCTGACGCTGCGTGTAGCCGCCATCGACCAGGATGTGGTGCAGGTGGCCACGGTCCGCAGAGAACGGGGACCGCCCGTTGGCAGTGCGCCGGATGACCGCTAGCGCCAGATCCAACAACGGAAGCATGATGACGGCGACCGGCAGCAGGATGGGCATGTAAGCCGGGATGTTGCGGAACCGGTAGCCCTCCTGCGCTCCGACATCACCCGTCACCATGATCGCGGCGACGGACATCAGCAGGCCGATGATCATGACGCCGGATTCCCCCATGAAGATCTTGGCGGGATTGAAATTGTGCGGCAGGAAGCCGAGGCACGCTCCCAGCAGGATCGCCATGAGCATCGCCGAGAAGTTCGAGTTGTCGTACTGGCTGATCGTGCGGGCGAGCCAATAGCAGTAGACGAAGAAGGCCATCGCCCCGATGGCGCCGACGCCGGCGGCCAGCCCGTCGAGGCCGTCGACGAAATTGATCGCGTTCATCGTGAGCACGATCAGGAACACCGTCAGGGCGATCTGTACCGACTCCGACGGGATGCCGATCCATCCGACCGGCATGGCCTCCAGTCGCACGCCGCCCGCCGCAATCACGAACCCGATGAGAGTCTGCCCGGCGAGCTTGAAATACCAGCGGAGGTCCCAGAGATCGTCCGCCACGCCGATCAAGAGCGCCAGCAGCGCACCTGCGACCACAGCCAGTGCAGGCCCGGGGTCGCGGAAAGAGCCGGAGAGAAAGTCCACCCTCGAGGCCACGGCCACTCCCAGCAGGACAGCGACGATCATCGCCACTCCCCCGAGCTTCGGGATCGGCGCCGTGTGGACGTCCCGGTCGCGCAGCTCGGCCGGCCCGACCCTCAGCCCGACGCGACGTACCAGCGGCGTCAGCAGAAACGACGTCGCGAAGGTGAGGGCGATGAGGAGTAGGTACAGGCGCATCGAGGGCTAGGACTGCTCGGATTCGTCGGCCGCGGGCTCCGTCGGTTCCGCCGGCTCGGCCACCGGAGCCTCCTCGCCTTCGGCGAGCAGCTCGGGCACCACCTGGCGCAGGGCCTCCAAGGCAATGGCACCCTGTCTGACGACGGCAGGCGTCGCCGCGGTGAAGTCGACAATCGTCGATGGGAGCGCCTCGCCGTCCCGGGGGCGCTCTCCGTCCGCGAGATAGACGGCTACAACTTCGCCGAGCTGGTCCTCGGCGTCGTCGGCGTTGGTGGCGGCAGCCTGCCCCGTTCGGTTGGCCGAGGACACGGCCAGCGGACCGGCCTCGCGCAGCAGCGCGAGGGCGATCTCGTCATCCGGCATGCGCAGCGCGACGGTGCCCTTCGTTTCGCCCAGATCCCACGACAGCGAGGGCTGCGCCTGCAGGATCAGGGTCAGGGCGCCGGGCCAGAAGCGTTCGGCCAGCGCGCGGGCGCCGTCGGGCACGGACGAGGCCAACCCGTCGAGCGTTTCCGGACGCGGGATCAGGACGGGCGGTGGCATGCTGCGCCCACGCCCCTTCGCGGCGAGCAGCGTCGCCACGGCCTGCGGGGAGAACGCGTCTGCGCCGATCCCGTACACGGTATCCGTCGGTAGGACGATGCATTGCTTCTCGGAGAGGGCGATCTTCGCGGCCTCGAGACCTGCTTCGCGGTCCGCGGCATCCTGGCAATCAAAACGTGATGTCACGGGTGTCATTCTTCCATGGGGTTCGCAGTTATCGACGCAAGGCGCCGGCGGAGTCTATCCGGCCCGACGCGCGGAGGTGCAGCGCGCGCGGTCGGTCAGGTCGTGATGCCCGGCCACGTTCGCCCAGGCACCGGTGCGCTCGAAGAGGGCCTGCATGGCCCGCTCCTGCACCTCGGCGTGTTCCAGTGCGACGTAGCCTCCGGCGGACAGCAGCCGTCGCGCGGTCGCTTCGACCGCTCGCGGCAGCTCCATCCCGTCCACTCCCCCGCCGTACAGCGCGAGCTCGGGATCGTGGTCGCGCACTTCGGGCTCGTTGGGCACGGCGTCGGCCGGAATGTATGGCGGGTTGGATACGACGACGTCGACCCGCCCGTTGAGGTCCTCGAAGGCCGTGCGCAGGTCCCCGACACGCAGCTCGACGCCGAGCGGACTCAGATTTCGCTCGGCCCAGGCGGCCGCGTGCTCACTGAGCTCGACGGCGTGTACGACGGCTGCAGGCACCTCCGAGGCGATCGCCGCGGCGACCGCGCCCGACCCCGTGCCGAGGTCGACGATCGTGGCGGTACCGGTCGCCGCTAGTGCTGCGCGTGCGGCGTCGATGCCGAGCTGCGCGAGCGTCTCGGTCTCTGGGCGCGGGACGAAGACCCCCGGGCCGACGGCCAGGTCAAGGTGGCGGAAGTGCGCCACCCCGGTGAGGTGCTGCAGCGGAATACGGCGGGCGCGCTCGGCGACAAGGTCGTCGAGCCCGGGCGGCGCGGGGGCGCCGGCGAGGGCCAACGCTCCGACCCGGCCACGGCTGACGCCGAGCAGGTGGGCCGCGAGCAGCTCCGCGTCGACCCGCGGGCTGGGCACACCCGCCTCGGCCAGGACCGCGGAGGCGGCGCGCAGCGCGGAGGCGAGCTCCGCCGTCGTACCCACTCTTCTACTTCTCTTGGTTCTCGCCGAGGGCGGCGAGGCGCTCGGCCTCATCCATCTCGATGCAGGAGGTGATGACGGGATCCAAGTCGCCGTTCAGCACGTGGTCGAGGTTGTACGCCTTGTAGCCCGTCCGGTGGTCGGCGATACGGTTCTCGGGGTAGTTGTAGGTCCGAATCCGCTCGGACCGGTCCATCGTGCGGATCTGCGAGGCGCGCACGGCCGAATTCTCGGCGTCAATCTGCTGCTGCTGGTGCGCCAGTAGGCGCGAGCGCAGCACGCGCATCGCGGCCTCGCGGTTCTGGATCTGCGACTTCTCGTTCTGCATCGCGACCACGATGCCGGTCGGCAGGTGGGTGATGCGCACGGCCGAGTCGGTCGTGTTCACCGACTGGCCGCCCGGCCCCGAGGACCGGTAGACGTCGATCTTAAGGTCGTTCTGGTGGATGTCGATCTCCTCGGGCTCGTCGACCTCCGGCAGCACGAGCACGCCGGCCGCCGAGGTGTGAATGCGGCCCTGGGACTCCGTGACGGGTACCCGCTGGACGCGGTGCACACCGCCCTCGAACTTCAGGTGCGCGTAGACGCCCTCTGCCGGGTCGTTGGACTTGCCCTTGATCGCCATCTGGGCGTCCTTGTAGCCGCCCAGGTCGGACTCCGTGTAGGAGATGAGCTCGGTCTTCCAGCCCTTGGACTCCGCGTAGCGCGTGTACATGCGCAGCAGGTCGCCGGCGAAGAGCGCTGCCTCGTCGCCGCCCTCGCCACCCTTGACCTCGAGGATGATGTCGCGCGCGTCGTTCTCGTCGCGCGGGATGAGCAGCCGGCGCAGCTTCTCCTCGGCGGCAGGCAGCGCAGCCTCGAGCTCCTGGGCCTCCTCGGCGAACTCTGGATCCTCGTCCGCCATGGTTCGAGCCGCCTCGAGGTCCTCGGTGATCTGCTTCCACCGCTTGTGCGCGTCGACGATGCCGCCCAGCTGCGCGCTGCGGCGCCCCAGTTTGCGCGCCCGCGCCTGGTCCGCGTACACGGCCGGGTCGGAGAGCTCGCGCTGCAGCTCCTGGTATTCGTCTAGCAGGCCCTGGACGGACTCAAACATCGTTCACTTCTTTCCGCTTGCCCGAGGCGGGGCGCCGGACGCGCCCACGTATGTCTCAGTGTATTCAGTCTGTGCGGACCCACGCGGGTCCTATTAATCGCAGAACGCCCGGGGTCGGTCCCGTCCACAGCGATGTTGTGGACGGGACCGACCCCGGGCGTTTTACGCAGCTAGTCGTCGGACTTGGATCCCAGCGTGGTCTTCGAGACCGTCATCAGGAATTCGGCGTTGGACTGCGTATCGCGGATCTTCGAGGTCAAGACCTCAAGAGCCTGCTGCGTGTCGAGGCCGGAGAGGACACGGCGCAGGCGCCACATGATCCGGACCTCGTCCTTCGAGAGCAGGTTCTCCTCGCGGCGCGTGCCGGACTCGTTGACGTCAACGGCCGGGAAGATGCGCTTGTCCGCAAGCTTGCGGGACAGGCGGAGCTCCATGTTGCCGGTGCCCTTGAACTCCTCGAAGATGACCTCGTCCATCTTGGAGCCGGTCTCGACGAGCGCGGTGGCCAGGATCGTCAGGGAGCCGCCGTTCTCGATGTTGCGAGCGGCACCGAAGAAGCGCTTCGGCGGGTACAGGGCAGCCGAGTCCACACCACCGGAGAGGATGCGTCCCGAGGCGGGAGCGGCCAGGTTGTAGGCACGGCCGAGGCGGGTCATGGAGTCGAGCAGCACGACGACGTCCATGCCCATCTCCACGAGGCGCTTGGCACGCTCGATGGCCAGTTCGGCGACCGTCGTGTGATCGTCGGCCGGGCGGTCGAAGGTCGAGGCGATGACCTCACCCTTGACCGTGCGCTGCATGTCGGTGACTTCCTCGGGACGCTCGTCCACGAGCACCATCATCAGGTGCACTTCCGGGTTGTTCGTCGTGATCGCCTGGGCGATGGACTGCAGGATGAGCGTCTTGCCCGCCTTGGGCGGGGAGACGATCAGGCCACGCTGGCCCTTGCCGATAGGTGCGACGAGGTCGATGACGCGGGGGCCGACCTTCTTCGGGTCGGTCTCGAGACGCAGGCGCTCCTGCGGGTAGAGCGGAACGAGCTTGTTGAACTCGACGCGGCTCGCGTTCTCCTCGAGCGTCTTGCCGTTCACGCTCGTGAGCTTGACCAGAGCGTTGAACTTCTGCCGGACGCTGCCGCCAGTGTTCTCGCCCTCGCGCGGTGCACGGATCGCGCCGACGACGGCGTCGCCCTTGCGCAGGTTGTGCTTCTTGACCTGGTTCAGCGACAGGTAGACGTCGTTCGGGCCCGGCAGGTAACCGGAGGTGCGCAGGAACGCGTAGTTCTCGAGCACGTCCAGGATGCCGGCCACGGGCAGCAGCACGTCGTCTTCGGTCAGCTCGGTCTCGTCGACCTCGGGCTGGTTGCGCCCGCGCCCGCGGCGGCGCTCGTTGCGGTTGCGGCCGCGATCACGGTCACGGTCCCCACGCTCGCGGTCACGGTCACGGTCGCGGCGGTTGCGATCGCGGTCGCGACGATTGCGCCCGGCGCCATCGCTGTCGTCGCGGTTCGCGACCTCGCGCTTCTCCGCCGGCTCGTTGTCGCCGGCGTTCTGGGCATCGTCGCTCTGGTTGTTGCGGCGGTTGCGGCCGCGGCGGTTGCGGCCCGAGCGCTCCTGCCGGTCGCCGTCGTTCTGCTCGGACTGCTCGTCCTGCTTCGGCTCAGCCTGCTTCGACTCGGCCTGCTCGCCCTCGTTCTCGGCAACCTCGTTGCGGCGTCCGCCGCGGCGCGAACGGTTGCGGCCGCGCCCCTCGGACTCGTTGTCCGCGGGTGCCTCTTCGACCGGCTTCTCGGCGGCCGGCTTCTCAGCGGCCGCGCCGTCGTTCTTGGCCTCGACGCTCGCGTCGGTGGCCTTGCGGGAGCCGCGGCGACCGCGGGTGCGGGCCGGGGCCTCAGCGGACTCCTCGGCGGGTGCGTCCTGCTTCGCCTCGGCGGGAGCCTCAACGGCCTCCTGCTTGGCGGCGCTGGAGCGCGAGGGGCGCTTCCTCTTCGGCGCTTCGGCGGGAGCATCGTCCGCCGCGGCGGGCGGCTGCTCAGTTGCGGCGTCCTTCTTCGGCGCCGCCTTCTCGTTGCCGCGGTCCGCGACGGAACCACCGCGCTGGTGCTTGGAGATGGCGTCCACCAAATCCGACTTGCGCATCCTGGAGCCGCCCGTGATTCCCAGCTGGGAGGCCAATGCCTGGAGTTGCGCGAGTTTCAGACCGGCCAGGCCGGCGTTCTGTGGGGCAGATGTCTTGGTATCCACGCCTGCTTCGAGGCTCGTGGTTTCTGTCACGAAGGTTCCTTCTCCCTCGTCGGGCGGGCCGAAAGTAGATGGGCCCGCGAAATGTTTTCTCGTCGACGACGCGTCAGATACGTCGGCCAACTTTTGTCGAGAACGCGCCGGTAGCGGCGCTGATGACTCACTGAGTTCCGGCCGCCACAGCTGCACAGGAAAGATCGTGAAGTGCGGGAGGCACGGTGAGAGTCGCACCAGACCACGGGGATCAAAGAACGATCCAAAGTCGGGGCAGGGCCGGCATCATCCGGCAACTAGTGCACTTCCACCATAGCACCAGATGCGTCAAGGCCCGGAATCTCAACGCGCCAGGGCCCGAACTTTTCGGCGCCTCCCTCGATCGCGGCCGCGATGTCCCTCGCTTCGTCCGTGCCCCGTGCGAGCACGAGCACCGAGGGGCCAGCACCGGAGACGACCGCGGCGTAGCCCTGAGCGCGCAGGCCGCGAATCAGTGCGGCCGACTCGGCCATCGCGGCGAAACGGTAGTTCTGGTGCAGGAAATCCTCCGTGCCGATGTGCAGCAGCGAGGGCTCACGGGTCAGCGCCGTGACCAGCAGCCCGGCGCGCGCCGCGTTGGCCGCGGCGTCCGCGTGTGGCACCGACTCCGGCAGCAGCCCGCGGGCGGCCTTGGTCGACAGCTCGACATCGGGGATCGCGACGACGGGGACGACGCCGTCGTGCAGCGACAGCGAGACCGTGTGCATCGTGGAGGGGCGGTGCGGTTCGCCAGCATCGATGAGAGTGGCGTCCGCCGTCTCGTAGGAGAGCGTGAGGCCGCCGTAGACGGCGGGGGCGACGTTGTCGGGGTGCCCCTCGAGCAGCGCAGCCGCCTCGAACAGCCCGTCGCGGCCGCCGGCGCGCCCCGCCACCTCTGCCGGTAGCAACGCGTCGGCGGCCGCGAGGGCCGAGACGATCGCGGCCGCCGAGGAGCCGAGCCCACGACCATGCGGGATGCGGTTGGTCGCCTCGATCTCGAGGCCGGCGGGCTCCACGCCCAGTTCCGACCAGCGGTCGAGGATCGTCCTGGCGACCAGATGCGACCCGTCGGTCGGGAGCACGGCGGCGCCCTCCCCCGTGACGCTCACGCGCACCCCGGTCCCCGGCACCGTCCGCACGATCAGAGTGTCCTGCAACCCCAAGGCCAGCCCCATGCAGTCGAAGCCGGGGCCGAGGTTGGCGCTCGTGGCCGGTACCGTCACGGTGGCCTGCCGGCCCGCCGCGATCCGTGCTGCGGGAATGTCGGTCTGAGCGCTCATGTGCGTCGAGGTGCCTTCCATTGGTGTCAGTTCAGGCCGAGAGCGTCCGCGACAGCGACGACGTCGAAGGGGACCTTGGTCGGCTCGACCACAGAGCCGCCGTCGAGCCCCTGCGTGGCCCACTGCGGGTCCTTGAGGCCGTGGCCGGTGACCGTGATGACGATCGTCTTGCCCTCGGGCGCGTTGCCTGCACCGTGGTGCTTGAGCAGCCCAGCGACTCCGGCCGCCGAACCCGGCTCCACGAAGACGCCTTCCTTCGAGGACAGCCAGCGGTGCGCGGCGAGGATCTCCTCGTCCGTGACCGAGTCGATGAGCCCGCCGGACTCGTCGCGCGCGGCCTCCGCCTGCTCCCACGACGCAGGGTTGCCGATGCGGATCGCCGTGGCGATCGTCTCGGGCTCGGTGATCGGGTGGCCCTTGACGATGGGGGCCGCTCCATCGGCCTGGAAGCCCCACATCGTCGGGGTCTTCGTGGCGACCGCAGCCAGCTCCTCACCCGTGTTGGTCGTGAAGGGCGCCGCGTACTCCTTGTAGCCCTTCCAGTACGCGGTGATGTTGCCCGCGTTGCCGACCGGCAGCATGTGGTAATCCGGAGCGTCGCCGAGGAAGTCGACGACTTCGAAGGCACCGGTCTTCTGTCCTTCGATGCGTGCGGGATTGACCGAGTTCACGAGGAACACCGGGTAGGCCTCGCTGAGCTTGCGGGCGACGTCGAGACAGTTGTCGAAGTTGCCGTCGATCTGCAGGATCTCAGCGCCGTGCGCGACGGCCTGGCTCATCTTGCCCATCGAGATCTTGCCGTCCGGCACCAGCACGGCGCACGTGAGGCCCGCCTGCGCGGCATAGGCCGCGGCCGATGCGGATGTGTTGCCCGTCGAGGCGCACACGACGGCCTTGGCCCCCGCCTCGACGGCGGCCGTGATGGCCATGGTCATACCGCGGTCCTTGAAGGATCCGGTCGGGTTCATTCCCTCGACCTTGAGGTAGACCTCGTTGCCCGTGTGCGCGGAGAGCGCCGGGGCGTAGACGAGCGGCGTGCCGCCCTCGCCGAGCGTGATCACGCGGGTGGATTCGGTGACCGGGAGACGGTCTGCATATTCGCGGATGACGCCGCGCCACTGATGTGCCATTTACTTTCCTTCGACTCGCACAACGGAAGAGACCGTCTCGACGACGGGCAACTGTTCGATCTCGGCAACCGTCGAGGCCAGGGCGGCCTCGCGGCCGGAGTGGGTGATGAACCGCAAGCGGGCGTGGCCGCCGTTCTCGTCAGCCGCGACGGTCTGCCGCATCGTCTCGATGGAGACCCCGTGACGGGCGAAGATGCCGGCGATCTCAGCCAACACACCCGTCTCGTCGGTGACCTCGAGGCTGATGCTGTACCGCGTCGTCGACTCCTCGATGCCCAGGGCGCGCGTCGGACGCGGCTGCGCCTCTCCGCCGCCGCCGGCCCCTGAGGAAAGGCCGCGGGCGAGGGAGACAACGTCGCCCATGACGGCCGATGCGGTCGGCGCTCCGCCTGCACCCTGCCCGTAGAACATGAGCTCGCCGGCGTTCTCCGCCTCGACGAAGACCGCGTTGAACGCGCCGCGGACGGCAGCCAGCGGGTGCTCGCGGGACAGCAGCGTCGGGTGCACGCGGACGTTGACGCCCTCGTTGCCGTCGGCGTCGCTCGTGCGCTCGGCGATCGCGAGCAGCTTGATGACCATGCCGGACTCGGCAGCGCCGGCGACGTCGTCGGCCGAGATCTCGGTGATGCCCTCGCAGTGCACGTTCTCGAGATCGAACGTGGTGTGGAACGCGAGGGAGGCGAGCAGCGCGGCCTTCGCGGCGGCGTCGTGCCCGGCGACGTCGGCGGTCGGGTCCGCCTCGGCGTAGCCGAGGCGCTGGGCCTCGGCGAGGACGTCGTCGAACTGGGAGCCATGGGTGTCCATGGCATCCAGGATGAAGTTCGTGGTGCCGTTGACGATGCCAAGGACCTTGGTGATGTGGTCGCCGGCGAGCGACTCGCGGATCGGGCGCAGGATCGGGATCGCGCCCGCGACGGCGGCCTCGTAGAGCAGCTCGGCGCCGCCGACACGCGCGGCCTCGGTCAGCTCGGGCAGGCGCGCGGCGAGCAGCGCCTTGTTGCCGGTGACGACCGATGCGCCCCGGCGGAGGGCGCGCTGGATCAGCGTCCCGGCGGGCTCGAGTCCGCCCATCAGCTCCACGACGACGTCGGCGCCGTCGACGAGTGCCTCAGCGTCGGTGGTGAACAGTTCGCGCGGCAGGTTCCCCTCGCGCGGCGCGTCGACATTCCGCACGGCGATGCCGGTGAGCTCGAGCGGGACGCCGATGCGCGCCGCGAGCTCCTCCGACTCGTCGAGCAGGATGCGCGCTACCTGCGATCCAACGTTTCCACAGCCGAGCAGCGCAACCTTCAAAGTCATCAGATAAGTCCCTAAGCTCCCATGTCGCGGGCCAGTAAGTCGTCTTCGGTCTCCCGCCGGACCATGAGCCGCGACGCTCCCCCACGCACGGCGACCACGGCCGGACGGGCCAGATAGTTGTAGTTGCTCGACAGCGCCCAGCAGTAGGCGCCCGTAGCGGGAACGGCGAGCAGATCGCCCGCGGCGACATCCTCCGGAAGGTAAACGTCTCGGACGACTATGTCACCGGACTCGCAGTGCTTGCCAACCACGCGGGAAATAATTGCGTCAGAGTCCGTCACACGGTTGGCGCGGACGGCCGTGTAGTCGGCTTCGTAGAGCACCGGGCGGGCGTTGTCGCTCATGCCGCCGTCGACGGAGACGTAGCGCCGCGGCAGGGTCGACTCCCCCGACTCGACGGCGACCGTCTTCTGGACACCGGCCTCGTACAGCGTGAACCCGGCCGGGCCCGAAATCGCGCGGCCCGGCTCGATCGAGATCCGCGGGCACGTGATGCCGAGCTCCGCCACGGTCTCGCGCACGACGGCGGCCATCGCGTCGGCGAGTTCGGCCGGCGGGCGCGGGGTGTCGGTCTCGATGTAGGCGATGCCGTAGCCGCCGCCGAGGTCCATCTCGGGCATCGCGACGCCGTGCTCGGCCTCGACCGCTGCCGCGAACGCGAGCAGCTTCCGCGCGGCGACCGCGAAGCCGGAGGCCTCGAAGATCTGTGATCCGATGTGCGCGTGCACGCCGAGCAGGTTCACCCGCGGGTGCGCCAGCGCGAACGCGACGGCCCGCTCGGCCGGCGAGGCGCCGTCGTCGTCCGCGACCATGGAGAGGCCGAACTTCTGGTCCTCGTGGGCGGTCGCGATGAATTCGTGGGTCGAGGCGTGCACGCCCGGGGTCAAGCGCAGCATCACGTTCGCGTCGACTCCGAGGTCCTCAGCGACGCGGCCGACGCGCTCGAGCTCGTCGAGGCTGTCGACGACGATCCGGCCCAACCCCATGGTCAGCGCCGTCTCGATCTCGGCGACCGACTTGTTGTTGCCGTGCAGGCCCAAGTTCGCCGCCGGCACCCCCGCGCGACGCGCGACGGCCAGTTCGCCCCCGGAGCACGTGTCGAGGCGCAGCCCCTCCTCGGTGACCCAGCGGGCGACGTCCACCGTGAGGAACGCTTTGCCGGCGTAGTAGACGTCGACGCCGCCGGCGAGGTCAGCGAAGGCTGCGTTGAACGCGTCACGGAACGCGGCGGCGCGGGACCGGAAGTCGTCCTCGTCGATCACGAAGAGCGGCGTGCCGTACTCGGCCGCCAGCGCCGAGGCGGTGATGCCATGGACGGTGACCTCGCCGTCGTCATTCCGGACGACGCCAGCGGGCCACAGGGGCTCGCGCAGCGCGTTCGCGTCGGCGGGGAAACTCAGCCACTCTGGCGCCAGGTGGGAAGCGGGCATGCGTTACATCCTCTCCGGTGCGCTCACGCCGAGCAGCTCGAGGCCGTTGGCGAGCACCTGCGTGGTGGCGTCGTTGAGCCACAGGCGTGTGCGGTTGGTGTCGGTCACGTCCTCGCCGGCCAGCGGCGCGACGCGGCACGCGCCGTACCAGCGGTGGTAAGCGCCGGCCAGCGTCTCGAGGTAACGGGCGATGCGGTGCGGTTCGCGGAATTCCGCCGCGCCCGCGATCTGGTTCGGGTACTGCGCGAGCAGGGCGAGCAGATCGTTCTCGGTCTCGTGCGTGAGCAGCGACGCGTCGAATGCGGAGCGGTCGACGCCCTTCTCGACGGCGTTGCGGGCCGCCGCGCACGAGCGGGCGTGGGCGTACTGCACGTAGAAGACGGGGTTGTCGTTGGTCTTCTGCTGCAGCAGCTCGGGGTCGATCGCGATCGGCGAATCGGCCGGGAAGCGTGCGAGCGAGTAGCGCAGCGCGTCGGCGCCGAGCCAGTCGATGAGATCGCGCAGCTCGATGATGTTCCCCGCGCGCTTGGACAGCTTGGCGCCGTTGACCGAGATCAGCTGCCCGATGAGGATCTCGATGTTCTTCTTCGGATCGTCGCCCGCGCACGCGGCGATCGCCTTGAGGCGGTTCACGTAGCCGTGGTGGTCGGCGCCGAGCAGGTAGATCTTCTCGGCGAAGCCGCGGTCCTTCTTCGACAGGTAGTACGCGGCGTCGGCGGCGAAGTAGGTCGGCTCACCGTTCGCGCGGATCATCACGCGGTCCTTGTCGTCGCCGAAGTCCGTGGTGCGCAGCCAGACGGCGCCGCCCTCGTCGTCGACGTGGCCCTGCTCGCGCAGGCGCTCGACCGCCGCGCCGACCGCGCCCGAGTCGTGCAGCTCGGCCTCGGAGAAGTAGACGTCGAACTCGACACCGAAGTCGCTCAGCGTCTCCTTGATGTCGGCGAGCTGGGCCTTGTAGGCGAGGTCGCGGATGACGGGCAGCGCCGTCTCCTCGTCGAGCTCGCGGACGTCAGCGCGCTCCGCGGAGACGGCGTCGGCCAGTTCACGCACGTACTCACCCGGGTACCCGCCCTCGGGCACGGGCAGCCCGTGCAGGCGGTTGTAAACCGACTGCGCGAAGACGTTCATCTGGTTGCCGGCGTCGTTGATGTAGTACTCACGGGTGATGTCGGCGCCGGCGGCGCGCAGGATGCGGCCGATCGAGTCGCCGAGCGCGGCCCAGCGGGTGTGGCCGATGTGCAGCGGCCCGGTCGGGTTGGCGGAGACGAACTCGAGGTTCACGACATGCCCGGCCAACGAGTCATTGGTCCCGTACTCGGCACCGGCCTCGACGATCTTCTGCGCGAGCTGCCCGGCCGAAGCCGCGTCCAGGGTGATGTTCAGGAAGCCGGGGCCAGCGATCTCCACGCCGGAGATCCCGTCGATCTCAAGGAGGCGGCTCTGCAGCGCCTGCGCGAACTCCCGAGGGTTCATCCCGGCCTTCTTCGCCAGCTGCAGGGCGACGTTCGTGGCCCAGTCGCCGTGGTCCCGGCTCTTAGGTCGGTCGACCCTGACCGTCTCTGGCAGGTCCACCGTGAATTCACCAGCGGAAACGGCCTCGGCAAGGGCATGGGAAATGGCGTCGGAAAGCTGTTCTGGAGTCACCCGTCAAGGATAACGGCCCGAGACCCCGCCCGGCGCATCGGTGCCCGCGCGGCCCGCCTTCGTTGCCCGGGTTGCGCCACCGGGCACGACGGCGGCAACGCGCCGGACCGTCGGTTCCACGCTCGGACGCGATTGCTGCTAAGCTCTTCAAGGTCCATCAGCGGGTAGCCGTTTCGGTGGACAGGCCCTCGTAGCTCAGGGGATAGAGCGTCCGTCTCCGGAACGGAAGGTCGAAGGTTCGAATCCTTTCGAGGGCACAGCGAGACCCCCGGGCCATCGGCCCGGGGGTTTTCTTGTCTCTCGCCGGCCGCGAGGGGTAGCCCGTGCGGCGCCTCCGGGTCCATCATGGCAGCATGACTGATCCGAAACGCACGCTGTCCCCGTCCGAGATCACCGAGGCCGCACTCACCGGGTGGCGCCAGGACGGCGAGACCATCGCGGCACGATTCCAGACCAAGAACTTCGCGACCGGCCTGGAGCTGGTCAATCGCATCGGCGGCTCCGCCGAGCAGGCGAATCACCATCCGGACATCACCCTCACCTACCCCGAGGTCTCCGTCACGCTGTCCAGCCACGACGTCGGCGGGATCACCAGCCGCGACATCGACCTGGCGCGGATCATCAGCAAACACGCCGCCGCGTTGGACGTCACGGCCGCCACTGACCACGAATAGCACTGTGGGGCGGAACCGTTTCGGTTCCGCCCCACACGCCTTCTTGTCCGCCGGCCCGACTACTGCAGCATCGTGCGGTCGTCGAGCTGCGCGCCCTTGATCTTCTCGAACTCTCCGAGCAGATTCTTGACAGTCATCTTCTCTTTCTCAGCCTGCGTGAGGTCCAGGATGATCTGACCGTCGTGCATCATGATCAGACGCGTGCCGAGAGACAGCGCCTGCTCCATATTGTGGGTGACCATGAGCGTCGTGAGCCGGTGGCGCTCGACGATCTCCCGGGTCAGCCGCGTCACGAGCGCCGCGCGCTGCGGATCGAGGGCAGCCGTGTGCTCATCGAGCAACAGGATCTTCGGTCCCGTGAGCGTCGCCATGAGCAGGCTGAGCGCCTGCCGCTGACCACCGGAGAGCAGCCCGACCTTGGTCTTGAGCCGGTTCTCAAGCCCGAGCTCGAGGCTCGCGAGCTCCTCGACGAACCGCTCGCGCTTCTTCCCCGTAACGCCGAGACCGAGCGCGCGGACCTGGCCCCGCCCCAGGGCGAGAGCCAGGTTCTCCTCGATCGACATCGAGGGCGCCGTCCCGGCCATCGGATCCTGGAACACGCGACCGAGATACTTGGCCCGCTTGTAGTCGGCGAGCTTGGTAACGTCCGCACCGTCGATGCGCACCTTGCCCGTGTCCGGGTGCAGCTTCCCGGCGACCATGTTCAACACGGTCGACTTGCCGGCGCCGTTGGAACCGATCACGGTCACGAACTCACCCGAGTCCAGCGTGAAGTTGATATCACGCAGGGCCTTGCGCTCGTTCACGGTGCCCGGGAAGAAGGTCTTGTTCAGGCTGGTGATCTCAAGCATTCTGCTTCTCCTCTGCTTCCGGCTCAACGGCCTTCGTCGTCCCCCGGGACGTGATCTGGATCCGCGCCCCCAACTTCCGGAACGCCCGCACCTGCGGCAAGATCAGCGCCAGCACCACCAGCACGGCGGAGATGAGCTTCATGTCGTTGACCTCCAGGCCGGCACCGAGCGCGAACTGAATCACGAGACGGTAGATCACCGCGCCGAAGACGACGGCGAGGGCCGCCAGCCAGATGAACCGCTGGGAGAAGATGGCCTGGCCGACGATGACCGAGGCGAGCCCGATCAGGATGATGCCGATGCCCATGCCGATGTCGGCGTAGCCCTGGAACTGCGCGATCAGGGCCCCGGAGAATGCCACCAGCCCGTTGGAGAGCGCGAGCCCCAGGATCTTCTGGTTGTCGGTGCTCACCCCGAACGAGCGGATCATCTCCGGGTTGTCACCCGTCGCCCGCATCGCCATGCCGATGTCCGTGTGCAGGAACCACACGATGATCGCCACGGCGACGAGGCAGCCGATCAGCAGCAGCCCGACCGAGACCCAGGAGCCGAGCCACCCGTTCGCGCGCAGTGGTGACAGAAGTGTGTCCTCGCCCAGCAGCGGGACGTTCGCCTTGCCCATGATGCGCAGATTGATGGAATAGAGGGCGATCATCGTCAGGATGCCGGCCAGCAGCCCGTCGATGTTGCCCTTGGTGTGCAGCAGCCCGGTGATGACGCCCGCGGCGGCACCCGCGAAGAAGGCGCACACGGTCGCGACCAGCGGGTTGGTCCCGTTGACGATCAGGATGGAGGCCGTCGCGGCGCCCGTGGTGAACGAGCCGTCGACGGTCAGGTCGGGGAAGTCGAGGATGCGGAAGGTCAAGTAGACCCCGAGGGCCATGATCGCGTAGATCAGGCCCAGCTCAACAGCTGTGATCATGGGTGGATCCTTGTGTTGTCTTTCGTGCTGCGGTGTGCCGCAGCTGGTGAACGTGTTGTGCGGACGAGGACGGCCCTACGCCTCGGGGCTTCGCCTTACTCGTCGCCTTCCTCTTCCTCCGGCTCCTCGATCTTCTCGTAGACCTCTGCGGCCGCATCGAGCAGGTCCTGCGGGATCTCAATGCCGAGCTTGTCGGCCGACTCGGTGTTGATGTAGAGCTCGACCTCAGTCAGCGTCTCGACCGGCATCGTGGCCGGCTCACCCTCGCCATTGAGAATGCGGGCGGCCATCGCGCCGGTCTGCTCGCCGAGCTTCTCGTAGTTGATGCCGTAGGTGGCGGTGGCGCCGCGCTTGACGGATTCACCGTCGGCGGAGATCACCGGAATCGACTTGTCCTGAGCGACCTGCAGCAGGCCTTCGAGTGCGGAGACCACCTGGTTGTCGGTAGGCACGTAGAACGCGTCGACCTTCATACCGGCGGCCGCCTGCTGTACCTCGGACGCTGCGGAGATGGCCTTGGCGTCAATCGTCAGCCCCAGCTCCTCGCTGGCCTCCTTGGCCCAATCGACCTGGACCTGGGAGTTAACTTCACCCGATGAATAGACGATGCCGACGGTCTCGGCGTCCGGGGCGAGCTGCTTGAGCAGCTCCAGCTGCTCCTTGACCGGGTTCTTGTCGCTCGTGCCCGTGACGTTTCCGCCCGGCGCCTCAAGGGAATCCACCAGCTTCGCCTCGAGCGGATCTGTGACGGCGGAGAAGAGCACCGGAATATTGGTGACTGACTGTGCCAGCGCCTGCGCCGAGGGCGTCGCGATGGCGAGCGCCAGGTCAAGGTCGGAGTCCGCCGCGAACTGGCCCGCGATCGCCGTGTTGGTCGCGGTGTCGGCCTGCGGGTTCTGCTCGTCGTAGACGACGTTCTCGAAGCCAGCATCGGCCAGGCCCGCTTTGAAACCGGTCGCCACGGCATCCAAGGAGGGATGTGTGACGAACTGGCTGATGCCGATCTTAATCTCGTCGTCGGAGCCGGCCGCGCCGTCCGATCCGCCGCAGGCGGTCAGCGCGAGGGCGGACGCCGCCAGAGCGGCTGTGAGCTTCATGGTTGGTGCGAGTTTCATGGTGATCCTTTCGAGTCGGGGCCGAGCAGGCCCCTCAACCGGTGTCGAGGTCGTCGTCGACCTCGTGGGAATCACGCCCTGGGCGGTTGTGGTCTCCCTCATGGGTACCTACGCATCTTACCTGTGAACAACATCACTTTTTATCCCCAGCCCCAGACAGAATGGACGGATATAGCGTCAGTACTCACGTTTGTGACCAGATTGAATCCAAACCTTGACCTCCTCTCAATTTCCGTCCATCGGCGGGCGGCAGATCGTCAATCCGCGCTGGACGATTCGAAAATTTGACGTGCCACATCGATTCGACGCAGGGGCGCACCCGCGCTCGCTGTCGCGTCCGCCGGACGGGCACCGTCGTCGTGCCGGTCCAACGTGAGAACTGGAGTCGCACGCCGATAGACTGGGCCGACCATGGCTCTCACCTTGACCTATCCCGAGTTCCTGCCCGTCAGCACCCGCCGGGACGACATCACGACGGCGATCCGCGAGAACCAGGTGGTGGTGATCGCCGGCGAGACGGGATCCGGCAAGACCACGCAGCTACCGAAGATGGTGCACGAGATCCTCGAAGGCGAGCGCGAAGCACGCGCCGCCGCGGGCCTGCCGGCGAAGAAGCGCGGCTTCATCGGGCACACCCAGCCGCGGCGCATCGCCGCCCGTTCCGTCGCCGAACGCCTGGCCGAGGAGACCGGGGTGAACCTCGGCGAGGAGATCGGCTACCAGGTCCGCTTCACGTCGGAGGCCTCTCGCTCGACCCGCATCAAGGTCATGACCGACGGCATCCTGCTCGCGGAGATCCAGCACGACCGGCTGCTCAAGCGCTACGACGCGATCATCATCGACGAAGCACACGAGCGCAGCCTGAACATCGACTTCCTGCTCGGCTACCTCAAGCAGCTGCTCCCCCAGCGCCCGGATCTCAAACTCGTCATCACCTCGGCGACGATCGACCCCGAGCGCTTCGCCCAGCACTTCGGACGCGAGACCGGCGGCGTCGTCGAACCGGCACCGATCATCGAGGTCTCGGGGCGCACGTACCCCGTGGAAATCCGCTACCGGCCGCTCAACGCCGCGGAGGCGCTCGACGCCGACGAACTCGAATCGCACGAACGCGAAGACGACCGCGACCCCATCGACGCGATCGGCGACGCCGTCGACGAGCTGGCCGCCGAGGCGCCCGGCGACATCCTGGTCTTCCTCTCGGGCGAGCGCGAGATCCGGGACGCCGCCGACGCCCTGCGCGCGAAGGTCACCGCGTCCCGCCGACTCGCCGGCACCGAGGTGCTGCCGCTCTTCGGACGGCTCTCCATGGCCGAGCAGCACCGGGTGTTCTCGCGCGGTACGGGCCGCCGGATCGTCCTGGCCACCAACGTCGCGGAGACCTCGCTGACCGTGCCCGGGATCAAGTACGTGATCGACGCCGGCACCGCCCGCATCTCCCGCTACTCGCACCGCACCAAGGTGCAGCGGCTGCCGATCGAGCGCATCTCGCAGGCGAGCGCCAACCAACGTTCGGGCCGCTGCGGCCGCGTCTCGGACGGCATCGCGATCCGCCTCTACTCGGAGGAGGACTTCGCCTCCCGCCCGGAGTTCACGGACCCGGAGATCCTGCGCACCAACCTGGCCGCCGTCATCCTGCAGATGGCGTCGATGGGTGTCGTCTCCTCCCCCGCCGACGTCGCGAAGTTCCCGTTCGTCGAGGCGCCCGATGCCAAGGCCGTGAACGACGGCGTCACGCTCCTGCGCGAGCTCGGCGCCGTCACGAGCGGCAAGGAGGTCCGAGTCACGAAGGTCGGCCGCCAACTCGCCCAGCTGCCGCTCGACGTCCGGCTCGGCCGGATGATCATCGAGGCCGGCCGACGCGGCGTCGCCAAGGAGGTCATGATCCTCGCAGCGGCCCTGACGATCCAGGATCCCCGCGAGCGCCCCAGCGAGGAGACGGGGAACCGCGCCAAGGCCGCCGAGATGCACTCCCGCTTCAAAGACGAGAGGTCCGACTTCTCCTCCTTCCTGCTGCTCTGGAAGTACCTGCAGGAACAGCAGAAGGACCTTTCCTCGTCCGCGTTCCGCCGACTGTGCAAGCGCGAATTCATCAACTACATGCGGGTGCGCGAATGGCAGGACCTGTTCGCGCAGCTGCGCCAGCTCGCCAAACCTCTGGAGATCACGCTCACACCCGGGCCGGTCGACCCGGCCGGCAACGAGGAACCGATCCACCAGTCGCTGCTCGCCGGGCTGCTCAGCCACATCGGGCTCTGGGACGACCGCAAGCGAGAGTACGCGGGCGCCCGCGGCACGCGGTTCGCCGTCTTTCCCGGGTCCGCACTGTTCAAAAAGAACCACGACTGGGTCATGGCGGCCGAGCTCGTCGAGACGTCCCGGCTCTGGGCGCGGACGGCTGCCGTCTTCAATCCCGAGTGGGTCGAGGACGTCGCCGCGGACCTCGTCAAACGCAACTTCTCGGAGCCGCACTGGTCCAGCAAGCAGGGTTCGGTCATGGGCTACGAGAAGGTCACCCTCTTCGGGGTGCCGATCATCGCCCAGCGCCGCATCCAGTTCGGGCGCGTCGACAAGCAACTGGCGCGCGAGCTGTTCATCCGCCACGCGCTCGTCGAGGGCGACTGGCGCACCCGGCACCAGTTCTTCCACCGCAACCGGAAGCTGCTCGCCGAAGTCGAGGAACTCGAGTCGCGCATGCGCCGCCGCGACCTGCGGATCTCCGACGAGGACCTCTTCGACTTCTACGACCAGCGCATCGGCGCGGACGTCACGACCGAGCGGCACTTCGACCGCTGGTGGAAGCAGGCCCGGCACGACGATCCGACGCTGCTCGACTTCGACCCGGAGGCAGTCCTCGCCGTGGACGCGGAGGAGGTCGACGAGTCGGCGTACCCGCGCACGTGGCGTCACGGCGGCCTCGAGCTGGACCTGACGTACGAATTCAATCCCTCTCAGGCGACCACGTCCCGCGGCGGCGCGGGCGCGGACCCGCGCGGCCGGGAGCACGACGGCATCACCATCCGGGTCCCGATCCTGTTCCTGAACCAGCTGGATCCGGCGCGCTTTCGCTGGCAGATCCCCGGACTGCGGGTCGAGCTCGTCACCGCCCTGATCAAATCGCTGCCGAAACAGATCAGGAAGAACTTCGTCCCGGCCCCCGACGTCGCCGCGCAGGCCGTCGCCGCGCTCGCGGCGGACTTCGACCCGGAGACCGACGACCTGGAGGCCTCACTCGAGCTGGCGCTGCGCCGGATGCGCGGCTTCGTCATCCCGCCTGGCTCGTGGGACTGGAGCGCGGTCCCCGCCTACCTCCGGCCGACGTTCGAAGTCGTCGACGCGCGCGCCAAGATCCTCGGCGAAAGCCGGGATCTCGAGCACCTGCAGGAGACGCTTGCCGGCGCGAACCGCAAGGCACTGGCCGAGTCCCTCGGCGCCGACGGCGACGCGCTGGCTTCGCTCGCCGGTGTGCCCACGCCCGGCCCGGGGCAGCCGGCCGGCAAGAAGGGCACACGCCCTGCCGCCCAGCGCGCCGGCGGGAAAAAGACCGCGGCGGCGCCGCCGTCGTCGTCGACTCGTTGGGAGGCCACGCACGTCACCGACTGGACGGACTCCCTCGGCGCGGCGGGAACAATCGAGCGCAAGGTGAGCAGCCAGGTCGCCGGGCAGACCATCACGGGCTACCCGGCCCTCGTCGACGCCGGCGCGGACGCGACGCTGACCGTCTATCGCAACGAGTCGGAGCAACTCGCCGCCCACCGCACGGGCGTCATCCGGCTGCTCATGCTCAAGGTCCCCTCGCCGACCCGCTACGTGACGGACCACCTCAACAACAAGGAGAAGCTCGTCTTCACGCAGAACCCGCACGGGTCGGTGGAGACCCTCATCGCGGACTGCGCGCAGGCCGCGGTGGACAAGCTGGTTCCGGAGCAGCTCCCGTTCGCGCGCGACGAGTTCGAGAAGCTCTACCAGCATGTGCGCGCCGAGCTGATCGACACCGTCTTCTCGGTGACCGCGATCGTGGAGAAGGTCCTCTCCTCCGCGCGGCGGGTGAATCAGCGGATCAAGAAGGCGTCCTCGCTCGCGCTCATGCACGCGCTCTCGGACATCCGGGCCCAGCTCGAGCAACTCGTCTACCCCGGGTTCGTCGCGGGCACCGGGTACGCGCAGCTCGCCCATCTGCCGCGCTACGTGCAGGCCATCGAGGTCCGTCTCGACAAGCTCGAGGCCGGGGCCGTGACCCGCGACAACCAGAACATGCTGGCCGTCCAGGCGATCGAGGACGACTACGATGCCGCGCTCGACGCCCTGCCCGCCGGCGCGCGCACACCGCCGAAGCTCGCGGCCGTCAAGTGGATGATCGAGGAGTTGCGCGTGAGCCTCTTCGCCCAGGAGCTGGGCACCGCGCATTCGGTGTCGGAGAAGCGAATCCGCACGGCCCTGCGCGAGGCGCAGGCCAAGTAGGCCCGCCGGGTACGACGGCGGCGCCTCACCCCACGCGGGGCGAGGCGCCGCCGTCGTACGAGATCAGTCTGCGGGCACCGCGTCCGCGTGACCGTCTGCGCGCAGGGCCGCGCGCAGGCGCGCGGCGGCCGCGTCGAGCGCCCCCGGCTCGGCGTTGCCGCCCGGGTTCGCGAAGTCGTAGTCGCGCATCGAGTTCACGGGCCACACGTGCACGTGCAGATGCGGGACCTCGAAACCCATGATGGTCGTGCCGGCGCGCGCCGAGCCGAACTCGCGGACCTGGGCCGCACCGATCTTCTGGGCGACGGCCGTGACCTTCGCGTATAGCTCGGGCTCGGCCTCCGTCCACTTGTCGGTCTCCGCGCGCGGGACGACCAGCACGTGCCCGTCCGTCTGCGGGCGGACGTCGAGGAAGGCGACGACGTCGGCGTCGCTCCAGACGAATCGGCCCGGGATCTCACCGGCGATGATCTTCGAAAACAGAGAACTCATGTCTCGCATCCTAAGCTAGGTGGGTGAACACAACATCCCGACGCCCAGCATCCGATCGCACGTGGGTGGACGACGCCGTGAAGCGCATCGAGGCCGATGCCACGCGCAGCGCCGACACCCACCTGCACCGCCTGAGCCTGCCGGCCGAGTGGGGCATCGACCTGTACCTCAAGGACGAGTCGACGCATCGCACCGGCAGCCTCAAACACCGGCTCGCCCGCTCGCTCTTCCTGTACGGCCTGGTCAACGGCTGGATCACCGAGGGCACCACGATCGTGGAGGCCTCTAGCGGAAGCACCGCCGTCTCCGAGGCGTACTACGCGCAGCTGCTCGGCCTGGACTTCGTCGCGGTCATGGCCGCCAGCACGAGCGCCGAGAAGATCGAGCTGATCGAGCGGTTCGGCGGAACGTGCGAGCTCGTCGCCGACCCGGGCACCGTCTACGCCGTGGCCGAACGCATCGCCCGAGAGAGCGGCGGGCACTACATGGACCAGTTCACCTACGCCGAACGGGCCACCGACTGGCGCGGGAACAACAACATCGCCGAGTCGATCTTCGAGCAGCTCGCCGCAGAGCCGCACCCGGTGCCGGCGTGGGTCGTGGTCGGGGCGGGCACGGGCGGCACCAGCGCGACGATCGGTCGCTACGCGCGCTATCACCGCTTCAACACCCGGCTCGCGGTCGGCGACCCGGAAGGCTCGGCATTCCTGCCCGCGTGGCAGGCGTGGCACGACGGCGGCGACCCGGCCGCCGTCGTCGGCTCCCCCAGTCGAATTGAAGGCATCGGGCGGGCCCGCCCCGAACCGAGCTTCGTGCCTTCGGTCATCGACCAGGTCACGCGCGTCCCGGACGGCGCGTCGATTGCCGCCATGCACCACCTGCTCGACTGGGGCGGGCTCAACGGCGGCCCCTCCACGGGAACGAATCTCTGGCTCACGTGGCAGCTGATCGCGGGCATGCTCGCCAAGAATGAGCGCGGCAGCGTCGTCACCCTGCTGTGCGACAACGGCGATCGATACGGCCGCAGCCACCGGGACGCGCAATGGCTCGCGGCTCAGGGCATCGACCCCGCGCCGTACACCGGCGTGATCGAGGAATTCCTCGCGACGGGGACGTGGCGTCTGGGCGGATGAGCCGCAGGTCGCGCTGGTAGGCTGGAGGGGTTCTCAACCGATAGCTGCTCAGGAGTCCGCCTAGATGAACAGCACGGCTGCCGGATCCGGCACCCACCGCGAGGCCGCGCCTCGCGTGACGAAGCAGCGCATGGCCGTCAGCGGCGCTCTCGAAGAGCTGACAGATTTCGTCAGCGCCCAGGAGCTGTACCGCTGGCTGCACGAACGCGGCCAGAAGGTCTCCCTCGCGACGGTGTACCGCATCCTGCAGTCGATGGCGGACGACGGCGTCGTGGACGTCCTGCGCTCGAACGACGGCGAGTCCGTGTACCGCCAATGTGAGGCGGCTGAGCACCACCACCACATCGTCTGCCGGAACTGCGGCACGGCGGTGGAGATCGAAGCCCCCTCGATCGAGGACTGGACGCGCCAAGTCGCCGCCCAGCACGGCTTCACGCAGCCGGGCCACACCATCGAGATCTTCGGCCTCTGCGCCGACTGCTCCGCCGCGGTCTAGCTCACCGCGGCGACCGCAGCCTCGCGGTGGTGCCGGACCCGCGAGCGCTGCCACGCGATCACGCGGCAGACGACGTAGATCAGGAACGAAATCGTCGTGACGTAGGGGCTGATCGGCAAGCGCCCCGCGAGGGCCACCATGATCCCGCCGACGACGGAAACCATCGCGAAGGACACCGAGAGCATCACGGTCATGACCGGCCGCGCACTCACCTTCAGTGCTGCGGCGGCCGGGGTGATGAGCAAGCTGAGCACCAGCAGCGCACCGACGATCTGGATCGACAGCGCGACCGCGAGGCCCAATAGCACCATGAAGGCGGCCGACAGCCAGCCGGCCGGCACGCCGCGTGCCGCGGCCACTGCGGGGTCGACGCTCACGAAGGTCAGGGGCCGCCAGATCACCGCCAACCCGACGATCACCACAACCGAGCACACGGCCAGCAGGCCAAGCTGCACGTCGTCGACGGCGACGATCTGGCCCGTCAGCAGGCCGAACTTGTTCGCGCTGCGCCCCTGGTAGAGGGCGAGGAACAGGATCCCCAGGCCCAGCCCGAACGGCATCATCACGCCGATGATGGAATTGCGATCCTTGGCCCGGGAACCCATGATCCCCAAGACCAGAGAGGCCAGGATCGATCCGACGATCGAGCCGCCGACGACGTTGGCCCCGATCAGGAGCGCAAAGGCGGCGCCGGCAAAGCTGAGCTCGGCGATGCCATGCACGGCGAAGGCCATGTCGCGCATCATGACGAACACGCCGATGAGGCCCCCGACGAGGCCCAGTAGCGCACCGGCGATGATCGAATTGGAGACCAGCGGCAGCAGCTCCGCGTAGTTGTCGAAGCTGAAGATCGTCGAGAAGAGGTCGGTGGCTTCCATCTACTCCCCTACCCGCAGCGCGTCCGCGTGACTCGCCCCATGCGGGTGCGCCACGGATTCCGGCACGCCGACGACGACGATACGACCGTTGGTGCGGAAGACCTCGATCGGGCTGCCGTAAAGGTCGGAGAGCACTTCGCTCGTCATGACCTCGTCGACCGTGCCGATGTGGAAGCGCCCGCCGGCCAGATAGAGGACGCGGTCGACGTTCTGCAGGATCGGGTTGATCTCGTGGGTCACGAAAATCACGGCGGCCCCGTGGTCGCACGCCTGCCGGTGGATGAGCGAGGACACGGCGCGCTGGTGGTGCAGGTCCAAGGAGAGCAGCGGCTCGTCGCAGAGAAGCAGGTCGGGATCGTCCGCGAGCGCCTGGGCCGCCCGCAACCGCTGTTGCTCACCGCCGGAGAGGATGCCCAGAGGCTGGTCGGCGTAGTGGGTCGCGCCAACCTTGTCGAGCAGCGCGTCGACCCGTTCGCCCAGTTTCTTGCGCCCGAACATCCGCACGCCCCACCGGTGCCCATCGACACCGAGGGCGACGAGATCGCGCGCTCGCAGTGGCGTGTCCTCCGGGAAGGCCTTCTGCTGCGGGATCGTGCCGATCCGACGGGAACCGGACGTGACCGGCATCCCACCGACCTCGACGCTGCCGCCGGAAAGCTCGGCGAGACCCAGCAGTACTTTCAGGAACGTCGACTTGCCAGAGCCGTTCGGGCCTAGGACGGCGAGGAATTCGCCGGGAGCCACATCGAGGTCGAGCCCGTCCCACAGGACGCGTTCGCCGAAGGCCATGCTCGCGTTCCGCAGGCGTACAGCCGGCGTGACGGTTGAGCTAGCGGTCAAGTGCTTCCTCCAAGGCCGAGATGTTGGCAGACATCCAGCCAGCATAGTCCTCGCCTTCGGGCAGCGTCTCGGTGAACTCGACCACGGCAACGCCCGCGTTCTCGGCGGCGCGGCGCGCTGCCTCCGTCTGCGGGCTCTCGGTCTGCGAGTTGTAGGCCAGGACGACGACGTCGCCGGCTTCCAGCAGATCGACCAGTTCCTTCTGGATCAGCGGCGCGACGTCGTCACCGTGCTCGATCGCCTCGCTGTATCCGGACGGCGTGACGTTCTCGAGTCCGGCCTCCTGGAGAAGGTAGTACGGCACGGGTTCGGTCATGGCGTACGGCTCTCCGTCGCCCAGACCCTCTTGGCGCTCGGCCAGATCGGCGAGCTCAGCAGCGAACTCCTCGTAGCGCTCCTGGTAGAGCGCACCATTGCCCGGGTCGAGTTCTTCGAGACTCTCGGCGATCTCGTGGGCGAGCTCGCTCACGGTGTGCAGGTCGTACCAGACGTGTTCGTTGAAGTCGCCGTGCGCGTGGCCCTCATGTTCGTCGGCGTGGTTGTCATGCTCGTCCGCGTGATCGTGTTCGTCGGCATGATCGTCATGCTCGTCCGCGTGATCGTGATCATCGGCCTCATCGGCGTGGTCCTCGTGCGACTCCTCGAACGAGTCGACCGCGTAGAGGACGAAGTCGTCGTCAAGGTCGAGGTCCCCCACCAACTGCTCAAGGAAGAAGTCGTAGCCGCCGCCGTTGCCCACGACGAGATCGGCCTTCGAAAGGGCCAGCTTGTCCTGCGCGGTCGCCTCGTAGGAGTGCGGGTCCTGCGCCGTCGTCGAGATGATGGACTCGACCTCGACCTCGTCGCCGCCGATCCTCGCCGCGACGTCACCGTAGACGCTCGTGGAGGCGACCACGGTCGTGACGCCGTCCTCGGCCGTTCCCTCTGCGGCGTCAGGGGCGGTGTCGGCCGTACCGCCGCAGCTGCTCAGAACGAGGGCGCCGACGACGACGGCCGGAGCGAGTCCGAAACGGGTGAAATGACGAGCCACAGGAGGCCAACCTTTCAAAGAGAGCGCCACCCGGCGGAGGCCGGGGTGTTAAAAGAAGAGTGGGGGCGCAACGCTGCGCACCCCCACTCTACCCAAAATGCGAATCGTTTGCATTACGCGGGGGTGGCCGCGGACCCCGCGTTGCTCTGCCCATTGCGCCGGCGCAACCCCTGCTGCTGCGTCGCGTCGCGGATCTCACCCACCAGAACTTCGATCACGTCCTCGAGGAAGAGGATCCCGCGCGTAGCGCCCTCGGCGTCGATCACACGCCCGAGGTGGGAACCCGTACGCTGCATGACCGACAGCGCGTCTTCAACCTCAGTCTCCGCCGCAAGGTTCACCAGCGTGCGCAGCCGGGTGACCGGAATCGGATCGTCCGCGCGGTGCGGCGGGATGCTCATGACGTCCTTGAGGTGCAGATACCCGGCCAGCGCCTGATCCTCGTCCTGCATGACGAAACGCGAGAATCCGGTCCGGCCGACGGCGCGCTCGAATTCGTTCGGGCTCGTCGACGGCGCCAGGCTGACGAGCTCGTCCAGCGGCACCATCAACGTCCCCGCCGTGTACTCCGAGAATTCGAGGGCCCCCGAGATGATGCCCGACTCGTCGTCGACGAGGCCCTCCTTCCGGGACTCCGCGACGATGTTCTGAACCTCCTCGAGGGTGAAGCTCGAGGTCACCTCATCCTTGGGCTCGACTCCCATGGCCCGCAACACATGGTTGGCCAGCCAGTTGAGGCTGACCACCACGGGGTAGACCAGCTTCGACAACGCCACCAGGGGCGGAGCAAGCAGCAGAACCGATCGGTCAGCAACCGAGACGGAGATGTTCTTCGGGACCATCTCGCCGAACGTCACGTGCAGGAAGGTCACGACCAGCAGCGCGAAGATGAACGAGGCCGGTCCGGCGATGCCAGCCGGAACCCCCAGGGTGTGAAGCGGCTCGCCGATCAGGTGGTGAATGGCCGGTTCAGCGATGTTGAGGATCAGCAGCGAACACACGGTGATGCCCAGCTGGCAGACCGCCAGCATCAGCGAGACGTGTTCCATCGCGTACAGAGCCGTGCGCGCGGATGCCTTGCCGGCGTCGGCCTTCGGCTCGATCTGGCTCCGTCGCGCGGTCATGACGGCAAACTCGGCACCGACGAAGAACGCGTTGCCGATCAGCAGAACGATAAGCCAGACGATTCCCATCCAGTCACTCATTCCGCACCTCCTTCATCGTCCGCCGTTCGGGCGGGAACGTACCGCAGCCGCTCGACGCGCCGGCCGTCCATACGTACGACGACCAGCTCTCCATGCGCGGTCAAGACGATGTCGCCGGCGGTCGGGATCCTGCCCAGTTCGCTCATGATGTATCCCCCGACGGTCTCGTAGGCCGCGTCGTCGGGCACCGTGAGCCCGTCGATGAGGTCGCCGATCTCGTCAGGGCGGAGGAGGCCTGGGAAGTACCAGTCACCGGTGGCGGCTTGCAGGACGCCCGGCTTCGTCCGATCGTGCTCGTCAGCGACCTCTCCGACGATCTCTTCGACAAGGTCTTCGAGGGTGACCATCCCGGCCGTACCGCCGTACTCGTCGAGCACCATGGCCACCTGCAGGTTCGCCTCGCGAAGATCGGAGAGCAATGAGTCGAGGTGAACGGTTTCGGGGACCGAGATGATGTCCGACATGATCGTCGCCGCGACGAGGCCCTCGCGCTTCTCGCGCGGGACCGCCACAGCCTTCTTCACGTGGCAGACGCCCAGGACATCGTCCGGGGAATCACCGATCACCGGGAAGCGGGAGTAACCCGTTCGCCGGGCCGCCATGATGATCGACGTCAGCGGGTCGTCGGAGCGCACCGACTCCATGCGGATACGCGGAGTCATGACGTCGGCGGCCGAACGTTCCGCGAAGCGCAGCGAGCGCGACAGGAAGTTGGCCGTCTCCCGGTCGAGCGTGCCCAGATCCGCCGAACGGCGGACGAGCGACGCAAGCTCCTCCGGATTTCGGGCGCTGGAGAGCTCCTCCTTGGCTTCCAGTCCCACGAGGTTCAGGACTCGGTTCGAGAAGCCATTGAGGACCACGATCGCCGGCCTGAAGACGGCCGTGAAGATCAGCTGCGGCCGCGCGAGCGCGCGCCCGACGGCAAACGCCTTGGCAATCGCCAGGTTCTTCGGGACGAGCTCACCGATCAGCATCGACAGCAGGGTCGCGAGAACCATCGCCACGATCAGCGAGACCGGCGCCGACGCGGTGCCGAGTCCCCAGGACTCGAGCACCGGCGTCAGCAGGCGGCCGACGGAGGGCTCCATGACGTAGCCGGTCAACAACGTGGTGAGGGTAATACCTAACTGGCAGGAGGAGAGTTGCGTCGACAGGGACCTCAGGCACCTCAGCAAGGGGCGGGCCCCCTTGTCGCCGGCGTTGATCGCGGCGCGGACAGTTGTCTGGTCCAGGGCCACCAGCGAGAACTCGACGGCGACGAAGAATCCGGTGCCGAGGATGAGGAACAGGCCGATGGCGAGGAAGATCCACTCCATTCAACAACCCACTCGAGAGGTCGACATCCGGCGTGTCGTCACGGCCGGTCTAGAAGGCTCCGCACTGGCCGGCTCCGCGCAAGCGGAGAGCTGATTCGAAGCGTGGTCGGAAGCAGATACTAGGGTTTTGCCGGCACCAGTAGCCGCGCAATGGATGCGCACGGCAGGCCGGCTCAGAGAGTGACTGTCCATAAGGATTCCCAGTCTACTCAACGGGGCGCAGAATCGGGTACGCGTCCCGTTTCGCCCGGTCCTCGCAGCGGCCCTGCAGGGTGACGACATGCACCCGGATTGATTCGCAACGAGACGCGAAATGTCACTAGACTGGCCCGAGGTCTAAGACTGATACCACGCGGCCTGCTCCGCGCGGTACAACGCGGCGAGGCAATTCAAGGAAGAGGCGTATACACGTGCCAGATCAACCGCATCACCGGCTGACAGAAGAATTCGGCGGTAATGAGTGGCTCGTTGACGAGCTGTACCAGCAGTACCGTCGAGACAAGAACTCCGTCGACAAGAAGTGGTGGGATGTCTTCGAGTCCTTCGAAGACAACGGCAGCACCGCCCCGGCCGCCACATCGGCGGAGAGTCCCGCCGACAACGGGACCGCAGCCGCCCCGGCGCGCGCCCCGCGTTCCGCCACGCACGCCCGCGTCGTCGACACGACCGGGACTACGGCCGGTTCCTCGAGCGAGTCCTCGACCGGCTCGGGCCAGGAACGCATCCCCGCGGACCCCTCCCCCGACAAGACCAAGCAGAAGCCGGCGCCGAAGGCTGCGCCCATCCCGGCCGAATTGCCCAAGTCCCAGAACGGCGACGCGTCGACCGAGGAAGACATCGTCAAGCCGTTGCGCGGCCCGGCCAAGGCCATCGCCACCAACATGGAGGCCTCGCTCACCGTCCCGACGGCGACGACCGTTCGCGCCGTCGCGGCCAAGGCCCTCATCGACAACCGTGTTGTCATCAACAACCACCTGGCCCGCGCCCGCGGCGGCAAGGTCTCGTTCACGCACCTGATCGGCTACGCCGTCGTGCGTGCCCTCAGCCTCTTCCCGTCGCAGAACGTGACCTACGACGTCGTCGACGGCAAGCCTGCCGCCGTGCAGCCGGCCCACGTCAACTTCGGCATCGCGATCGACCTGCCGAAGCCGGACGGTTCCCGCATGCTGGCCGTGCCGAACATCAAGAAGGCCGAGACGATGAATTTCTCGGACTTCTGGAACGCCTACGAGGACCTTATCCGTCGCGCCCGCAGCAACAAGCTGACCGCCGACGACTACGCCGGCACCACCGTGTCGCTGACCAACCCCGGCGGTATCGGCACGGTTCACTCCGTTCCGCGACTGTCCAAGGGCCAGGCCACCATTGTCGGCGTCGGCGCGCTCGAGTACCCGGCCGAGTACCGCGGTGCCAGCGACAAGACGATCGCCCGCGTTGGCGTAGGCAAGATCATCACGCTGACCTCGACCTACGACCACCGCGTCATCCAGGGCGCCGGCTCGGGCGAGTTCCTGCGTATCGTCGAGCAACTGCTCCTCGGTGAACAGGGCTTCTACGACGAGATCTTCGAAGCCCTGCGCATCCCCTACGAGCCGGTGCGCTGGGTCAAGGACAACCAGGTCGACGTCGACCTCGAAGTCAACAAGATCGCCCGCATCCAGCAGCTCATCCACGCGTACCGTGTCCGCGGGCACCTCATGGCGGACACCAACCCCCTGGAGTACGTCCAGCGCCGCCACCCGGACCTCGACATCCAGACCTACGGACTGACGCTGTGGGATCTCGACCGCGAGTGGGTCACCGGTGGCTTCGGCGGCAAGCAGCGCCTGCCGCTGCGCAAGATCCTCGGCGTCCTCCGCGATACGTACTGCCGCACCACCGGTATCGAGTACATGCACATCCAGGACCCGGAGGAGCGCGAGTGGTTCCAGTCCGAGCTGGAGCACGAGTACTCGAAGCCGACCCGTGAAGAACAACTGCGGGTCCTGAGCAAGCTGAACTCCGCCGAAGCCTTCGAGACGTTCCTGCAGACCAAGTTCGTCGGACAGAAGCGGTTCTCCTTGGAAGGCGGCGAGTCCTTGATCCCGCTGCTCGACGCCATTATCTCCGATGCCGCAGACGCGCGCCTCGACGAGGTCACCATCGGCATGGCCCACCGCGGTCGCCTCAATGTGTTGACGAACATCGCCGGCAAGACCTACGCGCAGGTCTTCCGCGAATTCGAGGGCACGCAGGACCCCCGCTCCGTTCAAGGTTCGGGCGACGTGAAGTACCACCTCGGCACAGAGGGCAAGTACGTCTCCGATCAGGGCAACGAGACCAAGGTCTACCTGGCGGCCAACCCGTCGCACCTCGAAGCGGTCGATCCTGTCCTCGAGGGCATCGCTCGCGCCAAGCAGGACCGGCTCGATCGCGGCCCCGAAGGCTTCTCGGTCCTGCCGATCCTCGTACACGGAGATGCGGCGTTCGCCGGCCAGGGCGTCGTGGCAGAGACCCTCAACCTGTCGCAGCTGCGGGGATACCGGACCGGCGGAACCATCCACGTGATCGTCAACAACCAGGTGGGCTTCACGACCGCGCCGACCGCGTCGCGTTCCTCGGTCTACTCGACCGACGTCGCGAAGATGATCCAGGCACCGGTGTTCCACGTCAATGGCGACGACCCCGAGGCCGTCGTACGTGTTGCCCAGTTCGCGTTCAAGTACCGCGAGAAGTTCAACAAGGACGTCGTCATCGACATGGTGTGCTACCGCCGCCGCGGCCACAACGAGGGTGACGACCCCTCGATGACACAGCCGATGATGTACAACCTCATCGAGGCGAAGCGCTCCACCCGCAAGCTCTACACCGAGGCCCTCGTCGGTCGTGGCGATATCACGCAGGAAGAAGCCGACCAGGCCCTGCGCGACTATCAGGACCGCCTCGAGCGGGTCTTCGCCGAGACCCACGCCGCCCAGACCTCGCCGATCCCAGCGATCAGCTCGGACGGCACGGTCAACGACCTCGAGCTCCCGACCGCGCAACTCGGCGACGACGTCAATACGCCGACGACGACGGCGATCTCTGCGGAGACGCTTGAGCACATCGGCCGGGCACACACGGAGATTCCGGAGAACTTCACCGTCCACCCGAAGCTCAAGGCGCTGCTGGACCGGCGCGCCAAGATGTCCACTGACGGTGGCATCGACTGGGGCTTCGCGGAGATCGCAGCGTTCGGCTCGCTCTCCATGGAGGGCGTACCGGTCCGTCTCGCAGGCCAGGACTCACGCCGCGGCACGTTCGTCCAGCGCCATGCGGTCTTCCACGACCGCAACAACGGCGATGAGTGGATGCCTTTGCAGCACCTCTCGGACGACCAGGCAAAGATCTGGATCTACGACTCGCTCTTGAGCGAATACGCGGCCATGGGCTTCGAGTACGGCTACTCCGTCGAGCGCCCTGACGCCCTCGTCCTCTGGGAGGCTCAGTTCGGCGACTTCGTCAACGGCGCCCAGACCGTGATCGACGAGTTCATCTCCTCCGCCGAGCAGAAGTGGGGGCAGCGCTCCTCCGTCGTCCTCATGCTCCCCCACGGCTACGAGGGACAGGGCCCAGACCACTCCTCCGCCCGTATCGAGCGCTTCCTGCAGATGTGTGCCGAGAACAACATCGTCGTGGCGAACCCGTCGACGGGTGCGAACCACTTCCACCTGCTGCGCCGCCAGGCGTACAGCCGACCGCGTAAGCCGCTGGTGATCTTTACACCAAAGCAGCTCCTGCGCCTCAAGGCAGCCGCCTCGCCCGTCGAGGACTTCACGCAGGGCTCGTTCCAGACGGTCATCCCGGACACCGGCTCGCTCACGGCCTCAGAAGTCGACCGGATCGTGCTCGTTTCCGGCCGCCTCTACTACGACCTGGCCGCGGCGCGGAAGAAGGCCGACGATGCGAAGACCGCGATCGTCCGCGTCGAGCAGCTTTACCCGTTGCCTGTCGAGGAGATCCGCGCTGAGCTTGCCAAGTACCCGAACGCGGACGTCGTTTGGGCGCAGGACGAGCCAGCCAACCAGGGCCCGTGGCCGTTCATCGGGCTGAACCTCCCGCAGGAGCTGGACCGCCCGGTTCGTCTGGCTGCGCGGCCGGCGTCGGCGTCGACCGCGACGGGTTCGCACAAGCGACACGACGGCGAGCAGGCGACATTGCTGCAGCAGGTCTTCAACCGAGACTGATCGCACAAGAGCACGGGGGCGGACACGTTGGTGTCCGCCCCCGTCGTTTAAGAGGACCCTTGTTAGGGTTGAACAACTGCCAGCAGAAAGGACCCTCGTGGAACAACGCACTATTCGCTTGGTGGCCGTCGGAGATGAGCTCTTGGCCGGTCACGGAGATCCACGCGCCTTGGGCTGGTTCGGTCGCGTTCTCGCCCGGACGCAGATTCCCGACGTGACGTTGCAGAGCTTCCAGCTCGCCGCGCCGCGGGAAGGAACGGAGGCCCTTGCTCAGCGGTGGTTCACCGAAGCCGCGCCGAGATTCTCCGAGACGGCCGAGAACCGCGTCGTCATCTCCCTGTCCGATGCCGACCTCGACGAAGATCTTTCTACGGCGCGCAGCCGCCTGAATTTGGCCAACATCCTCGATGCGGCGTCCCAGAACAGCATCAAGGCACTTGTCGTGGGACCGCCTCCGGGCCTGGACACGCAGCGCAATGCGCGTCTGGGTGAACTCTCCAATGCGTTCGCGGACGTGACGAGCCGGCGTCACCACGCCTACGTCGACACGTTCTCTCCCCTCCAGCACCACGAGCAGTGGCGAAGCGATCTCGCTGCGAACAACGGTGCTCCCGGACAGGCCGGACACGGGCTCATCGCCTGGCTTGTCCTGCACCGTGGCTGGTACCAATGGCTGAACGTTGCGGAGCCGACCGCCGGTTAGGACCGGGGCGGCGGATGTGGGACACTGGTACGCAGTCCTTTGGGGATGATTCATCCTTTGACGAACCAATAAAGGAGTCACCATGAGCAGCAAGCGTGCACGCAAGCGTAAAGATCGCAAGCGCGGCGGCGCCAACCACGGCAAGCGCCCCAACAGCTAAGCGACGCGCTCCACGCGGAGCAAAGGAGGCCGGCACCCACTCGGGTGCCGGCCTCCGGTGTTTTAATGCGGAGCGCGCTAGCCGTGACCGATCTCGACACGGATCTCGCTGATCCGCGTCATGATCCTCGACTTCAAGGCGTCCGGGGCCTGCTCGCTGCAGGACCGCTTGACCACCGAACGGATAATGCACTCCAGGTCGTACTCCTGGGCGCACTCGTCGCAGTGCTCAAGGTGGTTCTTGACGTCGTTGATGTCCTCGACCGAGAGCGCCCCGTCGAGATACTCGTAGAGCCGGGCGATCCGCGAATCGTCGCAGTTGCCCAGCGACTGGCAGTCGCCCATTACTTCTTCTCCTGCTTCTTTGCCGCTGACCCGCGTTCAGCGCGCTTGTTTGCGATGCCCCGGTCGGCAGCATAGTCCGCCAGGAGCTCGCGGAGCTGCTTGCGTCCGCGGTGAAGCCGGGACATCACCGTTCCCATGGGGATGCCGAGGATCCCGGCGACCTCCTTGTAGGAGTAGCCTTCGACGTCGGCGAAGTAGACCGCGAGCCTGAACTCCTCCGGGATCGAGGCCAGAGCCGTCTTCACGTCGGAATCGGGCAGATGGTCCAGCGCCTCGGCCTCCGCGGACCGCAAGCCCGACGACGTGTGCTCGGCAGCTTCGGCCATCTGCCAGTCTTCAACGGTGTCGGTGCTGGCCCGTTGCGGTTCCCGCTGCCGCTTGCGGTAGAGGTTGATGTACGTGTTGGTCAGGATGCGGTACAGCCAAGCTTTGAGGTTCGTCCCCGGTTTGTACTGGTGAAACGCGGAGTAGGCCTTCGCGTACGCCTCCTGTACGAGGTCCTCGGCATCGCTGGGATTCCGCGCCATTCGCAACGCGGCCGAATACAGCTGGTCGACATACTGCAGTGCGTCGCGCTCGAATCGGGCGCGCCGCTCCTCGGTCGTCTCGGCCTCCGCATCAACGGTTTCCGTGCGGTTGTTTGAATCGGTCATCACGGCCCAGTCTACGCACGCCGGGCGTTCCGCGACCGCGCTAGCACTACCGCCCACGGCTCACCTCCCTCTCCCCTTGCTTCTCGTCAGCTTCAACGAGTCCCTGCGGCGGTGTATTCCCGCAGGCGGTGCTGAGGCGGGGCGGGGCGTTCGCCCGCGCAAGCGACAAAGATGTAAGACTAGAGACTGACAAGTCGGCTTAAGCGTTGGAGGAAAAATGTCCGCAGTCCGTTTGATCGCCCGTCCCCTGCTTGCGTCCAGCTACGTCTGGACCGGTGTCGAGCGGCTGACGAAGCCGCGACAGACAGCTGACCGGTTGCGCCGTACGCTCGAACGGATCGCCGAGAAGTTCCCACAGGCCGCCGTCATCGCGGAGCGCCCGGAGCTGATCGCCCGCGCGATCGGCGGCACCCAGGTCGCCGCCGGCGTCCTCTTCGCCGTCGGCAAGGCACCTCGCTTCTCCGCCGCCACGCTGGTGTTGTCCTCCCTCGTCGCCGCGGCCGACGACTACGCCGACTCGACTCTGGGAGAGAAGCTGAAGTCCGCCTCACTAGCCGGCGGCGTGCTTCTGGCCAGCGTGGACACCGCCGGCCAGCCGTCTCTCGCGTGGCGTGCCCAGCACCTGAGCCGCGAGGCACGCAAACAGCTGGCCCGCACCAACAAGGACGTCACGCGCGCGGTGAAACGCACAGCCGAGGACGCGGCGAAGTCCGCCGAGGGCGTGCTCGGACGCTGATCGCATGACCACCGAATCCGCAGCCGCCCCCATCTGGCCGGCGCCCTTCGCCACCGCCCCCGTCGATGCGACCGTGCGCGTCCCGGGATCAAAGTCCCTGACCAACCGCTATCTCGTCCTCGCCGCCATCGCGGACGGACCCTCGCTCCTGCGCCACCCGCTGCACTCGCGCGACTCGGCGCTGATGATCGCGGCCCTCGAGGCGCTCGGCGCCCGCATCGAGGCCGTCGATGGCACCGGTGCCTTCGGCCCCGACCTGCGTGTCACGCCCCTCGGGCCGAACCCGGACGCCGGGGCTGCGATGGTCGACATCGACTGCGGTCTCGCCGGAACGGTCATGCGGTTCGTACCGCCGGTCGCCGCGCTCACGGGGCACCCGACGCGTTTCGACGGCGATCCGCACTCCCGCGTGCGCCCGATGGACACCGTCGTCGACGCGCTGCGCCAGCTGGGCTTCACTGTGGACGATGACGGCCGGGGCGCCCTGCCGTTCGTCGTGGCACCCGGTGACGCGACGGCACCGGAGAACTCCACGGCCCCGGCCCGCGTGCGCATCGATGCCAGCAAGTCCTCCCAATTCGTCTCGGCCCTGCTCCTGGTCGGCTGCCGCCTGCCGGGCGGCCTCGTCCTCGAACACAGCGGCGAGAGCGTGCCCAGCCTCGACCACATCAACATGACGATCTCCGTCCTACGCGAGGTCGGTGTCCGCGTGGAGACAACCGGCCCCACCGAGTGGACAGTTTCGCCCGGGCCCGTCCGGGCCTTCGACGTGCTGGTCGAACAGGACCTCTCCAACGCGGGACCTTTCCTCGCCGCAGCCATGGCAACCGGCGGCACCGTGCGCATCCCCGACTGGCCGGCCGAGACGACGCAAGTCGGCGATCTGTGGCGCGAGATCCTGCCACGGATGGGCGGCCGCGTCGATCTCACTGACGGCACCCTGACCGTCACCGGACCGGAGCGGATCGAGGGAATCGACCTCGCTGACTCCTCCGAACTTGCCCCTACGGTCGCCGCTATCTGCGCTCTCGCCGAGAGCGAGTCGCGGCTGAGCGGCATCGCCCACCTGCGCGGCCACGAGACGAATCGTCTGGAGGCACTCGTCGCGGAGATCAAGCGGCTCGGCGGTGACGCCGAGGAGACCGCCGACGGCATCATCATCCGTCCGCGCCAGCTCAGCGGCGGTGTCGTGGACAGCTACGCGGACCACCGGATGGCCACGTTCGGGGCCGTTCTCGGCCTCTCCGTACCCGGCGTGGAGGTCGAGGATATCGGCACGACCAGCAAGACGATGCCCGAGTTCCCCGAACTCTGGCAGCGGATGGTGGACTCAGCTGGGGCACCCGATGGCCAGGGATAGCTACGACTGGGACGAATCCGATGTCCGCATTCGTCCCAGCAAGCGGGGCTCACGACCGCGCACCAAGGAGCGTCCGAAGCACAGCGACGCCGTCAAGGGACGTATCGTCACCGTCGACCGCGGCCGATACACGGCGATCGTCGGCGAGGGCACTCCCGAGGAACGGCTCGTCATCGCCGCGCGGGCACGGGAACTGAACCGCAAACCGGTCGTGCCCGGCGACTTCGTCGGCCTCGTCGGCGACACGACGGGCAAGCCGGACACGCTGGCCCGCCTCGTGCGCATCGAGGAACGGCACACCCTGCTGCGCCGCAGCGCCGACGATACCGATCCCGTCGAACGCGTCGTCGTCGCCAATGCGGACCAGCTCGTCATTGTCGTGGCTGCCGCCAACCCGGAACCGCGTACGGGCTTCATCGACCGGGCCCTCGTCGCTGCGTACGACGCCGGCATCCACCCCGTCCTGTGCGTCACCAAGGCCGACGTCAAAGAGCCGCGAGAGCTCCTTGCGAACTACGCGCACGTCGACCTTGACGTCGTGATCAGCCGGAGCGCAAGCGACGCCGCCAGCGGCACCGACGCCCGCTCCGCCGACGGAGAATCTGCCCGGCTCGACTCGGCGGCACTGACTCAACTGCACGAGCTGCTCGACGGGAAGGTCAGCGCAGTCATCGGACACTCCGGCGTCGGAAAGTCAACGCTCGTGAACGCCTTGACCGGAGCCCAACGGGCCACGGGCGGCGTCAATACGGTGACCGGGCGCGGGCGCCACACCTCGTCGTCCGCACTCGCGCTCAGGATCGAAGAAGCCGCATCCGGGACCTGGATCATCGACACGCCCGGCATCCGGTCTTTCGGCCTGGCCCTTGTGGAAGCCGACAACATCCTCGGCGCGTTCCCAGATATCGCTCCCGGCGCCGACGACTGTTCCCGCGGATGCACGCACCGGGCCGGGGAACCGGACTGCGGGCTCGACGCGTGGGTCGATTCGGGACGGGCCGGGGATTCCGGGGCGGACCGGCTGTCCTCCTTCCGTCGCCTGCTCGGCGCGGAGGACGAGGTAGAGGCCAAAGAACTCGGTTCGCACTAGCGCTGCGGTAGGTTGGAAAGTATGACCACCGACGTGATGACTTACAACGACGACCTGCGCCTGGCCCACGTCATGGCCGATTCCGTCGACTCGCTGACCATGGGGCGCTTCAAGGCGCTCGATTTGGCCATCGACACCAAACCCGACCTCACGCCGGTCACCGACGCGGATCGCTCAGCCGAAGAGGCCATCCGGGGCCAACTCCGCCGCTCGCGTCCGCGCGACGCCATCCTCGGTGAGGAGTTCGGCAGCACGGGCCATGGTCCCCGCCGGTGGATCATCGACCCGATCGACGGGACGAAGAACTTCGTCCGCGGTGTGCCCGTCTGGGCAACACTGATCGCCCTCGTGGACGAGGGGCGCCCCGTGGTGGGTCTGGTCTCCGCGCCCGCGCTCGGCCGGCGCTGGTGGGCGGCGGAAGATATGGGCGCCTACGCCGGAAAGTCCATGTCGCGGGCCTCGCGCCTGAGCGTCTCCCGGGTCGGCCGCCTGGCCGACGCCTCCATGTCCTACTCCAGCCTCACCGGTTGGAAGGAGCGCGGCCAGCTCAACGGCATGCTCGACCTGCACGACAAGGTCTGGCGCACCCGCGCCTACGGCGATTTCTGGTCCTACTGCCTGCTGGCCGAAGGATCCGTCGACATCGCGACCGAGCCCGAGCTGGGCCTGCATGACATGGCCGCGCTCGTCCCGATCGTTCAGGAAGCCGGCGGCCGTTTCACCTCCTTGGACGGCGAGGACGGCTGCTTCGGCGGCAACGCACTCGCCACCAACTCCCTGCTGCACGAGGAGACCCTCAGCGTCCTCAACGGACGCTGAGCAGCTCTCCGCTGGCTGCCCGATCGGCCCGTCACGATGTCGTCATCGTGACGGGCCGACGTCGTTTCCAGTGCCACCGGATTGTGTCTTGGCCCGCGAAAGGGCAATATTTAGGCATGGCTAAAAATCTTGAATCAGTGCCGGCCCGAGGACGCGCCCGCACCGAAGCCGCGACACGCGCCACCTCGGCACGAGATGCCCGCGGGCTCCGCATCCTGCGCACCACTGCGGTTGCGACCACTCTGGCCCTCGGCGTCGCGCTCAGCGGCTGCAGCGCGCCCGCGGACACACCAGCTGCGACCGGCGCGTCCGGGGCCCAGGAACGCCCCGTCGTCCTGACGACCTTCAGCGTGATCGCCGATCTGGTCGGCCAGGTCGCCGGCGACCGTGCCGACGTCGTGTCGTTGACCAAACCTGGTGTGGAGATCCACGGCTACGAGCCGACCCCGTCAGATCTCGTCCGCGTGCACGAGGCCGACCTCGTCATGGACAACGGACTCGGTCTCGAACGGTGGTTCGAGCGCTTCGTCGCGGACGTCGACGTGCCCCACGTGGTCCTCTCCGACGGCGTCGAGCCGATCGACATCGCCTCCGGAGAATACTCCGGGCGCCCCAACCCGCATGCCTGGATGTCGCCGACGGCCGCGAAGATCTACGTCGACAACGCTGTCGCCGCCCTCAGCGACCTTAGCCCCCAAGATGCCGACTATTTCGCGGCCAACGGCGAGGACTTCAAGGCCGAACTGGACACTCTGGCAAAACGGACCGCCTCCGAACTTCCCGCCGATGGAGCGGCCCTGGTCACGTGCGAGGGTGCGTTCTCCTACCTTGCACGGGACCTCGGGCTGCAGGAACACTCGCTGTGGCCGGTGAACTCCGATGTCGAGGGAACCCCACAGCAGATCCGCGGGCAGATCGAATTCGTCAAGGACAACAACGTGCCAGCTGTCTTCTGCGAGTCCACCGTCAACGACGGCGCCCAGAGGCAGGTCGCCGCGGCCACCGGGGCCGAGCTGGTGGGTCCGCTCTACGTGGATTCGCTCTCGGATGAGAACGGCCCCGTGCCCGATTTCCTCTCCCTGATCGCCTACGACCTCGACCTGATCTCAGCAGGGCTCGGCGACGGGGCGGCGGGGGACGACGAATGAGCGTCATCCGCGTTCGCGACTTGACGGTGTCCTACGGGCCCGTCAAAGCACTGGATGGCGTCAATTTCGACGTCGAGGCAGGTCAGTTGTGCGGCCTAGTCGGCGTGAACGGCAGCGGAAAGTCCACGCTTTTCAAGTCGCTGATGGGCCTCGTGAACCCCAACCGGGGCGAGGTCAGCCTCTTCGGACACGGTCAGGCACGGGCCCGGAAGCAGGGTCTGATCACCTACGTTCCCCAGGCCGAGGACGTCGACTGGACCTTCCCCGTCAGTGTGCGCGACGTCGTCATGATGGGCCGCTACGGCCACATGGGGCGGTCCCGACGGCCCTCCGCGGTCGACCGGGCCGCCGTCGGCGAGGCGCTCGACCGCGTAGATCTCGCAGGGCTCGCCAAGCGCCAGATCGGCCAGCTTTCCGGCGGACAGAAGAAGCGCGCGTTCGTCGCCCGCGGCATCGCACAGGGTGCCGAGCTGATGCTGCTGGACGAGCCGTTTGCGGGGGTCGACGTGACGTCGGAGAAGCTCATCATGAAGCTGCTGACGTCGCTGACGGCTGAGGGCCGGACGATCCTGATGTCGACACACGACCTCGCGGGCGTGCCCACGTTCTGCACTCAGGCAGTGCTGCTGCACCACAGCGTACTCGCCTCCGGCACACCCGCCGACGTCCTCACCGATGCGAACCTCGCCCAGGCATTCGGCGGCCCCCGACAGGAGGAAGCATGAACATCCTGAACGCGCTCACCGAGCCCTTCGCCTACGGCTTCATGAGCAACGCGCTCACGGTCGCCCTGGCGGCCGCACTCGTCTGCTCCGTCCTGTCCTGCTGGCTGGTGCTGATGGGGTGGGCGCTCATGGGTGACGCCATCTCGCACGCCGTCCTACCCGGGGTCGCCGTCTCGTACCTGATCGGCATCCCCTTCGCTGCCGGCGCCCTCGTGTTCGGGCTCGGCGCCGTCTTCCTCATCGGGGGACTGCGCAACACGACCGCGCTTAAATCGGACACGGCGATCGGCGTGGTCTTCACCACCCTGTTTGCGCTGGGATTGGCCATCGTGTCGAAAACGCCCAGCGACGTCGACCTCGGTCACATCCTCTTCGGCAACGTCCTGGGCGTCACGACACCGGACCTCGTCCAGGTATGCGTCCTCGCCGTCGTGACCCTCGGGATCCTCCTGTACCTGCGCAAGGATCTCATGCTGCTCGCCTTCGACAAGGTGCATGCCCACGCGCTCGGCATCAACACTCGCGCCCTGAATTTTCTGCTTCTCGGGCTCCTCGCTTTGACGGTGGTCACGAGCCTGCAGGCCATGGGCATCATCCTCGTCGTCGCCATGCTGATCATCCCGGGGGCGACCGCGTTTCTCTGGACGCGCAGCTTCGGGCGGATGCTGCTGGTCTCCGCCGGGCTCGGCATCGCATCCGCGGTCCTCGGTCTGTACGTCAGCTATTATCTGGATGTGTCCGCCAGCGCCGCCATCGTCCTCGCGCAGGCCCTGTTCTTCGCCGTCACGTACGTCGCCGCACCGGAACAGGGCATGATCGCCCGCGCGCGACACCGGAGGGCGGCCTGATGGCGCCCGGCACACACGCCCCGGAGGCCGAGTTCAGCCCAAGCGAGGAGAACTACCTCAAAGTCGTCTACGGGCTCCGCGAGTGGGAGCAGCAGAAGATCACCACCGGCCGGCTCGCGGCCAAGCTCGGGGTCTCCCCCGCCTCCGCGACGACGATGGTCGCCAAGCTCGTCTCGCGCGGGCTCCTCAACCACCCGCCCTACGGCTCGGTGAGTCTCACCGATACGGGCCGGGAGGTGGCCCTGACGATCGTCCGCCGCCACCGGCTCATCGAGACGTTCCTCGTTGATCAGCTCGGCTACGCGTGGGACGAAGTACACGACGAGGCGGAGGTCCTCGAACATACGGTCTCGGAGCGCTTCATCAACCGCATCGACGCCCTGCTGGGCCACCCCGTGAGCGACCCCCACGGCGACCCGATCCCGACCGCCGACGGGGAGTCCCGGCTTCCCGAAGCGACGCGGCTGGATCGCGCCGCGGAGGCCACCGCCGCCGTCGTCGTGCGCATCAGCGACGTCGACCCCTCCCTGCTGCGCACCTGCGCGGCCAAAGGCATCGTCCCCGGCGCGACCCTGGACACGCGCGGGCACGGTCTCACGGACGACGACGCCGCCGCCGTCTGGGTGGCCCCGACCGCAGCCAGGGCCGGCGAGTGAGCGGGACGGCCGAGCACACCTCCCTCTTCCCCCTGCGCGCCGTCGGTGCCGTGGCGGCCGCCGGCTTCGTGGGCACCCTGCTGCGTTATGGCCTCTTCCTCGCGTTTGATGGCTCCAACGGGCCACTCGCGTCCGGTGCGGGTTCGCTCCCGTGGGGCACGTTCGCCGCGAATGTCCTTGGGTGCTTCGTGCTGGGGGCGCTCACCGGCTGGTGGGAGACTGCCGGACGCCTGCACGCATCCGGGACGGGCACCGTGCGGCTAGCGGTGGCCGGCGGCTTCCTGGGTTCGTTCACGACGTTCTCCGCGGTCGCCGTGGTGCTGCCAATCGCGACACTCTCCGGAACCGGGGACGTGTGGCTGTTGTGCCTTTACACGGCGCTGACGGCGCTGACGTCCTTCGCCGCCGCAGGATTCGGCCTGCTCGTCGGCCGCAGGATCGAGCTCGAAGCGCGCCCCGAGCTCGCACTCGAGCGGAAGTCCGACGAAACGGAGGGGCCATGACCGCCCTATTGCTCGCCTTGGCCGTCGGCGTGGCCGGCGCCGGTGGCGCCGTCGTGCGCGTCTGGCTGGATCTGGCTCTCAACCGTTTCCGGCCGAAGTCCGTCCCGCTGGGGACGCTGTGCGCCAACGCCGCCGGCTCGCTGGTCCTGGGCGCGGTCATGGCTGCGACGCTGACCTCGGGCTTGCGCCACGACGTCCAGACCGTCTTGGCGGTCGGGCTCTGCGGAGGACTCAGCACCTACAGCTCGCTCGGCGTCGCCACGATGAAAGAGTGGCTAGCAGGGCGCTACGGCTGGGCCGGACTCAACGTCGCGGTCAATCTGGTTCTCGGGTACGCCGCGGCCGCTCTCGGGTGGCTCGTGTTCACACTTCTGGCCGGATAGAGACCCACGTTCTGCCGCCGGGCCCGACCGCTACCGTGCCGCCCGGCGTCCGCTCGGCTGCGGACTCGTTGCCGCGACACCGCCGACCGCGTGTGCAACGCGTTGTTCTTTAGCCGACGGGTTGAGCGTCGCGCGCAGGCGCCACGTCAGCCCGGCGCTGACCAGCGCCAGTGCGAGGAAGATCCAACCGAAAGTGAGATGACCCAGTCCGATCAGCACCACTGCTCCAGCTAGGAACAGGAAGTGCGCGAGCAGGGGACGTGCCGGCCAGCTCAGGCGGAGCTTCGAGGTCGACGTGAGGAATACGGCCGTCAGGATCGCAGCCGGGAGCCCCGCCGCGGCCAGTGCCGGCACCGCTTCGAGCTCCCAGACCGCCATTGCGCACATCACGATCGCGCCGATCAGGGCGACTTCGAGCAGGAACGCGAGCGCGTTGGCGGTCTTGGTCATACGAAAAGCGGTCCTTCCTCGGACGATGTTCGACGGCCTCGTGGTTACATTCTATGCATGTGCTCGGCGAGGGACGGCAACTTGGCACCGGACGATGTCGTCTCCGCCCGGCGGAGACCTGCCAGGGTCTTCCGGGCAACAAAAAACCCGCCCAGGCGCGTTGCCTGGGCGGGTTGTTCGTGGAGATGGCGGGAATTGAACCCGCGTCCGATGAGGTGTTGCCTGGTCTTCTCCGGGCGCAGTCTGCTGTGGGATTTCTCTGCCCCATAAGCCGTCTCGCAGACGAGCGACTTGTATCCCTGGGCACAGTCGCCTAAAAGTCCCGAGCACATCAGCGACGAATGTGCTCAGCAGTGGCTATCTAATCGACGCCAGGCTCAGGGGCGATAGCATACCCTGGCTGACGGACTGTCAGGCTGCTTAGGCAGCGAGAGCGAAGTCAGTGCGCTTAGAATCGGCACTTATTGGTTTGCAGAGGGCGTTTGCGAGATAACTCTGCATCCTCGGCCCGCTTCTCCTGACGCGACTCACACCGTCGAAACCGATCATCCCCGTATTTTGTTGCCAATGACGGTCACCCGCCACGATCCCGAAGCGTGAACTCCGGAAGTATTTAGTCTAACGCACTACGAGCAGGATTTCATTCCCTAGGCGCTGCGCCGATTGCGCTCGCGCATCGCGCGCAACGCTTCTCGGTTGTCCTGCTTCTCGCGGAGCGTGTGCCGCTTGTCGAACTCGCGTTTGCCCCGCGCGACCGAGATTTCGATCTTCACGCGGCCGCCCTTGAAGTACAGCTGCAGCGGGACGATGGTGTTGCCGCTGTCCTGGAGTTCCCGCTGGATCTTCGTCAGTTCCTGCCGGTGCAGCAGCAGCTTGCGCCGGCGCCGCGCCGTGTGGTTCGTCCAGGAACCGTTGAGGTACTCCGGGATGTAGATCTGCTCGATGAAGAGCTCGTCGCCGTAGAACTGCGCGAATCCGTCAACCAAGGAGGCCTTCCCTTCGCGCAGCGACTTCACCTCGGTCCCTGTGAGGACCATGCCGGCCTCGAAAGTGTCCAGCAGGGTGAAATCATGGCGCGCCTTGCGGTTGGACGCTATGACGTGATTCGCCGGATCTTTGGCGGTTGATTTCTTGGCCACGGGACCTCCCCTTTCAGCATCGAACTCCGGACGGCAGAACCTCCATCCTACGCTACGGGGACTGCGTGTCGGGTCAGAGCAGGCCCAGTGGGTTGACGGCTTGTCCGTTCAGAATCGTCTCGAAGTGCAGGTGGCAGCCGGTCGAGTTTCCGGTCGTGCCGACATAGCCGACGACCTGCCCCTTGGAGACCTGCTGTCCGTTGCGTACGGCGATCGAGGACATGTGGTGGTAGTTCGTCGCCAACGCGTTTCCGCGGACGACGCCGTGGCTGACCGTGACCTTGTTGCCGGAGCTTCCGCCCCAGCCCGAGAACCACACCTCACCCCCAGCCGCGGCGTAGATCGGTCGGCCGCAAGCGCCGCCGAAACCGTAGTCGATTCCGGCGTGCAGGTAGCCGCCGGCACCGCCATAGTCGATGGTTCCGGCCGGCGTCGGGCGCCAACCGAATCCGGAGGTGATGTAGGCACCGGCAGCTGCGGGGTTCTGCAGTCCCCAAGCGCTGCTGCTGCCCGAATTGCTGGAGCCACCCGAAGTGCCCGAGTTGCCCGAGCTGTTGGACCCGCTCGGCCGGCTCGACCCGTTCTCGCGGTCGGCTGTGCGCTTGGCTGACGCCGCTGCACGTTCGGCTTCCGCCGCCTTGCGCTGCTTCTCCTGGTTGGCCCGCTCGCGTTCGGCCGCTTCGCGCGCCTTGCGCGCCTCTTCGGCCTTCCGCTTGGCCTCGGCTTCAGCTTTGAGACGGCGTTCTTCGACCTCGCGCTTGAGTTCTTCCTGCCGCTCGGCGATGTCGGAGATGACCTGCTTCTGCTCCTGCTCGTGCGCGGCGATCTGATTCTTGATCTCGGGGCGCTTCGCCTCGAGCTCGCGACTCAGGCTCTCAGCCTGGCTGATGAGCTCGTCGACTTCACGCTTCCTGTCCGCCGCTTCGTCTCGCGCGGATTGTTCGCGGGCGAGGGCCGCCTCAGCTTCGACCTTGAGCTCGCGGATCTCTTCTTCGACAGCCTCGAGCCTGGCCTGCGCGTTCCGCTCCGTGGCGGCCTTCTGGTTGAGATCGTTCAGGACGGCGTTCTGACTCCGCAGGGCCTGCCCCGCGAGATCGAGCCCGTCGGCGAGGTTGCCCTTCTCGCCGGCGTCCAGCATCAGGCTCAGGTTGCTCGAGACGCCACCACGCTTGTAGGCCTGCGTCGCGATCTGGCCGATCATCTCGCGCGTCGCGTCGATCTTCTCCTGATCTTGCTCGAGGTCACGATTGAGGTCGTCACGAGTCTGTTCTGCAGCAGCGACGCGTTCGCCAAGTGAGGCCACTTCCTGAGCGGCGCTCTGCACGCGCCCCTCAGCCTCGGCCAGCGCCTGCCGTGCCGCCGGCAATTTGGCTTGATGGTCCTGCAACTTGGCGGCGGTCTTCTGGATGTCTTTGTCCAGGAACTCCAGATCCGTCTCGAGGCCGTCGATCTTCCCCTCGATCTTCTCCTTCTTCTGACCTTGCTCTTCGATCTGCTGCTTGAGATCGTCGAGTTCGTCCGCCACAGCGCCGGCTGCTCCCAGCCCGAGCGCGAGAGCGGCTGCGAGCGCGCCGCTCAGGACGGCGCGGGGCCAAACACAGCCTTTTTGCTCTGCCAAGGACTTTCCTTCCAGTAGGTGGAGCGCCCGCTGGGCGGTCGCTTCACTTCAAGTGAACCGTTATCGGATCGAGACGTCAAACCTTAAGGTAACGCCTCAACGTTAACATTGACGAGATACCCGCGAGTACGGCACCAAGAATTACGAGCCCAGGCGCGATCACCCAGACCTGAGAACTCGCGATAAATGCGGTCCCCGGATACTGCTGGGCCAAATGGCCCTCAATGAAGTATCTCGCGACAGCCCACAAAGCACCACTAGCGAGCAACGCTCCGATAACGGCCGCGATAACTCCCTCGAGGACGAAGGGCAACTGGATCACCAGCTTGGAAGCTCCGACGAGGCGCATAATGCCCGTCTCTCGCCGCCGACTAAAGGCGGAGAGCCTGATCGTTGTCGCGACCAGAAGCACCGCACAGACGATCATCACACCCGCGATACCCAGCGAGACGAGCGAGGCGACGTTCATGATGGAGAAGATCTGCTCCAACAGTTCCCGCTGATCGACCACGACATCGACGCCCTCCATCGAGGAGAAGAGCTCATTGATGACCTCGTACTTCTCCGGGTCCACGAGCCGGACGCGGAAAGACTCCGGCAACTGATCCGCGGTGACCGTGTCGACGATCGGTGAATTCTCGAACTGGTCCTGGAAGTGCGTCAGGGCCTCGGCCTGCGTCTCGTGCTGATAGCTGTCGACATAGGGAGCGACGGCGGGCGAATCCATCATCGACTCGATATCGGCTCGCTGCTCGTCGGTGATCGCGCCCGCCGCGCATGTCTGCGCCCCAGAATTATCGGCGCAGAGGAAGATCGAGACCTGGACCTTGTCGTACCAGTAGTCCTTCATCTGATTGATCTGCATTTGCAACAGGGCCGCGCCGCCGATAAACGAGAGCGACACGAACGTCACGAGGATGACAGAGATGACCATCGAGAGATTCCGGCGCAGGCCGGATCCGATCTCGCTCAGAATGAATGCGACTCTCACAGCTCGTCCTCCTCGGAATCGAAGGGTGCGATTGCCTGGGTTCCGGCGGAGGAACTCGACCGGACCTCAGCGGCCGGCCTGAGCTCGCGCGTACCGTCAGCGTTAACGACGGGGATCATGGCCGTGTACTCGCCGCCCGTCTCGTCACGGACGATCCGGCCCTCGGCGAGTTCGACGACCCGGCGGCGCATGCTGTTGACGATGTCGTCGTCGTGCGTGGCCATGAGGACCGTCGTGCCGTTCTGATTGATCTTGTCGAGCACGTTCATGATGCCCACGCTCGTGGCCGGATCGAGGTTGCCGGTGGGCTCGTCGGCCAGCAGGATGCCCGGCTTGTTCACGATCGCGCGCGCGATGGCCACGCGCTGTTGCTCTCCGCCGGAGAGCTCGTGGGGCATGCGGCGTTCCTTGCCCTCGAGCCCGACGAGCTTGATCACCTCCGGGACCGTCTCCCGAATGACGTGACGCCCCTGACCGATCACCTGCATCGCGAACGCCACGTTGCCAAAGACGTCTTTGTTCGGCAGCAGCCTGAAGTCTTGAAACACGACGCCGATGCCGCGGCGCAGCTTCGGTACGCGCCAGGACGGAATGCGGGCCACGTTCTTGCCCGCCACGTGCACCTCACCGGTCGTCGCCTGCTCCTCGCGCAGCACGAGCCGCAGGAACGTCGACTTGCCCGAACCGGACGGGCCGACGAGGAACGCGAAGTCTCCCCGGTCGATCTCGAGGTCAACTCCGTCGAGGGCAGGGCGCGACTTCTGGTCGTACACCTTGGTGACGTTTTCGAATCTGATCATGACGGTTCTGCCCACGCCAACCACCGGTTTTGGCTACGCGCGCGGGACTTTTGCTGGGGGAAGTTACAGCACCGGCACTTGCACTGTAGCGGTCCGCGGGCGGCAGCTACGGCAAGGGCCGCCGCGTGTCGTTACCGGCCCGTTACGGCGCTTTTCGTTCAGGCCCTACGCGTGGAGGACTCGACGGCACCGCAGGGGTCAGCGTGCCCCGCGCGGCGTCGTCGTGCGCGCCTAAGCCCCCGGGGCGACCGTCAGCCTCGCCCCTGTCGCAGCGACGACGTCGTCGGTCGAAACGCCGGGGGCGGTCTCGATGAGGATCAGACCGCGTTCGGTCACGTCGATTACGGCCAGGTCGGTGATGATGCGGTCCACGACCGCCCGTCCCGTCAGTGGCAGCGTGCACTCCTCCAGGATCTTCGGGTCTCCTGACTTGGCAACGTGCTCCATCAGGATGATGACGCGCTCAGCCCCGTGCACGAGGTCCATCGCACCTCCCGGTCCCTTGACCATTTTCCCGGGGATCATCCAGTTGGCAAGGTCCCCGGCCGCGGAGACCTGCATCGCGCCGAGGATCGCAGCGTTGATCTTGCCCCCGCGGATCATCCCGAAACTGGTCGCCGAATCGAAGTAGCTGGCCCCGGCGTTGACGGTGACCGTCTCCTTGCCGGCGTTGATGAGGTCGGGATCGACGTCCTCCTCGCGGGGGTACGGGCCGACGCCGAGGATCCCGTTCTCGGATTGCAGGACGACGGTCACGCCGTCGGGAACGTAGTTGGGCACGAGCGTGGGCAACCCGATGCCGAGGTTGACGTAGTCGCCGTCCGTCAGCTCCGACGCAGCGCGCCGGGCCATCTGTTCACGTGTCAGTGCCATGGGATTCTCCTCCTACGCGATCTCAGCGGATCGGACGGTACGCTTCTCGATGCGTTTCTCGATGTCGCTGCCCACCTCGACGATGCGGTGCACGTAGACGCCGGGAAGGTGAACCTGGTCCGGGTCGATCGCGCCGGGTTCCACGAGCTCCTCGACCTGGGCGATGCAGACCTTGCCGGCCATCGCGGCCGGGGGCCCGAACTGGCGGGCCGCCTTGTTGAAGACGAGATTGCCGTGCCGGTCACCGCGGAGCGCGTGGACCAATGCGAAGTCGGTGACGATCGATTCCTCGAGGACGTACTCGGCCTCCACTCCCCCCGGCGCGAACGGGCGGACCTCTTTGGGTGCCGAGGCCTGCAGGACGTTCCCGTCAGCGTCGTACTTCTGCGGCAGGCCTCCTTCGGCGACTTGGGTCCCGACGCCGGAGCGCGTATAAAAGGCGGCGATTCCCGACCCGCCGGCGCGCAGCTTCTCGGCGAGAGTCCCCTGGGGCGTGAGTTCGAGTTCCAGCTCGCCGCCGAGGTAGCGGCGCGCGAACTCCTTGTTCTCGCCGACGTACGACGACGTCATTTTGCGGATACGCCCGGCCTCGAGCAGCACACCGAGTCCCCAACCATCCACGCCGCAGTTGTTGGAGACCACCGACAGGTCGCCGGCACCCTGGGCGAGCAGGGCTTCGATCAGAGCGATCGGGTTCCCCGACAGCCCGAATCCACCGACGGCTAGCGAGGCACCATCAGGGATGTCGGCCACCGCCTGCGCAGCGGTTGCGACCGTTTTATCGATTGCCATCGACCCTCCAGCACGAATCAGAAACGCGGCCTCGTTGCCGCGTCGCTTTGATCCTAACCACAATTGAGGACGATGTTAAGGGTCACTAACATTCCCGGCGGGCGCCAACGCTACCGGGCTTGCGAACGCTGTCCCGCGCGCCACCGAATCCCGGCGTCGATGAAGCCCGAAATAGCGCCGTCGAACACGGCGTCCGGCTGCGTCTCCTCGTGACCGGTGCGCAGGTCCTTCACCAGCTGCTGGCCGTAGAGGAAGTAAGAACGGATTTGATCGCCCCAGCTCGCCGTCATGTTGCCGGCGAGTTCCTTCTTCTTCGCCGCCGCTTCCTCGCGCTGCAGCAACAGTAGGCGCGTCTGCAGCACGCGCATGGCCGCCGCCCGGTTCTGGATCTGTGACTTCTCGTTCTGCATCGAGACGACGATGCCCGTCGGCAGGTGCGTCAGCCGCACTGCGGAGTCGGTCGTGTTGACCGACTGGCCGCCGGGGCCGGAGGAGCGGAAGACATCGATCCGGATGTCGTTCTCGGGGATCTCGACCCCCTGCGCCTCCTCCATCAGCGGAATGACCTCGACGGCGGCGAAGCTCGTCTGCCGCTTGTCGGCCGAGCCGAACGGGCTGATCCTAGCGAGCCGATGGGTGCCGGCCTCGACGGAGAGGGTCCCGTAGGCGTAGGGCGCCTCGACCTCGAACGTAGCCGACTTGATACCCGCGCCCTCCGCGTAGGACGTGTCCATGACCTTGGTGGCGTAACCCTGGCGTTCCGCCCAGCGAAGATACATTCGGAGCAGCATCTCGGCGAAGTCCGTGGCGTCGTCGCCACCGGCACCGGAACGGATGGTGACGACGGCGGAGCGCTCGTCATACTCGCCCGAGAGCAGCGTGATGACCTCGAGGTCCTGCAACGCCTTGTGCAGGCTGACGAGCTCCCGGTCGGCGTCGGCGAGCATGTCGGCGTCGTCTTCGTCAGCTGCCAGCTCGACCATGACTTCGAGATCCTCGATGCGCGAGACGATGCTCTCCAGACGTTTGAGCTCGGCCTGCCGGTGGGAGAGCCGGGAGGTGACCTTCTGCGCCTCCGCTGGATCCTCCCAGAGGTCCGGTGCGCCGGCCTGCTCGGACAGGTCTGCGACGTCAGCCCGGATCCCCTCAATGTCACTGACCGCTTCAATGGAGGCGTACGTCGCGCGAAGGGCGCGGATGTCTTCGGAAAAATCAGTTGTAGCCATGGTGCACCAAGCCTACGTCATTGATTCACAGCGGACCGAGCGTCGGATTCGACCCGGATCGGTATGCCGCTAGGCACGAACCAGCCGACAATCGGCGGGTCGACTCGCGCCTCGAGGACCACGTAGGCGGTTCCCCCGTCCGCGGCCGCCCAGGCACCGGCGAGGTTTAGCGACTGGAAACGGGCATGGGCGTTCGTCCGGCCCAGATGAGTCTCGCTGCGAGCCCTGACCGAACTGTCAGTCAGTCCAACGCCCGCATTCTCACCGAAGGAAGCCCCGTTGGCGGCCGCGTCGGCCACACCGTCGGCAACGGACTGCAGCCGGCGGGCTTCGAGGTTGACGCCGGTCGCCGCCAGCATCGCGCTGATGGCCAGCAGCGCGATGACGACGTAGCCGATGATCAGGATCATCGACTGCCCGTCCTCATCGTCGACCCGCGCCCGGAGGCTGGCCCGGGCACGGGGGTCAGGAGCCGTCATCACAGCCCCCCGAAGATGCGCGTCGCTTCCGCGTTGACCGACCCGACCGCCGCGTCGAGACCTGGCGGCATCAGCGGCAACTCGATGGAGATGGTCACGACGACGGTCACCGTCCCATCGTGTTGCATGCAACCGGGCGCGCACGAGTAGTCGAACGCGGTCGCGTCCGCGGAGATCCCCATGTTCTGGCTGGCCCGGGTCGCGGCGTCTCGTGCCCGAGCTGCCCCGCTGGACTCGTCCGGAGCATTGGCGAAGGCATGGGCGGCGTGATCGGCTGCTCCGACCGCCGCATAGCTGGCGGCCTGAATCTGCCCGGCCGCAAGAATCAGGTAGACCAGCGGGACCAGAAGCACAACCCCGAGCATGACGAACTCGATGACGGCGGATCCGGATTCCTCTGAGCCCACGGCACGGCGGGCGCGGGTGACGTGGGATTTCAGCCGCGCCACGGCGGCCACCCGTCGCGTTTGCCTGACCGGACGAATGCTCCGAGGTTCAGTCATAGCCGAGCGCCTCGCCGCTGACCGTCAGGTCGCCGGCCACGGGAAGGAAACCCATGAGCGGGAAGCCGGTTTCGATCACGATCCGAACGCCCTGGGCGTCGGCAACCCGGAATGTCTGCGCCGAAACGTTCTTGGCGAAGCTCGGGGAGAGCGACTCGGAGACGATCGACCGGGCGCGTTGTGCCCCGTCTTCGGCCGTGCGGTCCGCCAGCGCGCCGTAACGCGCTCCGGCGGCGGCGGCGTCCATGAGGGTGTTACGCACGTGCAAGACAAGCGCGAGCTGGAGCACTGAGATGAAGACGGCCGTCAGGAGTGCTACGACCATGACGAATTCGGCGACGGCGGCTCCGGACTCACCGGTTGCCCGGGCGCGGCTGTGCCGGGTCTCATGTATCCGCTCCCCGTCCTCGGTGAAGGTCGTCATGTTCGGTTGGTTCCGTGTCTCTAGCCGAGACCGGAGACCCGGTTGATTGCCTGCTCGAACAGCTCGCTCAGTCGCGGCCCCGCAATGGCCAGAAGCGCAGCAACCAGCACGGCGGACATCAATATGAGTGGTACCTATTCGCACCGCGAGATTCCGGGCCTGGTTCGGGCCGGGGGAGCGGCTAGGGGTTGAGCCAGCCTCGTGTGCGGGATTGGGCGGAGCTGCCGGTGTCGCCTCGGGCTTCGGGCCGGGTGGCGGGGTCGGCATGGACGATCATGTTGATGCGGGAGAGGCTGAGGCTGTACCAGGCAGCTACGTCACGGCGGGCCCGGCCGGCGGCGACGAGCGCGACAATTACCTCGTCCCGAGTGGCGTCGTTGGGCAGATCGTCGATACCGAGCCGGTGACGCAGCGCCTGGTCGCATTGCTCGGAGCAGACGGCCCGGACGGTGCGAGTCGCGCTCTCGTCGACGTGGACGTCCTCGGCGCAGACGACGCACTGCACGCGCCGACGGGACGGCGCGGCCTTGGTTGCACGCCGCTTCGGCTTCTTCGCACCGGGCGCTGGCTTGTCCAGCCACCCCTCCCCCGTGCCGCGCCGGCCATGACGCGGGCGAGGCTCGGGGCGGTCGATGCCGCGCGCGATATTCTTCACCGTTCCCGGTGAGAGCCCATACCAGGCGCTCACCCACGCCAGGCGCCGCCCGGCCTCGACCAGCCAGACCAGCTGCTCATTCCGATTCAGCCCGTCCGGCAGCGCGTCTACCGCGACGTGCTCTCGGACGGCCACCCAGCAGGCATCCGAGCACACCGGCTCGGCCCCGTCCTCGATCCGGCCAGCGCACACCAAGCACGCCAGATACCGGCGCGGTGGCCCGTACTCTAGCGGCGGCTTCTGGTCGCGGTAGATCATGACAGCAAATTCTAGCTGGGGCGTTACCGCACGAATCCGCCCCCACCTCGCGAGAGGTTGGGGGCGGATTCTACGTGGGCCAGGCCCTCGGGGTGCTGCAGGCTCCGAGGGTCCGGCGGTGCCGCGGTCGTCGCCCAGCCGCGGCGCTGGGGGCTAACTGGCTGGTCCGTAGCGCTGCTCGGGGGCAGTCTGATCGACTTCACCGGACGTGACCGGGCTGTCGTAGACGGGAGCTTGATTCGAGCCGAGGACGATGCGGGTCAGCCATGCCGGCAGGCGTGGTTCCGCCCAGCGCCAGAGCGCGTACCATGCGCCGATGATGATCGAGGCCAGTGCCGGTACGAGCAGGTCGCCGTACGCGAGCAGATCCGCCCTGAGTGGGGCCAGGACCGGCAGGGCGCCGATCAGCCAGGTGATGAGACCACCCCAGAGGGTGGGGACGATCGTGCGGAGGATGCTGGTGAGCATGGCTGTTTTCTCCTTAGTTTTGAACTCCAAGTGATACGCTGGAATTATGGTTATGAATTCGGATTGCATTTACGAGGGATGCTCGAATAGGCCAGCCTCAGGTGGTCTGTGCACCGGCCACCTGTACCAGAAGTCGCGGGGTCAAGAGCTCAAGCCTCTTCGGGTCAATACGAAGAACATGACTGCAGACGAACGGTTCGAGTTCTATACCGACAGGTCTGGCGATTGCCATATTTGGGTTGGCAGCCTGTCCTGTGGGTATGGCCAGCTCTGGGTACATGTTGATGGCAAGAGGGTTCGCCGAAGGGCGCACCGAATCGCCTACGAGAAAGCCACAGGCGGCGCAGTTCCGGACGGCATGGACATCGACCACACATGCCACAATCCGTCTTGCGTAAACCCGGATCATCTCCGGGCGATTACCCACAAACAGAACTTGGAGAATCGAAGGTCTGCGCCATCGACGAGCAAGTCGGGGGTACGCGGCGTTTCGTGGCATAAGCGAGCCAAGAAATGGCAGGTTCACGTGAGTCATAACGGGAACAGCTCTTATGTCGGGCTCTTTGAGGATCTGGCAGAGGCCGAAGCGGCCGCTGTGGCTAAACGATTTGAATTGTTCAGCCACAGCGATGGCCGCTAGCGCCCGTTGTTTCGATTGAGGTACGTCTGGAGTGCGCGGACCGTGGCCGGGCCGAGGTCGCCGTCGATCAGCCAGCGGGCAGCCGGATAGAGGCCCTTGCTGCGCAGGAACCGCTGCAGGGCCATCGCGGTGTGCTTGCCGAAGTGCCCATCGATCGCACGCTTGTAGAAGCCGCGACTGCGGAGCCACCGCTGCACGGCGATGACCGTGTGCCGGCCGAAGTCGCCATCGACGGCGCGCGAGTACGTCCCGATTGCGCGCATGACGATCTGCAACGCCGAGATCGTCTTCGGCCCGAGCTTCCCGTCGACGGCGAGGTCGGCGTAGTCCGTCGGCTGCCCGGACGACGTCGCGGGCTTCGACGGCGTGGGCTTTCCGGCCGGCTTGACCGTCGGCTTGCTGCCGCCCTGCCCGGTGAGGCGCGCGAATTCGTCCAGGAAGAGATCCCAGTCGAATGCGGCGCCGGGGTCCGTGCGACGGCCCGGGTCCGAGTCGCCGTGCCCGAGCAACCCAGGCTCGCCGCGGTGCGCCTGGGCGCGGGTGATGCGCTTGGCCGGGATCGTGATCCCGTACGTCTCTTTGAGCCACTCGGCGTAGGACGCGAAGCCCGCGGCGCAGTTCTTGACGATGCGCTCCCGACGTTCCTTGGGGATGCGGTGCCACTCGCCGGCCCGCACGGCCATCGAGCCGCCGTAGCTGAAGTTGTTGGTGGCGGTGTCGTGCCACGTCTCGTAGCTGGCCGGCGCCATGAAGATCAGCGAGTCGGAGTCGCAGAGGAAGTGGTAGCTGCCCGGCGTAGACCGGGTGGCGATGAATCGGGCGACGGTCTCGGCGCCGGAGTCCTCGCCGATCAGGTCGACGAAGTTCTCCGCCGTGTGGACCACACACGTGCCGGTCGGCCTGGCCCCGTTGCGGCGGGTGCGACGGCACTGCGGATAGTTCGGGTTCGGGGTGTCGAGCAGGATGAATCCTGTGCTCATGTCTGCCTCCTCGGGCATAAGAAAAGCCCCGACCGCATGGTCAAGGGCTTTGAGTGTTTGAAGGTCAAGCGCGGGGCCGCGGGGCGCCGTCGTCGGCCCATCTGGCCGCCAGTCGGGAAACCTTCTCCGCTGTCTCGGCTTGCCTGCGGTCGGAGTCTTTAGCGATCGCCACGTGCACAGCGAAGTCGTTCTGCTGCTGACGCACCGCACTGACGACCTCCTCGACGGTCTCGGTGAGCCCGTCAACGGTCTTCGTGAGCCCGTCGATGTCGTCGCGCATGTTCGTGTGGTGCGAGTTCTGGACTTGGGCGCGGACGGCCTCGAGCTTCTCGCCCATCGTGCTCAGCGTGCGGCTCTGCGCCTCCATCCGCTCCGCTATACCCGGAGTGTCTTCGTCTCCGACGAGCGTGTGGACCAGCCCAACGAATGCCGACAGCAGCGGCCAGCCCTTGATCAGTGATCGGGCGGCCAGCCACAGCAGGGTCAGGACGATCGCGACAGGCCAGAGACGCTCCGGTTGGAGCAGATCCTCTACCCATGAGGGCATGGGGCCCCCTCTCTGCTAGGAAATGTGCGCGCGGGGCCACCGACTGGTGGCCCCGCGCTCGGTCATGCATTTTCGAGGGCTGCGATCCGTTCGAGCGCGTCCGCCATCTGCGACTCGAGGTCGGACACGCGAGCGCGTGCTTCGTCGAGCTGACGTTTCAGGACCGCGGTCCGGGCGTTGGCGAGACGCTCGTACGCCAGGCCTTCGACCTGTCCGTCGTCCCCGTAGATCGCGAAGCGGGCGTCGACGGCTTCGACGTCCTCAGCGACCATGCCCGGGATGCGCCGCAGCGCCTCGTCGAACACGTGCTGCTGGTCTTCGTCGCGGACGCCGAGGTCAGCCAGGCTCTGCCAGTCGTCGTGTTGGGCCTTGTCGATCCAGTCCTTGACCGGGATATCCAGGAGCTCGTCCGGCAGGTCCATGACCTGCTGGTCGAGCTTGTACCTGGACGCCGACGACGAGAGGTAGATCGTGCCCGGGATCGATCCGCCGACGCTGATGTGGGCGTTGGCGCCCAGCGACGTCGACGGCGTGTCCTTGATCTGCAGGCGCGCTTCCGAGACGAGACCCGAGTAGACGTTCAGTCCCTGTCTGATGATCACTCCGCCGCCGCCCTTGCCGCGCATCTCGAGCGGCTGAGAGACCTGCGTGGAATCGTCGATCCAGATGCCCGCCGTCTCCGACCCGCCGACGGAGCCGTCGGACGTGTCAGACCACCACACGGCCCGCCGGGAGCCGTCGTTGGGCGAGGTGACGATGATCTTCTTCTGGGCGACCGTGCCGACCACGATGCGCTTGTCCGCCAGGGCGAACCCGTTGGCGGATGCCAGCGTGAACATGCGGTTGCCGTCGGTGTCGTACCCGTACAGGCCGCCGGGCTGCATGATGACGCCACCGGATCCGCTGCCGTCGTGTTCGGACCGAATGTCGGCACCGTAAATGGTTCCCGCGTGCAGGCTTCCGCCGATCAGCTCAATGTCCCCGGTGCGTGCATCGAGGATGAACCGTCGCCCTGCCTGCCCGCCGGGTGATCCCATGAACAGGAACAGGCCGTCCTCGTTCAGTTCGATCCACCGGTCATCGCCCCACTGGTTCCCGGTCGGCGTGTACGGCGTCCGGAAGACGCCGCCGACGAACTCGCCGCCCTCGAATGACTTGCCTACGAACCGGTTGGACGTGAGGAAGTTCGTTTCTAGGTCGCCGATGAAGCCGGTGTCGGACGTGAGCGAGTTCGAGTCGATCTGGTTGCCCTTGATCTTGTCGAAGTTGATGATCTTCGCCCACATTTCCTCGGTGACGGTCAGGTGCCGCGCGAGGATCGCGCCATCTACGATGACCTCGGCCCCGTAGCGGCTCTTGATCTTCGGGTGACGCACCCAGACGTAGCCCGTCCCCTCAGCGCCGTTGGTGATGATGAAGCGCGGCGCTGCGTGAACCGGGCTCGCCCCACTCTTCGCGGCGAACGTCACGTTGCCGCTCATGGTGTCCCACCCGGACTTGGCCGTGAGTGTGCCGTCCGGGTTCGCCAGGCGGGCCGAAACGTAGGCGCTCGTCCCGTCCGCGTACCGCGTGAAGAACGACATGTAGACGTGCGTCGGCGCCGTCACGCCCGAGAAGTTCACGTCCATCTGGACGTGAAACGTATCGCCCTCCTGGAGGCGAATTTGCCCGTGCTTCGGCTCGACCCCGTCGCCGCTACCGCTCAGCCCCGTCGGCGTCAGCCAGAGCGACTTGTTGGTGACGCTGTCGGAACTGCTCGCGTTCCGCCAACCAATATCCTGGTTAGTCATCGGCATGGCCACCCAAGGAGAACTTCCGGCCTCGCGGGCGGCGACAATATCAGCGTCCAGATTCTCGGGGTCGACCACCTGATTGGTAGCACCGATGAGAACGTGTTCAGCGGTCAGCTTCTTGAAGTTGGCCATGTCCGCGTAGAGCTGCTGAAGCACGGCTTCCGTGAACGTTCCCGTGATGGCGCGGAGCTGGCCCACGTCGAGTTCCATGAACTGGCCGGAGTCCGCGGCGATCTGCTGGGCGACGACGTCGGCAAGCGTGGACTGTCCGATGACCGTCAGTGTGCCGATGTCCACGGACGCGATGGTCTCGTGGCTCCTCTTCTGCACCTGCCAGTTGGTGCCGTCCCACGTCCACTCGCCGATAACCTCGGTCCACGTGCTGTCGCGGAACTGCCACCACACGTCACCCTCGACCGATCCCACACCCGAGGGCGCGTCCAAGTCGCGGTGGACCGAGTTTTTGCCGTTGGCGCTGGCAAGAGCGAGGTTTGCAGTTGACTGCGCGCTACCGGCCGCAGACTGCGCGTTGGCCGCGTCCTGAAGCGCCTGCTCAGCCGCATCCAGCGCGGCCTTCGCCTCAGTGATGTCGATGACGATCATGTCGTCGACGTAGAGGCCGATTCCTTCATCGGTCTCTACCCAAGGGCCGAAGCGGACTTTCTCGATGTCCGAGCTGGGAATGGTGTGCTGAGTAGATATCTTGACCCATCCATCGCTGGGGATCTCAGAGAGATCCACCTGCCCAGTCGACGTCACGGAGTTGGTCCCACTGGTGAGGAGCCGGCGCACAACGAACCCGCACCGCCGCCCCTCGGTCGTGCCAGCATCACGACGGAACCATGCCTCAATGTGATAGGTCCGGCTCGGACTGGAAGAGCGCCACTCATTCTCTACATAGCTGTTCCCGGAGCGAGGGCCAAGCTTCGCCGAGTTGGCGCCATTGTGGACTATCTCGCTCTCAAGAACGACTGTCCCGAGGCCATTCGGCCAACCGTCAAAGCCTGCCTCGAACCCGCCGTTGATGACAAGGTTCTGCCCGGACGCGATGACCTGCGCGAGCTTGTTCTCGGCGTACTCCTGCGCTGCGTCTGCCGCCACCTGGGCGTCGGACGCTGCCTGGGCGGCGTTGTCGGCGGTCTCCTGCGCGTTGATGATGTCGGTGACATCTTTGAGGTGTGCTTCATCGGCCCGGAAGAACTGACCGTTGCCAGCGAAGCACTCAATGCGGATCGTCGCCTCGGTGTACCCGTCGGCGATGTCCTGCGCGGTGACCGTGTACCGGCTGGAGTATTTCTTGTATCCGGTGCCGGTGTTGGCGAACCCGTCCACCTCGTCAGCAATGGTTTCGCCGCCGCCGCCTTGGAGCTGGAGCGCGATCCTGCCCAGCGCTGCCGTCGTCGACGGCTGCCGGATCCACACTCCGTAATCGAGGATGGTTCCTTCTTCGATGAGCGTGGACGAGTGGCTCAGCGCATAGGCTGCGCTGCTGAGGAAGAATGCGCTGCGCTCACCCTTGTAGGCAAGAGCCCCGGTCTCGATGGGGACGTTGCCGTCCCACGATTCCAGATTGCGTTCGAACCCCGAGTTGGCGATGATGTTCGTCGCCTTGCCGATGGCCTCTTCGGCGATCTTCTCGGCGTTGGCCGCGGTTGCCGACGCGATGGCCCCGCTGTTGTCGGTCACGCGCACGTCGTCGATGAGGATCTGACCGCTTCCGCCCCAGCCAGCGACATCAAAGTATGCGTATCGCGCGTCAGCGACGGCCAGACTTGGAACGGTCAGTTCTCCGCGCAAGGTCACCCACGTGCCAACCGGCAAGTCCGACGCCCCGCCAATGGTCTGGTCGATGTTTGCCCACGTCGATCCGTTGCTGTCGCGCACCCTGATTCCTACGCGAAGCAGAGTAGACCCGGTGTTCGTCCCTGCGGTCTCCCGCTTCGCTCGCAGAGCGACGCTGTAGATAGTGCCGGGCGCCGTTGCGGAAGACCTCAGCGTCCGAACTCGCGCCAGAGGATCGCTCCCCGTCGGAGAGCTCAAGCGCATGAGGTAGCCACCCGTAGCCTCCGGGTGATCCTCCCGCGCCGCCTGACCTGAGGTCACTTCCCAGTGCGCCGCGCTCGAAACGCCGGCGTCGCCCTCGCGCTCAAACCCATGGTTAGGTACGACGAGCCCGCCGAACGTCTCGAGCAGCTCCGACTCAGCATCGGTCAAACGGTCCTTGGACTGGCTGATTTCGGCGTCGGCTTCGGCCAGCTTCTGATCTAGCGTCTGCCCGGCAGCTAAGAGGATCTGTCCGGCGTTCTCGATCTGGACTTCAGATGCGTCCATGTGGTCGAAGTAGTCGCCCATGTCGACGTTCGCCGTTGGAGTCACGTCGAAGACGTCGGAGCGTTCGGACTCGTTGCCGGATCCGTCGATGGCCGTCAGCGAGTACCATACGGTCTCCAGCGGCATCGTGCGGGTCTGATGCACCAGGCCCTCGCTGCGGGTGCTGCCAACGAGCGTCCACGGACCCGTGGCAGAGGTGCCCTGCCAGAGGGTGACCTGCTTGAAGTCGAGCGGCATGTCCACGACCGCCGACCCGTCCCAGCCCTTGCCGGACCAGGTCACCGTGACGGTGCGCAGCGAAGTCGTCACGTCCTCGGCCCGGAACTCCGGAGCCGGCGGCGGTGTCGTGTCCTGCTCCATGACGGCGACGTACTGGTCCGAGAAAGCCGAGGCGTAGCCGGTCGCGGCGATCGCGCGGACCTTGAATGCGAACTCGGCCGGCAATTGCGGCGTTCCGACTGGCAGCGGCGAGTACGAGGCTTCCGTCTGCTGAGCCGAGAGCAGCTGCGTCCAGACCGCGCCGACCACGTTCTCCCGGAAGTACACCTGATACCGGTCGACGTCGATGGCCGTCCCAGTCGTGGCGAGACCATCGTGCGCCCAATCCAGCGCCACGACGCCCTGGACGAAGCCGTCCTTGTCGAGGTACGCGTTCGAGGCCGCCACCAGGCCGGCAGGGGCCGACGGTCGGCGCGTGTCCGGGCCTTCCGGCGCCGGACGCGCCCCGGACCCGCCAGCGGAGGTGCCGCCGGTGATGCCCTTCGTGCGCTTGGCCAGCTTCGTGAGCAGATCCTCCAGCCGGTCGCCGAGGACCGCGTGGCCCTTGACGCCGTCGGCGGTGACCGTGAGCGACAGCGAGTGCGTGCGCAGCCGCTCGAACCCGGTCCCGCGCTGGGCGGACACCCAGTCGCCGGGCAGGTAGTCCCGCAGCGGCCACACCGCCGAGGCCCCGTCGATCACGAACTCCCGCGTGTAGCTGATGCGCGTCTTCGAACCCTTGAGCAGCTCCCGATCTGCGAGCAGGGACGCGGTCCCCTCGTCGGAGACTCCGCCCTGCGTGATGACTCGCTCGAGTCGGCCCAGCGGTGAGGCCGCGCCGTTCTCGAACGTCCAGGACTTGCCTTCCTCACCGATGACGAGCGCATCAGTGAGCAGGTCTTCGTTGGTCCAGTCCTCCGGCGCCGCGGTCTGCCCGTCGGCGACGACCAGCCGCAGCGGTGACGCGCCCGTGGTCAGGTCGCGGCCCATGGCCGTGTCCGGGTTGAAGATCCGGAGAGTGCGGCCTTCCCACCGGTAGTCACACACGCCCTGCTGGTACAGGTTGTTCAGGATCGCTTCGAGGTCGAGCTCGAGGTCGTAGGCGATCGTGATGATCTTCGTCCACGCCTGTCCGTCCGAGTCGAGGTTCGCGTTGAAGTCGATCGAGAGTCCGGCACCCCACCCGCGCGCCTGTGCGTTCTGGATGAGCGTGGCCATGATCGTGCCCGCCGTCGCCGAGAGGAACTGGACCTTGCCGTCGGCGTCGACCGGCAGCGCACCGACTTCCCACACTTTCGCCCGCCGCAGCATCCACCCGACGCCGACGAAGGCATACTTGCGGGTCGGAGTGTCTTCGAGGTGGTCGAACCCGCCGGACATCGACAGGAACCGGCACGACGGCGGCTCCACCCACGCGGACCCGTCCCAGAACTCGAATCCCAGCTCCGTCAGACCGTCCAGCCTGAGCGCGTTCACGCCGGCCCGGTGATAGTGCACCTGCACCGTCGGCAGCTCGCCGAGCGGCGTCACCAGCGATGACTCGAGCGCGTCCGGCAGGACGCCCTGACGGGCACCGAGCGGAGCGTAGGACACAAGACGGGTCTGCAAGAGGGGCCTCCTAGATGAATGCGCGCTTGGCGCGGACCTCTACGGTCGGCGCTGTAGCGGTGTTGATGATTCCCTCGATATGGATTCGGACACGCCCCGCGCCGGTCTCGAAGTCCGGGTTGAGGGACAGCATCGGGCCGCGGCCGCGGTTGGACTCCACCGAGTTGATGACGTTCGATCCGGCTGTTGTGGACCATGAGTCCGTGGTGTGCAGGCGCGCGGTCCACGCCGCGAGATCCACGACCAGGTATTCGGACTCGGCGACGTTCCGGGCGACCGTGATCGCGTCGCCGGAGACGACGTCTGTCACGGTCACCTGTGAGAACTCGCCGCGGAAGCGCAGCAGCGCATCTGCCACCGGCGCGGTCGACCCGTCGAGACCGGACGCCTGCTCCGTGGATGCACCGTCCGGAACTGGGATCGTCGAATCCGCAGTCGCCAGATCACGCCAGAACGCCCCTGGCACCGAGCACTGAACGTCCACACGGCAGAAATCGTCGAGGAGCTTCTCTGGATCCGAGCTCGAGAGGATCTCGACCATGGCCACGCGCTGCTGACCATCGCCGTAGTCGTGCACAAGCGACAGGAGCCGGTGGCGTTGGGCGAGCAGCCCGTAGAGCTGCTCGACGCCCTGCATCATCGCCGCGTGCGTCGACTGCAGCACCGACAGCGTCAGCGACACCATGCCCGGCTCGAACGCCGATCCGAGCGAGGCCATCCGGCCGTCGCGGCCAGGAATGACAGCGCCCGTCACCCGCCGGGCCGGTAAGATCCGCACCCCGGTTCGGGCGTGCAGATACCACCGTCCTTCAGGATCCATCAGCGGGACCCCATCAAGGCTGTACATCAGATCCCTCCCAGAGAAGCCGTCAGGTGGCTACTCGCGTTCTCCGTCGTCTTGGACGCAGGCTCGGCCACAGGATTCGAGACGTAGTAGTTGACCGTGATCCGCGGCCCCTGGTTCGCGGCCGAGACCATGTCACGGCCCGAGACGATCGGTGCACCACGACCACCGCCTGGCAGCATTCCCACTGCCGACGGGGCGCCCCCATGGAGGCCGGTCCGCATCGTGTCGACCGCACGCGGCCCACCCATCGCCCGCACGTCCGCCGCCGTGAGCACGTACTCCCCGTTCGAGAGCATCGCCGGAATGCTGTCCGAGGTCTCCGTGCCCGGCCCCACCACGGATCCGCCGGCCGCCTTCTTCGTCTTGTAAAAGCCCGGCCCGATGAGATCCCCAACGCTCGTGGCCGGCGCCGCACGGAACGGGGTCCCATGCGTCTCGTAGGTGCGCACGTGCCGTTGCGTCGTCGTGACCGTGGCGTTGCGCCCATCGAGCGCGTCAACCGCCGCGCTCGTAGCCTCAGCGGTCCTCTTCGCCTCGTGATCCATCCACGAGTCGATGTCCGCGTCATCCGGGATACCCAGGACTTCGCGAGTCAGGGCCTCAGCATCCTTTTTCGTCAGCCCCATCCCCCGACCGGCCTCAATCAGACTGTCGTACGTGCTCCGCAGCGACGCCTGCACCTCGCTCTGCTCCGCTCCGTTCTCGGCGAGCGCGGTGGTGAGGGTGTTTCCGGCGTTGGCGATGTCGTGGAAGGTGCCGTTGGCCAGGCGTCCGGCTTCGGTGGTGAGATCGAAGTCGGTCTTGTTCTTGTTGAGCATTGCGCCCATCTTGCCTTCGGACTCCGTGACCGTTTTGACGGCTTCGTCGACGGAGTCGATGGACTCCTCGAAGGAGGCTTGCGCGTCGCGTGTTGTCCGGGTGAGGATGCCGGCCTCAAAGAGCTGCTCGAGGAATGTCGCCATGGAGTCGACGACGCCGTCGGCGCTGACGCCGACCTCTTCGAGTGCGTCGCCGAGGACGTCGGAGCCGGCGGCGGCGTTCTTCGATTCGGCTTCTACCCGGTGCAGGGCGTCGGCGTACTGCGGGAACAGGACGGCTGCGTCTTCAGCGGAGACGCCCGAGTCGTGCAGCTTCTTGGCGATGGCATCCATCGCGGCTTCGGCACCCTCGAGGTTTCCGGACTGCACCATGGCGGCGATCTCGGTGTCGAGTCCGACGAAGGCGTCCTCGGCGAGCGCGACGGAGCCTTTGATGCCGGTTACGGCGGTGATGCCTCCCTGTGCCCAGCGTTCCATCTTCGCTGTGGTGTTGTCGCCGAAGAGGATGTCGATGCTGGTCTGCAGTCCGTCGATATCGTCGCTAGCTCCACCCATGCCGCGCATGGACTCGAACGCGCCCTCCAGTGCCCTGGTGGCTCCGGGGCCGTTGGCTGCGACCTCGGCGAGCGCGTCGGCGATGTGGCCGGTTCCTTCGGGGATGTCCTTGGTGTAGGACTTCTCGGCGAGCTTCGCGGCGGCGAAGCCGAGCCCGGCGATGACGCCGACAGCGGCACCGGCCTTGCCAATCTTGCCCAGGCTTCCGGAGGTGTTGTTTAGCGCGGGTACGAGCACCTTCAGTGCCTTGTGTGTATCGCGCACGACTGGGGCGAACTTCACGAACATTCCGACCGCTCCGATGCCCACTCCGGCGAGCCCGCCGAGGATGAGCATGCTGTTGCGTACGGGTGCGGGTAGATCGGCGAACCAGCCGACGAGGCCGGCGACCGCGTCGGCCATCCCGGCCACTGCCGGGAGGATGACGGCTCCGGCGTCGATCGCCGCGTCCTTGATCGTGTTCCAAGCGATCTTGATCCGCGACTCGGCGGTCTCGTAGCGCTTCTGGGCCTCCTCAACGAGGGCCGATCCCTTGTCGAATTCCTCGGCGCCGGTACGCATCGCCTCGCCCATGCGCTCGGCCTCCGCCGAGAGCCGCAGCAGGGAGTCCGCTTCGCGCTGGCCCGTGATTCCGAGCTCGGTCAAGACGCCATTCACGTTGCGCCCCTCGGCGTCGGCCGCGCCGAGCCCCTCGACGAAGAGGGCCAGAGCGCCACCCGCGTCGTCGCGCCACGCCTGCTGGAACTCGGCCGACGACATGCCCGAGGTCTGAGCAAAGAGATCCAGGGAGTCGCCGCCCTCTGAGACAGCGTTCTGGATACGCTTCATGGTCATCGACATGGCCGTGCCGCCAGCCTCGGCCTCGATGCCCACCGATGACATGGCCGCGGCCAGGCCGAGGACCTCGCCCTCCGAGAGGCCAACCTGACGGCCGGCACCGGAGAGGCGCTGCCCCAGCGACGCGATCTCCGACTCGGTTGTCGCATAGCTGTTACCGAGCCCAACGATCGCGGCGCCGAGATTCTCCATCTCCGACGTCGACGTGCCCATGACGTTCGCGAAGCGAGCGAGCGTCGTCGCGGCCTCCTCGGCCGATAGGTTCGTCGACTCGCCCAAGTTGATCATCGTCCGGGTGAAGTCGACAACGTCCGGTGTCGCGACGCCGAGCTGTCCGGCCGCCTCGGCGACGGCGGCGATCTCCGTGTGCGACGCCGGCAACTCGCGAGCCAGCCCGCGCAGACCGTCCTCGACGGCGGAGAGCTGCGCCGGTGTCCCGTCCACCGTCTTCATGACGCCGGTCCACGCGGACTCCCAATCCATCGCGGCCTTAGTCGACGCGCCGAGGCCCGCCAGCGTTGCTGTCCCCACTCCGATCAGCATCGGCGACAGGTCACGCAGCGCCTTCGTCCGCTTCGCGACAGAGCTGTCCGTCTCCTTCGCGGCCTTCTCCAGCTCCTCAGTGGAGCGGGCCGCAGCGGACATCGCCGCCTTGTACCGGTCGACCTGTGCCTCGAGGATGAGCTTTACGCGACGATCAGACACGAGACCTCCTTCGCTGCGGGTGAGCATGAGAAACTGACCGCATGACTAATCAGGGGGAAGAAGCCATGGACCAGCCGAGGCGCAAGGCGGGAACCGCGCTCATCAATACGGGCGTGATCGTCGCCGTGATCGGCGTGATCATCGCGTTCATCGCGTCCAGCCAGGGCGGAGAGCCAACGTTCTGGATCATCCTCATCGGCCTAGTTCTGCTGGCCATCGGCTTCGGCCAGCGCGTTCTCGCGGCTCTCGAACGTCGGTAGCGGCGCCCCCACACGCAAGACCGAATAGATCTTCTCGCCCGGTATCTGCGCCCGGTTCTGGTCCTGGCGGTCCTGCTCCACAGCCGCACACGCATGACACTGCGCCCGCTTGACCTCGTACTCGCCGTCGGCGATCGCGTGATGGGCGATGCTGATCGGCTTCCCGCAACCGCACAGCCCGTCGCGGTAGATCGTGTACGCGAGCGTCAGGACCAGATCCTTCCCGCCCCAGGCGCCATCGAGGCCGCCGAGCCATGTGCTCGGCGGCCTCTGATATGCCTGTGCGGTCTCGAGGACCTGGATCAGTCGCTGGTATCGGCCCTGCTGATACCAGAGGCACCGCGCAAAAAATCCGCGGTCACCTCCGGCGCCTCGAGCTGGACCTTCTGCCGTTCCTCGACAAGGGCCTTCGTCTGCGCTCCGCCGATCGCCGCGTCGAGACGTTTGATCGACTCGAGGTCGAAGGCGGCCAGGACCTGCTCACCGCCGGCGGGCTTAACTGCGAAGATCGACGCGGCCAGCAGCTCGTACCCGAACTCCGTGTTCGCCGCCTGGCGCAGCTTCGGGTCCTTCTCCACACTCTTCTGCCAGCGAGCGTCGTGCGCGATCCGCATGTCACGAATCGTTGCGTCCGGGAGCGCCCGCAAATACACGGTCAGCTGCGACGCGGTGAATGCGTCGAGCAGCTCCGAGTACCGGTCACGCGCAGCCGACAGCGCCCGGCTTTCGGACTGTGTCGGCTCGTCAGCCGCAAGCTTCAGCGCGGCCTCCAGATCCTCGATCTCGCGCTGCAACTCCGTCAGCTCGCCGAACACATCGGGGCGCTGGTAGATGATCGCAGACCGCTCGGCGAGCTTCGCGTCGTGCATCCACGCGTCGAGGTCGAAGGCGTCAGGGGCGGTGTTCTGGGATTCGGTGGTCATGGCAGGCTCCATTTCGAGTACAGGCTCGGAAAAACTGGGTTCAGGCTCGAGTGGCGACCCACGGGGCGCGGAGCCTGATCACGCGCCCCGTGGGGGTCTATTAGGGGCCGGCGACGACGATGTCGTCGTACATCTTCTGCGGGTGCATCGGCACCCGCATCTTGATGTTGCCGTCCGTGCCGACACGGGTCGGGGTGTCCGTCTTGACGCGGCCACCGAGGTAGATCTCGTTCGTCGCCGCCCACGGGGCGTCGGCGAATTCGTCGGTCTCCCGGACGTAGACCCAGACCTCCGTGCCCTTCGTCTTGACCGCCTGATAAGCGTCGTCAGCGGCATCCGGGACACTGCCGTCGTGGGACCGGAAGAACGTCATGCCCAAGCCGTAGTTCGAAGCACCGGGGTTCGTCATGTTCCCGCGGTCGCCGACGGCCCGCTCGCTGATCGTGTCCGAGTCCGTGGCGCCCCAGGCGAGGTCGCTCATCGCGACGACGTCGGAGGCGTCGATCCCGGCCTCGAGCTCGGTGTCGGTCGGGGCAGCCGGATCGGCCGGTTCCGTGGTCAGGATCGAGATCTTCAGGTTTCCGTCACGTGCTGTACGTGCCATGGTCTACTCCTCAGTGTCGGAGGGCGAGGACGCCCAGGGTGGTTGGTACTCGTCGGGGTCGGGGTCCTGCAGCGCCTTGCCTGCTGCCTCCTCGCCGACAGGCGGCGGGTCCGCGAGCGTCCGCTCCTCGATCTGTTCGGCCCCGCCGGCGACCGGCCGGAACCGGAGGCGGGGGTTGGTCAGGTAGTGGGCCGGCACCTCGCGGGTCTTCCCGTCCGGGCCGATGGCCTTCACGAATCCGTGCCTCATGGGCTTGTCTCCTTCGTTGCTCTGAGCGTGAATTCCTCGACGGTGTAGATCGGATTCACACCGCCGATGTACAGGTCCCTGTCCGGCTGTGCCGGCAGCAGAGACACGAGCCGAATTCTGTTGCACCGGTACCCCGACACCACCGGCACGACGCGGTTCAGGGCCGCGTGCACGCCGCTCACCGCCAGATCGAGCTGGGTCAGCGACAAGGCCGCGATCGTCAGCCGCACGTCAAGCAGGACCGCATCCGGCCGGTCCCCCGCCGTCGGCTCATCCGGCCCATCGCCCGAGTACGCCGTCGGCGCTGAACCCCAGACGACGACGTACGGGTAATCCGACGCAACCGGCGGGTCCGACAGGTCCGCCGTGATCAGGTGGGCCGTGGCCTGCTCCGGGACAAGCCCGGCGATCGCGTCATAGAAGACCTTCACAGCGCCCTCCCCACGGCCTTCAGGATGATCTCCGCAACCTTGTCCGCCTGTGTCTCCACATGCCGGACCGGATCCGGCGCGATCGCACCACCGCCACGCGAGCTGCCGAAGTACGCAATACCGGCAAGCGCCGCAGAGGGTGCCCTCGAAGCGTCGGGCCCGACTTCGACTTGGTAGTTTCTGGCGCCGAAGGCGGAGACCGCGCGCATGTCGAAGGTGATCGAGCGCGCGACCTGGCGGAAGTGCCGGGAGCCCTTGAAGTCGCCCTGCATGGCCTTCTTCATCTCGACGCCGGCGCGTTTCATTGCGGGGCTGATCTGTTCGACGCCCTTCAGGGAGACCTGTTGCAGGTCGTGCCCGAAGGCTTCGAGCTCGCTGGTGTCGAAGGTCATGTGATCACCCGCTCTGCCCGCCAGCGTTGCGCGGTGGCGAAGGACCCGCGAGCGGGGTCCTTCAGCCGGTAGGTCGTGCCGGGTTCGACGCCGACCGCCCTGCCGTCGACGCGGGGCGTGGTGATGGTGACGAGGTCGCCGGACTGTACGAAGTCTTTGCCCGTCGTCTCGTCGGGTAGGGGCAGGACGATCACGGGGTGCAGGACCGTGAAGCGGTGTTCTCCCCCTGTGGGGTTGACTGGTTCGAGCATCTGCGTGCGGACTCGGCAGATCCCGGTCGCGGCAACGGAGACTGTCTCCGGGGTCTCCTGCCACGTCTCCGGGTCCGTGACCATGTCTCCAGTGAGGCGGACGATCGTGCAGGTCTCTCTCATGGACGAGAGGGCATCGGCCCTGCCTTCGGCCACGTCCGCGGCGTCGAACGGGGTCAGCATCGCGCTCACCCGCCCAAGCCCATGACGTAGACGTTGTAGTCCGGCACGTCGGAAATCGGCGTGACGAGCCCGAACTCGTGCTCGTTGACGTACAGCTCGCCGGTCGACACCGACGAGTCCATCGTCTGGGACTTGGACCAGTCGTCGTAAGACTTCGAGAGCTGCCGGACGCTCTCCGGGTTCTTCAGGACGCGGACGATCATCGAGATCATCGCGGACTTCGCGGCGTCCTCGGTGATGGTCCCTGCTTGGAGATCGTCGTCCAGGGCCGGGGCTGCGTCCAGAAGGCGAATCCACGCCTGCTTGGACAGCCCCGGCACCAGCTCTGCCTCTGCGGCGGAGAGAGGACGCCAGACGCCCTCGATGTCGTCGGTCGTGAGCTGCAGCGGTGTCTCTACTGCCATGGCGTCCTCCTCTCAGCGCGGGCGCTACCCGACGACTTCAGCCGACGACTTGCCGGTCTCGATGTTTCGAGTGACCTTGACCTTCTTGCCGTCCGGGCGGGTGGCTTCGAAGGTCTCCACCCGTTCCTTTGGCCTCCGTCGGCCACTGGACCGCGTGGCCGGCCTGGCGTCGGCCTTCTTGTCCGCAGGCGCTGCGGGATCGGCCGCCGTCGGGGGCGTCGCCTGCGCCGTGTTCTCGGCCGCTGGCGTCTTCTTCTCGCCGTCGGTCTTCTTCTGCTCTGCCATGGGTTTGATTCCTCTCTGGTTAGGCGTTCCGCACGCCGCGCAGGCGCGCAGCGGCTTTGCCGCCGAACGTTGCGAGGCCCGTGTAGAACTCGATGCGGGTACGCAGCGCCGGCTTCTCCTGGAGCTGGCCGAGGTCGTCGACCATCACGCCTCCGTTGGTCAGGCCGGTCACGGCCTGGTCGCCCTCGTCCTGGCCGTACTTGACGGCGTAGATCGAGGACGTGTCAGTCGAAGCCCCGACGGTCTCCGTCTGCGGCAGGATCAGATTGCCCGCCGCGTCGGCGCCCGCCTCGAGCAGCGGGATCCCGTTGTACTGCAGGACACGCTTGCCGGTGAGGTCCTCCCGCACGATCTCCGTACCGCCGATGCGGCGGCCGGCCGAGCGGATCTTGCCGAGGATCTGCGCGTTCGCGTAGATCGCACCATTGGACCCGTTGATGCCCGGCACCTGGCCGAGCAGCTCGTCGAGGATGTCGAAGAAGTCGTGCGCCGCGTCACCATTCGTGCCAAGCACCGGAGCCCCGTCAGTGCCGGCGTCGATCACCTGTGCGCCGGTCAGTCGCTTCTTCAAGCCGTCGAACGAGTTCGTGTCCACGGCGACGTCGCCATTGAAGAACGTGTCCTGGAACTTGTAGGACGCCGCCTTGATCTTCATGGCCGTCTGCACAGCACGCTGGTCGTTCACGTTCGACCGGGTCTGCTGGATGAAGCGGTCCACGTCCGCGTCACCACCGAGGATCGACAGCGTTTCCGTGCGCTGCACGACCGTGCCCGTCGACTCGGAGTAGGAGCCGTTGACCGCACGGAACTCGACGCCCGGCAGAGTCCCCTCCTCGTTGTAGGCGTACGCGTTGCCCTCGATCGGCAGGAACGGGATGCGGTCCAGGATCGGCGAGGACTGGATGAACGTCTCGATGACGCCGCGCTGGAGCTCGTCGCGGGACAGCTTCGCGGATTCCACAAGGGTGAGTGCCATGATGGCTCTCCTCTCAATTCAGTAGGTCAGATGTCCCGTCGGCGAGCGCCGGCGGGCTAGTTCTTCTTCGATTCGTAGGCGTTGCGGAGCCGGCCAAGGCCGGGCGCAACGTCAGGTTTGGTGTCGCTGGTCGTGCCGGCGCCGGGGACGACCCCGTTGCCGTTGCTGTTGCCCCACTTCTGGACCCATGCGTCGGCGTCCTTCTCGATCTCTTCCTTCGTGGCGCCGCGGAGTCGCTCCGCGGCCTCGAGGTCGAGGTTCTTCTGTGCGGCGACCTGGTACTTGAGGATCGTCAGATCGCGGTCGGCGATCGCCTGGTCCTTGGTCTTGTCCGAGCCTCGGAGCTCCTCGAGCTCCTGCTCCCGCTTCTGCTCGTCGGTCTTCGTCGCGTCCTCGAGCGCCTTGATCCGGGCGTCGCGGTCAGCCAGGTCCTTCTTGAGCTGCCGGTTGCTGTCGCGTTCAGCGTCGAGGGCCTTCTTCCCTGGGGCGCCGAGCGGCTCGTCGCCGTCGCCGCCGTCGGGCGCCCCACTGCCGGTCCCGGTGGCCGTGTTGCTGCCGCCGGTCCCGGCGTTTCCGGTGCCGGATCCGCCGGTTCCGTCGCCAGCGTCTCCGCCGGCGGCGCCGTTGTCTTCCATCACGGCGTCGCCGAAGGTCGCCCGGTGGTGGGCGAAGAGCTTCGCAAGGCCGCCGGGGGCGTACGGGTCGATGGATCCGTGCAGGAGCTTCTGGGTTTCGGGCATGATTTGGTTCCCCTATCGCAGGAGTTCGGGCCCGGAGGCTTCGCGCCCCGGGCTTGTGTGGTCACCTGGTGAAGATCTCTCCACCGGTGGTCAGCCAGCGCCGATACTCGCGTTCGGCGGTGGCCAGGTCTGTTGGTTTCGGCGGGCCCTTGCCGTAGGGGTTGCGGCCGGCGAGGGCTGCCTCCCAGCGGAGCCGGGCGGTCTGCACGCGCTGTTGCGCTGCCGTCAGTTCGGAGAGCTTCGCGCCGGCCCCGGGGTGGTTCCCGCGGATCACTCCCCCGGCCTGTTGGCCCCCGGGAAGCAGGTACCCGTTGCGTTCGAGCAGGCGTAGCGTCTCCTGACGGGGCAGGCCTTGCTGGTAGATCGCGTCAGGTGTCAGCCGTGCTGCCCGCGCCCGTTCGGTCCGTGTGGCGCCATTGGCCCGCCCGAATGTCCCGCGGCCTGTGGTGGCCTCGGTCGTGGTCAGGCTGGCGCGCTGACCGCGCCGGGTCCCGTCCGATGAGACGCCGGCGTACGAGACTCCGCGGCGGGCGTTCGTCACCTGATAGATGTCGGCGCCGTCACGGACCGCCTGCGCGTTCGCTTTCCCGAAGGCCTTGTCTTGCTCTGCGGCCGTGAGGGACTCGAAATACTCGTACGGATCCGTGCGCATGTCCCCGCCGCGGTTCTCCGCGACCGGGACGTGCGTGCAGTCGCATCGCGGGTGCCTGAGGAATCCCTCATTGCCGCGATAGATTCGGCCGGCGAGGATGACGCACCGGCTGCACGAGGGCGGCTGGAGCATCCGCACGTAGTCGACGCGCGGCCGAGCCACGATGTCCACCCCGGCAGACGCCCGCCCTGCATCGGCAACCAGCGTCTTCGTCAGCCGGTCCATGCGAGGCTGTGCGAGCGACAGTGCCTGGACGGCCGGCATGCCTGCCCCGATGAGTGTCTTGACGTCCGTCACCGGTGAGTAAAGCAGCGCCTCGAGCGATCGGCCGTCCGGCGCGACACCTGCAAACCCGACAGGGTTCACGAAGGCATCCGGGGCCCGGTACGTCCCCTGCTCTGCCAGCGCCGAGGCCGAGTAGTCCATGGACGCAATCGCTGCCTGGTACTGCAGATCCGTCATCGATGCCACCAGTGGTGGGGCGAGCGCCGCCCACGACCCGTCGAGGTCCGCCAGCGAGATCTCGCGCCACCAGCGCCGGCCGACGGCGAGCGCCTTGACGGTGAGCCCGCGCATCTGGCGGTCGTGGAGCGCGGCAGTGGGTGGGATGGTCACGGCCTACCCCGTCTTTTCCAGGACCGCGTTGAGTTCCTCGTCCTGCTGGCGGCGCTCCGCAGCGGCGTTCTCCGTCCAGTCCTTCAGCTTGTCCGGCGAGGACTCCGGCAGGAAGTCCCACGCATCCTGGCGAGCCATTCCGGAAGAGATCAGCTTCACGATCGCGTCGACCGTCTGCGAGAACGAACGCGGCTGCGTGTCGGCCCAGATGACGTGCGAGGTCATCGTGACTGCCTGCTCGCCGCGGGCCTTCTGCGCCAGCCGGAAGACCCGGCGGAGCCCTTCAGATCCGGCGCGCTTCAGGTCGCTCGTGAGCGACTGCAGCGTGGACTCCGCACCGTCGAGTGCGTCGCCGGAGAGGTTCGCCATCTTCGTGAGCATGTACTGCGGCGGGATCTGCCCGATCGCGAAGAACGTGGTCAGGAACTCGGAGAGGACCTTGATGTAGTTGTCGAGGTTCGACTCCGGCAGATCGAAGACCTTCGTTTCGCCGCCGGGGAAGACGAGCGCCCGGTCCACGCCGACGCGGCCAGGAGACCGCACGATCGGAATCTTCTGCCCGTTCGCGTCCAGAACGGGGTTGCCCTCTGCGTCCTTCTTCACCAGCGGGTCGCCCTTGGAGTCACGGACGACCGGGTCGAAGCCGGTGAAGACTCGCTGGCGGAAGGCCGAGAACTGCATGGCGAGCAGCGTGTTGAACCGAATCGTGTTGATCGCGTCCTGCTGCGGGATCAGACCGTCCGCGGCCGCCGTGGGACGTCCGACGGCGTCGACGTTGAAGTCGAAGGCCACGAATGGCAACTCGCCGAGACCATGCCGGCCCTCGTCCTTCTTCTTCCACTCTCCTGTGAACCCGTTCGTCGTCTTCACGAACAAGACCCAGTTGTTCTCGTCGTAGACGTAGGCCCGCTCCTCGGCGATCGACAACGAGGTGCCGTCAAGCCCGATCAGTCCGGTCGACCGCTTGGCCTTCACCGTGACTCGTTTGATTGCCCAGGTGTGGGTGAACGGATCGTCCGGATCAGTCCCGAGATAGACGTTGAGGCCGCTCTCCGGGCGGATCTTCGGCGTCTTGCGGTTGCCTTCGACTGCGCTCACCGACATGATTCCGCGGCCGTGCGTGTACATGTCTCGGAAGACGATCGACTGGCGGGAATCGAGACGGTTCGGCTCCCAGACCTCGGACCAGATCGTCTGGTCGGCTTCACCCTTGTCGCCCGTCTTGATTCCCTCGGCCTGCAGGCGCTGCGTCGGCGCGCTCATGGCCACGCTCATCCAGTTGGCCACCGACGTTCGGCGCAGCTCCTCGTACTCGGCGTTCACGCCCTCCGGCGCGTATGGCAGGTCCTGGTCTCCCCGCAGGTAGTTGTCGCGCTTGGTCCAGGCGGGTGCCTGCTTCGTGAGTTCGCTCAGCCCCTGATCGAGGCGTTCGCGGGCCAGTTCCTCGTCCACAGCGCCTCCTATATCGATCAGTTGAATCCGTAAACTGTGTTCGAGATGCCCTTCGGCGTCTGGTAACCGGCCATCCAGCCATCGGCCCGGGCGTCACATGCTGCCTCGTGCGTGATCACCGAGGTCACCGCGAGGTCGATCTTCTGGTGCTGCGACGGTTTGAGCACGATGTACTTCTGCCCCGTGCGAGCAAACATGCGCGCGTTGGCGATGTGCAGCGCCGTGACCGGGCAGGCGTCGTGGGTGAGGGCTCCCTGTTCCAGGTCGACGATGAACCGCTCGAGTGCGGCGTGCATCGGCTTGAGCCGGTAGGTCTCCCACTGGATGACGCGATCCTCGCCGTAGCGCAGCGCCCAGTTCTCGATCTCAGTCGTCCACAGCGGCGGGTCGCAGTACATGCGCTCGACCTCGTGCCGCGTGAACAGCTCGTCGACGGCCGCATTCACCTCTCCGCGCGGTATCTTCCCGCCGTACTCGGCCGGATCCCAGACCGTCGGCCGCTTGTCCGGCCCGTAGGTCGGCGTGAATTGCCATCCGGCGACCGTCTCGGCTCGGATTCCCGTGAAGTCGGATTTGTCCGAGCCGTCGAATCCGAGACAGATCTTCACCGGATCCCCCTCACGTCGACGTCGACTCCGTGGACTGCCACAGCCCTTCCGGCATCCATGCGCCGCGGCCCTGGACGAGGATGTTCCCGAAGAAACGCTCGGCTTCCTGCGGGTCCTTCTCCATCATCTCCAGCGCCTCTGCCTCGATCGCGTCGAGATTCACCCAGGGCGAGCCCGCGTAGACGTACTCGAGGATCCTGCGCCGTTCCTCGTCCTTCTTGAACTTCAGCCCCTCCGGCGGTTGCCGGTAGAAGCGGAAGATGTCCTTTGCGCGGCTTTCGTGCGTCTCCTGCGCCGTCGAGTTCATCGCCGGGTCGTACGCGTTCGTTGTCTCGATGGAGCGGCCGCCGATACCGGCGAGGCCACGGCGGGCTGTGCGGCCGACGGCCTTGAGCTTGTTCGACTCCGTCCAGGTGCCCGTCTCGTCGAATCCCGCGAACGTGATCGGCGCGCCGAGTCGGGACAGCGCGGAGGACGTGACGGCCTCGATCTTGCCGTTCTCCCCGATGCGCGAGAACTCCTCGCCGACGCGGATCTGGTCCGCCAGCGGCCCGAGACGGACCATGTCCTGGAGCGGCCCGTAGGTGTTCTCGACCTGTTCCATCGACGACGCGAAAAGCTGGATGTGCGGCGTCGGCCAGGGCATGCCGCACGGCTCCCCCGCCTCGTACTCGTAGACGAATCCGCAGTCGCAGCCGTGCACCGAGCACTCGTAGGCTTCGCCGTCCCTCGCCCACCCGCTGAAGAGGGCCGGGCCGCAGGCCTCGTTGAGCGAAATCCCCGCCAGCCACGGCCCCTTGCCGGTCTTCTGCGGGGCGATCACCTGCGAGCGGCGATTCCGAAACGCGGGCGCGAGGATCGGACGCTCCGGAACCCAGCGCGCCGTCGGCTTCACCGCGTAGTGGTTGACCGAGATCCACAGCTGCCAGTCCGACATGACGAACGGCTTGCCGCGGTCGAAGCCCTTCGGCACAGGGCAGTGCGCCTCGATCCAGTCCGCGACCAGGAAGCCGAGCGTCGGGAAGTCGACGACGTAACGGTCATCCGCCGGTGCCATCGGGCACCACCGTGAAGCGATCCCGCGAGGACTTCCGGCGAGCGCCGGCGGCTGATTCCTTGCGGGTCTCGGTCCGTCGCTGGGCGAGTTCGTCGTCGGCGATCTTCCAGCGGTTGCGGAGCATCGCCGACTGGTTCAGGCCGAGTCGGTCCGACCACTGTCGGGCTTCGCCGGCAGCTTTGAGGTTGCCCCGCTCCCCCTGGGTCAGCAGGCGGACGTAGAGAGCGACGTCGTGCTTCCATCCGAGGCGCTCCCAGGCGACGGCCTGCGGCGTCTTCCAGATCTGTCGCCAGACGTCCAGCTCGCGTTTGTCGAGGGCGCGTGCGGCCTGGTCGTTGCGCTCCTCCTCGGGCCGGTTCTTCTCCAGCTCGCGCCACTTCTCGAGCGGCCAGGCGGGCGCGTTTCCCGGCCGGCCTCGCGCCGGCAGGAGCGTCCACTGTCGCTGGTCGTCTTTGCGTTCGCGGCGGATCGCCTTGGGGTCTGCGGCGGGGCCGCTGTTGACTCGTGCACCACCGCGGGGCATCGGAGAACCTGCCTTCACTGCCGCGTCGCGCGGCGGACGGGGGCCGGCGTCGCGCCGACCCTCTGGCGTGGGATGGTGCGGCCTGTTTGAACCTGACCAACACCGAAACTTTGAACGTGACTAGGGGCTTCCTAGGATCTACTGAACCTGTCGGACCTCTTAGAGCCCTCCCCGGCGGGCTTCTGTGGTCGAGGTCGGAGGGGGCGCCCCCCACCCCCTCGGCGGCGGGCTTCAGCGGCGCCCGATCAGCGGTCCGATCGGTCCACGACGGCGTGCGATGCGACGCCTGCAGCCGACAGGTTGCACCGCACGTGTTCAGGACCCGACCACGTGCGCCGATCGTCGGTATGGCCGAGGTGGAAGGGCTCGCCAGGCTCGAACTGGCCGCCACACCGGGCGCACCGGAAGTTCTCGATGCCGGCCGTCTCGACCTTTCGTCGCTCACGTCGATGATCGGGACCGTACCCGCGCTCGGTTGTGGATCCGCGGGCCGCCTGCCGTGCCCGAGTGTGGTGCGTGCACCGGGTGAACTCCGACAAGACTGGGCACCCGGGTTCGGAACAGACTCGGAGTCGGGCCACGTTCACCTCCGGGTACGCGAAAGCCCCGCCACGGTGATCCGTAGCGGGGCTTTCAGGTCTGCCGGTGCACCTCGTTTTGGGTACACGTCTGGCTATTGACTCCAGATTAAACGTTGCCGGCGTCAGATGCAAAGACGTCGGGTTTCAGCGCGTCGGCCAGGTCGTTGATGGTCGGCCCCTGCCATCGCTCGCCGCAGACCCGGCAGCACGCGACAACCTGCGTCGTGCCGACGGCGACGAGCAGGGCGGGCTGCCGGACGAGTTCTCCGGTCCCGTCCTCGGCGACCATGGCCCACGTCTGCGAGCACACCGGGCACGGCGCACCACGCAGACTGATGACCTTCGCCGGGTCGAGCAGCGCCTCTACCTGCGTCACCCACCGAGCCAACCGCCGGTGCAGCTCGAGGCGCTGCGCCGGCCGGGTGCGCCACAGCTCCACCCAGATCCGCACCCGATCTTCGAGCACGAGAGAGTTCCACTGCCGCGCCCTCGCCCGCAGCTCCTCGTCCGCCCACATCGCATCCAGTGCCTCGCGCTCGATGTCCATGAACAGACTCACCGCCTCGACACTGATCGCCGCCGGCGAGCCGGCCGTCCGCGCCCCGCCACCACCGCCAGCGCCCATCCCCGGATGCGCCGCCTCGCGGAGCATCCCGAGCAGCGGCGCTTCCCGCCAGGTGTGCCACTCCTCCTCGCCGTCGTTGTCCCGGTACACGCCGGACTCGACCGTCTCCCGGAGCAGACGGTCGGCCAGCCTTTTGATGTCTCTTTCAGAGATCTCCATCGTCGTCCTCTACGTCGTCGTGCTCGTCTCGTTCGTCGATCCACCGGTTCATGCAGCCGGTGCACGTGCAGTCATTCGGCCACCGGCAGTCAGGCACGGCGCCTCCCGGCGAGTTCGGCGTGAATCAGCCGGGACGCCCAATCGCGAGGACGCCACACCTCGGCGTCGTGCCCGGTGTGCTGCAGCAGATCGATCCAGTCGTGCTGCGCCGGCGTCAACGTGCCCGTCTCCGTCTTCAGCTCCCGGAAGATCAGCCCGTGCTTCGGATGCACGAGCACCAGATCCGGGAACCCCGGCGCCGAGCGACGGCTGTCATGCGTGTGGTAGATCGCCGGCCAGCCGAGAGCCTGCGCCGCGCCGACGACCTGTTCCTGGAACTGCTTCTCACTCCACGCGAGCACTGCCTGCTCTACAGCTCCCCTGGGCATGACTCACCCCTTCCTCTTCCTCGGTCTGTTTCTTCGTTTGCCACGAGGCTTACCGGAGGCATGGGGCTGAGAGCTGGCTCCCGCCCCTTCCCGTACCGAACCTGCCCGCCCCGTCCCGTCCCTACCCGTCCCGGCAAAGACAGCGCCCGTACCCTGCTCTCCTGCGGCGCCTGCTGATTTCTGCGGAACCGCCGCGGAACGCCCGCCAGGAGCCTCGACATCGGGTGCTGGCGTCGCCGCCTGCTCGACCGTGGAAGCTGCAGTCTCCGGCCGGATGTGACCGTTGCCGAAGGGCTGCCCTGGTTGAATAACGCGCGCCGGAGGCTCGGGAGCCTTGTAGCCGTTGCGCTGCGCCCATTCGTTCTGCTGGATCCACTCGATCGTCGCCGGCGCGTAGTACGGCCGCTCCGGGACCGGGAGGAGGGGACGCGACTTATCCGCGTCCGGGTAGTTGCTGCGCGCCGAGTTGCACCCCTTGCAGGAGACCACGTAGGTCTCTACCGTCGCCGTCTGGCCGGGACTGCGGTGATCGTACGTGCCGACGATGCGGCCCGTGCGGGCACCTGGGGCGAACTTCACGACGAGGCCGCAGTAACGGCACGCGTCGCCGTCGCGAAGGCGTACCGGGATGATCAAGGCCGGGTTGGAGTTATCCGACTTCCGTTGCCTCTCCCACTCGATCTCTTCGCGCGTACGCATGTGGATGAACTCGGGCTCATCCATCAGCTTGTACACGGTGCGGGTGCCCTGACCATCGTCGAGGTCCCGCTCCTCCCTCGTCATGTACCCCGCGTAAAGAGCCACCTGGAGGAGCTCGTCCGCGCGGGAGAGCCCCGCGATCGACAGCGCCGTGCCGCGGTTGATCACGTAGTCCGTCAGGTGCGCCGTCGACTGCGCCGCACACCGGACCACGAATCCGAACACTTCGTTGATCAGCCGGTCGTCCACCCGCTCGTGCTCCAGCACCGCCAGAACCGTCGGGTGATTCGCCGCCGTATCGCCGATTCTCAGCCATGGCATGCCTCAGCCTCTCGTCGACGTGATCGCCGCAGCGAGCTCCGGTAGACGATGCAGCCAGCCTTCATGCGCCTCCTGCAGCTTCGCTGCGAGCTCCTCGCCGGCTTCGACCCGCATCGGCATCAGCGCGCCGATGAAGCTCTCGCCGCAGCTGATCAGGATCCTCGAGCTGTCGCCCGTCGGCTCGATCACCAGCACCGCACCGTAGGTCGTGGCCGCCGTCGCGAACTTGCGCAGCAGCGTCCCGTTGGCCACGAGCCGGTCCGGAACCCGCTTGGTATCCGTCAGCGACTCGGCAAACAGGCGCGGCAGATTCGGGAAGGCACCGTCGACCTCGCCCGTGGGCTGAGAGAAGCTCTCGCCCGGGAAGAGCCCGCCGGTGTCGACGAACGTCAGCTCGCTGTCGGAGACGGTGATCGTCATCGCCTCCCCCAGCTCGTCCTCGGGCTGCTTCTTCGACGCCTTGAAGATCGCCAGGATCTTCTTCGCTGTCGACACCGACAGATCGAAGACGTCGTGCTCGGGGCTCCCGGTCAGGTCGTCGGCCTCCCACACCGAGACGATGGCCAGCGCCGCCGTCACGGTATTCGTCGCCTGGACGTAGAGCATGTCGCGCGTTGCCGTGCACCGGAGCCGGTTCAGCTTCGTGTCCGGGTCGTCGTGGGCGTGCGGGATCACTGATCCCAGCGCCTGGCGCAAGTCCTTCGTGTTCACGGTGATGATCACGCCGCGCCTCCTTCCTTCTCGTCGGCCGATGGCCGGTTGTCGTGCTTCTTCTCGCAGTGACGCGCCAGCGACTGGACGACGTAGTTCTTGCCGCAGGTCTGGCACATCCACGGGTCGTTGTCGCCACTCATCCCCGCGGCCCCACAGCCGCGCGCAGGTGACGCATCAGCAGATTGATCTCCCGCTCGAGCCAATCCCGGAACATCGGCGTCGCACCGACCTTGCCGAGCCACCGCTTCAACACGGTCAGCTCGAGCCACGGCGACGCGGCGTCAACCGCCGCGCGGCCAGCGAGCGCGAGTTCGGCTTGGGTTCCGACGCTGAGTTGGTTCCAGTCGTGGCCGAGGGCTTTCGCGATGGCTTGGCCGGCAGCTTCGTTGGCTTCCTGCAGGTAGTGATCGCGCTGGGTGAGTCTGGTGGTCATGACTCCTCCTCGGTGTGGGTCTCGCAGCAGGTGCAGGCGACGACCTCGTCGACTTGCTCGTCGAGTGCCTGGCCGGCGCACCCCTGGTGCTTGCCGTCCCGGCAGTCCGGCCCGATCGGTTGTCTTCTCGTCACGATGTGCTCCTTCACTGGATGGGAAACTGCTTCGTCGGGGCCCGCACCGGATTCGAACCGGTCGCCGCCCGACCAGGCATTCAGCGTCGGGGGGAAGACTGAATGCTCGGCTGGCGTGGCTTGCCTATGCGGGCCATGGGGCGCCCCGGCGCAGGCCGGGGCGCGTGCTGCTACTGCGGTGCCGGCCGCGGCCGCGCTGGAGCGCGCATCCGCAGCGTGAACGGAGAGCGCCGGAAGCCGGGTTGGCCGGTGGCGCGTGGGCAATCGGCGGTAGGGACGACGTCGGTGGTCGGGTTGCCCTCGGCGACGAGGCCGGTGTCATGGAGGGCGACGACGAACTCGCGCATGGCGAGGGCCCGGAGTCCGGCGACGGCTTGGTCTGAGGGTTGTGTGGCGGCGCCGGGTCCGGTGATGGGCCAGATCATTTCGAAGACGTCGCCGGTGCCGGTCATGGCCGGGTCCTATCCGCCCACGTGTCGGCGACCTGGTCGAGGATGCCGGCGACGGGCACTGTCTTCTGGTACTGGCGGTACACGTCGGCAGACGACCGGATCTCCTCGGTCGTGTGGACGTCGGTCATCAGCAGCTCCCATGTCTCGCGTCGGCCGTCAGGGTGGATCTGCTTCACGTACACGTTCCGGGCGGACGGGTCCCTGGAGGACTTGTGCTCGGTGACGATGAATTTCACGCCGCTCTCCTCTTTCGTGAAATGCGGGCCCGCTCCGTCGGGGTCGTGCCGCCGTACATGCCGAAACGCCCCTGAGCGGCCTTACCGCCTTCAAGCTCGAGCGCGTAGTCGAGGCACGTCTCCCGGATGGGGCAGGCAAGGCAGTAGCTGCGGGCCTCGGCGTACCGGAGCGGATCGAAGGCGTGGTCGCCGTTGGGCGGGAAGAACACCTCGTCGATCCGGTCCGCCGGGACTGCGGCGCATGCCCGGGACTCGAACGGGTCCTGCCGCCGGCCCGACGCCGCCTCGGGGGCGTATCCGGGGTTCAGCGTCGGTGTCTTCCTAGCCACGACACTCCCCCGCCTCCGCCACCGGGCACGGCTCGCTGATGTCCGCCGTGCGGTGGAGATCCGCGAAGGCAGCCACCGCCTCCTCGAACGTCCGGAACGCTCGCGTCCGATCACCACGCCAACGAGAAAACTTCTCGTAATCGATCAACCGGAAAGGCTTCTCAACCGGATAAGGGCGCTTCACCAGGCGCACCGGGGCCGTCGGATCCGACGACGCAGTCCGCGTCCACTGCGCGTTGATCAGCCGGTACCGCCGTGCCGTCCGGCCCTTGCTACGCGGCGTCATCGTCCAGCTCCTCGTCAGCCTCAGGCTCGCCGCCGGCGCCGGCAGCCGCAGGCTCCGGTTCGCACATGCCGAGGGCCTGCTGCTCCACCGAATCCCACTCGTGCCCGAACCAGACGGAGACGTTCGCCTGCCACGCGCTGCGCAAGTGCGCTCGCTCGCCTCGGATCTGCCACCCCTCCGGCTTCACCAACGGGCGTTCCGCCGCGTCCCAGTACTTGCCGAGGGTGGCGAGCCGGACAAGCTGCTGCCAAGTGAACGACCGGATCTTCTTCTCGAGCCGGTCACGCCACGCGTTCCACTTCTTAGGGTGGTCCCAGCGGTCGCCCTCAAATCCCTTCGAGATCCCCGTGACCCCAACGAGGATCTCTTCGGGCACCGAATAGAGCTCGCGCTCGAGCAGACGCCGCAGCATGTCCATGTCCGTTGCCGGGTCGCCGGCCTTGCGGTCCTGGACGTGGTCGACGTAGTGGCGGTGCCGGACTTCGGCCGAGATCGGGAGCTGCTGTCGGAGCGCCCGGAGCATCTCCTTGCGCTGCTTCTCCGCGGCGCGCTCCTCCTCCGAGGGTGCCTGCTTGGGTGCGTCGGCCTTCACGTACCACTCGGTCCTCGGCGTCGAGGGGTCCTCACGGCCGGGCATGACCCGGAACTGGTGACCCGCGGCCACGTGCTCATCGGGCGTCAACTCGTCCTCGACGAGCTGGTGCTTCCCGTCGTACACCGCCTGAGGGGGAACCTCCTTCGCGCCGACGGACGCGAGCTTCTCGACCTCACGCTTCTCGGCCGCGTCATGACGGGCACGCGAGATCATGCGAATCATGCCGTCGCGATCCACCTTCCAGCCCACCCGCTCGATGTTGTCGTGCACCTCGGCCGTCACCTCGGCGTCGCCGGCGTCCTCGCACTTCTGCAGCTCGATCAAGGCGTCAATCGAGAGCTGCCCGTAGGCATACTTCTTCTGCACGCCCTCCGGCGCTTTCGTCACGCGCGCTTTCGCGACAACCTGCGTGACGGGCTGCTTGAATTTCTTCGCGACCGTCTTCTCGCTGCGACCGAGGTCCAGCATCGTCTGAAAGGCCTGCGCCTCCTCCGCGACAGTGAGCAGCTTGTGGTTCCGGCCGGTCGTCAGCATCACGTCGAGGTCGCCGAGCTCGTGCGTGGCCGGCTCGTCCACCACGACGCACGGCACCGCCGAGAGCCCCGCTCGGATCGCCGCCAAGCGTCGGCGGTGGCCGTCCTGCAGTCGATAGTCGCCCTGCACGTCCGGGTCCGGGTAGACCCTGAGCGGGTTCTGCACGCCCATCGCCTTGATGTCCCCGGCCAGGACCTCGATGTGCTCGTCGTCCGCGACGGTTCTGATGTTCGCGGCGTTCGCGCGGATCTTCTCGATCTGGATGGTCTCAAGCTTCATGGGTCTCCCCCTCCGTTGTTCTGGTGTGTTCGCGGGTCCGCTCATGCGCGGCCGCCTGCTCGTACGTGTGCGCCTCAACCAGCGACGTGAAGACAGCCGCCACGACGGCGGCGACCTCCAACGCCGGCTCTCCCGAGTCCAACGCGGCCCTGGCCTTCTCCAGCTGCGCCTCAGCGGCCAGGCGCGTGTCTGCGGCCGCCTGCCCCGCGAGGTCCACCCGCTCGAGTTCCACGGCCAACAATGTTTCAGCCCTCGACGGTTCGGGGGCGACCGCCGCAGCTATGTCTGCCACGGCCACGAGTGACCGGTTCACGGCGTCCTGGATGGGCTTGAAATTGCCGAGGAACTCGGCCTCCGTCGTCGGCATGGCCGGCGGCGCCGAGTGCTTCACCCCGGTCACTGCCGCCACGTCTGCCGCCACGGCGTCCAGCAGGCGGATCCTCTTCGCTTGATCACTCATGCGTTCTTGCTCCCGTCGTCGAGTACGGCGCCGACGGCGGCGGCCAGCATCAAGCCGGCCGCGAGCACCGTCGCGCCATTCATCAGCTGGAAAGTCATCAGGTAGATCACGCCGGTGCTTACCACCAGCGGCGCCCAGACCAGGGCGCGGCGCCGGCGGGCGGCCACAGCGGGGGCCGGCCGCATCATCGGGCACCGCCGGCCTCGAGCAGCGCCGGAGCGTCTTCGGCTGCCGGAGGCTCCGGGTTCACGCCGAACCAGGCACACGGTTCGGCTTGGCCGGCGAGCGTGATCGTCGCCCCGCGTGGCTGGTTCAGCGTCGTCACGTCCACGTGGACCCGTTTCCCCGGCCAGAGTCCGAGGGCCGCGGCCTCCACCAGACGGCGCAGGTGCTGGTCGTCCCGGAACCCGACGGAGATCCACGTCTGCCGATACTTGTGGCCACTGGCGTCCGCCAGGCGCAGCTTCAGCCAGAGCGTCGCGTACGTCTTGTAATGGCGGCGGGCCATCACGCGACCGCCTTCCAGCGTGCCGAGAGTACTGCCCCGATCGGCGGTTCCCCGACCTCGGACAGGAAGTCGTCGACGCGGAGCTCCTCGACCACCGCGGCCACCAGCGCCTCAGGCCCTCGGAGCCCGACCTGCCGGCACCACGCCGGTGCCACCGCCTCGAGCCGGCGGAGCCGCAGCGCCACCCGCGCCCTCGAGATTCGCGCTCCCGCTGCTCGGCGGTAGGTCCCAGCCAGCATCGGTTGGCCGGTCGCCTCAGCACGATCGGCCCGGGCCAACAGGGCGGCGGCCTGCCCCATGTAGTCGACGACGTCGTCCGCTGGTGCGGGCGTTGGCGCCTTCCGACGTGCCCGCTCGGCCTCTACCCGTTCGCGGCACGCCCGCTCGTGGGCGTCGACCTCATCGTTCCAGTCCTGGAGCGCGTACATGTCGTCCTCGTAGCTGTCGGACTCACCGACGATCCCTGTCGCGTAGTCGCAGTGCTCGCATCTGTACTCGGCGCGCATCAGCCGTCCTCCCGCTCGATCCGGCGGCGGAGTTCCGCCGCGTCCCACTCGGCCTGCGCCGCCGCCGTCTCCAAGCCCGCGATGTAGTCATCGCTGTGGGCCGGCCCGCCGATCTCGCGGGCCTTCTCGATCTCGCTGCGCAGCTTCGTCGCAATTCCTTCAAGAGCGCCGGCCTGGATCCCGAGATTCACCTGGTCCACCGGCTGCTGGTCGTCGACCTTCTGCCACGGCATCAGGCGGCCTCCTGCTTCGTGTTGGTCGCGGCCTGAAGAGCTCCGGTCGAGAGGTACGCGGCGTACACGCCCGCCGCCTCCCGGATGCACTCCTCACGCGACGGACGGCGGGCGTCTGACGGGCACTTACTGGTGTTCTGTAGACTTGGCATTGAATTTCCCTCCTAAAGGAATTCGCCGCCTCCAGCCGCTGCAACGGCTGGGGGCATCTTCATATCCACGCCAGGAAACCCCGGGGGACGTTTTTTCGTGAGTAGTACAGACATCGCGGCGTGGGCCGCAGTAGCTTTCTCTGGCATCGCGGCGGCGGGGTGGATTGCCGACCGAGTCCGAGACAAGCGCAACGCGCCGCAGGCGAACGTAAGAGCCAAGGTCATCGGCACAGCCACCATCGACAACGAGACTTTTGACTTGGTGAACTTGACGAACACAGGAAACGAGACGGCGTACATCTCGGAGGGCCTGTACTTTCGGAACTCCGAGCTGCACCAACGCAAAGAATTCACCGCCCCCTCCGTGCTCAAAGACGATCGCGAGCACCACCTCCTCATCACCAGCGACAAGCCCCAGGACGCATACGTCCTCATTTGCCGTCGGCACCCCAAAGGGCGGTGGAACGAATTCACGTGGTGGCCCCTCTACGACGATTCCCCGCTTCACGACGATCGCGCCCGACAATTCGAGATGCTGAGAACGCTCCGTTGGAGGTGGCAGCGCCGCATCTTCGCGCGAATCATGCTCGTGGGTCCCGGAGACAACGGGCTGCCAATACGGCGAGTCCAATCAGGCAAGCGGCATACGCTGCAGCGTCTGGAAGTCGCCCTAGGAGAAGTCGAACCGCCGAAGCGACCGCGACTCCACCAGCTATTGCTGCCGAAGACTCACCGATAGCCCAACAGAGCCCAATCGGCTCCAGATCAGCAACCAGCGCACGCCACTGCGTGTCCCTGTCGATGCACCGTGCAAGATCGACACCACCGTCTGCGAGCGCGTGACGGCGGTTCACTACGCCACCTTCTCGTGATGGCGAGTGGACACCTTTGGACTTGCCAGTGACGGCATGACTTCATGCTCCTCGAGGACGAAGAGGTCCTCCCAGTCGACGTCGAGGCGCGCCGCAATCAGTAGTGCCAGATCTTCCGTACAGGTCTTCATCTTGCCGGTCTCCAGTGCGCCGATCGCGGCGTGCGATCGCTTCACAAGGAAGGCGAGATCGCGCTGCGTGAACTTCCGGTTCAGGCGCTTCCGGCGGAGCATCGCCGGATCCTTGACACGCATCCAGGTCTCCTTCCTGACGAGATTCAAGTGCGAACGCCGTGCTCGCGTAGCTCGTGACATCAGTTCTACCTCCCCTATTTCCTACTTGGCAAGTCCAAAGCTATTCACCTTGCACCAAGTTGTCAAGGCGGCAACCAGAAAAACCCCCGCACTTACTGGCAAGATGGGTTTACTACTTGCCAGCGAGATTCTTTCGCTGATTGTCCAACTTCTATCCACTGGGAGAACGTCGACGTCGTGAACACACCTCGAAACCGCAGCCTGCGAAACCTGCTGGAGGACGCCGTCGCACGACACGATGCGTCGATCCGCCAGCTGACTCGCATGGCACAGGGTGAGGGCTACAAGGTTAATCACACGACCTTGGGCCAGCTCCGAAGCGGCTCCTACAAGTACGGCGTGCCGTCGGAGGAGACGATTCGTGCGATCGCTTGGCTGGCCGGCGTGCCGGTCGAGGTTGCGTTCACGGCAGCGGGACAACCAGTCCCGGGCCCGCCTCTGGGTGAGGAGCTGCCGCCGGGGTCGGACTACCTGAGTCCGAAGTCGCGGAAGCTCGTCGTCGATATGGTGCGGGTCCTCGTCGATCTCGAAGGACACAACCGTGACGCAAGTACCAAGCAAGCAGCAGCAGACCATGCCGACGTCGAGTCGGCGGCTGGTGGCGACGCTTCTGGCGAGGAACAGAAGACCAACGATGACTTCGTGTGGCCGGCCGACCAATTCGACCTGGCCGCCCACCCGCCGATGGAGTTGAATGTCGAGCGGTTTGACCGGCTCCACGGCGACGCCGGCGAGGAATCCCAGGAACAACCAGAGCAGGACTAGGAGAAGGCGTTGGGGGAAACGATGCAGACAGGTAACACTCCATGAGGCCGGAAGAGGGTGCCCCTAGGGAACATGACGCGTACTTCGACCTCACGCCAATCATTGACCGCACCCTAGAAGCGCTCGACGAATGGACAATTCGTCTTCGTGGTCACACAGGTAGCCCCCTCGGGACGACGACCGCTACAACGGCAGCCGCTTTTGAGGGGATCGAAGCCATTCGGCAGATCGCCCGCGAACTGAGCTCACTCGTTGATCTCCCAAGACGCGACAGCTCGGCCGAGAATATGCTGCTAGCAATTTTTCATGACGTCTCAACGACTCTGGAAAGCCTGACAAGCGCCCTAGCGAATGAGACGGAATCAGCCATCGATGTAGTACCAGCGGTAGCCAAACACCTAAAATCTCTTTCCCAGATCCTCGGCGGGTTGCAGCCATACGGAGAGAGTCTTTCCAGCAGCACGAAGGCAAGTACCGCGGCCAACGGCATGATAGCGGCATACGAGAGCGACCGGGCGCGAATCGAACTTCAGCGCGAGCGCAAGCTAACACGAGAGACCCTCTCCCACGTTGTCGACAGCCTCCAAGAGCTCCAACAGCAATCCAAAGCTCACGACGCGAATATTGGCCGCCTCACCGACCTGGAATCAAATTGGGCCCAATACCGCGCCGAGATGGAGACGGTCCGCGAAGACTTAAGCGCCAAAGCTCATCAGTATGAGGCAGCAGCCCAGGTGAAAGCCTCCGACTCCCTGACCAAACACTTCGGAGAGTACATGGGAGACCATCGCAAACTGTATTGGAAGTTCCTCTTCAGCACCCTCGGCGTCATCTTGCTCATCACTTCGTTCGGAATTGCGATGTCGGTCCAACTATCAAACGCGACGTCGGTCGGCTGGCCCGACATTGCCTGGCGGACCGCAGTCCTCACCGGCGGCGCCGGCCTTGCAACTTATCTAGGTCGACAAGCAGGTCACCATCGCACGATGCAGGACTGGGCCTCGTCCATCGAGGTACAGCTCCGGACTTTCGAGGCCTACACGAATACCATCGCCGAAGCTGAACAGAAAGACGCCATCCGCGCAGAATTTGCTCGGCGCGTCTTCGGACCCGAACCGACCAGATCAAAGTCGCGGGGCACCGATGAAGATTCAGGGATCTCCCAATCCACCATCATCGAACTGATGCTCAGAACGCTGAATCGGAGTCCGAACGAGAAGGGCTCAAACTAAGGCAGCCCGACCGGCTCCACGAAGCCGCCGGCAAGGAATCACAAGACAGCGCCCGGGCAGGACTAGAACGAAAGGCAGTTGACGATGGCGAAGCGAAAGTACGCAGGTATGCCAGGTTTGAGCGTGCGAGAGCTGATCGCCAGCGATGAGGGTTCCAAGGACCTTCACCGCGGCGTAGCGAGCGTCTACGTGAAATCTGGGGCCATCGGTGACCATCCAATCGTTCTTCACGAGTACCTAGCGACACGTCTTGCGCACTCCCTCGGCATCCCCGTACCTTTCGGAGAACTGGCTGACCTACACGAAGATCAGCATGGATGGGCCACGGCCGTGGTCGGCGGCAAAGATCAGACGTACGCACCGCCAAACGTATCCGTGGCGGCGATTGCGGAACCACACATCTTCGCAGGCATCATGGTGTTTGACGTCTGGTTGCTCAACACTGATCGCTCCGACGAGAATCTCCTTTGGACCGAGGACCTCGGCCTGTGGGCGATTGACCATGAGCAAACTTTCGACGGCTTCGACCCCCGCGGCACCGAAAGCCTCATGAGCCACGCCGATCGAACCACCAACCCGTTCTCCTACGGGGGCACCGCCCCCTCCCCCGCAGCAATCAAACCGTGGATCAAGCTGATCAGGTCACACGGCGCGACATGGAGCAAATCGGCGACTGACGCCGCTGCCCGCAGGAAACTACAATCCAAGTCAGGACTTGCCCAGTACGAGAAGTTCCTCTCCTACCGCGCTTCCCACATTTACCGACTTGTCACCGAGACATTCGGGTTCACGCCTGAAGAACTGTTCTAATATCGCAGGGCAACCTGCGATGATCTTCGCAAGACGCTGACCACGAGGAAGGAGGGCCCATGCCCGGGCATTGGTACCTGTTCCAATACACCGCTGACCTTCGCAAACACGAAGCCAAGAACATCGGCGTCGCCCTCCACGACGGCAGCCGCTGGCACTTTCGATTCCGCGGATACGACCGAGGCAGGGTCTCCGGATCGCAGATTCGCGGACTCGGTGTGCCGAAAGACGTCTACACCTCCTGGATCGACTACTTTCAGCGAAAGGCTTGGGAAGAAGACTGGACGACTGCTCTGACACTTCAGTCCCGGCGGCCCAGCAACTTCTCTGTCATCAAGGGCGGAATCATCCTGGAGCAAACGGCGGAGTGGCCATTCGAAGCCACACGCCTATTCAAGGACCTCGTGGACGTGCCTGAACGCAGCACGTCACTAACCCAGCGAGCGATCTCCATCTTCGACCGAGCAGGGATCAACCCTCAGCGGAGCATCAGCATCCACGGTCGCTGGCCAGGATCTGACGAACAAGTCGACATCCCATTTAGCTTCGGCGTCGGCTCCACGTCGCTGGCGCCAGTCGAACCACTCGGCCTCCACTACGGCGCGCTTGCCGCCTTCCGCGCAAAGGTTGACGCCGTAATCCAGGTAAGTCGCCCGCGCAGCATTGTTGCGCTCCTTCCTCTCGGAGAGCAAGACGATGCTCAAATCGACGCGCTCCTAAGATCGGTCGAGCGTGACGCGCAAGTCATCGATATGGACCGGGATTCTGCCCCCGAGGACCTCCAAGAAGCGCTCGGCGCGTAGGGCCCTCCGGGTCGAGAGCTATCGCTAACCCGCGCAGCATAACGAGTCGATCACATCCCTTGCTTTACCCTTCAAGCTAGAAGATAGTTTCGAGGCATGTGGGGGCCTTGCGAAACATTCCTTGAACTGAAACGGGTAACGCTCCGGTGGTGCAGGCCGCATCTGCACATGCCGGCCGCGACCGACGGTGCCGGCGTCGTCTGGCTCGACCCGAGCGCCGGCACCGTCGAGATCCGTTGCCTGCTCACGCACGAACTGATACACCTAGAGCGAAGCCATAGAGGATGCCAGCCGGCCACCGTTGAGCGAGCCGTCCGCGCCGAAGCCGCGCGACGACTCATCCCACTCCCCCGCCTGGCCGAGCATCTTCCCTGGGCACGGGCCCTTCCCGAACTCGCCGAGGAACTCAGCGTTACACCACTCGTCGCGCAAGACCGCCTCGAGAACCTCACTCCCGCCGAACTCGAGCAGCTCTCCCGCCTCGAGCTCCAGCACCCCTGACACCGGAGTCACCATGCTCGCCCCAAAGCAGAACACCCGCCAGAAGCCGCGTGCGGTCCTCTACCTGCGTCAATCGACGTTCCGGGAGGAATCCATCAGCCTAGAGCTGCAAGAGACCGCAGGGCGCGATTACGCCGAGAAGAGCGGCTACGAGGTCGTCGGCGTCGAGTCCGACCCCGGCATCAGTGGCCGCACTTGGAACCGGCCGGCCGTCCAACGGGTCATGACCATGATCGAGACCGGGGCCGCGGACGTCATCGTCCTCTGGAAATGGTCTCGCCTTTCCCGCTCACGCCTCGACTGGGCCGTCGCCGCCGAGAAGGTCGAGACCGCCGGCGGCCGCATCGAATCCGCCACCGAACCCCTCGACGTCTCCACATCGACCGGGCGACTCGCGCGCGGCATGCTCACCGAGTTCGCAGCCTTCGAGTCCGAACGCATCGGCGACGTCTGGAAAGAAGCCCACGAACGCCGCGTCCGCGCCGGCCGGCCCGCCAACGGCAAACCCCGCTTCGGCTACCAGTACACCCGCCAGGACGGCTTCACCCCCGACCCCATCACCGGCCCCGTGCTCGCCGAAATGTACCGCCGGTACAACGCCGGCCAATCCGTCTACAGCCTCGTCGCCTGGGCCAACGACGGCCCCACCCGACCAGTCACCGGCTACGGCGTCAGCGCCGACGGCCTGTGGTCAGCCCGCACCATCCGCCGCATGCTCGACACCGGATTCGGAGCCGGCTACTTCACCCGCCACGGCGAGCGCGTGAAGGGTGTGCACGAGCCGGTGATCAGCGAGGCCGAGTTCGAGGAGTATCTGTCGCGGCGGGAGGTCCGTCGGTCGCGGCGGCGTGGTGAGAAGTCGTCGTATCTGCTGTCGGGGCTGATCCGGTGCGAGTGTGGGTCACCGATGCACGCCGGGCTCTTCGGGTCTGCGCGGCAGCCGAAGTACCGGTGCAAGGCTGCGGCGGATAAGCGATCGCATCCTGGCGGGTACGTGACGGCGCCCGTCGTCGAGGCGGCGGTCGTGGAGTGGCTGCAGCAGATCCAGGCGGAGATCACCGCAGCCGCCGGTCAGGTCAAGCGGCCAGCGCGAACGGCGAGCGCCGGGCCGAGCGAGGCGGCGTTGAATCGGCGGTTGATCAAGCTGCAGACGCGACTGGACAACCTCACGCTTCGGTACATGGACGACGAGGTCTCGCGGGATGTGTACGAGCGGTTGCGGGCGGGCACGGAGGCGGAGCTCACGGAAGCGGAGGCGGCGCGGCGTGCGATCCGGTCTGCTGCTGCGCGGCCGGCGGAGAAGCTCGTGCCGGACCTGCTGCGGGACTGGGACGGGCTGCCGGTAGAGGTTCGACGGGACATGCTGTCGCGGCTGATTCATCCGGTCGTGGTGCGTCCTGGGCGGCCGGTCGCCGAGGTGCTGGTGGCGGGGTTGTGGGAGCCGGTGCCGGTGTTCGGCGAGCGCGGGTGAGATTAGGTACGTGTCGTGAAAGTAATCATGACCCATCCGGGGACGTCACCGCGTTCTTCGCGGCGGACGCGCTCGGTCAAGCCGAGGACGAAGGTCATCGAGGCAATGAGGACTGCGTGGCCAAGGCCGCCGTGTTTGATCAAGTTCTTCATGGTTTATCTCCTGGTGGGTGTGATGCTTGCTCGGTCTAGAGGTTGAGGTCGATCAGGGACAGGCCCGGGTAGACGGCGAAGACGATCGTCAAGGGAAGGACTCCGAAGACAACGGGAGCCAGCATCCCGATCTCCTTCTTACCGGCCGTCTCCATGAGTTCACGCTTCGCTGCGTCACGGACGTCCTGGGCTTGGGCACGGACGACTTCGGCGATCGGCGTCCCGCGTTCGACCGCCACGGTCAATGCGTCGACGAATCGCGTCATCGCTGAGAGCTCGACACGGTCGGACATCCGGTTAAGCGCGGTGGTCAACGGCGTCCCGGACCGCAGGTCGGCCAGGGTGAGCTGAAACTCGTCCGCCAGGTCGCCCTCCACGATGCGCGATATACGCTCGATCGCGCCCGTCGTGCTCTCTCCGGCGGCGACGGCGAGCGCGAGCAGCTCGGCCACGCTGGGGAATTGGCTGAGGATCCGCCGGCTCCGACGCTGGATCTGCTCCCCGAGGTACCACTCACGCAGCAAGTATCCCGAGACGGTCGCGACGACGACCAAGATCGTGGCCACGAACCAGTGCGTCTGTCCGGCGACGGTGCCAAACACGGCCCAGATAAGCGAGAGCAGAAGACCGACGCCGGCCCAGCCGAGCTGAGATGCTCGGAACTCCGTCGTCGTCATCCGCAACCCCGCCTTGCGCAGACGCGCCTGCAGGTTGCCGCTGACCGGGTTGATCCTGTTGACCCACGCCGTGACGTCACGGAGGACGGGGCCGAAGAGGGTGCTTATCGGCCCGAGTGCCGCCTCCCGTGACTCCCCTCCCCCGAGCAGCCGGGACCTGGCAACGTTCGACCGCAGGTGCGGGGCGACCCGGTCCGCAAAGGTGACAACGCGCATCGCGGGCACTCGGACGAAGACCAGCCACAGGCCAGCCCCTAGCGCGCAGCCGACAGCGATCGACCACGTCAGGATCTGACTCATTTGATCACCCGTTCTTCTTCCGGCAGGGACCCGATGCGCAGCATGACGCGGTAACAGATCAGGGAGACGATCAGGCCGCCGAGCAGGACGCCGACGCCCGTCCACGAAGAGTAGGCAGCAACGGCCTGAGGTTGCATCGAGAGCAGCAGGAGGATGGCCCACGGTGCGCCGACGGCTAGGCGGGCGGCGTTGACGGTCCAGGACTGCCGTGCTTCGAGCTCGCCGCGAGTGCGCGCACTCTCACGCAGGAAGCTGCTCAAGGTGGACAGCATCTGCCCTAGATCGGAGCCGCCGACTTCGCGGGTGATGCGCAGAGCGGTAATGATCTTGTCGGCTACCGGATCGGCGAGCCGGTAACGAAGTCGCTCCGCCGCATCGTTGAATCGGCCGCTGGCCCGGTAGTCGAGGGCGAACTCCCGGAAGTGTGGCTGCAGATCCGCTGGTCCCTGCGTGCTGAGTTGCGCGAGCGCATCCGGCAGCGGCAGGCCGGCGCGGATGGCGGAGCGCAGGTGGTCAACGACCTCGGGCCATTGCTCCCGCAGGGCCGCCGCGCGCTTTCCGGCGCGCCAGCGAAGCACCGCCCACGGGATCGCCGACCCGAAGGAACCGAAGAGGACCGCCATGATCGGCGACGTCGTCGCGAGTAGGACGATGAACGCGCAAACGACGCCGCAGATCGCCGAGGCGGCGATGAAGCCGCGCTGGGTGAGATTCTGGATCCCGGAGCGCAGGATGAGCCGCTCGACGCGGCTCGATGCACGCACTTGAGCAGCCGCTTCGGGGAGCACCCACGCCGAACGCCAGACGAGGAAGAATCCCGTGCCGAGCGTGAGGCCGAGCAGGAGGCTCACGCCAGGACCTCCACCAGTCCGGCGACGTCGACGCCGGCCCGCTCGAGCTTGTCGTGCGCTAGTTCCGCATTGTTGTTGACGACGAGTTCCCCGCCGATCCTGTGGAAGAGCTGCGACGTTTCAATCACGCCGTTCTCCACCCGCTGTCCGAGTTTGACGATCTCGGAGACCTGTCGATGTCCGCTGGCTGTCCGCTCGCAATGGACGACGAGGTCGATGCTGGTCGCGACAGTCGGCACGACGAACTGGGCTGAGATGTTCTCCCCGGCCAGCAGCGGAAGGGTGCAGATCTTGGTGATGGCGTCGCGGGCGCTGTTCGCGTGGATGCTGGCCATCGCGGGGAGACCAGCGTTCATCGCGATCAACATATCCAGAGATTCCGCCTCGCGGACCTCGCCGATGATGAGGCGGTCCGGACGCATGCGCAGGGCCTCCTTAACGAGGCGGCGCATGGTGATCTCGCCCCCGCCTTCGAGGTTGGCTTGCCGACACTGCATCGAGACGACGTCGCGTCGGTTCACTTGGAGTTCGAAGATCTCCTCGATGGTGACAACGCGTTCGCGCACACCGATGGCAGACGCCAGGCAGTTGAGCATCGTGGTCTTGCCAGCCTGCGTCGCGCCGGAAACGAGCACGTTCATGCCGCTCGAGATGGCCGCCTGCAGGTATTGGGCAGCCGAGGAGGTCAGGGAGCCCAGGTCGACGAGTTGGTCGATGCGCTGGGCACGCGCAACAAACTTTCGAATATTAACCGACCAGTGCCGGCGGGTGATGTCGGGGATCACGACGTGCAGGCGCGAACCGTCGGGAAGCGCAGCATCGACGAAAGGTGAAGACAGGTCCAACCGCCGCCCGGAAGGCTTGAGCATCCGCTCCACGAGCGTCTCGACCTGCTCGTCCGTCAACCGGATGGACGTCAGTTCGCTGGTACCGCCACGCGCGCAGAAGACCTGCGTCGGGCTGTTGATCCAGATTTCCTCGATGGTCGGGTCGTCCAGGAGCGGCTGCAGCGGGCCGAAACCGGCAACCGCGTCGAACACCTCTCGGTTGACTTCGTCGAGCGCCCCGAGCCGCGGCAACGTACCGCGCATCGACCGTTCGTCGTAGTCCCGAACCGCTTCGTAGACGATGCGACGGACCTCATTGCTCTCACGCGCAGGATCCAATCCGCGCAGCCGAATGACTTCGCGGACTTCCTCCTCGACAATTCGAACTCCGTCCACCGCGTGGCTTCCCTTCAGATCGGCTGGCGCTCCATGTCAGCCCGTGTGGAAATAACAACCAATTAGGCATAACAGAGGCTATCCAGCATGAGGTGGCAATACCAACCGAATCTGAGGAATTGTGGATAACTTTCGTCATTCGCTGCCCCGCCAACGCCGTTCCCACCAACCCGGGTGATGCCGTCGCGGATCACCAGAACGAGCGCCGCCTCACCCTCGCCGAGCATGGTGTACCGCACCCGGAAGGCCGGGTGACGGCACCCTGACCAGGCTATCCAGACGCCCGGAACCATCCGTCGGACCCTCCGGGCCCAGTCAGCACGAAAGACGAATGTGGGCTCGCCGCCTAGCAGGAGCGAGAGCTCGTGAGACGTCACGCTGCATACGCGCGCCGTGGAGACCCGACCGACGGCGGGCGCCTGCCTCGGCGTGTGGACGGCAAGCGCTATTCGCGGCCGAGCTTTTCGGTAGCTGCCAGGTGCCGCATCGTCGCGCCGCTGAACACCAACAGGATTCCCGCCGCCGCGGGCACGAGCAGCGCCCAGCCGAACACCGTCGTCGTCATGTCATTGCCTGGATTAACCATGGGCACGGCCAGGATGATCTGGAAGACCTGCCACACGACGATTGCCGCCCTCGTCCAGGCCCGGCCGCGGGCAAAGCTCAACCCAACCCACGCCTGCCAGGCGGCCGCGCCAAGCATGATCAGCAGGAGGAACAGCCGGCCGGGCAGACCCACGGGGCCGGGCTGGCCCAACTGCGAAGCGTGCGCGACGGCGACCCCGAGCACGGTCAGCGCCTCGAGGAAGACGATAGCCACCACGACAACCACGGCGGCAGGGCGCACTCGGAGGCTAGGGCCCTCTCGATTCTCGGCGTCAAAGGATTCGGTCATGTAAATACCCTACCGACCCGACGATGCGGCTACGGCGGTCCTTCCGCTGGGTGGGCACCCTATGCCATGGTTGTGATGAAGGCCTCATGGTAACGCGCCATTTTCTCTTGTTAGACCCTTGTTTACGTATCCGTAACGTGACAATCTTGATTGGCGGCCTACGGATACGGCCTTTTGTGCTCAAATACGTTCGCCGCACCTCGGAACCGCTCAGGCGACAGCCTGCAGGATTCCGACCTCATACTTCACCCCACACCAAGGAGCATCATCAAGCATGGATTGGCGTAGTCGCGCGGCCTGCCTGGAAAAGGACCCGGAGCTTTTCTTCCCCGTCGGGAACACGGGCCCGGCCTTGCTCCAGATCGAAGAGGCCAAGAGCGTGTGCCGCACGTGCGAGGTGATCGACACCTGCCTGCAGTGGGCCATCGAGAGCGGCCAGGACGCCGGCGTCTGGGGCGGCATGAGCGAAGACGAGCGCCGCGCCCTGAAGCGCCGCGCCGCACGCGCCCGGCGCGCGTCTTAACAGGACCGGCCGACGACGGCGGGCCGCCCCACTCTCCGGGGCGGCCCGCCGTTGTTGTTTTCACTTCCCCGCGCCACCGGGACGCCGCGTTGATCCGCCAGAATCCTGCACCGGGTCGCTACGATCGAAGGGTGGCAGCACAGGGAAGCGACCCCCTTTTCGGGGCAACGATCGATGGCCGGTACCGGGTGGACTCCCGCCTGGCCCGCGGCGGCATGTCCACGGTGTATCTGGCCACTGACCAGCGGCTTCACCGCGAGGTCGCCCTCAAAATCCTGTACCCGCATCTGGCTCAGGACCCGAAGACCGTCGAGCGCTTCGAGGACGAGGCCATCAACGCGGCCAAGCTCTCGCACCCGCACGTGGTGAATGTGCTCGATCAGGGAATCGACGGCGAGAACGCCTATTTGGTCATGGAGTACGTGCGCGGACAAACCCTGCGCCACGTGCTGCGCGAGCAGGGTCGGCTCGCCCCGCGGCAAGCGCTGAAACTCATGGACTCTGTGGTGGAAGGCCTCTCCGCCGCCCACGAAGCCGGACTCGTCCACCGCGACATGAAGCCGGAGAACGTGCTCCTGACCAAGGATGGGCGCGTGAAGGTCGCGGACTTCGGTCTGGCCCGCGCGGCGAGCAACAACACCTCCTCGGGCACGCTCGTGGGCACCGTCGCGTACATCTCCCCCGAGCTGGTCACGGGCGAACCCGCCGACGAGCGCAGCGACATCTATGCGGTCGGCATCATGTTGTTCGAGCTCCTCACCGGGCGCCAGCCGTTCACCGCCGAGCTGCCCATCAACGTCGCCCTCAAACACGTCAACGAGGCCGTCCCCGCCCCCTCGACGATCGTCCCGGGCCTCGCCGCCGACCTCGACGAGCTGGTCGAGTGGTGCACCGCCAAGGATCCCGAGAACCGTCCGCACGACGCCGGCGCACTCCTCGGCGAACTCCGGCACATCGCCAGTTCTTTGACCGCTGCGCAACTCGACCTGGGTACCGGCGCATCCGCCGGGGACACGATCGTCGTCGGCCCGCCAGCGGCGGAGGACGGCGCGACAGAGGTCATTGCCGCGCGCAGCGACGCAACGACGGTGATCCCAGCCCATAATGATGCAACCCGCGCGCTGGACGTTCCGCTCCCTACCGCGACGCCCGCGGAGTTCGCGACCGCGACACCCTCTGCCCGCGTGGCCCGGCGAACCGCCAAGCGCGAACAGAAACAATGGAAAAAGCAGGCCCAGATCCCCTTGAAGACGTTGGAGTCCCACCCGCGACGGCGCGCATGGCTGTGGGCGCTACTGGTCCTCGTGCTGGCGGCAGTACTCGGCACGGCTGGCTGGTTCTTCGGCATGGGCCCCGGCGCTCAGGTCACCGTTCCCGTCCTGCAGGGCCGCCCGGCCGCCGAGGCGGCGGCGGAGCTGACCGCCCTCGGCGTCGCTTCGGCGCGTTCCGAGGTCTACGACGACCAAGTCGACGAAGGCCTGATCGTTGGCACGAACCCACCCGCGAACAACGCCATCCGCCGCTACCAGGACGTCGAGCTCATTGTTTCCCGCGGGCCGGAGCTCTTCGCCGTCCCCAATATTCGCGGGCGGACGCAGGACGACGCCGAGAACGCCATCGGCCGGGCCGAACTGGTGACAGGTACGGTCAACGAGTCCCATGATGAGTCGATTCCCGCCGGGGAAGTACTGGACCAGGAACCCGCGGCCGATGAACAGGTACGCCGCGGCACCGAGGTCTCCTTCGTGGTCTCACTCGGCCCGGCCCCGGTCGACGTACCCGACATCACGGGAGAAACAAAAGATGCCGCCGATCGGCTGCTGACGGCCGCCGGGCTCGCGGGCACGAGGGACGGCGAAGAGTTCAGCACGTCCGTGGCGAAGGGCCACGTCATCTCTCAGAATCCCGCGAAAGGCAAGCTGGAGCGCGGCGGCACGGTTTCGTACGTCGTCTCCAAGGGCCCACGTATGATCGACGTCCCCAACTTCGTCGGCCGGCAGGCCAGCACTGCCGAGGCCGAGCTGAAAGAGCTGGGGTTCGATGTCAAGGTGGAGAAGATCCTCGGTGGTTACTTCGGCACCGTGCGCGACCAGGACCCCGCAGACGGCAGCGCGGCCGAGGGATCGACGATCACGATCACCGTGGTCTGATCAGTCCTCGGCGCCGACCGGCGGCAGCTCAAGGTGCGGCGTGCCATCGATGAGGATGTCCACCTGCCGGGAGGTGTGCCGCTCCCCCGAGGTCATCACGACGTCGACGATCGCAGACGAGCCGTTCCACGCGTAGGCTTCGATCGCATCCACCTCCGGATACGCCCAGAGGATGTTGGCCCGGAGATTCTCCTCGGCCGTTGCGAGTCCAGCCAGTCCAAGCCCGGCGAAGGTCGCCGCCGCGACGAAGAGCACCCCTCCGGTCACGGCCTCGTTCCGGATGCTGCTGCGAAACGCGTAGGTGCGGCGCGCAGGGTCCAGGCGTCGGAACGCGATCCACCGGGCCAAGGCGTGCAGACCCAGCGGCATCGCGGCCAACAGGCATAACACCGCCGCGGAGACCTGGAGCATCGGCGTGAGGTAGTCCACGTCAAGATACATAGTTCCACCATACGACGACGGCGTCCGGCGCCCCGCGTCGGGGCACCGGACGCCGTCGTCCGGACTGGTTCGCCGTTAGCCGCGCGGCCCGCGGGCGGCCAACGCACCCGAGACGAGAAAGGCCATCTCGAGGGACTGCCGGTGGTTGAGGCGCGGATCGCAGAGCGACTCGTAGAGGTCGTCGAACTGCTCCTCGCGGATCGGGTCGGCCCCGCCGAGGCACTCGGCAACGTCGTCGCCGGTCATCTCCACGTGCAGGCCGCCGGCGACCGTGCCGAGGCTGTCGTGGACTTCGAAGAATCCGCGGACCTCGTCCATGACGTCGTCGAACCGGCGAGTCTTGTAGCCGTTGGCGCTCGTGACCGTGTTGCCGTGCATCGGGTCCGTCACCCAGACGACCTCCGCGCCGGAGGCGGTGACCTTCTCGACAAGATTCGGCAGCTTTTCGCGGATGTTCTGCGCACCCATGCGCGAGATGAAGGTCAGGCGGCCCGGCTCGCGGGTGGGGTCCAGCTTGTCGATCAGAGCAAGGGCGTCGTCGGGGGTCGTCGTCGGGCCGAGCTTGACACCGATCGGGTTGCGCACACGCGAGAGGAAATCAACGTGCGCCCCGTCCAGTTCGCGGGTCCGCTCGCCGATCCACAGGAAGTGGCCGGAGGTGTCGTAGGGCTGGCCCGTGCGTGAATCCGTGCGTGTCAGCGGGCGCTCGTAGTCGAGCAACAGGGCCTCGTGCGCGGCGAAGAATTCGGTCCGCTTGAGTGCCTCGAAGTCGGCACCGCAGGCCTCCATGAAGCGCACCGCACGGTCGATCTCAGCAGCGAGGGACTCGTACTGCTTGTAAGCCGGGTTGGCCCGGAAGCCCTGGTTCCACTGATGTACGGCGCGCAGGTCAGCGAAGCCGCCTTGGGTGAAGGCCCGAATCAGGTTCAGGGTCGAGGCCGACGTGTGGTACGCCTGCACCATACGCGCCGGGTCGTGCCGGCGGGACTCCTCAGTGAAGTCGTAGCCGTTGACGATCTCGCCACGGAAGGCCGGCAGCGTCACGCCGTCGCGAGTCTCCATGTCCGACGAGCGCGGCTTGGCGAACTGCCCGGCCATGCGCCCCATCTTGATCACGGGCATCGAGGCGCCGTAGGTCAGCACCACGGACATCTGCAGGATCGTCTTGACGCGGGCACTGATCCGGTCGGCGGTCGCCCCTTCGAAGGTCTCGGCGCAGTCACCTCCCTGCAGCAGGAAGGCACGCCCCTTCGCCGCCTCGGCCAGGCGTTCGCGGAGGATATCGACCTCTCCGGCAAAGACCAGTGGCGGCAAAGATGCCAGCTCGTCGACAGCACGCCGGTGCTCGTCGGTGCCGCTCCAGCTCGGCTGCTGTTTGATCGGCAGCTCGCGCCAGGCGTCGAGCCCGGGGTCAGTCGCAGGGCCAGGGACAGGCGCCGTCAACGGCGCGGATTCGGTTCCAGTCTCGCTCACAACTACCAGAGTAGAACCCAACCGGCCCGGGCCCGTACTTCGGTCCGTAATATGGGCACCGCACGCGGTTCAGGCCGCGTCCGAACCCCCGCGGTCGGCCCGCGTGGCCTTCGCCGCAGCCGCCTTGCGCTCGGCCGCAAGCTGGTTCTTCACTGTGGTGGCGTAGACGTCCGCATACTCCTGCCCCGACAGGCGCATGATCGCGTACATGATCTCGTCCGTCACTGAGCGCTGCACGAAGCGGTCATCCTCGAGGCCCGCGTAGCGCGAGAAATCCAAGGGTTCGCCGATGATCATGCCGACGCGCCGGATGTTCGGCACCGTCTTGCCGATCGGCTGGACCTTGTCCGTGCCGATCATTGCGATGGGAATCACGGGCACGCCGGTCGCGAGTGCCAGCTTGGCGACGCCGAGCTTGCCGCGGTAGAGCCGGCCGTCCGGGCTTCGGGTGCCCTCGGGGTAGATGCCGAGAAGATTTCCGTCGAGGAGCGTCTTCTCCCCGGCTCCGAGTGACTGCTCTGAGGCCTTGCCGCCTGAGCGGTCCATGGGCAATTGGTTGGTCATCCGGAAGAACGCCGCCGTGACCTTGCCCTTGAGCCCTCGACCTGTGAAGTAGTCGCTCTTGGCCAGAAACACGACGGGTCTTTCCACTTCGACCGGGAGGAATACCGAATCCGAGACGGAGAGGTGGTTGCTGGCCAGGATGGCCCCTCCTTCGGCCGGCACGTTGTCGAGCCCCTTCACCCACGGCCGGAACAGCATCTTCACCAACGGTCCGATAAAGAGCCGCTTCATCACCCAATAGAACACAGGGTTCGCCTTCCGCCAGTTGTTCGCGTGGCGCCCGATCCGGCGAAGGCCGGATGACGAGCGGCAGTCGTCTAGGCTCTACTTTAGGCACAACCCAGCCACGGGTGCTTCCCGCGGCCGATTCGCTTCTCTCTCAGGAGTCCCATGAGCGCATCATCGAACCCGGTCCAACCCCGGGCCACGGACGACGACGGCGTCACGCCTCCGCGTCTCACCCACCTGCCCGGCTCGCTGACCGCGCCCGTCATGGCCCGCTCGGTCTCCGAAGAACGTCCGGGGGTGGCCGCCCTCGTCATTCACGGTTTCACTTCCTCCCCCGCGAGCATGCGACCGTGGGCCGAGTCCCTGCTCAACGCCGGATACGCGGTCAGCCTGCCCGTCCTGCCCGGGCACTGCACGAGCTGGCCCGAACTCGCGCGCACGCCGTGGTCGGCCTGGCGAGCTGCCGTCAGGACCGCGTACGACGAGCTCCAGCGCAACCACGAGCGCGTCTACGTCTGCGGCCTATCGATGGGCGGCGCGCTGGCCCTCGATCTTGCTGCCCGCCGTGCGCCCGCGGGGCTGGCGCTGGTAAACCCTGCACTCACGTTCGCGAATCCGACCGCACACGCCGCCCGCGTCCTCAAGCTGGGCGTCCGGTCGGTCGCCGCAATCGCCAATGACATCGCACGGCCCGGGCAGGATGAGCAGGCCTACGCGCGAACGCCGATGGCCGCCGTCGACCAGCTGGGGCGGCTCATGCGACAGGCGACCGCGACGCTGCCGCAGGTGACCGCGCCGACGATTGTGTTCCGCTCGGCAACCGACCACGTGGTTCCCGAAACAAGCATGGCCGTTCTGCAGCGCCGACTGGGCACGCCCTCGAGCCGGCGACACATCGTGCGCCTAGAGGAGAGCTTCCACGTCGCGACACTCGACCACGACGACCAACTCATCTTCACCGAGACCCTGAGATTTTTCGATGCCAATACGGCGCTTCGTGACTGATCAGCTGCGAAACTTGTTACCATTCAGTAGCACTGTGATGTGGGCCACGCCCGTGGCGTATCATCAACACCAAGACAACTCACTAGGGAGGGTCCCGTGCGCGAGAAGAGCGTTGCCCCACTGATCGTCAGCCCCTCGGACACCAACATCACCGACTTCGTCCTTCGCCAGGAGGAGAGCCCCGAGAATTTGGCCCTGTTCTCCGTGCCCACGGAGAACGAGGCCTGGCGCGACATCACCGCGCGGGACTTCGGTGCCGACGTTCGCAAGATCGCCAAGGGCTTGATCGCCTCCGGCATCGAACCGGGCGCACGCATCGGCATCATGTCCCGCACCCGGTACGAATGGGTCCTCGTCGACTTCGCGATCTGGTTCGCCGGTTGCGTTTCGGTACCCGTCTATGAAACGTCCTCGCCCTCGCAAGTCGCGTGGATCCTTGGCGATTCCGAAGCCGCGGCCGCGTTCGTCGAATCCGGACGCCACGAGAACATCGTCCGGCAGGCCGCCCAGCAGGAGCAGCTCCCGGTCGAACACGTCTGGCAGCTCGAGAACGATGGACTCGATGCGCTGCGCGAGGCTGGCGCCGGCGTTTCCGACGACGACCTCGAGGCCCGGCGCGCCTCGCTCGGGCTCGACTCCCTGGCCACCATCATCTACACCTCGGGCACTACCGGCCGCCCGAAGGGTTGCGAGTTGACCCACTCCAACTTCGTCGAGCTCTCCGAGAACGGGGTCGCCTCGCTGAAATCGATAGTGTATCCGGGGTCCTCGACCCTCATGTTCCTGCCGTTGGCTCACGTCTTCGCCCGGTTCATCTCCGTGCTGGCGGTCGCCGCCGGCACGAGGGTCGGGCACACGCCGGACGTCAAGAACTTGCTGCCCGACCTGCAGAGCTTCGCACCGACGTACCTCTTGGCCGTTCCGCGGGTCTTCGAGAAGGTGTACAACAACTCGATGCTCAAGGCCGAAGACGCGGGCAAGGGCAAGATCTTCCATGCGGCCGCCGACACGGCGATTGCCTGGTCGCGGGCGCAGGAGAACGGCGGGCCGGGCCTGCTACTCGACCTCAAGCACAAGCTGTTCGACAAGCTGCTCTACAGCAAGATCCGCGCGGCCATGGGCGGTAAGGTCACCCATGCCGTCTCGGGTGGCGCACCACTCGGCGAACGCCTCGGACACTTTTTCCGCGGCCTCGGCGTCACGATTCTCGAGGGCTACGGCCTCACGGAGACCACGGCCCCGATCACGGTGAATACGCCGGACCTCATCAAAGTCGGCACGGTCGGGGCGCCGCTTCCGGGTAACGCCGTGAAGATCGCCGACGACGGCGAAATCCTCGCCAAGGGTGTGTGCGTCATGCGCGGGTACTACAAGCGCGACGACCTGACAGCCGAAGCGATCCGTGACGGATGGTTCCACACCGGAGACATCGGGCAGCTGGACGACGACGGCTGCTTGCGGATCACGGGGCGCAAAAAGGAGATCCTCGTGACCGCCGGCGGCAAGAACGTCATCCCTGCCCAGCTCGAGGACAGGATCCGCTCCCACGCGATCGTCTCCCAGTGCGTCGTCATCGGGGACCAGAAGCCGTTCATCTCGGCGCTGGTCACCATCGACGAAGAAGCACTGCCCGGCTGGCTCCAGCGCCACGATCTGGGGTCGGTGGGCGTCGCTGAGGCTGCCAAGCTCCCGCAACTGCACGAGGAGATCGAGCGGATCGTAGCGCAGGCCAACGAACAGGTCTCGAAGGCCGAGGCGATCAAGCAGTTCCGGATCGTGCCGTCCGACTTCACGGAGGAATCAGGGCACCTGACGCCGTCGATGAAGATCAAGCGCGCCAAGGTCATCACGGACTACGCGGACGTCATCGACGACATCTATTCGTCGTAGTCCCCTCTGCGCGGCGCCCCGTCAGCGGGCGTCGCGCAGTTCGTCGACGACGAGCGCGGCCAACTCCATGACGGCCTCGCGGGTGCTCGGACGCAACCGCTCCAGGGAAACTTCGGAGCCCTCCGCCAGGTGCGGGTCGTACGGCAGGCGCACCACCGAGTCGACCCGGCTCGCGAAGTGGGCCTCGATCTCATCGACGTCGACTCCGCGGGCGAGCCCTGCGGACTGATTGATCACGACGATCGCGTTGCGCGCGAGATCCTGACGTCCGTGCGCCTCAAGCCACGAAAAGGTCTCGGAGGCCGACCGCGCCTCGTCGACACTCGCGCCCGAGACCAAGACGACCATGTCCGACTTCTCCAGCGAGCCCTGCATGACCGAGTGCACCATCCCGGTGCCGGAGTCCGTGAGCACGATCGAGTAAGACTTTCCCATCAGTTCGGTGACTGCGTGGTAGTCCGAATCATCGAACGCTCCGGCGACGTGTGGGTCCGTATCAGAGGCCAGCACGTGCAGGCGGGATCCCTGCCGGGCAGCGTACTGCGAGCTTTTGGCGAAGGAATCGACGAGGTGCCGATTCTGAACGAGCTGGCGTGCCGTGAATTTTGCCTGCCCCGGCGAACGGTCGCTGAGCGTGCCGCGATCTGGGTTCGCGTCGAGGGCGGCGATCCGGTCCTCCCGTACCTCGGCCAGAGCCATGCCCAGCAGCGTCGTCGCCGTTGTCTTGCCGACGCCGCCCTTGCGGGAGAGCACTGTCACGTACTTGGTCCCGCCGCTCAGCTGGGCCTTGATAGCGCTCTCCCGAAGCCGTCGCAAGCGCACCGCGTCGGCGTCCCCGACATTCACCCGACCGAGGGTCGCCTGATAGATCCAACGTCGCCACCCCGCAGCTGGCGCACGATCGCGCGGGGCTGGGAGCCGGTCAGCGGTCATCGCCGCTGCGGGTTCCGGCGCTGCCGAGCCGCCGGTACCTGTGGCGTACCCACTTGCGGCCAACTCGGCGGCGTCGATGACTTCACCCGAGCCAGACGGTTCGCCGAGGGCCTCACGCGCGGGGAACCGCGTCGCGTCGCCGGCAGCGATCGTCTCGTCCGCTCCGCGGCCGCCGAGAGCCTCAGCCGGCCCCGACTCGTCCGGCCCTTCGTCGGACCGCTGATTCTGCGACTTCTCGCTCATGTCGCCCTCTCGCTCGTGGGATCCTTGCCTGATCGGCTACTCGCTCAGCACACACCCTAGCCCACCGACGAGAACGCCCGCCGGGCCGGTCCCGTGACAGGAACCGGCCCGGCGGGCATCCGCTGCGGACCGTGCCGCGCCGTGGTCTGATCGTGATCAGGCCGGGTCAATCACGATCAGAAGATCACCACCATCGACCTGCGCAGTGCCCGCGATCGCGATCCGCGCGACGCGCCCGGTCACCGGGGACGTGATCGCCGCTTCCATCTTCATCGCCTCAATCGTCGCGACCGTACCACCAGCCTCAACCACGTCCCCCACCCCAACCGTCGCGGTCACAGCCCCGGCAAACGGCGCGGGGACGTGCCCGGCATTGGTCGGATCGGCCTTCTCCGCAGCCTTCACCGTCGACTCAACATTGCGGTCCCGGACCGTGATCTGCCGCATCTGCCCATTGAGCGTGCACATCACCGTGCGCATGCCCTTCTCATCAGGCTCACCAATCGCCTGCAGCGTCACCAACAAGCGCACACCCTTACCCAGACTGATCACATGCTCAGCCCCCGGCGTCAACCCATACAAGTAGTCCCTCGTGCCCAACACGGAAACATCCCCATACTGGGCACGCAGAGTCTCGAAATCGCGACTCGGGCCCGAGAACAGCAACCGGTTCAACGTGGACCGCCGCGTCGCCGAATCCCCCCGAAGCGCCTGCGAGTCCTCCGCCTCGAGCTCCTCGAGCCGGACCTTGACCGTCCGGCCCTGCAACGCCTTGGACCGGAACGGCTCCGGCCACCCACCGGGCGGATCCCCGAGCTCACCAGAAAGGAACCCGATCACCGACTCCGGAATGTCATACGCCTGCGGATTCGCCTCAAACTCCGCCGGATCAACACCGGCACCGACCAACTGCAACGCCAGATCGCCGACAACCTTCGAAGACGGCGTGACCTTCACCAACCGGCCCAGGATCGAGTTCGCGGCCGTATACATGTCCTCGATCGCCTCGAACCGCTCCCCCAACCCCAACGCGATCGCCTGCTGACGCAGGTTCGAGAGCTGACCGCCCGGGATCTCGTGCCGATACACCCGCCCCGTGGGCCCGGCCAACCCGGACTCGAACGGCGCATACATCGCCCGCACCGCCTCCCAATACGGCTCCATCGCCGCCGCAGCACCCAAATCCAAGCCCGTGTCCCGCTCCGTGTGCTCCAACGCAGCCACCAAAGCCGACATCGAGACCTGACTCGTCGTGCCCGCCATCGACGCGACCGCAGTATCCACCGCATCCACCCCGGCCTCCACCGCAGCCATGATCGTCGCCAACTGCCCACCAGCAGTGTCATGGGTATGCAAATGCACCGGCAGGTCGAACTCGGACCGCAACGCGGTCACGAGCTTCGCCGCGGCCGCCGGGCGCAGCAACCCGGCCATGTCCTTGATCGCCAGAATATGCGCCCCAGCATCGACGATCTGCCTCGCCAACGACAGGTAGTAGTCCAGGGTGTACAGGTCCTCGTCCGGGTCCGTAAGGTTCCCGGTGTAACACAGCGCGACCTCCGCCACCGCCGTCCCCGTCGCCCGCACCGCGGCGATCGCCGGGGCCATCTGGCTGACATCGTTCAACGCATCGAAGATCCGGAAAATATCGATGCCCGTCGCCGCTGCTTCGGCCACGAACGCGTCCGTGACCTCCGTCGGATACGGGGTATACCCGACCGTATTCCGGCCACGCAGGAGCATCTGCAACGGCACGTTCGGCAGCTCGGCCCGCAACAACTCCAACCGCCGCCACGGATCCTCACCCAAGAACCGCAGCGCCACGTCGTACGTCGCCCCGCCCCAGACCTCCATCGAGAACAACCCCGGCAACGTATGGGCCATCGCCGGCGCCGCCGCCAACAGATCCCGCGTACGCACCCGGGTCGCCAACAACGACTGATGCGCATCCCGGAACGTCGTGTCCGTGACTGCCACCGCAGTTTCGCCGCGCAGGCGGGCGGCGAAGCCCTCCGGCCCCTGCTCCAGGAGCACCTGCCGCCACCCGGGCGGCGGCACCACACCAGAAGGGCCATCGAACGGGCTGCGCTCAGGCTGCTCCGACTTGTCCCCCGGGAACCGCGGCAGCTTCACCCGCGGGTCGATGCCGTCGATCCGCCCCCCATGCGGCTTGTTCACCGTGACCTCGGCCAGATAGGTCAGCGCCTTCGTGCCGCGATCCTGGCTGCGATTGCCGACCAGCAGGTCCGGCCGCGAATCAATGAAGTCCGTGGCCACATCCCCGGCGACGAATTGCGGATCATCGAGCACGTTCATCAAGAACGGGATGTTCGTCGCGACGCCACGGATCCGAAACTCCGCCAGCGCACGCCGGGCGCGCCGCACCGCCATCTCGTAATCACGGCCGCGACATGTCAGCTTCACGAGCATCGAATCAAAATGCGGGGAAACCTCCGCCCCGGTGAACACCGTGCCGCCGTCGAGCCGGACACCGGAACCACCGGCGGAGCGATACACGCTGATCGTGCCCACATCCGGGCGGAACCCGTTGGCCGGGTCCTCCGTCGTGATCCGGCACTGCATCGCCGCACCCCGGATCCGCAACTGATCCTGCCGGATCCCGATCTGCTCCAACGTCTCCCCCGCCGCGATGCGCATCTGGGAAGACACCAAATCAACATCGGTGATCTCCTCCGTCACCGTATGCTCAACCTGGATCCGCGGATTCATCTCAATAAACACATGCTGACCCGCCCGCTCGCCAACCGTGTCCACGAGGAACTCCACCGTGCCCGCGTTCTGATAGTTCAACGCCTTCGCGAACTTCACCGCGTCCGCATACAACGCCTGCCGGATACCCTCGTCCAAATTCGGGGCCGGAGCGATCTCGATGACTTTCTGATGCCGGCGCTGCAACGAACAATCCCGCTCGAAAAGATGCACGACCTCCCCGTCACCATCAGCCAACACCTGGACCTCGATATGACGCGGACGCAACACCGCCTGCTCCAAGAAGACCGTTGAATCGCCAAACGCGGTCCCGGCCTCACGCATCGCCGCACCCAGAGACTCCACGAAGTCCTCACGCACATCCACCCGACGCATCCCGCGCCCACCACCGCCGGCAACAGCCTTCACGAAAATCGGGAACCCGATCCGGTCCGCCTCCGCCACCAAATACTCAACATCAGCACTCGGCTCCGAAGACTCCAACACCGGGATTCCCGCCCGCCGCGCCGCCCGCAAGGCCTCGACCTTGTTCCCTGCCAGCCGCAACACCTCAGCCGAGGGCCCCACGAACGCGATGCCCGCCTCCGCCGCCGCCCGCGCCAACTCCGGATTCTCCGACAAAAACCCATACCCCGGGTAAATCGCGTCCGCCCCCGACTCACGCGCGACCCGGATCACCTCGTCAACATCGAGATACGCCCGCACCGGATGTCCCTCGACACCGATCTGGTACGACTCATCCGCCTTCTGACGATGAATCGAGCCACGATCCTCATACGGGTACACCGCGACCGTCTTCGCACCCAACTCCACCGCGGCCCGAAAACCGCGAATCGCGATCTCGCCACGATTGGCAACCAAAACCTTCTTGAACATAATGCTCCTGAAATCATCGGGGGCAGGACTCGAGGCAGCGGGGTCATCGACACGCCTCGCACCCGGACACGTCTTCGTGTCCACGACTTCGTCAAGGCTACCGTGACCCATCCCACGTGGGGCAATCTTTCGTCTCCGGACGACTCCCTGCCGCCTTTCAGGGTGGCGTTGGGGTCTGCCGGGCAAAGCCCCGTATGATTGACCGGGTACGTTGCGGAAGTCAAGACACAGAAGGGGACGTGGTCGGTTCCGTGCAGGTTGTGAGCATCAGCAGTCTCAAAGGCGGGGTCGGGAAGACATCCGTAACATTGGGTCTGGCGTCTGCGGCGTTGGCCGCCGGCACTCCGACTCTCGTCGTGGATCTGGACCCCCATGCCGACGCCAGCACCGGCCTCGGCGTCGCCCTGTCCGATCCCCAGCAGGAGGTCGGCCGGCAGATCAAGGCGGGCCGCCGCGGCGACCTGGAGGCGCACGCGGCCGTGAGCCCGTGGACCCAACGCGGCAAGACCGCCCAGGGCGCAGTGCTCGACGTGGCTGTCGGCGGGGCCTTCGGCGGGGTCTATGACCGCCCGGACCTGCGCAACCGCGACCTGCGCCGACTCAAGTCGCTGCTCGAAAAGACGTCGAAGTACCAGCTCGTGCTGATCGACTGCCCGCCCTCACTCAACGGGCTGACCCGCATGGCGTGGACAGCCAGCCACCAAGCGGTTCTCGTCGCCGAGCCGAGTCTCTTTTCCGTCGCGGGCACCGAGCGCACAATGCGTGCACTCGACATGTTCCGCAACGAATTCAACACGGGACTCAACTCCATCAACGTGGTCGCCAACCGCTTCCGCGATACGTCGACGGAACAACGCTTCCGGCTCTCCGAGATGCGTCGCATGTTCGGCTCCCAGTTGTTGAACCCGGTCCTTCCAGATCAGGCGGACTGGCAGCAAATTCAGGGCGCCGCGTACTCCGTGCACCAGTGGCCCGGCGAATCCGCGCGGACCACAGCCAGGCACTTCGACCAGCTTCTCAAGGGTCTCAGCGGAACGTCGGGCGCGGCCAAGCGCTCGCGCGTTCGCACAGCGGCGCCCTAGGCCCGCTCAGTCCGCGGCTTGCCGCGCGGGATGACCAATAGAACATGACGACGCCGGCACCCGATGGGGTGCCGGCGTCGTTATGTGTCCGGTGGGTTGCCGCGGCTAGCTGGCGGTCGCCTTCTTGGCTGCGCGGCGGCGGCTCAGCTCGTCTTGGGGAAAGCTCTCCTCCGCGGCGGCGTGCTCGCTCGGCAGCTCGGAGAGGCTGCCCTCGACCTCGCGCCAGACACGGCCGACAGCGATGCCGAAGACGCCCTGACCGCCTTGAACCAGGTCGATGACCTCGTCCGCGGACGTGCACTCGTAGACGGAGGCACCGTCGGACATCAGGGTGATCTGGGCGAGATCCTCGACGCCGCGCTCGCGCAGGTGACCCACGGCGGTCCGGATCTGCTGCAGGGACACGCCCGTGTCGAGCAGACGCTTGACGACCTTGAGCACGAGAATGTCCCGGAAACTGTAGAGGCGCTGGCTGCCGGAGCCGTGCGCACCGCGTACCGCGGGTTCTACCAGGCCGGTGCGGGCCCAATAGTCCAACTGGCGGTAGGTGATTCCTGCGGCCTTGCAGACGATCGGGCCACGGTAGCCCGCATCTTCGTCGAGAACCGGAAGGTCCTCCGTGAACAGCAAGCCCTGGGCATGCCTAGCGGCCGTGGCAGCACGGCTGCCCGGCTCGGCGCGGTGATCGCTTGTCGGACTCACGTGAACCCTCCTTGTCATGGCTCCCCGTGGGGAAGTGCTCGCGCAACACCGGCACAATGGACGCCTCCATCCGTTGTGCCGACGATTCGCCGCGCGAGGCAATGAGAACCTTAGCTCCGACGCTACGGGGCGAGGGGGGTCCGGTCAATGACCTTCAAGTTTAACTTGAGGGCGTGTCGCGGACGCCGATCACTTGTCGAAGTCCTCGGGTTCGATGTCCGCCAGAAACTCGCGAAACTCCCGCACTTGCTCCTCGTTCTGCTCGCTGGGCTCCCCAGATTCGTCGCCGGAAACCATCACGCCCGCTTCCTCGACGACTTGTTCCGCGCAACGCAACGGGGCCCCGGTGCGCAGGGCCAACGCAACGGCGTCGGACGCCCGCGAATCCACTTCCGCGCCGTTGGACAGCACGATGCGCGCGTAGAAGACGGCGTCTTGGACGTCGACGATCTTGACCTCCGAGACCTCCTGTCCCGCTGCCTGAATGATGCCGACCATCAGATCGTGGGTCATCGGCCGCGGGGTCGTGATTCCCTGCAGACTCATGGCGATCGCGGATGCCTCCGGCGCGCCGATCCAGATGGGCAGGTGCCGCTCGCCGTCGTGTTCCTTCAGGAGGATCAGCGGCTGGTTCGAGGGCAACTCGATACGTACCCCAACAACGTCGATGTCCATCATGCGTGCCTCCCTGCAGTCCGCCGGCGGCCATGGCCACCGGCCCGGACCCGGAACGAGTCGTGCCGGTACTACAAGACTAGTGATCCAGCTTCGAAATGGCACCCTGCACGAGGGCCGTGTGCAGCGCCAGGCACGCATCACTGATCTCGCGGGCTGTTTCCGCGGCGTGAGCGCGCGACGAAACGGTCTTGCGTGAGCTCACCGGTACGATGGCACGCTCCACGAGCCCCAGCTCGCGGTCGGCAGCCGTCCGGAAGGCCCGTAGGTGCCGTGGCTCGATGCCGAAGCCTGCCAGTTTCACTGCGGAGGCGACAACGCGCGCGCTGTGCTCATCGAAACGGTCGCCGTCGGATTCGATCAGACCAAAGGCCAGCAGTTCCTCGACGAGCTCATCACTGGCGCCACTGCCGCCGATGAGCTCGGAGCGCGTCAGATCGCGGGTGTGACCGGAGAGCTCCTGCGCGAGCTGCTCGCTCACGCTGCGTGGGGCTAGTTTGAGCCCGCCGGGCAGCTGCTCCGGGCGCTCGCCCCGGTCGACGGCGTCGAGATAGTCCTTGATGACCTTCAGCGGCAGGTACTGATCCCGCTGGAGGGCCAGGATGAAGCGTAGCCGGTCGATATCGCCGGGAGTGTACTTGCGGTAGCCGGCAGCGGTTCGCTGCGGGGTGATGAGGCCCTTTTCCTCGAGGAAGCGGATCTTGGACGCGGTGATCTGCGGAAAATCGTCCGAAAGCTCGGAGAGCACCTCGCCGATATTGAGCACCTGCGGGCGCACCGGCTCACCGGCGGAGGTTTGCCGGCGTGCATTTACGGATGAAACCAACGTGGAAAGTCCTGTAGTCCCTAGGAGGCCTGCGTACCCGCGTAGAAGGTGAGCCGGAACTTTCCGATCCTCACCTCCGCGCCTGTGCGCAGCGCGACGGCGTCGACGCGGTCGTGGTTGACGTAGGTTCCGTTTAGGCTTCCGGCGTCCGCGACGTCGAAGCCCGCCTCCGTGCGGCGGAACTCAGCGTGCCGGCGCGAGACGGTGACGTCGTCGAGGAAAATATCGGCCTCCGGGTGACGACCGGCGGTCGTGACTTCCTCGTCGAGCAGGAAACGCGCTCCGCGGTTGGGTCCATCGTGCGCGATGAGCAGAGCAGATCCACCGGGAAGTGCCGCAACGGCCTCTCGTTCCTCGGTAGAGAGGGTGTGAGCGACCGCGGGGGCCTCCGGTGCTGGCGGCAGGCTGATGTTGGTCGTCTCAGTCGCCCGCTCTGCCGGCGTCTGCGTCGACTCGCCCAGATCCTCGTGACCACCCATGGCGTCTCCTCCTCAATACGCTGTAAAACCTCAGCTCAACGCGGCTACACTGCTCCGCGTCGACTGCCGGGTTTCCTTCTTCAAGCCTATCCCAAGTTAATCATGTCGTTATCACTTCGTGCACGCCACATCGTGAGAAAAGCGTGAATTTCACAGCCGCTGCCATGCGCTGGGCACGCAGGACGCTCGATCTAGCGCAGGCGGCTAGGACGAGAGCCAGGAGGCGAGGTGGTCGACCCCCTTCCCGAACGCCTGCTCTGCCGGCCTGTTCATAAATCCGTGCCTCGTTCCAGCAACGACTTCATAACGTACTCCGGTCTCCGCTGCCCGTAGTTCGTCGGCGAAGGCCGCGCCGGAAGCGCGAAGCGCGTCGTGATCGGCGTCGAGCACCAGCGTGCGCGGGAACCCGGTGAGGTCGTGCCCGCCCGGAAACGCGTAGGCCTCACCGAGGGCCGCGTCCCCGCCAGCGTAGTTTCGGTTCATCAGGTGAACTCGCCTCGGCGTGAACTGTCCCTCGGCCCAGGGCCCGAGCAGCGCCTCGCGGAGCTCCTCCGGGATCGGCGGCAAGGCCGCGTGCACGGTCGGGTACACGAGTGCGAGCCCGTTCGGGGCCGGCCCGCTGCCGCGCAGCAACGACCAGGTGGCTGCCGCTGCGAGGCACGCGCCAGCGCTCGCCCCACCGATCGCCACCGGGTGCCCGAGCTCGTCGCGCACGTGACGGTAGGCATCGACGACGTCGTCGACGGGTATCGGGTAGCGCACGGCATCCGGACTCTCCCCCTGTTCACCCTCCCATTCGGGGGCGAGTCGGTAGTCGACCGCGACGACGTCGTTCCCACGGGAGGCCACCGCGGCGGCCACCGCGTGCGACTCGAGCTGATCCAGGCCGCCATGGCAGAAAGCGCCGCCGTGCGCCCAAACGAGCGCGCGCCCCGCGTTGCCGAAAGGCTGCCCGGCGGGGCTATACGCGCGAACCGGGATCTCGCCGTGGCGCCCCGCCACGACGCCGTCGCATACCTGGACCCCTTCGGTCAGGTGCGCGACGGCGTCCTCTTCCCTGGTGCGTTCGGCGGCTGCCGCTTCCGTCATCTTGCTCTCCTATGGCCCGGCTCACGTCGAGACCAATCTACTCGAACGGCCGCAGGGCCAATCGATGGAGTCTGCTACTCCCCCGATCCGGCGGGCGCCTGCTGCTCAACCAGGACGACGGCGGTGCGCGCCGGGATCGTGAGCGTGCCAGTCTCCGCATCCCACGTCGTCGACCTGACGACATCGTCCGCCCCGTCGGCAAGCGCCTCCGCGAGGTCGTACTCGCGCCCGCGAAGCGCGTCAACGGTCTGGGCGCTCTCCTGCGGGGAGGCGTTGAAGGCGACAAGCGCCCCCGCCAGTCTGGGGTCGGTGTCCACGCCGATGAGGTCGTCGACGTGCATGAGGACGATGCCCGGAGTCGCATCGGGCCCGCTCAGCGGGAAGGAGACCTTCTCGCGGATGAGGTCCGCGGAACCCAGCCGCAGCAGGCCGACTTCCTCGCGCGTGCGCAGCAGGTCGAGCGCGGCAGCCTCGGTGGCCGCCATGGCGTCAGCGCCAGGCTTGAGCGCCGGGTCTTCGAGCAGGGGCGCCATCGAATCCCACTTCTCCTCGTTGTCGGCGGCGGGCGGCAGACCCGAGCCGAAGGTGTTCTGCTGCCCCGTCCAGTCGATGCGGTTGAACCAGTCGCCGGAGTCGTAGCTGTTGCGGTCCAGCGACTTCGAGCGCAGCAACTCGGTGCCCGCGTGCCAGAACGGGACGGCCTGGGAGTACATCACGGTCGCCTGGGCGAGCGTGTTCATGCGCGCGCGGTCGGCCATGGCGGTCTCCCGCGGAAGCTTGAACACGGTGAGGTCGTAGAGGGTCTCGTTGTCGTGGGCATCCACGTAGTTCACGACCTCCCCCGGCTCGGATGCGTAGCCGGCCGGGGACCCGCGGTAGTCGATCTCGTCGCCGCGGCGGATCTCACCGTCGGACGCGAGCAGCTCGAAGTCGCTGAGGTTGCCCGCCAGCCCGAGACGTACCAGGTCGGCCTCGTGTCCGAGGTCGGCCAGCGCCTGGGCGGCGGTGCCGTTGACGTCGTACCCGTTGGGGTCGGTGCCGAGTCCCGTGCCGAAGCCCTGTCTGAACGTCGACGAGGAGTCGACGGGGCTGCCGCCGTGCACGGCGTCGCGCAGCCGATCGTTGAACGTGCCGATGCCGGTTCCGTCGAGCTGCCCCTGCGTAGCCTGCTGGAAGCGGGTGTTGTCGGCGACCTCGCCAAAGTTCCAACCTTCGCCGTACAGGTAGACGGAGCTGCCGTCGACACCGTCGTCGTCGAGGGTGAGCTCATCGAGCGCGGCCCGGACGGCCTCCATATTGGCACGGGAGTGGTGGCCCATCAGATCGAAGCGGAAGCCATCGACCTTGTACCCCTTGGCCCAGAGGACAACGGCGTCGACCATGAGTTTCTCGGCGGCGGCGTGTTCGGTGGCGATGTTCTGGCAGCATGTCGATGTCTCGACCTTCCCGGCGGCGTCGAGCCGGTGGTAGTAGCCGGGGACGATGCGGTCGAGCACGCTCTTCTCGGCCTGGCCGGAAGCGGCGGTGTGGTTGAAGACCTGGTCGAGCACGACCTCGAGCCCCATCGAGTGCAGTGAGCCGACCATGGTGCGGAACTCCTCGACGCGGCCGGCCCCGTGCGGGTCCGCCGCGTAGGAGCCCTCGGGCGCCATGAAGTGGTACGGGTCGTAGCCCCAGTTGAAGCCGTCGCCGCCGGCGATCGCGGCGATGCAGGCCTGCTGCTCGCTCGAGGCCGGGCCGAAGGACTCCAGGTCGCAGTCCGGCACCGCCTGCTGGTCACGGTCCTCTTCGATGGTCGCGATATCGAAGCTGGGCAGCAGGTGGACAGTGGAGAGTCCGGCGTCAGCGAGCTTCTTCAGGTGGGCCGTGCCGTCGCTCTCGGCCGCGAACGCCCCGTACGTTCCGCGCAGGTCTTCGTCGAGACTCGTGTCACCGACCGAGAAGTCGCGGATGTGCAGCTCGTAGATCGCACGGTCCACGTCTTTCTCGATCGAATCGGCACGGGACTTGCGCCACTGCTTGGGCTGGTGGTGCGGGTTCTCCAAACTGACGGCGACGGAATGGGTCGAGTTGGTGGTCAGAGCGACCGAATAGGGGTCGGTGACGATGTTGGTCTCGAACTTGCCGGTCTCGGGTACGAAGACGCGGACCTCCCACTGATAGCGGGAACCGTACATCTGCGGCTTGCCTTTGACCTCCCAGACGCCGCTCGCGGCGTTGTAGCCGGCCTTGTGTCGGACGGGAGTGCCGTCATCACCAGAGACGAGCAGAGTGGCGGTCTGGGCCGTGGGTGCCCACAACCGCAAGGTCGGGCGTTTGCCGTTGAATACGGCGCCAAGTTCGACGCCGGCGAGCGCGTCCGCGTAAAGGTCGTCGATCGCTCCGGGTGCTTGGATACCCGTGAACGCCGTCAGGGCGCCCTCGTCGTCGTACCGGGCAAGGGCGAGCTGGGAACGCAGGGCAGCGGCGACGTCGTCGTGCGCAAGCTCAACCCGCAGCGCGCGGTGCTCCGCCAAGTGCGGGAAAGCCTCGCGCTGGGAGTCGCTCAACCCGCCATCAACCGTCAAGAGCTGCACGGGGTCGGCGCCGTAGACGGTGTCGCCGTCGACTTCGAGCCCGGCGTCGGCCGCAGCATAGAGGGCGTACCGCTCCCCCGCGCCGAGGTCGGCCGGGACGGCGAGGGTCTCCGCGTCGATCCAGTGGGCGCGTGCCTCGCCGACGCCGGCGACTCCCTGTTCGGCGGCCGTGAACTCGAGCGTGTTGGTGTCCAGGGTGTAGCGGAAAGTCACGGGTTCGCCGGCGGTCGCGGAGAAGGCGTAGTTCTCGCCGCCGGGGACGCCGTCCACGCCGTAGTTCTCCTCCCACGAGAGGCCGTGGGCGACCTTGAGCTCATAGGATCCGGTCGGCAGGGCGTCGGTCGTGAACTCGTAGACGCCGTCTCCGTCGCCGTCATGCATGAGCGTGCCCAGACACTCCGGCGCCCAGTCCGACTCGCAGCCGAGCTCTTCTTGCAGAGAACCTGGCAGCGTGACGATGGGGCCGTCGGCGTCGGACTGGACGATGTTGTTGCGCGGGTCGAAGTAGAACTTCACGTCGCCGCCGTCGTGCGAGTACCGGAGGTTGGCTCCGCCGACCACGCCGTTGGCCCCGTAGTTCACGTCCCAGCTGCCGTTGATGGCTACTTTGTACTCGTAGTCACCGGCCGGGAGGTCGAACGCGCCGGCGTAGACACCGGCGCTGGCCTCCGTGAGGCGCGCGGACTCGCACGCCGGGTCCCAGTCGCCGGCGCAGTTCATCTCCGAGTTGTGGCTGCCGGGGACGGTCACCATGTCGATGTCCGTCACCGGGCCCTCGGCGGGATCGTTGCCGGAGACGTCGTTGCCGACGGAGGCGTACGTGGAGGCGGCATAGCGCTCGCCGTCGGCGTTGGTCGCTACCGCGCGGTATTCGATGAGCGTGCCGTCGGCGAGGTCGGCGACGTCGTGAAAGACGCGCGGTGTGGTGTTCTCAGCGACCCCGAGCGGCGCCCAGTCGCCGGACCCGACCACGCGCCAGGCGAAGCTGGTCTCCGCCCAGGCGGTCCCGCCCAGGTCGGCCGAGACGGCGGCGAGGCCCTCGAGCCCGGCACCCGGCGCGGGCGCCGCGAGGTCGAGTTCGAGTTCGTGGGCGTCAACCTGCCGGTCGGCCTTGAAGACGACGGCGGAGAGCGCCGGCACAGTCAGGGTCGCCTGTCCGGCGCCGTCGGTCGTCAGCGCCGATTCGGTCCCATAGACGGGCGTGTACCCGGCGTCGGCGGTCAGCGTCTGCACGTCGACGCTCTGCTCGGCGGGTGCGTTGTTCAGGGCCACGACGTATTCTGTCTTCTCGTCTCGGTCGACACGCGAGAGTGCATAGATGCCCGGACCGTCCTGCGCGAACAGCTCGACCTGCGCGCCGTCCGTGAGCGCCGGATGAGCCGACCGCAGCGCTGACAGCTCCTCGATGTGCGTGTACAGCGGGGCGTCCGTGTCGTAGCGGTCGACGGAGCCGGCATTCTCCCCGGTGATCAGCGGCTGGTCCCGATACTCCGCGACCTCCGTCGCGAAGAGGGACTGCCGGGCGTCCTTGTCCCCACCGGTCCCGGCGAAGCCCTGCTCGTCACCGTAGTAGACCACCGGCTGCCCGCGAGTGAGGAACATCAGCTCGTGCGCCAGTTCGTCACGTTTGAGCGCGTCCCCTTGGTTCTGCAGGAAGTGCCCGATGCGGCCCATGTCGTGGTTCCCGAGGAACGTCGGCAGCGCGCTCGCCGAGGATCCGGGCGTGGTGTAGTAGTCGTCACCGGCGTAGAGGTTCGTGAGCGCCTTGGCCGAGTTGCCGCCCGCATACCCTGAGGCCGCTGATTGGAAGGTGAAGTCGAGCACCGAATTCATGTCGGAGTCTCGGACGTACGGCGAGAGTTTCTTCGGGTCGGCGTCGTAGACCTCGCCGAACATGAAGAACTCGTCCCGCCCGTTCGCGTGGGCGTAGTCCAGGACTTCCTGGCTCCACTGCTCCCAGAACTCGAAGTTCACATGCTTGGCGGTGTCGATGCGGAACCCGTCGATGCCGAGGTCCACCCAGTCCTGGTACACGTCGACGAAACCGTCGACGACGTCTGGGTGCTCGGTCATCAGGTCGTCGAGGCCGACGAAGTCCCCGTGCGTGACGGACTCGCCCTCCCACGTCGAGTCGCCGCGGTTGTGGTAAAGCGTGACGTCGTTCAGCCAGTCGGGGACCTTGACGTCAGCGTCGCGGGCCGTCGGCGTGTAAGGGAACGAGGTGGCCGCGTCCAGCTCCGGGAACGTGCCCGTGCCCGCGTAGTCGCCCGGGTCGAACGCATTCCCGTCGGCGTCGCGGTAGGGGCTCGTCGCCTGGTCGACGTAGTCGTAAACCCCCTCCTCGTAGTCGATGATGTCTGCAGTGTGATTGGTGATGATGTCGAAGTAGACCTTGATGTCGCGCTCGTGGGCGTCGGCGATCAGCGCGGACAGTTCCTCGTTGGTGCCTAGGTGCGGGTCGATCTGGGTGAAATCGGTGACCCAGTAGCCGTGGTACCCGGCGCTCGCATCCTCTCCGGCTCCCTGGACGGGCTGATTCTTGAAGCTCGGCGTGAGCCAGATCGCGCTGGTGCCCAGCCCCTCGATGTAGTCGAGCTTCGAGTGCAGGCCGGCGATGTCGCCGCCGTGGAAGAAGCCCTTGTCCGTGGGGTCGAACCCGCTCTCGAGCCGGTCGGCCCCGAGGCCGGCGTCGTCGTTGTCCGGGTCACCGTTGGCGAAGCGGTCGGTCATGACGAAGTAGAACTGTTCAGCGGAGCCCGGCTGCCGGACCGGCGCGGCAGCGAGCGCGGCGTCGTCCTCGATGTATCCCTCCCGCAGGCCCAGCGGGACGAGGGACGTGCGATGGGTGGCGTCGTCGTACGTGAACCGCAGGGTGGTCTCCCCCGCGATGGTCAGCGGGATGTTCTCCTCCCCGCCGTCGAGGCCGTACGCCTCGTCCCAAGATCCGTCGAGCGCGACCTTGTACTCGTACGCGCCGGCCGGCAGCGTCAGGTCTGCGCTGTACTCGCCGGCCTCGGACGTCGCCGTCAGTTCGGTCGCCTCGCACGCGGGCTGCCAGTCCTCCGCGCAGCCCAGCTCATCCTGCAGCGAGCCGACGAGCGTCACCGTGCGCTCCTCGGCGCCGGCGGGCGCCCCCACGCCCGTGGCGAGAGCACCCAACACGACGGCGGGTGCAAGCGCGAATGCCCAGCGGCGCCTGCCGCGCAGTCTCGTGGGTGACATCTCCGGGTGGACGGGTGTGCCGGTCTGGCCGCTGAATTTCCTCAAGCCGATGCTCCGATGTCTTGCGGGTGTGATGGCGCACCGGGACGCGGCGCGAGTGACTCAGGCCACACTAGCTAGTTCGTTGAAGCACGGCAAGCGTTTCCACTATTTACACTGTGCTCATGAAAACCGCCTTGCTATACGGCATAAATTTCCAGCAAACGATTGCATACAGTGAAAATTGACGCCGCCGGATCCGCGCCAGCGCTTACTCTGGGGGCATGGACACCGAAGCCAAAGTCAAAGACGCGCTGCGGACCTACGACCGCAACCTCGTGGAGTACCGCGCCCTACGCGACGAACTTGAACGCGAGATCCCGCTGCACTTGCGCCAGTGGGGCGTCTCCTACTTTCGCGTGGAGGCACGCGTGAAGAAACGCGGATCATTCGAGACCAAGGCGCGCCGGGATCCGTCGAAGCCTGTCCTGGATACCGTGGGTGTGCGCATCATGGCGTTTTTCCGCAGCGACCTGGCCCAGGTCGAGCGGATGACCCGCCGCCTCTTCGACATGGTCGAAGAGTCCTACATCGACAAGGGCGACCTGCTCGGCCACGAGAGCTTCGGCTACCGCAGCGTGCAGTTCGTCGGCCTCACTCGGGGGCAGGGGGCCTTATCGGCCTTCCCGGCGGGCATCGCGGTCGAAGTTCAGATCCGCACGATGCTCGAACACGTCTGGGCGGAGGTCGAACACGATTTCCGCTACAAGCCCCAGAGCGATCCGCCCGTCCCGGAGATCAACCGCCGCTTCGCGCTCACGGCGGCTTTGCTCGAACAGGCCGACCGCAATCTTGACGACATCCGCCGCGAGCTCGAGGGTCCGTAGAGCCGGCGTTCAGTGCCGGCCGGTGCGGTTCGCGTCGAACGGCTTGCGCGCGGTCCCATCAGCCGACTGGCCATCGTCAGCGCGTCCGGGTACGAAAAAGCCCCGGCGAGTAAATACTCGCCGGGGCTCGAACGTCGGGCTGACAGGATTTGAACCTGCGACCCCATCACCCCCAGTGATGTGCGCTACCAAGCTGCGCCACAGCCCGAAGTTTTCGCAGCGTTCTCCCCGGATCGAGCCGGGGTACCGTCTGCGAAAAGCTCCTCGAACACTCTACCCCACTTTCCGGGGTGCTCGTGCCACGAGGACGTCTTATGCGTGTCGGATCGACTACTTCTTGCGGCTGCGCTTCTCGCGCACGCGCATCGCGATCTCAATCGGCGTTCCAGGGAAGCCGAACGTCTCACGCAGGCGGCGCGTGATGAAGCGGCGATAGCCAGGGTCGAGGAATCCGGTCGTGAAGAGCACGAAGCGTGGCGGGCGGGCCGAGGCCTGCGTCGCAAAGAGGATGCGTGGCTGCTTGCCCCCCCGCACAGGGTGCGGGTGCGCGGCCACGAGCTCACCCAAGAAGGCGTTGAGCTTGCCGGTCGGGATGCGGGTGTCCCACGACTCCAGTGCGGTGTCCAACGCGGGCACGAGCTTGTCCTTGTGCCAGCCAGTCTTAGCCGACATGTTCACACGCGGCGCCCACTCAACGTGTGCTAGGTCGCGGTCGATCTCGCGCTCGAGGTAGTAGCGGCGCTCGTCGTCGAGCATGTCCCACTTATTGAACGCCAGCACGAGCGCACGGCCCGAGTCGATCGTCATCTGCAGGATGCGCACGTCCTGCTCGCTGAGCACCTCGTCGACGGCGAGGAGCACGACGGCGACCTCGGCCTTGTCGAGGGCGCTCTGCGTGCGCAAGGACGCGTAGTAGTCGGAACCGTGCGCCATGTGCTGGCGGCGACGGATGCCCGCCGTATCGACGAAGCGCCACGTACGGCCACCGAGCTCAACGAGCTCATCCACCGGGTCGCGGGTCGTGCCGGCAAAATCATCGACGACGACGCGCTCGGATCCGGCCAGCTTGTTCAGCAGCGAAGACTTGCCGACGTTCGGACGGCCGATGAGCGCCACGCGGCGCGGGCCGCCGCGCGGGACGAGACCGCCGAAGGCGGAGTGCTCGGGCAGCTTCTTCATCAGGTCGTCAAGCAGGTCGGCGGTGCCGCGCCCGTGCAGGGCGGAGACCGGGTACGGCTGACCGAAGCCGAGGCTCCACAGAGCGTGCGACTCGGCTTCCTGGTTGAAGTCGTCGATCTTGTTGGCCACGAGGTAGACGGGCTTCTTGATCCGGCGCAGCATCTTCACGACGGCCTCGTCGGTCGCCGTGGCGCCCACCATCGCGTCAACGACGAAGATCACGGCGTCCGCGATGTCGGCGGCGATCTCGGCCTGTTCAGCCACGCGGGCGTGGATGCCCTTGGCGTCGTGCTCCCAGCCACCGGTGTCGACGAGCGTGAAGTCCCGGCCCATCCACTCGGCCTGGTAGGCGACGCGGTCGCGGGTCACGCCGGGGACGTCCTCGACGACGGCCTCGCGGCGTCCGATGATGCGGTTAACCAGAGTCGACTTGCCCACGTTGGGACGGCCGATGATCGCGACGACGGGCGGCACGTCGCCGTCTTCGTCATCGAAGAAGTCCTCACCCTCGGCGGCGAGGAGGGCCGCATCCTCCTCGTCGAGGTCATAGTCGCCCAGCCCGGCGCGGAGCGAGGCGACGCGCGCCTCGGCGTCCTCGTCGGAGATCTCCGCGAAACGCTCCGCGACGTGGTCGTCTCCCGTGGGCAGGTACTCTTCGCCGTCACCCTGGTAGGCAGATTCGGTCATCGTCACTCGTTCCTTCATCGTGGTCAGGCCGTGGTCAATCGCTCTAGTCTAGTCGAGAGGTCCCCGCCTCGACTAACGAGAGCACCGCCAGCACGGTCTGCTCGAAGTCCAGATCGGACGAATCCAGCATATGCACGCCATCCGTGGCCGTCGTGAAATTGGACACGGTGGAGTCTTTGGCGTCCCGATCGACGACCTGGCGGCGCAGCGCGGCCGCCTCAACCTTCCCCAGTTGGAGCCCGCGCCGGCGCATCCGTGCCTCCTCGGATGCCGTCAGCAGGATGCGGGTCTGCGCATCGGGGGCCACCACGGTGGTGATGTCGCGCCCCTCAGCGACGACCCGCTCGTGCTCCCCGATAACTGCGCGCTGGCGGCGCACGAGTTCGGCGCGGGCCTCGAGGTTCGTTGCGACGGCGGAGACCGCCTCGGAGACGAACTGCTCGCGTATCGCGGCGGTCACGTCGGTGCCGTGGATGAGGACGCGCTCGATCCCGGGGTCGGTGCTGATCTCCAGCTCGGCATCCCTCACGGCCTGCGCGACGGCGTCGGCGTCGGTCAGGTCGGTACCGGCGTCGAGGCAGTGCCACGTCACCGCCCGATACATCGCACCAGTGTCCAAGTAGGCGGCGCCGAGCCGGCGGGCGGCCTCCTTCGCGACGGAGGACTTGCCGGAGCCGGATGGGCCGTCGATGGCGACGACGAGCCGGGACTGTGGGATCACTGGATCACCTTCCACTTTCGTTGAGTCAAGAATTCTGTGAGTTCCGCGCTGCGACCCGGCAGTACCGACATCTCCACGAGCCCGACCTGGTGGCCGGAGGAGTGCTCCATGCGCAGGTCCTCGAGGTTGATGCCGGCCTCGCCGACGGCGGTGAGCAGCTCGGCAATCTGCCCCGGCCGGTCGTCCACAATCACGGTGACGACCGCGAAGGCCTGCGGCGGCGCCCCGTGTTTGCCGGGGATCCGCGCCTGACCGGCGTTGCCCTGGCTCATGAGCTCGGCCAGATCAAGGTGCGCACCCTCGGCGTCCGGATCCTCGAGCGTCCCGATGAGGCGGTTCAGGTCCTCGCGCAGCCCGTGCAGGATCGACACGAGCTCGGGGGCGTTGTGGCTGAGTATCTGGATCCACAGCTTCGGGTCCGACGCGGCGATCCGCGTCGTATCCCGCAGGCCGTTGCCGGCCAGGGCAAGGGCGTGCGCAGGCGCGTTCATGAGCCGCGAGGCCAGAAGCGATGAGGCGATCTGCGGGAAGTGCGAGACCAGAGCGACGGCGGCGTCGTGTTCCGCGGCGTCGAGCCGCACGACTGTCGCCCCGAGGTCGATCGCGACGTCGCCGGCGACGCGCACCGAGGCCGGATCCGAGGTCTCATGGGCGCAGACGACCCACGGCATCGCCGTGAACAGCTCACCACGGGCGGCGGCCGGCCCGGACTTCTCCCGGCCGGCCATGGGGTGCGTGCCGACGTAACGGCGCAGCTGTGCGGCACCCAGACGACCGGCGGCGACGTCGTCCTGCAGGGAGCGCAACACGCTCACCTTGACCGAGGCAATGTCGATGACCGTCGCACCGGCATAGGCGCGCAGGGCGTCGGCAACCACGGCGGCCGCGACGTCCGGCGGCGCGGCGACGACGACCAGCTGGGGCGCCAGAGCGTCGCCGGGGGCGAGCACGCGGCCGGCCCCGATGTCCTGGGCCACGAGCTGCGCGGTCGGCGACGGGTCCGATAACCGGACGTCGACTCCGAGCCGGCTGAGGCCGAGCCCGATGCTCGCACCAAGCAGACCGGTGCCGAGCACCAGGACGGGCCCGCTCACGTGGTGTGCACTGCCCACACTTTTCCCTTTCGCACGGGCGGATCCCTCCGCCTCTCCTCCGATACCTCGGCGCCGTGTCAGGCGCGTCGGGTGGAGGTTACATGTCGACGGAGGCGAGCAAGTGCCCGACCTCCTGCGGCCCCAGCTGGCGGACGACGCCCTGCTTCTGGTCGCCCAGGCGCAACGGGCCCATCTCGAGGCGCACGAGGCGCTTAACGGGGTAGCCCACCGCGTCGAAGAGGCGGCGGACGACGCGGTTGCGACCGGAGTGCAACACGACCTCGATCAGGACCTTGCCGGGAGCGGAGTCGACAAGCTTGAAGGAGTCGACGTTGGCGAAGCCGTCCTCGAGTCGGACGCCCTTCTTCATCTCGGCCCCGACGCCATGCGGCAGCGGGCCGGCGACCTGGACGAGGTACTTCTTCGGCACCTCGTAGGAGGGGTGGGTCAACCGGTTGGCGAGCTCGCCGTCGTTCGTGAGCACCAGCAGGCCTTCGGTGTTTACGTCGAGCCGGCCGACGTGGAAGAGGCGCTCGTTCTTGTTCTTGACGAAGTCGGAGATGCACTTGCGCCCCTCGGGGTCCTCCATCGTGGAGACGACGCCGCGAGGCTTGTTGAAGACGTAGTACTTGAGCGTCTCGTTGAGCTGGACGCGCATGCCGTCGACGTGGATCGTGTCGCGAGTCGGGTCCACGCGCATGCCCAGCTCCGTCACGGGCTCGCCGTTGACCTCGACGCGGCCCTCGGCGATCAGCTCCTCGCAAACCCGGCGCGACGCGACCCCGGCATTGGCCATGACCTTCTGCAGGCGCACTCCCTCGCTGTCGCCACCCGGGTTCGCCTGCTTGGTCTCGCGCAGCGAAGCGCCCTTGGGCTTCTTGCCCGGCGCCTTCAGCGCGCCCAGCTGGCGGCCGTAACGCTCCCTGGCGAACGCTTTGGACGGCTGGCCGGGCTTGCCGCCGGTCTTCTTGCCCTGCTTCGAACCGCCCTGACCCGCCTGGCCCGCACCGCTCTTGCCGCCCTTGTCGGCGCCCGTCTTCCCGGACCGGGGCCCGGGGGTGTTCTTCTTACCGCGGCCGGAGCCGCCTGACGGAGACTGCATGATGGTGTGTCCTTACGTTGAAGCGTGTCAGCGCCGCCGCCAGTGGGCGACAGCTCTCCTAGGGGTTCGGGTCCAGAGCGTCGAGTTCCTCGATGCCTGGAAGGTGCGGCGAGAGCCGGGGCAGCTCGGAGATGCTGCCCAACCCCAATCTTTCCAGAAAGTACGACGTCGTCTGATACAGCACCGCTCCCGTCTCCGGGTCGGTGTCCGCCTCCTCGATCAATCCGCGCGTGGCCAGGGTCCGCATGACAGAGTCTACGTTCACTCCGCGGATCGCGGCGATCCGGCCGCGGGCGACGGGCTGCCGGTACGCGACCACGGAGAGCGTTTCCAGCGCGGCCTGGGTGAGGCGGGCCGTCTGACCGTCGATAACGAAGCGGGAGACGAAGGGAGCAAAATCACGTCGCGAGAAGAAGCGCCACCCGCCGGCGACCTCGCGCAGTTCGTACCCGCGGCGGTCCAACGAGTCCCGGATCCGCTCCAACGCGTCGGCGACGTCGGCGGTGTCCGCGCCAAGCACCGAGGCCAAGCGGTCCGCGGTCACGGGCTCGTCAACGACCATGAGGATCGCCTCGACGCCGGCCTGCAGCCCGCCGGGCAGATCGTGCACGTCGGGGGCCGTGACTGGGTTTTCACTCATGCGGTCTCCTCGCTCGCGTCCGCCGGTTCGGGGGCGTCGTCGTATTCTTCCTGCAACTGCTCCGCGCTCCAGCCGGCTCCGGCCGCGGACCAGGACACACCCAGGTCCCCCAGCGGGTCCGCCTGATCGAAGTCCACGACCTTGTCACGATACATCTCGAGCAACGCCAGGAATCGCGCGACGACCACGAGCGTCGAGTCGGCGTCGCGAGCAAGCTCGGAGAAGCTCAACCGCCCCTCGGCCTGCAGTCGATCAGCGATGATCGCCGCCTGTTCACGTACGCTCACGGCGGGCGCGTGCAGGTGCTCCAGGCCGACCTCGGTCGCGGGCACGGGCCGGGGCGCAAGCGCCTTTTCGGCGATCGTGGCGAAATCCTCGACGCTCGTCTTCCAGAGCAGCTCGGGCAGCAGGGCCGCGAACTGGGGTTCGAGTCCGACCTGACGCGGGAAGCGGCCGCCCTCAGCGTCGAACCGCTCGCGCAGTTCGGCTGCGACCGCCTTGAACGCCTTGTACTGCAGCAGCCGGGCGAAGAGCAGGTCGCGAGCCTCGAGCAGCGCGATGTCCTCTTCCGACTCGACCTCTCCGGAGGGCAGTAGCCTGGCCGCCTTGAGGTCGAGCAGCGTGGCCGCGACGACGAGGAACTGCGTGGTCTCGTCCAACGCCTGATGGCCGACGCGGCCGCGCAGCTCACGAATGTACGCGATGAACTCGTCGGTGACCGCCGCCAACGCGATCTCGGTGATGTCGAGCTGGTGCTTTCCGATGAGATTCAGCAGCACCTCAAAAGGCCCGGAGAAGTGCTCTAGGGTCACGGCGAAGCCGGCGGACTGCTCCGCCGGCCCCCCGGTCTGCTCCTCGACGCTCGCGCTCACGGCCTCGTCCCGACGCGGCGTTCGGGCTACGGCGCGCCGCCGCGCGAGATGAGCTCCCTGGCGAGGGTCCGGTAGGCCTCCGCGCCCGGGTGGTTGGCCGCGTAGGTCGTGATGGGCTCGGCCGCCACGTTGGCGTCGGCGAACTTGATGGTCCGCTTGATCACAGTCTCGAAGACACGGTCGCCGAAGGCTTCGAGCAGGCGCCCGAGCACCTCTCGGCCATGCAGGGTGCGGGCGTCGTACATCGTCGCCAGCACGCCGTCGATCGACAGGTTCGGGTTCAGCCGGTCCTGGACCTTCTCGATCGTCTCGACGAGCAGCGCCACCGCGCGCAGTGCAAAGAACTCCGCTGTCAGCGGGATGATGACCCCATGCGCGGCGGTCAGCGCGTTCACGGTGAGCAGCCCGAGCGAAGGCTGGCAGTCGATGAGGATGACGTCGTAGTCGTCGGCGACCTTACGCAGCGACATCGCGAGCACCTGCTCGCGGGCGACCTCGTTGACGAGCTGCACTTCGGCGGCCGAAAGGTCGATGTTCGCGGGCAGCAGGTCGACGCCGGGGACCTCCGTGGCGATGAGGGCGTCAGCAACCTCAGTGTTGCGGTCCATCAGCACGTTGTAGACGGTCACGTCGAGGTCGTGCGGCTGGATCCCGAAGCCCGCCGAGAGCGCGCCCTGCGGGTCGAAGTCGACGAGCAGGACCTTGCGCCCGTATTCGGCGAGCGCCGCGGCCAGGTTGATCGTGGACGTCGTCTTGCCGACGCCGCCCTTCTGGTTCACCATCGCGATGATGCGCGCCGGACCGTGCTCGGCGAGCGCTTCCGGCTCGGGGAACTCCGTGAGGGGTCGCCCCGTCGGCCCCGTCGCGGGCGGCTCCTTCAGCAAGCCGGCGGTGCGGGCGCGGGTACTCCCCTGAACCTCACTCACGGTATCAACCACTCTTCTCGTCGATTGGTTCCTGTTGTCACTTCAAGGCTAACCCCGCCCACCGCGCAACCGTCGACTAATGCTCCCCCGGCGAGCCTTGAGGTTGAAGTAGAGCTGGAGGGTTGAACCTCAGCACGATCATCATCGGCACCTCTAGAATGCAGGGGTTCGACTCGCCCGTGATTTCGCCCCACGGTTGCGCTCATACTGAACACAACGCATCCACAAGGAGGTGGGACCGAATGAGCCTGGCATCCCGGCTTTTCGTCTGGCAGCTCATGCTCGTCACGGTGCTCTCGGTTGCCCTCGGCGTGATCGGCTACCGGCACACCGCGGATCAGATCCACGAGGACGCCGCCGCCCGCGTGCACAGCGTGGCCGCGACCCTCGCGCACGACCCGTTCGTCGCCGCCTCCGCCGGCTCCGCGGATGCCTCGGCCGCACTGCAGCCGTACGCCCTCGACGTCATGTCCAGCGCAGACATCGACTTCGTGACCATCATGGAACCGGACGGTACCCGGCTGACCCACCCCGACCCGCGGGAGATCGGCGGCGCCTACCTCGGCACCCGCGAGCGGGCGTTGGGCGGAAGCGTGCACGTCGAGGAGTACGTCGGCACGCTTGGCCCCTCGGTGCGGGCCATCGCCCCGGTGCACGACGACGGCGGCGCCGTCGTCGCGCTCGTCGCCGTGGGTGTGACGCTCGAATCGATCAGCGTGGCGGCCGCCTCGGACATCCCCGCGATCGCCTTCGTCGCCGCGGTCGCCATCGCGCTCGGCGCCCTCGGCTCCTACCTCGCGAGCCGCTACCTGAGCCGCCTCACGATGGGCCTGGGCCCGGTGGAGCTGCGCCGCCGCTTCACCTACTACAACTCGGCGCTGCATTCCCTGCGCGAGGGGCTGCTGCTCAGCGACGCCGGCGGTCGTTTGGTCCTCTACAACGATCGTGCCGCCGACCTGCTCGGCCTCCCCCGCCTCCCGGCCGACGCCCGGGGCCGCCACGACTTCGCGCACTACCTGCCACAGTCGGTGCGCGAGTTGTTCACGAGCGGTCGGCGCGCCGAGGACGAGGTGCACGTCGCCGACGACCGCATCCTCGTCGCGTCGCAGCATCCGTCCGACGGCGGCGGCACGGTGACGACAGTGCAGGACCACACACAGATCCAATCGATCACGGGCGAACTCGAGACCATGCGGACCCTGACGAACGCCCTGCGCGCGCAGACCCACGAACACGCCAACCGGCTGCACACGGTCGCCGTCCTGATCGAGCTCGGCCGCACCGACGAGGCGCTCGCGTTCGCGATCGAGGACCGGCAGTCAGCGCAGGAGCTCACGGACGACATCGTGCGACGCATCGATGAACCCTTCCTCTCAGCGCTGCTCGTCGGCAAGGCCTCCGAGGCCCATGAACGCGGCATCGAGCTCACGCTCAGCGCGTCGGGGACCCTCGCCGACGGCGCCGTCGACGCCCGGGATCTCGTGACGATCACGGGGAACCTGCTCGACAACGCCTTCGACGCCGCCGCGACCGGCGAGCGCCGGGTCTGGGCGGACTTCGCGTCCTCCGGGGATGCACTGACGATCACTGTCGCCGACTCCGGTGACGGCATCGACCCGGAACTCATCGAGCAGTTCCTGCGTTTCGGGGTGTCCTCGAAGTCCGGCGAGCCGCGCGGGCTGGGCCTCGCGCTCGTGCGTGCCTCCGTGCGCCGGCTCGGAGGCACGCTCGAGATCGAGAACGACGGCGGCGCCATCTTCACGGTGACGCTGCCCCTGGCGGCGGTGCCGTCGTCGTCGCCGAAGGCGGGGAGGGCCGACGCATGAACACGGACGCACAGGCTGGGGCATGGAACGTGGTGATCGTCGACGACGAGCCGATCACGGCCGCGGCCCACGCGGACTTCGTGGGCCGGGTCGAGGGCTTCCGTGCCATCGGCCAGGCGGGGTCGGGCCGCGAGGCACTGAGCCTGCTAGAGGAGCTGCATGCCGCCGGCGAACGCGTGGACCTCGTCCTGCTGGACATGAACCTGCCGGACCTGCACGGCCTGGACGTCGCGCGCCGGATTCGCGGTCGCGGCTGGACGGTCGACATCATCGCGATCACGGCAGTGCGCGATCTCGCCGTCGTCCGCACGGCCGTCTCCGCGGGTGTGACCCAGTACCTCATCAAGCCGTTCTCGTTCGCCTCGTTCCGCGCGAAGCTGGAGGGCTTCCGGCAGTTCCACAGCACTCTGGGCCCGACCACGTCCGGCGCCTCGGCCACCCAGGACTCGATTGACAACGCCTTCGCGGCGCTGCGCCCACACACCGCCGTCGCGCTGCCCAAGGGCCTCATCACCGAGACCCTGCGCCAGATCAGCGACCACCTCGAGGCGGCCTCCGAGCCGCTCAGTGCCGCTGAGGTCGCGGAGGCACTGAGCATGTCCCGGGTGACCGCCCGGCGGTATCTCGAGCACTTGGCGTCCGCGCAGCGCGTCACGCGGCAGCCGCGCCACGGCACCCGTGGACGCCCTGAGTACGAATACCTTTGGAACGGCTGATGTATACAAAGTGAAGGATCTGGGTGAATTTACCCCCTAATACTCCCCAGGTTCCGCCTTTCGTGTATACACTGACGGCATGCGAGCCAGTGATCGGGCCTACAACGCCCTCCGGGAGGACATCCTCGCCTGGCGCCTGCCGCCGGGCGCCATGCTCGGCGAAGTCGAACAGTCAGAGCGGCTCGGGGTCTCCCGCACACCGCTGCGCGAGGCCCTCGCCCGCCTCGTTTCCGACGGGCTCGCGCTCCAGCACCGCGGGCGCGGGACGGTCGTCGCCCCCGTCTCGCTCGAGAACCTCGAGGACCTCTTCGAGATGCGTCGCGCCCTCGAGTCGACGGCGGCCTCCGCTGCGGCCCGCGCGGTCGCGGCCTCGCCACAACTGCGGGTGACCTTCGAGGACCTCGCGGCCCGCCTGACCGGCACCGCTCGCGGCAGCGACCCGGACGCGGAAGCCGGGGCACCGTCGTCGTCCACGACCTACACCCTGGCCGCCGAGCTGGAGGCCGCGACCGACGCCGCCGCCGGCAACGTCTATCTCAGCCAGGGGCTGCGCCAGCTGCGCGGCCACCTGGCGCGCGTGCGCCGTCTCGCCCACGACGACCCGGAACGGCTGCGGGCCGCCGCCTGCGAGCACGCGACCATCGCCCAAGCCATCGCCTCCGGCGACCCCGTACTGGCCGCCTCGGCGACCCACGTCCACCTCTTCAACAGCTTCAACAGCATCACCTCGCACGCCGCCGACCGGCTGCGCGCGGGCGACGAAAGGACCAGCGCATGATTACCCACCCCGTACGCGTCTACAAGAGCGACGAGAAGCTTCCCCGCGAGGAGCAACTCGCGTACCGGATCGCGACCGTCGCCGCGGACCCCGTCGCCGTCGACTCCGACGCTGCCGAGATGATCATCAACCGGGTCATCGACAACGCCGCGGTGGCCCTGGCCTCCCTGAACCGGGCGCCGATCATCGCCGCCCGCGCACAGGCACTGGCGCACGCCCCCTCCTCGGGCGGGGCCGGCGCGGCGGTCTTCGGAATCGACCAGCGCGTCTCCCCCGAGTGGGCCGCCTGGGCCAACGGCGTCGCCGTGCGCGAGCTGGACTACCACGACACGTTCCTAGCCGCCGACTACTCCCACCCGGGTGACAACATCCCGCCGCTGCTCGCCGCGGCCCAGCATGTGGGCGCCTCGGGCGCCGACCTCATGCGCGGCATCGCCACCGCGTACGAGATCCAGGTGGACTTGGTCAAGGCGATCTGCCTGCACAAGCACAAGATCGACCACGTCGCCCACCTGGGCCCGTCGGCGGCCGCCGGACTCGGCACCCTGCTCGGCCTCGACGTCGAGACGATCTTCCAGGCCGTCGGCCAGGGCCTGCACACGACGACGGCGACCCGCCAGTCGCGCAAGGGCGAGATCTCAACGTGGAAGGCCCACGCCCCAGCGTTCGCGGGAAAGATGGCGCTCGAGGCCGTCGACCGCGCGATGCGCGGGCAGACCTCGCCCGTGCCGATCTACGAGGGCGAGGACGGCGTCATCGCGTGGATGCTCGACGGCCCCACCGCCGCCTACGAGGTGCCGCTGCCGGGACCTGGCGAGGCCAAGCGCGCGATCCTCGACACCTACACCAAGGAGCACTCGGCCGAATACCAGGCCCAGGCGTGGATCGACCTGGCCCGCAAGCTGCACCGCGACCACCCCGAGGCGACCGACCCGGCAAACGTGCAGCGCGTGCTGATCCGCACGAGCCACCACACGCACTACGTGATTGGCTCCGGCGCCAACGACCCGCAGAAGTACTCCCCAACCGCCTCCCGCGAGACCCTCGACCACTCGATCCCCTACATCTTCACCGTCGCCCTACAGGACGGCGCGTGGCATCACGTCGATTCCTACGCGCCCGAGCGGGCCGGCCGGCCCGACACCGTGGAGCTCTGGCACAAGGTCGCCACCGAGGAGGACCCGGAGTGGACCCGCCGCTACCACTCGCTCGACATCGCCGAGAAGGCGTTCGGCGGATCGGTCGAGATCACGCTGGCCGATGGTACCGTCATCCGCGACGAGATCACCGTCGCCGACGCCCACCCGCTCGGCGCCCGGCCCTTCGCCCGCGAGCAGTACGTGGCGAAGTTCCGCACCCTCGCCGAGGGCGTCGTCGATCGCGACGAGCAGGACCGGTTCCTCGCCGCGGCCGAGGGCCTCGAGTCGCTCGAGGCAGGGGAACTCGACGCACTCAACATCGTCGCCGCTGACGGCGTCGTCGATCTCTCCTACGGCCCGAAGGGCCTCTTCTGATGCTGTACTCCAAGACCACTCCCGAGGCCAAGCGCCGCGTGCTGCGCGAGCTCCTCGTCCCGGGCGCCGCCCGGCAGTTCCCCGGGGCGTTCAACCCGCTTTCGGCGCGGCTCATCGAGGAAAAGGGGTACGACGGCGTCTATATCTCGGGCGCTGTCCTCGCCAACGACCTCGGGCTGCCTGATATCGGACTGACGACCCTGAGCGAGGTCGCCACCCGCGCCGGGCAGATCGCCCGCATGACGGACTTGCCCGCGATCGTCGACGCCGACACCGGCTTCGGCGAGCCGATGAATGTGGCCCGGACCGTGCAGGAGCTCGAGAACGCCGGCCTGGCCGGCTGCCACATCGAGGACCAGTTCAATCCCAAGCGCTGCGGGCACCTGGACGGGAAGAACGTCGTCGACCTGCCCACCGCCCTCAAGCGCGTTGCGGCGGCCGCCGAGGCCCGGCGCGATGCAAACTTCCTGATCATGGCCCGCACCGACGTGCGCGCCGTGGAAGGGCTCGACGCCGCCGTCGACCGCGCCAAGGCACTCGTCGACGCGGGGGCCGATGCCATCTTCCCGGAGGCGATGAAGGACCTGCGCGAGTTCGAGGCGGTCTGCAACGCGGTCGACGTTCCGGTGCTTGCGAACATGACCGAGTTCGGCAAATCCGAGCTGTTCACGCGCGATCAGCTGGCCGGCGCCGGAATCGCGATGATCATCTACCCGGTCACCCTACTGCGCAGCGCGATGGGCGCGGCCGAGCGTGTACTGGACACGATCCGGACCGAAGGCACCCAGGAGCCGGCGGTCGAATCGATGCTGACCCGTGCGCGGCTCTACGAATTGGTGGACTATGGGTCGTACAACACGTTCGACGCAGGTGTTTTCAACTTCACGGTGCCGGGTCGGACCGATGTTTAGCAACCACACCCGCGCGCAAACCCGAGGGAGAGGGACAGCATGAGTGAAGCGACTGAGATCAAAAAGGGCCTCGCCGGCGTGGTCGTCGACCACACCGCGGTCTCCAAAGTGAACCCGGAGACCAACTCCCTGCTCTACCGGGGCTACCCGGTGCAGCAGCTGGCCGCGAAGAAGTCCTTCGAGGAGGTGGCCCTGCTGCTGTGGACCGGCGAACTGCCGACGGCCGCTGAGCTCGACGAATTCGTCGCCTTCGAACGCGCCCACCGTGCGCTCGAACCCGAAGTGAAGGCCGCCATCGACCTCCTGCCCACGACCTGCCATCCGATGGACGTGGGCCGCACCGCGGTCTCCGTGCTGGGGGCCCGCCACGAACTCGCCGAGGACTCCTCCCCCGAGGCCGAGCTGGCGAAGGCGAAGTCGCTGTTCGCACAGTTCCCGGCCGTCGTCGCATACGACCAGCGCCGGCGCCGGGATCAGGACCTGATCGAACCCCGCGACGACCTGGACTACGCCCAGAACTTCCTCTGGATGACCTTCGGGGACGACGCCCACCTTGAGCCGGCCGTCGTCGACGCGTTCCGCGTCTCGATGGTGCTGTACGCGGAGCACTCGTTCAACGCCTCGACGTTCACCGCCCGCGTCATCACGTCCACGCTGGCGGACCTGCACTCGGCGGTCACGGGTGCCATCGGCGCGCTCAAGGGCCCGCTGCACGGCGGCGCCAACGAGGCCGTGATGCACACCTTCGACGAGATCGGCATCCGCGCCGAGGAGAGCCGCGAGGAGGCCGCTGCCCGCGCCAAGGAGTGGATGGAGCACGCGCTCTCCGAGAAGAAGAAGGTCATGGGCTTCGGCCACCGCGTCTACAAGAACGGCGACTCACGCGTGCCGACGATGAAGGCCGCGCTGGAGGCCATGGTGGATCACTACGGCCGGGGCGAGCTGATGGGCCTCTACGACGGCCTCGAGCAGGCGATGGAGGAGGCCAAGGGCATCAAGCCGAACCTGGACTACCCGGCTGGCCCGACATACCACCTCATGGGCTTCGACACGGAGATGTTCACGCCCCTGTTCATCGCCTCCCGCATTACCGGCTGGACGGCCCACGTCATGGAGCAGCGCGGCGCCAATGCCTTGATCCGCCCGCTCTCCGCCTACAACGGCCCGGCGGAACGTTCGCTCTAGGTCCCCGTGCGGTAGTCGGCCACGGTCTCATTGTCGTCGGCGAGCTCGACCCGCACCAGCAGCGGCTTCGCCGGCGCCGCGATCACCTCAGGGAGCCAGCGGGAGGCGTCCTGCCAGGTGTCGGCCCACGGGACGTCGTCGGCCCGGTGCCAACGCACGGCGAGCTCGTCGGTGTCGTGCGCGGTGCCGGCGGCCTCCGCGGCGCGCCCGGCCACCCGGTACACGCGGCAGCTCATGTCCGCTGCGGGCTGCGCCGGGAAGACGAACTCGATCGTCGCCGCGAGCGAAAGCTCACCCGGCGCGACGCTCAGCCCCGTCTCCTCACGCAGCTCCCGCACCGCCGCCTCCTCGCCGCTCTCTCCGGCCTCGACCTTTCCGCCGGGCAGCACCGTTTTGCCGGCCGCGAAGCCGCGCTTCTTGCGCCCGAGCAGGACCGTGGGCGCGCCGTCGTCGTCCTGCCGGATCACCGCGCACAGGACGACGGCGACCGGCCCGGCCCCTCTCATAGCGCCCGCGGGTGCGCGGCGGCGTAGACCTCGCGCAGGGTGTCAGCGGTGACCATCGTGTAGACCTGCGTCGTCGTCACGGAGGAGTGGCCCAACAGCTCCTGGACGACACGGACGTCCGCGCCGCCTTCGAGCAAGTGGGTCGCAAAGGAGTGGCGCAGCGTGTGCGGCGAGACGTCACCGCGCACGCCCGCGCGCTCGGCGGCCGCCTTGAGGATCGACCAGGCCGACTGCCGGGAGAGCCGCCCGCCGCGCTGGTTGAGGAACAGCCCCGGCGTGCCTTTGCCCTTGGCGACGAGCAGCGGGCGGGCGCGGATGAGGTACGCCTCGAGCGCCTCCGCGGCGTAGGAACCCACCGGCACAATCCGCTCCTTGGATCCCTTGCCGAAGAGCCGGACGACGGCCGGCCCGCCGTCGCTTGCGGCCGCATCCGGACGTGGCGCCGCGGCGCCCGCAGGACCGCGCACCACGGTGTGCAGGTCGTCCACGTCGAGGCCGACGGCCTCGCTGATTCGCGCACCGGTCGCGTAGAGGAACTCAAGTAGGGCCCGGTCGCGCAGCCCCGCGGGGGTATCGGCGGGCACGGCGCCGAGCAGGGCGAGCACGTCGGGCACGCTGAGGGCCTTCGGCAACCGGGACCCGGTCGCCGGCGGCCGCAGATCGGCAGCTGTGTTCTCGACGGTGACGGATTCGAGGGCCCAGAACTTGTGCAGCCCGCGGACGGCGACAATGCAGCGCGCGGCCGAACGCGCGTTCAGCGGCGCTCCCCCGTCGGCGCCATCGCGCACGTCCTGGGCGAATCTGGAAAGCAGCGGGGGGGTCACCCCGGCGGCATGGGTGATGCCCTGGGCGGTAAGGAAGCGGACGTAGCGATCGATGTCGCGTCGGTAGGCCGCGACGGTATTGCGCGCCATGCCCCGCTCGACCGTCAGGTGTTGGAAGTAATCGCCAACTTGCCGCTCGAGCGCAGCGACGGGCTCGCTCATGGGCGCAGTCGCGGGTGCTCGTCCCAGGCGACGTTCGCGTCCCGCAGGGTCGAGAACCCAGCTGCGGCTGCGGCGTGCGCGGCGAGGATGCCGACGGCGGCCGACGGGTTGTGAAGGCGCCCGCCAAGGACCGCTGCGACGGCCTCGTCCAAGGGCACCCAGGCCGTCTCGAGGTCGGCCTCCTCGCCGGTGCGCTGGTGCCGTTCGTGCTCGGGCACCGCGCTCAGGCCGCGCGCGAGGAACACCCGCTGCGCTTCGGTGGAAGACCCGGGGGAATTGAAGATGTCGGTGAGCACATGCCACGTCTCGGCCACGAGGTCCGCCTCCTCGGCGAGTTCCCGCGCGGCCGCGTCGACCGGCGGCTCGCCGTCGACGTCCAGCAGCCCGGCCGGGATCTCCCAGAGCCGCATGCCGACCGGGTGCCGGTACTGGCGCAACAACAGGACCCGCATGTCGTCGTCGAGCACGACCATGCTGACGGCGCCCGGGTGGTCGATGAAGTCGCGCGTGAGCGGCTCGTCGTTGTGGGGGAAGTCGAAGGTCTCCCGTACGACGTCCCAGATGTGGCCTGAGAAGACACGCTCGCTGGACGACGGCGGATACGCGCCGATGAGGTCACCGACCCCGACGCTGCGGTCCCCGCCGTCGTCCTGCTTCATGTCGTCTACTTCCCCGCCGTCTGGTGCGCGATGGCCGCCTTCACCAGGTTGGCGAACAGCGGGTGCGGGCGCGTGGGGCGGGAGCTGAGCTCCGGGTGCGCCTGCGTCGAGACGTAGTACGGGTGAACCTCGCTCGGAAGCTCGACGAACTCCACGAGGCCTCCGTCCGGGGAGGTCCCGGAGAAGACCAGGCCCTTCTCCTCCAGCTGGTCGCGGTAGGCGTTGTTGACCTCGTAGCGGTGGCGGTGACGCTCGGAGACGTCGTTCCGGCCGTAGGCCTCGGCAACTACGGAGCCCTCAGCCAGCTTGGCCTCGTAGAGGCCTAGGCGCATCGTGCCGCCCAGGTCGCCCTTACCGTCGACGATGTCCAGCTGCTCGGCCATCGTCGCGATAACCGGGTTCTGCGTCTCCGGCTCGAATTCGGTCGAGGAAGCCCCCTCGAGGCCCGCCACGTTTCGGGCGTACTCGATCACCATCGACTGCAGGCCGAGGCACAGGCCCAGGGTCGGGAGCTTGTTCTCGCGGGCAAACTTCAGTGCGCCCAGCTTGCCCTCGAGGCCGCGGATTCCGAATCCGCCGGGCACGCAGATCGCGTCCACCCCGGCCAGCGACGCCTTGGCGCCCTCGGGCGTCTGGCAGTCGTCGGAGGGGACCCAACGGATGTTGACCTTGGCCTCGTTCGCGAAGCCGCCGGCGCGCAGCGCCTCGGTCACAGAGAGATAGGCGTCCGGCAGGTCGATGTACTTGCCGACGAGGGCGATCTCGACATGGTGCTTGGGGTTGTGCACCGCTTCAAGCAGACGGTTCCACTGCGACCAGTCGACGTCCTTGAACTTCAGGCCCAACGACTGCACGATGTACGCGTCCAGTCCCTGCTCGTGGATGATCACCGGGATGTCGTAGATGCTCGGGGCGTCCGCGCAGTTGATCACCGCCTCCGGGTCGACGTCGCACGTGCGCGCCAGCTTCTCGCGCATCTCGGCCGGGATCTCGCGATCCGAGCGGATCACGAGGCCCTCCGGCTGGATGCCGATTGAGCGCAGGGCCGCGACCGAGTGCTGGGTCGGCTTGGTCTTGAGCTCCTGCGACGGCCCGATGTACGGGACGAGCGAGACGTGCACGAAGAAGACGTTGCCCCGTCCCACGTCCTGTCGGACCTGACGGGCGGCTTCGAGGAACGGCTGGGATTCGATATCGCCAACGGTGCCACCGATCTCGGTGATGATCACGTCCGGGGCGTCGGGCCCTTCGGACGGCAGCCGCATGCGGCGCTTGATCTCGTCGGTGATGTGCGGGATGACCTGGACGGTGTCGCCGAGGTAGTCGCCGCGGCGTTCCTTCTCGATGACGGTCGAGTAGACCTGTCCGGTGGTCACGTTGGCCATGCCAGTGAGGTTCTCGTCGAGGAAGCGCTCGTAGTGACCGATGTCGAGGTCGGTCTCTGCGCCGTCGTCGGTCACGAAGACCTCGCCGTGCTGGAAGGGGTTCATCGTACCTGGATCGACGTTCAGGTACGGATCGAGCTTCTGCATCGTGACCGACAGGCCACGGGCTCGGAGAAGATGACCGAGGCTGGAAGCCGTCAGCCCTTTTCCAAGCGACGACGCCACACCACCGGTGACGAAGATCTGCTTTGTAGTTTCGGACCGGGACTCACGTGAAAAAATTCGCTGCACCACGGGGTTCGAGCCTATCACCTTCTGCGGATTTCGGACATTGACCGATCGATCTACCAGCGCTGATGGGTCCGCCTTATCCCAACGCCGAAACGGTTTGCTGTGCATCTGTGAGGAGTTCTTCTGCGTGCGCCTGGGCCGTATCCGACTCCTCCTGACCCGCAAGCATACGGGCCAGCTCCTTGACCCGCTGGTTCTCGTCCAGGAGGACAACGTCACTCTGGGTGACACCTCCCGTCGCTTCCGCCGCCGCGCCTGAGTTCTTAATCACGCGGATGTGGCGGTCCGCGAACGCGGCCACCTGGGGCAAGTGTGTCACGACGATGACCTGCACGTGGCGAGCCAACATAGCGAGGCGGTTCCCGATCTCGACGGCGGCCTTGCCACCGACACCGGCGTCGACCTCGTCGAAGACGAAAGTGGGCACCGGGTCCACCGCGGCAAGGACGACTTCGATCGCGAGCATCACGCGCGAGAGTTCACCCCCAGAAGCACCCTTGCCGAGCGGACGCGGGGCGCTGCCGGTGTGTGGCTGAAGCAGCATGTGGATCTCGTCGCGGCCATAGCGGCCCGGTTCGTTCAGGGCACGGATCTCCGTGCTGAACCTCGCGTCGGGCATGGCTAAGGCCGCGAGCTCGGCGGTGACCCGCTCGTCCAGGGCCGCTGCGGCCCGGGTCCGACGCTCCGTCAGTTCCGCCGCCAGTTCGTTCAGCTCCGCCTCAAGCAGCGCCCGCTCCTCGGTGAGCGCGTCGATGCGGCCCGAGTCGTCCTGGAGTTCCATCAGCCGGTTCCGGCTGGTCTCGGCCCAAGCCAGGACCTCGTCGATGGTCGGAGCGTACTTCCGAATGAGCTTGCCCAGGTCCGCTCGGCGCGCCTCGATCTCGGAGAGGCGCTCGGGGCCTTCGGCGTCGAGACCAACGCCGTAGCCGGCGACCTCAGTCGCGATGTCGGCGACAAGGTAGCCGACTTCCGCGATCCGCTCCGCGAGCGTCTTCAGCTCGGCGTCGTCCTCCTGGACGCTCTCGAGCTGCCGCTTGGCCTCCTCGATGAGCGCCGTCGCGTTGTACTCCTCGCTGTACTCGCTGCCGGCCAAGGCCGCGTGCGCGGCCACCGCAGCGGTACGCAGCCCCTCGAGGTTCGCGAGCTTCGTCGCCTCGGACTTCAGCTCTTCGTCCTCCCCGGGCTGCGGGTCGACGCCGTCGATCTCCTCGAGCGCGATCTGCAGGCTCTCGGCCTCGCGCAGGCGCTCGCGGGAGGCGCCGAGGAGCTCCTCGACCTCCGCCAGCACGGCCCGATACCGTGCGTAGGCGGCGCTGTACTTCTCAAGGACGGCCTGCAGCTCAGTGCCCGCGAACTTGTCGAGCGCCCTGCGCTGGGCCGAGACGCTCGTGAGGCGCAGCTGATCGCTCTGCCCGTGCACGGCGACGAGGTCGGTGCCGAGCTCGGAGAGGAGTCCGACCGGCGCAGCCCGCCCGCCGACGGCGGCTTTGCTGCGTCCGGCGGCGCTGAGGAAACGGGCGACGATCAGGTCACCGCCGTCGTCGTCGTATTCGACCAGCGCGCCCGCCTCCTCCGCCCGGGTGAGCACCGTGCTCGTCTTGGGCAGGCGCAGGCTGGCCTCGGCGACCGCCTGCTTGGCGCCATGCCGGACCGCCGCAGCGTCCGCGCGGTTGCCTAGCAGCAGCCCGAGCGCCGTGATGACCATGGTCTTTCCTGCACCGGTCTCGCCGGTGACGACCGTCAGCCCGGCGCCGAGCGGCAGCGTGGCCTGCCCGATGACGCCGAGGTCGCTGATGCGGATTTCTTCGATCATGGATGTCCCTTCGTTTCTGGGCGTGGCTCCAGATTGCGTGGCTCCACGACCTCGATACCGTTGGCGACGATGGGAAGCGCGCTGGATACGGGGTCCTGCTCGGGGTGTTTGACGGGGCCCCGCCAACCCCGCGTGGGTAGCTCGAATTTGCGGACGAGCCGTTCGCTGAAGGGGGTCTGATTGACGCGGGCGAGGCGGACGGGGATCTTCGAACGCGTCACTTCGACGCGCGAGCCGGGCGGCAGCTGGATGGTGCGCCTGCCATCGCACCACAGCACTCCCTGGGCGTCCGTCCGCGACAAGACCTCAACGGCCATCTTTGAACTCGGCGCCACCACCAGTGGCTTGGCGAAAAGGGCATGCGCGCTGATCGGTGCCATGATGAGGGCCTCGACCTCGGGCCAGACGACCGGTCCCCCGGCGGAGAACGCGTAGGCGGTCGAACCGGTCGGAGTCGCCATGACCATCCCGTCGCACCCGAACGTGCTGATCGGACGGCCGTCGACCTCCATGACCACTTCAATCATGCGTTCTCGGTCCGCTTTCTCGACGGCGGCCTCGTTCAGTGCCCAGGTCGTTGCAACGCGCCGGTTGCCGTACCAGACGGTCACGTCGAGGGCCATGCGTTCCTCGACGATGTAGTCCCGCTCGACAACCCACTGCACGGTCTGATTGAGGTCACTTCGTTCGCTCTCGGCGAGGAAGCCGACATGCCCGAGGTTGACGCCGAGCAAAGGGACGTCGGTGCCGCGCACGAGTTCGGCGGACCGCAGGACGGTCCCGTCCCCGCCGAGCACGACGGCGAGGTCGACGTCTACGAGAGACGCCTCTTCACCCAGGATCTCCACCTCCGGAATGAACACGGGTATGGCGCTGCGCAGGTTGGCGAGGTCTTCGCGCTGCATGACGGGGACGAGGCCCGCGTCGCGCAGGCTCACGCACGTGTCGAATGCCGCCCGCAGGGCGTCGGCCCGGCCGGTGTGGGCCAGGACCAGGATCCGTCGCATACGTTCCTTCCGTCAGTTCTTCGCCGACCGGCCCAGGGGCCGGACCGGCGGTTCCACCTCAAGAGTAGTCAACAGAATCAAGCAACGTGTCGTTGCCCGCAGAATGTGGACGATCAGTGGCCGCCCGGCGCAGCCAGAGGAAGAATTCCACGTTCCCATCCTGTCCCGGCAGCGGGCTGCGTGCCAGTCCCAGGCATTCGAGCCCCGCTTGGTTCGCCGAGTCCAGAACGTCCGCGACGGCGCGGCGCCGCTGCTCGCGGGAGCCGACGACGCCGGTCCGCCCCAGCGCCTCCCGCCCGACCTCGAATTGAGGTTTGACCATCAGCATCAGGTCGCCGCCGACCGCGGTCGCCTGCGCCAGCGGGCGCATAACCAGGCGCAGGGAGATGAAGGAAAGGTCCGCGACGACAAGAGAGACCACGCCGCCAAGCTCCGACATGTTCAGGTAGCGGACGTTGAGCCCTTCGTGGACGTACACGCGCCGGTCCGCGCGTAGCTCCGCGACCATCTGGTCGTGGCCGACGTCGACGGCCACGACCTCGGCTGCTCCGCGGCGGAGCAGGACATCGGTAAAACCTCCGGTAGAGGCCCCCGCATCCAGGCAACGCCGGCCCGCGACATTGAGTTCGGGGAAGCGATCCAGGGCGCCCGCCAGCTTGTGCCCGGCGCGGCTGACGTATTCGTCGCCCTCCGCTGCGGCAACGACGACCGCATCGGTGGACGAGATCTTCGTCGAGGCCTTCGGGGAGACCCGCCCCGCGACCCGTACACGTCCCTCGTTGATCAGCGACCCGGCATGGGTTCGGGAACGGGCCAGTCCGCGCCGCACAAGTTCCTGATCGAGACGGCCGGTGCCGCCCCGTAGCTCGTCACCGCTCACGAGTCGTGCTCCGGCAGAGCGTCCGCGATCGCGAGATGCTCGCTGGTCTCGAGAGACTCGCGCAACAGGGCGTGCACGTCCGCGAAGACCGCAACGTGCCCGTCGAGGGCTCTTGCCGGCACGTCGGCGAGAACGTCCAGGGCGGCGTCGATCCCAGGCTCGCCCGTAGGCTCCATCCGCTCGGGCCATTCGGCGCCGGAAACGTCGATGCTCCGCTGGAGGTGTGGAGACTGTGCCGAGGTCCCGGCGTCTGGGGTTGCGGCTTCGCTGCTCATCCGTGAGGTCCTCTCTCTGCGATGTCCGCTCCCGGGAGCCGGGACGGTTCAGTCTTCGAAGTCTAAGCGGGGTGTCCGGGCGGAGTCTGGGTGCCTGGCCCACCACGCCGCGCAGCCGGCCCTCCAGGCATCGAGCCCGTCGTCGCTGAGCCTGACGCCATCCTCGTCCGCGCGCGCCAACGCTGCCCCGCACATGGCGCGTACGACGTCGTCGTCCTCGGTGACTTCCACCGCGGGGTACGGCTCGTAGAGCCCGGTGAGGCTCTCCAACAGGAACCCGGGCCGCTCGTCCGGGACGGCCGAGATGATGGAGCGCGTGGTGTCGATGCCGGTGAGAACCGCGGCCGTATCGAACCCGGCGCGGTTGCCGCCGAGAATGTCGGTGTCGAGCCGGTCGCCCACAACGAGCGGCCGTGTCGAACCGAGCTCGCGGGCAGCCCGCTCGAAGAGGTGGGCCTGCGGCTTCCCAGCGACGACCGGTTCGGTGCCGGTCGCGTTCGCGACGGCTTGGACCAGCGACCCGTTGCCCGGTGCGATACCCTCGGCCCGAGGGATCGTCATGTCGGTGTTGGTGGCGACCCAGAAGGCGCCGCGGCTGATGGCGTACGCCGCCTCGGCGAGGTCTGCCCAGCCGAGCGCCGGGTGAAAACCCTGGACGACGGCGGCCGGCTCGTCGGCGTGCGAGCCGACGACGTGGAAGCCGAGGCGACTCACGCATTCACGCAGGTAGTCGCTGCCTGTCACCAAGACCTTGGCCCCGGCGTCGATGTGCCCGGCGAGCAGTTCCGCGCCCGCGTCGGCGGAGCCGAAGACCGTTGCGGCCGTGGCGGGGGCGCCGAGCTCGCGCAGGTGCTCGGCAACGGCGGCCGGCGAACGCGAGGCGTTGTTGGTGATGTAGCCGAGCGCCACGCCGTGTCCGGCGAGGGCATCCAACGACTCGACGGCACCCTCGATCGCGCCGGCTCCGGCGTAGACAACGCCGTCGAGATCCGACAGGACGGCGTCGTAGTCACCGATCAACACGCTCTAGCGCTCCTCGCCGTCCGATGGTTCGGCCTGCTCTGCGACGGCCTCTGCGCCGGTTTCATCGGCCTCGACGGCGGCATCCGCTTCAGCGGCCTCAGCTTCCGACACGTCTGAAGGCTCGACGACGGTCAACCCGTCCTCCTCGTCGACGCCGACCGAGTCCTGGGGCGACCCCACAGTCTGCGGCTCCTCGAGGACGTCCTTGACGCGCGGCTTGCGGACCGGTTCATCATCCTCATCGTCGAAGTCGACGATTTCTGGATCGGCGAATTCACCGACGCCCAGGGCCTTCTCTGCGACTGCGATCCGGCCGGCCCACTCGTGTGCTTCTTCTTCGCGTCCCAGGTCCGTCAGCGCTTCCGCGTAGACGGCAAACAGACGCGGGCTGAAGGAGTAGGCCCGGTTGCGGTCGAGCTGCGGGATTTCGAGTTCTGCGAGAGCCGCCTCGAGATTTCCGAGATCGGCCTGAGCACCCGAGGCGATGATGGCCATCTCCACCTTGAGCGGGATGTCCAGCTTCTGCGCGTCTTCCGAGCGCGCAATCTCGAGCGCCTTCTCCGGGCGGCCGAGCGCGCGTTCGCAGTCAGCCATCATGGGAAGGTGCACGTTGGAGCCGCTAATGCGGCGGAACGTGCGGAATTCACGCAGGGCATCCGCGAAGTGTCCGGCGGCATAGGCGGTCAGGCCGACGGCTTCGCGCACGACGGCGATACGCCCTCCGCGGCGGCTGGCCGCCAGCGCGTGCTGGTAGGAAGTTTCCGGATCCAGATCTACAAGGCGCCCTGCCATGACGAGGTGCTTGGATACCCAGGTCCCGTTCGGCTCCTGCAGGTAGCGGAGTTCGGCACGCGCGACGCGATCCAGTTCCTTACCGGTGACGTCGTCATCGATGTCCGGGGAACGCGGCCGGTCGGGACGGTTCGAGCTGCGCAGGTCGCCGGGGTTGTGCACGCGAGCCGCATCCCGGTCATCGCGGCGATCATCCGGGCGGCCACCACGCTGGGCATCAACGCCCCGGCGGTTATCGCGAGAGCCCTTCCCATCAAATTTCTTGGGGCCGAACTTTTTATCGCCAAACTTCTTGTCGCCGAATTTCTTCTCACCGTATTTCTTTTCGCCCTGGGACCAGTCGCGCTTTGCTGGGCGATCCTGCTGATCGCGTCCCGAGGATGCGCGGCCGCCGCGGTCCTCGCGGTCGTCCCGACGCAAACCTTGGTCGCTACGCTGACCGCCGCCGGCGCCCTTGAACGGCGTGCGCTGGCCGCCACGGTGGGGCGCACCCGACGAGGAGGAACCCTGCCGATACGACTTCCCCTGACCACCGCCGGAACGGTTCGATTGGTTCGGGCGCTCAGCGCCGGAATTGCGACGGTCTTCAGCCACGTTGGGCGTTCCTCTCTGCGGGCGTCTCCCCCGGGTTACTGGCCGGGCCGACCAGTCATGAAATCTTCGACTCAGACAATTCTAGACGAGACTGCCGAGCCTCTCGTCGCCAGGCGCCCATGTGAGCTGTTGCTCTACTCACGAAGGCGAACTTTCCTGTTAACGAAACGAGGGCCGGAACAACATCGCAGTTGTTCCGGCCCTCGCTTATCAATGAGTGTCCGGCGGTGACCTACTCTCCCACACCCTCCCGAGTGCAGTACCATC
>MLDA01000051.1 GCA_023896275.1 Kocuria rosea subsp. polaris | reverse complement strand
CAAGACCTTCTCGCCGCAGGCTGCTTCGGGTGACGACGCCACCGATTCGGATGCGAACCCGGAGGACGGGCGCACCGGTGTGGTGACGCTGACCGAGGAGACGCCGGTTGTTGAGAACATCGATGCTGGTCTGATCGACGACGACGCCGCCGGTGAGCCGACGGTGACTGTTGATCCGACGGCTGTTGAGCCGGGTGAGTCGA
>MLDA01000050.1 GCA_023896275.1 Kocuria rosea subsp. polaris | reverse complement strand
GGTGCAGGCGCGGGGACCGGGGGAGCCGGGACAGTCGCCGGGGCTGGGGCGACCGGCGGTGCGGCGCCCGCAGGCACCTCGACCACTGGCTGGTCCACGGGGGCTGGCGCCGGCTCCTCGACCTCAGGCGTTGCCGGTTCCGGCTCGGCCTCGATCGACGCCTGGGATGTCGACGAAGCGGGTGCGGAGTTCACCGCCTCGTCCTGTGCCGGAGCGGGGG
>MLDA01000004.1 GCA_023896275.1 Kocuria rosea subsp. polaris | reverse complement strand
CGCCCCGGTCATCCCACCGGCACCCGCCGGTCCGACTCCCCCGCCGCCGTCGTGGGCGGGGACCGGGCTGCCGGCGACCATGCGCCCGGATCCGGCCGCCGAGCGTCCGGCAGCACCCGCCCCGGAGCGTCGGGACCCCGCTAAGAAGCTCAGCCGGTACCAGCAACTACTGGCCCAGGCGCAGGCTGACGGGACCGCGCCGGGGATGCCTCCCGGCGCGTCGCCACCCGCGACGCACACGAGTGCGGGCACCGGGGCACCCGGGACGAGCGCACCGTCGTCGTACCCGCAGGGCGGGCCCGCGGCGGCGCCGAACCCACTACGCGGTGGGCAGCCCGTAAACTCTTCCTACGGCGCCACCCCGGACGCGGACTTCGTCCCGAGCGACGACGACATCGCGATCGAGGATTCGACCGTGATCGGCCGCGCGGCGATCGAGCGGATCCTCAACGGGCGCCTGATCGACGAACGCAACAACGACGGCACCCCTCTCAACTAGGGGCCGTCGCAACGGTGCCGGACGGCATCCGAATCGAGTGTGAGGTTTCGTGTACGAAGGCGCAGTTCAAGACCTAATCGACGAGTTCGGCCGGCTCCCCGGCATCGGCCCGAAGTCCGCCCAGCGCATCGCCTTCCACGTGCTGGAAGCGGACCGGGAGGACATGAATCGGCTCGCCGACGCCATCCGCGCGGTCAAGGACAAGGTGAAGTTCTGCGAGGTGTGCTTCAACGTCACCGAGCAGGAGACGTGCAACATTTGTCGCGACACCCGGCGCGACGCGACCGTGCTGTGCGTCGTGGAGGAGTCCAAGGACGTCATGGCGGTGGAGCGCACGCGCTCCTTCCGCGGCCGCTACCACGTGCTCGGCGGCTCCATCAATCCGATCGGCGGCGTCGGGCCCGAGCAACTGCACATCCGGGAGCTGCTCAACCGGCTGCACGACGACACGATCGAAGAGGTCATCATCGCCACCGACCCGAACCTCGAGGGCGAGGCGACCTCAACGTACCTAGCCCGGATGCTCAAGTCGCTCGGGATCAAGGTCACACGCCTGGCGTCCGGCCTGCCGGTGGGCGGCGACCTCGAATACGCCGACGAGGTCACTCTTGGCCGCGCCTTCGAGGGACGCCGCAGCGCCATCGGCTAGGCGAACGCGTCCGCCGCCGCTTGCACCCTGGCTCGGTAGGCGTCCCACCACGCGCGGTCGTCGTCGGGCAAGTTGTCGTTGCCGTCGTACAGGCCGGCGAAGCCGTCGATCTGTTCGCGGACGATGTCCGCGTGCCCCGTATGCCGGGCCGTCTCCGCGATCATATGAACGATCAACCGCCGGACGTCCGTGCGGCGGGTCTTCTCGCCCCACCAAGGGACCACCGCCTCAGCGTCGAGCCCCAGCTCGGCGATCACCGCGTCCGTGTTCGCCCACGCCCGCCGGTACAGGTCCACCACCCACTCGCGGCTCTCGTCCGCGGTCGCGTACATGTCGTCGTTGGGTTCGGCCGTCTCCGACAGCCATGTCAGGTTCTCGATCGAAGCGCGGCCACACGCGACGCCGAAGTACTCGATCTCCATGCTGGCCACGTGCTTGACGAGGCCGAGGAGGTTCGTCCCCGTGGCGGTCATCGGCCGGCGCGCGTCGTATTCGCCGACCCCGTCCAGCTTCCAGAGCAGGGCCTCGCGCTGTTCTTGCAGGTACCGGGTGAGCATCTCGGATTCAGACATCATGTGCCTAACCCTAAGTCCGCGGTGGCTCACGCGGAAGGACCGGAGGTTCGTCGTCTCCGACGCGCCTCCGGTCCGCGGGCCCGGCCTCAGGCGATGCGGGTTCCCGCCGCGAGCTTGCCGGCCGGGGTGACCAGCCGCTGCCGCCCGCTGAAGACCAGGACACCGGCGAGCAGCGCCTGGACGCCGAGGCCCAGCGGCCACATCGGTGTCAGCTCGCGCGGGTCCTCAGTCGTGGCGGGCTGGCGCACCCCGTCGACGCAGTCCACGTTGTCGAATCCGGCCTGCGCGCCGCGCACGCCCAGCTGGATGAGACCGATGGGGCCGTCCGGAGAGTAGTACTGGTCGTCGACGTTCTCGGCGGGATCCAGCGGGACCGTGTCCGCGACGACGACGAACGGGTTCGCGGCGAGCAGCCAGGCCGTGCGCTCCGTGTGGATGACGGTGCGCTCGTAGGAGCGGTCGGTGCAGATCTCGTCCTCGGGACGGTAGACAAATTTCTCGAACTCTTCGTGGGCCGCGGCTTCCTCCTCAGGCGTCATCGGCTCGCCGTCCTCGCCCAGCAGCATGCCCGTCTCGGGGTCGTGTTCGACCTGCGACCAGGGATCCTTCGGGTTGACGGTCTCGTAGTCGACGACCTGCTCCTCCGTGAACCGCAGGCTGAGACCGAACGCGATGAGCGTTCCGATCGTCAGCAGCGCGACCACCAGGTAGGTGGAGACGACGGCGAACAGGGGCCGGGTGGCGCGGGCGGAGATGCCGACGCCGATGGCACACGCGACGCCGAGCTCGATGGCGATCATGAGCAGGATGATGGGCACGGCGGGCAGGTACACATCGCCGTAGGACATGGCCCACGCGATCATCGGCAGCGTGACCACCAGGAACGCGAGTGCCGCGATCCACGCGGCCAGCCACTTGCCCCAGAGGATCTGACCGGGCGTGAGGAGCGTGTTCTGCAGGACGGCGAGCGTGCCGCCGGAACGGTCCCCGGTGATGGAGTTGGCGCTGAGTGCGGGTACGACGAGCAGCCCGAAGAGCAGAACAAAGCCCGCCACGAGCTCGAACATCAGCTGGCCGGTGCCCTCGCCCCCCATGCCGCCGTCAACTGATGGTGACGCGGTATAGGCCGCGAGGCCGGTGACGAGCGCGATGACGGCGAACCAGACAGCCAGCATGATGTACCAGCTCTTAGAGCGCAGGCGCTGCTTCAGCTCGAGTTCGACAACGGTGCCGACACCCGCGAAGTATCCGAGTTTCACTTGCCTGCCTCCTTCGGTGCCGCAGCGGAATTGCCGCTTTCGTGTTCGTAGACGGTGCTCATGTAGGTCTCCTCGAGGGCGCCGACGGTCGGGGCGAACGCCGTGACGGCGACGCCGTGCTCGATGAGCCGGCGCAGCACGTCGGCGGCCTGCGCCTCGGTGGCGACCTCGACGAGTGCCTCGGCCCGGCGCTGACCGGCCGGCACACTGTAGAGCACGCCCTGGGCGGTCAGCCCGTCGAGCAATGCCTCCTGGTCGAGTGCGCGCACGCTGTATCCGCGCTTCTGCTCGTCGGCCTCCTTGACCGTCTGGTTCCGGACGGTGCGCCCGGCGGCGACGAAAACGGCGGCGTCGGCGATCTCGTCAAGTTCCGACAGGACGTGGGAGCTGACGACGACGGTGCGGCCCTCGCCGGCGAACTTGCGCAGGAGGTTGCGCAGATCGATGCGCGCTCCCGGGTCGAGACCGGAGGCCGGCTCGTCGAGCAGCAGGACCGAGGGGTCGTTCATCAGGGCCCGCGCGAGCGAGAGCCGCTGCTGCTGTCCGCGCGAGAGGACGCGCGACGGCTGGGCCGCCAGATCGGTCAGCTTAACGAGCTCAAGCAGGTCGTCGGCTCGGGCCTCCGAGGTGGCGCGGTCCATCCCGTAGAGCTTGCCGATCGAGACGAGGATCTCGCGGGCGGTGAGCGCCTCCCAGACGCCGAGGGTGTCGGGCATCCAACCGATCATGGGGCGGACCCCGCGCGGATCCGAAGCGACGTCGAGCCCGCCGATGTGCAGGGTGCCGGCGTCCGGCTTGAGCAGCGACGCGAGCATGAGCAGCAGCGTGGTCTTCCCCGAACCGTTGGGGCCGATCAGGGCGGTCACCTCCCCCGGACGGGCTGCGAAATCGATCTGCTTCACGGCCTGCACCGCGCCGAAGGCGCGGGCCAGACCCGTGGCGACGATACCGGCGTCGTGCTGCGCTGACGTCGGCTCGACTGAAGTGGGTGCGTCTGGCACGGCGGTCCTCCTGATGCTTCATGTGTTGCTGCGGGCCACGTCGGCCCCGCACTCTCAACCTTAGGCAACGAGCGTGCGTTGCCAGTACCTCCCACGGTATGAAATCTCACGCGGCGAATATGACCTTTTAGGGTCATCGAACACGGCGGCGCCGACTCCTGCTCGCTAGACTGTTCGGCAGTGTCATGAGGCACGGCGCCGCAGTCCGGCGCAGGAAGACCAACCCCTGGGAGAGTGCTGCGGCATGAGCCTGATTGTGCAGAAATTCGGCGGATCGTCCGTGTCCGATGCCGAGGGCATCAAACGCGTCGCCCGCCGAATTATCGACACGAAGGCGGCCGGGCACGACGTCGTCGCCGTGGTCTCGGCCATGGGCGACACCACGGACGACCTGCTCGACCTCGCCGGGCAGCTCACCACCGAGCCGCCGGCCCGCGAGATGGACATGCTGCTCTCCGCGGGCGAGCGCATCTCGATGGCCCTACTGGCCATGACGATCGACGGGCTCGGCGCGAAGGCCGTGTCCTTCACCGGCAGCCAGGCCGGCATGATCACCGATGCCGTGCACGGCAAGGCGCGCGTCATCGATGTGTCCCCGCAGCGCGTTCGCCAGGCGGTGGACCGCGGCTACGTCGCGATCGTCGCCGGGTTCCAGGGCATGAGCCCTGACAGCAACGACGTCACCACCATGGGCCGCGGCGGTTCCGACACCACCGCGGTGGCCCTGGCCGCAGCCCTGAATGCCGATGTGTGCGAGATCTACACGGACGTCGACGGCGTCTACACGGCGGACCCGCGCATCGTGGCGTCCGCACAGAAGATCGACAAGATCTCCAGCGAGGAGATGCTCGAGCTGGCTGCCTCCGGCGCGAAGATCCTCCACCTGCGCTGCGTCGAGTACGCGCGCCGCTTCGGGGTGCCGCTGCACGTGCGGTCCTCCTTCAGCACGAACGAGGGCACGTGGGTGCTGCCCAGCCCAGACGACAAGATCAAGATTCAAGAGGGAGAACCCTTGGAACAGCCCATCATCTCCGGCGTTGCACACGACCGCTCCGAGGCGAAGGTCACCGTGGTCGGCGTCCCCGACGTCCCCGGCAAGGCCGCTGAGATCTTCGGCGTGATCGCCGGCGCGCACTCCAACATCGACATGATCGTCCAGAACGTCTCCACCTCCGGCAAGGACAAGACGGACATCTCCTTCACCCTGCCAATAGTCGAGGGCAAGGACGCGCTGGACGCCCTGCGCGACGCCCAGGAGCGCGTCGGCTTCGAAGGCATCGAGTACGACGACCAAATCGGCAAGCTGAGCCTCATCGGCGCCGGCATGCGCTCGAACCCGGGCGTCTCCTACAAGTTCTTCCACGCCCTGCACGAGGCCGGCGTGAACGTCGACATGATCTCCACCTCCGAGATCCGCATCTCCGTGATCACCCACGCGGACAAGCTCGACGCCGCCGTCCGCGCCGTGCACAACGCGTTCGGTCTGGACACCGACGTGGAGGCCACGGTCTACGGCGGCACCGGCCGCTGATCCCGGTGCCAAACCCGGCGTCGTCGTTTCAGGCGATGCCCGGGCGGTTGCATCGCCCATAACGACGACGGAGGGCTCGTCCCAGCGCCACGCGGCGCCGGGGCGGGCCCTCTTCGCGCAGCCGGGACCTACCGCTCGGGAACCAGCGTCTTCGAGAAGACCGTCTCCCCGAGCCCGTTACGCAGGCTCACCGTGAAGGTGTCGGCCGCGTCGAGCGCGACGTGGCCGAAGAACTGGCTCTTCCCGTTACGCGGGGACTGGTTGGGCCGCTCGCCGGCCTTCGCGAAGACGACCTCCGGGCCGAACGTGCCGTCCATCTTGTTCGGGCCGAAGGAGCCAGCGCTGATGGGGCCCGCGACGAACTCCCAGAACGGGTCGAAGTCGGTGAAGGCCGCGCGCTCGGGTGAGTAGTGGTGCGCGGCGCAGTAGTGCACGTCGGCCGTCAGCCAGACGATGTTCTTCACACCCGCGGCCTTGAACGCTTTCAGCAGCCGGGCCAGCTCGAGCTCGCGGCCCAGCGGCGCGCCGTGGTCGGCGTTGGCGATCGACTCCTGCGCGTCGCCGTCGGGCACAATGATGCCCAGCGGCAGGTCCGCGAGGATCACTTTCCACGTGGCCTTGGAGTTCTTCACCCCCTTGATGAGCCACTGCAGCTGCTCCTCGCCGAAAATGCTCGTCGCATGCGGCTCGAGCCCCGCCGTGTTCTCGCCCTTGAAGGTGCGCATGTCGAGGCAGAAGAGGTCCAGCTGGGCACCGCGTTCGATCTTCCGGTAGATGCGGGCCAGCTCGAATCCGGTGCCGCGCGCCATGGCCCGCGGGTCCGCGATCGGCTGGTATTCCTGCCACGCGCGGCGGCCGCGGGCGGCGAGCGTGTCGACGTCGCGCACGGTGTAGCGGTCATCCTCGAGGATCTCGCCGTGCCACCAGTTATTGGTCGTCTCGTGGTCGTCCCACTGGGCGATGACGGGAACCTCGGAGTAGAAGGCGCGCACGTTGGCGTCCATGAGGTTGTAGCGGTGGTTGCCGCGGAACTCGTCGAGGGTCTCGGCGACCTTGGAGACCTCCTCGGTCACCAGGTTGCGCCAGATCTGGCCGTCGGGCTCGACGACGGTCTCCTCTAGCGGGCCGTCGGCGTAGACGGTGTCGCCGGAGTGGACGAAGAAGTCCGGCTTCGTCGCCCGCATCGCCGAGTACGCGAACATGCCGCCGATCTCCTCGTTGATGCCCCACCCCTGGCCGGCCGTGTCACCCGTCCAGACGAAGCTCTGCCCGCGCGGCACCTCTCCACCGTGCGCCGGGGTGCGGCCCGCGGCGTTGGGCCCGGCCGCCGTCGTGAACGTGCCGTCGGCGGCCTCGCCGAGCGTGCCGTGCTCGTCCTCGAACGCCATCGTGACGGCGAACCGGCTACCGGAGGGCAGCTGCGAGGCGGCGATCTTCGCCGTGAAGTCGGATTCCTCCGTCGCCCACCCGCCGCGAAGCGTGCGGCTGAAGGCACCCTTGCCGCGGATGACGTTGCCGTCGGCGTCGACCGCGCGCAAGGACGCCACGAGCCGCCCGGGACCTGAGGACCGCGACCACAGCACAGCGGAGTCCGTGCCGGCATCTCCGAACTGGATGCCCGAGGGCAGGCTTAGCCGCGAGCGGACGAGCGAGGGCGCCGTGGCGCGGAGCAGGCCGGAGGCTCCGGCCGGGGTGGCGGTGACGACCGCGGCCAGGCCGGTTGCACCGGCGGCCAACGAACCCAGGACCAGAGAACGACGCGAGATATTTGCCATGTCTCCACCGTGCCCCGCGCGGTCAACGGCCGCGTGAACCCGCCGTGACGCGCGCCTGACGATCCGGTGCCGGGCTAGGCTGAACGCACCGACCCCAGGAGCCTCATGAACTACCAACCGCTGGCCGCCGCGCCGCCGCGTGACGTCGCGGTGCCCGCACCCGTGGCCGAGTACGCCGCCAGCCGCGGCGCCGGCGGCGAGCGCCTCGTGCCCGTCTGGCTCAACCAGCTCGGCGGGTTGACGTTCCGGCTCGAGCCGGGCTCCGGCGCCGTCGAGTACGCCAAGTTCTCCCCGGCCGCCGCCGGCGTCGACCTGCGCGACGAGGCCGAGCGCCTGGAGTGGGCGGCCCCGTTCACGCCGGTCCCCCGCCCCGTGCGCGTCGCCCGGTACGACGACGGCGCGCAGCTGCTCGTCACGGCCGCGGTTCCGGGCGAGTCCGCGGTGTCGCCCCGCTGGGTCGCCCGTCCGGAGCAGGCGGCGCGTGCGATCGGCGCCGGTCTCCGGGCCCTGCATGACGCGCTGCCCGTGCGCGGCTGCCCCTTCGACTGGTCGCTGGAGTCGCGCCTGGCCGCCGCGAAGGATCCGGCGCGCGGTCGTGAGCTGGCCGATGCGGCGCCGGGAGTCGACCGGCTCGTCGTCTGCCACGGCGACGCCTGCGCCCCGAACACCCTCATCGACGAGGACGGAGACTGGAGCGCCCACGTGGATCTCGGGACGCTCGGCGTCGCCGACTTCTGGGCGGATCTCTCGATCGCGGCGTGGAGCACGGTCTGGAACTACGGCCCCGGCTACGAGGACCTCGTGTACGCCGGCTACGGCGTCGAACCCGACGCGGAGCGGATCGCGTTCTACCGTGAGGTCTGGGACGCGACCTGACCTCGGCCCGCCCGGCTCCTAGAATGGTGGGGATGCTCTCCCTCCCCGAATCCGAATGGCTTCCGCGCGCCGCCGCCTACGAGGCCCGCGTGGAGCGCTTCGCCGCGCCCTTCCTCGAGCGCCGGATGCGGCAGCAGAAGCACCCCGTGGAGGACTTCCTCTTCACCTACTACACCCAGAAGCCCGGCCAGCTGCAGCGCTGGCACCCGGGCGCCGGCGTCGTGCTGGAGGGCGCAGCCGCCGCGCAGCGGCGTCAGTGGAAGTTCTACACGGAGCACGACAACGGCGTGGGCATCGATCTGGAGGCGTTCGGCGCCGCCCGGGCTGAGGCCATCCGCTTCGCGCGCATCATCCTGGCGGGCACGGCAAGCCGGCCGGGGAACTTCGCGTGCTTCGGGCTGCACGAGTGGGCGATGGCGTACAAATCGGAAAGCAACGGGATCCGGCACGAGTACCTGCGACTGCGGCTCGGCGCCGCCGGGACGGACCAAGTGGTTCAGGAGCACCGGATCCGCTGCACGCACTTCGACGCGTTCCGTTTCTACACGCCGGAGGCGGTGCCACTCAACGAGCTGCAGCCGACCCGGGAGAGCCAGCGCGACCTCGAGCAGCCCGGCTGCCTGCACGCGAACATGGACCTCTACAAGTGGGCGTACAAGCTGACCCCGGCGGTGCCGAGCGAGCTGGTCATGGACTGCTTCGAGCTCGCGTGGGACGTGCGGACCATGGACATGCGGGCGTCCCCCTACGACCTGGAGGACTGGGGCTACGCGCCGATCCGGATCGAGACGCCGGAGGGCAAAGCCGAGTACGTGCGGCTGCAGAAGGAGTTCGCGCAGCGTGCCGATGTGCTGCGGAGACGACTGCTGGCGGTCGCCGAGACCCTCCCGTTGCCGGCATAGCGGACGTAGAGTGCGGGTTGCCCCGTTTTCGATTCCGACGCGCCCTTGGAATGCCCGGCATGCTCGGCGTGTCGCCTCCGAAAACGGGGCAACTCGCACATGAACTCGATCCAACGCGCGGCCGCGGTCGTCAGCTCCGACCGGGCAGGAACAGTGCGGCTACATCCCGCCCCGAGCGCTCGACCGTTGTCGTCTTCCCGTGGGCGGTCATGGCCAAGATCAAGTCGGCTCGATGCTCATCGATGACCGTGTGGAAGCTGGTCTCCAGCAGTTCCTCCAGGTCGGGCTCTGAAGGTGCCCCGGACGACTCCCCCGTGCCCGGGGAGACCGCGGATGCACTCGCGGTCTACTCCCCCTCCGGCTGTCCCGTGCATCCGGCTAGTGCACCGACAGCGAGCATGAAAGCGCCCGCGATGGCCGTGACACGTCGCAGCGAACGCAACCGCCCCGACACCATCGTCCCCCTCTGAACTGCTGGCAACACTATGTGCCATACCCTAGCGACACTGCAGGGCATTCACCAGAGTTCCACTCAAATCCGTCGCCAATGACGTGCCGGTTGTTGGGGCCGGATCCGCCCTGACATCCATAAAGCCCACCACACGACGGCATTCCGTTCCGTGGTCCCAAGAGCCCTCCTGGCGGCACCGTTCCTACGGTAGGTATCGGCAGCAAGGCCCAGTCGATGGTGAAGTTGCCACTGAATACGCCGAGGTGCGCCCGAAGACTATGGACCGTCTCCCTCATGTGACCCGCTGCACGGAACACGTACCCTGGACAACTGGACGGCTAGGAATCGGTGGGCAGGAAGACGACAGCCTGCCGCCAGTCCTCGTCGGTCTCGTCGAGCGTCAAATTCCACGACAAGTCGGAGCTTGTCTCGAGGCCTTCCGCGCTCACGCGGACGATCTGCGGGTCCTCCGTGCCGGGGCACGTGATGTCCGTCCGATGGGAATTCGCCTCCAACGCACCCATCGCGCCGACCGGCGTGCAGTAGACGTGGACTTCGAGTTCACTCGTGTCGAGCGGGACCTGCTGGTCCGTTCTCGTGCTTGTGACGCCGCCGTCGTCGAAGATGCCTGCTGCACCGGCCAGAACGAATGCGTCGTCGTACTTCTCGACGATCCACCACAGCGCGGGTTCTTCCCAGTCGCCGAAGAGTCCCTCGCCCTCGGCCGACGTGGAATCCGTCGCGGGCGCCTGGGACGAGCTCGCGTCTGGCGGCACGGAACTCGAGGCCGGCTCCTCCGTGTTCCCCGCGCAAGCAGCCAGGGCGAGCGCGGCGATCATCACCATCCCCGCGACAGGTGTCCTCCCCCCCCTAGGCGACTGTTTACGTTTCGATCCCATGGTCTTCTCCCACCTGTCGTCACCGCTGTTGCCCCCACCCTAACGACACCACGCGACATGCAACAGGGAGCGCCGGCGTCCCTCCATCGTCGACAAGGCATCCCGACTCGAACCCCGCGCCCCTCATGTGACCCGCTGCACGAAACGCGTACTCTGGGAGGCAAGCCATGAGGTCACAACTCGGTTCGGGGCTAACGCCCGGCCGCGACCGTACCCTTACCACTCGCACCGCTCAATGAGGAGGCGCCGCCGTGAACTCCGTCGTTCTGGCACTGATAGGCATCGCGATGATCGTCGCGGGCTACGTGTTCTACTCCAAATTCCTGGCCAAGAAGGTCTACGCTCTCGACCCCGACTTCAAGACGCCGGCCCACGAGCTCGAGGACGGCATCGACTACGTCCCGACCAACAAGTACGTGCTGTGGGGCCACCACTTCACGTCCGTCGCCGGCGCCGCCCCGATCGTCGGACCGGCGATCGCTGTCATCTGGGGCTGGCTGCCGGCCCTGCTCTGGGTCACCCTCGGCACGATCTTCTTCGCCGGCATGCACGACCTCGGCGCCCTCTGGGCCTCCAACCGGCACAAGGGCCAGTCGATCGGCACGCTCGCCGGCCGCTACATCGGCCGCCACGGGCGCAACCTGTTCCTCGTGGTCATCTTCCTGGTCCTGCTCATGGTCAACGCGGCCTTCGCCGTCGTCATCTCCAACCTGCTGGTCACCACCCCGACGGCGGTCATCCCGGCGTGGGGCGCCGTCGTCGTCGCGCTGCTGATCGGACAGGCGATCTACAAGCTCAAGTGGTCGCTGCCGGTCGTCTCGATCGTCGGCGTCGTCGCGCTCTACGCGCTCATGCTGCTCGGTGACGCGTTCCCGATCATCCTGCCGGACACGATCATGGGCCTGAGCGCCAACGCGTTCTGGATCGTCGTCCTGTTCCTCTACGCGGGCATCGCCTCGCTGCTGCCGGTCTGGATGCTGCTGCAGCCGCGCGACTACATCAACGGCCTGCAGCTGTTCATCGCGCTCGGCATCCTCTACGCGGCGATCATCATCTCCGGCCCGTCCATGATGGCGCCGGCGTTCAACACCAACGTGCCCGAAGGCACCCCCTCGATCGTGCCGCTGCTGTTCGTCACCATCGCGTGCGGGGCGATCTCCGGCTTCCACGGAATCGTCGCCTCCGGCACGACGGCGAAGCAGCTCAACAAGGAGACCGACGCCCGGTTCGTGGGCTACTTCGGCGCCGTCGGCGAGGGCCTGTTGGCGCTCGGCACGGTGATCGCCGTCTCCGCCGGCTTCCAGACGGTCGCCGCGTGGGAAGAGGTCTACTCGGCCTTCGGCGAGGGCGGCGTGGGCGCGTTCGTCACCGGCGGCGGGGCGATCGTCAATCAGGGCCTCGGCATCCCCGCATCCCTTTCCGGCACGATCCTGGCGACCATGGCCGTGCTCTTCGCCGCGACCACGATGGACACCGGCATCCGCCTGCAGCGCTTCGTGGTCTCGGAGATGGGGCAGATCGCCGGCTTCCGCCTCAAGCCCCTGCCCGCGACCCTGATCGTCCTCGTCATCACCGTCGGCCTGACGTTCTCCGCCGGCGCCGACGGCTCCGGCGGCATGCTGATCTGGCCGCTCTTCGGCACCACCAACCAGATCCTGGCGGGCCTGACGCTCTCGATCGTCGCGGTCATGCTCATCCGCAAGCGCCGCCCGGTGCTGCCGGCGCTCATCCCGCTGACGTTCGTGCTGGTCATGAGCGTGATCGCGCTGTTCGTACAGATGGGCCAGTTCTACTCGGCCGGCAACTGGCTGCTGCTGGTCCTCGACGTCATCATCCTGATCGCCGCGATCTGGGTCATCATCGAGGCCGTCGCCGCGATGAACCGGGCCCGCCGTGCGGGGCCGCTCGAGGACCTCGACGAGGAGGAAACCGCCGACGCCGAGCAGCGGCGGTGAGCCGTCGTCGTCCTACCGGACGGGTCTCGCCGAGCGGACGGGAGGCGTAGGCATGGGCCGGCTGGCGGGGTTCACCGCCGGGCTGCGCGAGTTCTACTACGCGCCGTACCGGCGGACCCTCGCGCGCGCCAAGCGCGACGAGGAGGACCTGTTCATGATGCTGGTGCTCTCCGAGTCGCTCGGCGTGCCCAACCCGGCGGGCTACTACACCCTCGAGCTGCTGCCCGTCGTGTACGAGAACTTCCACGACTGGCACCGGCGCATGGGCATGGACCGCTCGCCGCTCGATTCGATCTCCTGCTGCTGAAAGGACCGCATGCCCGCTGACCTGACCGCCCTCGCCGCCGGCGCGCGCGTCGTGTTCTTCTCCGGCAAGGGCGGCGTCGGCAAGACAACGCTCGCCGCCGCGACCGCGGTCGCCGAGGCCGACGCCGGCCGGCGCGTCCTGCTCGTCTCGACCGACCCGGCCCACAACCTGGGCCACCTTTTCGGCGTCCGGCTTGGCGACGTCCCCACCGCCCTGATCCAGCACGACGACGGCGCCTCCGGCGCGGGCCGGCTCGACGCGCTCGAGCTGGACCCGGCGGCGGCCACGGCAAAACACCTGCGAGAGGTTGGGGCGACGATCCGTGCGCTCATGCCCGAACACCTGCACCGCGAGGTCGACAAGTACCTGCGGCTCGCGGCCGAGGCGCCCGGCACGCACGAGGCCTCGGTGCTCGAGCGGATCGCGGAACTGACCGAGCAGGTCGCCGGCGGTCCGGAGACCGGCTACGACGTCGTCGTGTTCGACACGGCCCCGTCGGGGCACACCGCGCGGCTCATGGAGCTGCCGGAGATGATGACGGCGTGGACGGACGGGCTGCTCAAGCGGCGGGAGGCGAGCGAGAAGTTCGGCGCAGCCCTGGTCGGGCTCGGCGGCGAGTCCGGGGCCGCCGAGACCCGCGACGCGCGGATCCGGTCCGTGCTGACCCGGCGCAGGAAACGGTTCGCCCGGCTGCGGGAGCTCCTGGCGGACGCGGAACGCACGGCTTTCGTCCTGGTGCTCGCCGCCGAGCGGCTGCCCGTGGCCGAGACGATTGAGTTCGCCGGGCAGCTGCGCGCCCTGGGCATCGGGGTGCGCTCGCTCGTGGTCAACAAGCGCTCCCCCGCAACCGCCGGTGACTTCATGGCCCGCCGGCGCGCCCAGGAGGAGCCGTTCGTGGCGGAACTGTCGTCCGCGCTGCCGGTGGTCCCCGTCCTCAACCTCCGGCTGGCCGCGGAGGAGATCCGCGGGCTGGCGGGCCTGCGAGCCGTGCCCGAGCTGGCCGACGACGTGGTCGCCGGCTGAGTCGCGCGGGCATCACCCCCTGGCCCGCACCGCCGATCCCATCCGCGTGATCGCCTCCGTCAGGATGGCCTGCGACGTCGCATAGTTGAGGCGCACGTACCCCGCGCCTCCCGGACCGAAGACGTGCCCCGAGCTGAGGGCCACCCTGGCCTCGTCGAGGAACAACTTGGCCGGCCCGGCGAGCTCCGTGACGACGGCGGGTTCCGCCGAGGCGGTCTCCGGCTCCAGCCCCAGGGCGCGGCAGTCGAGCCAGGCCAGGTAGGTCCCCTCAGGCACGTGGTAGCGCACGCCCGGCAAGTGCTCGGCGACGAGTTCTCCCAGGAGGGTCCGGTTGGCGTCGAGCCCGGCGAGCAGGGAGTCGAGCCACGCGTCCCCGTGCTCGAACGCCGTCGTGTGCGACATGACGCCGAGGTACGACGCCCCGTGCCCGACCTCCTCCGGCATCCGGCGCAGATCGGCGGCCGCCTCCGGCCCCGCGATGGCCAGGGCCGCCTTGAGCCCGGCGAGGTTCCAGCCCTTGGTCGCCGACATGAGGGAAAACGCGTCCTCGCCGCCAGTCACGCTGAGGTAGGGCGTGAAGCTCGCGCCGGGGAGCACCAGCGGCGCGTGGATCTCGTCAGCCACGACGCGCACCCCGTACCGGCGTGCGAGCTCCGCGACGGCCGTCAGCTCGGCAGCCGTGTGCACGGTTCCGGTTGGATTGTGCGGATTGCTCATGAGGAAGGCGGCCTTTCCGCCTCCGGAGCGGGCCCGCCGGAACGCGTCCTCAAGCGTGTCGAGGTCGATCCGCAGATCCGTCCCCAGTGGCGCCTCGAGGATCCGCCGGTCATTGTGCGTGACGTACGCGTAGAAAGGCGCGTACACGGGAGAGTTCACGACGACGACGTCGCCGGGATCCGTGACCAGGCGCAGAACCTGCACGGCGCCCGTCATCACATCGGGGACCAACGTGACCCGCCGAGAGTCGATCCCGTCCCATTTCCAGCGTCGGATCGCGAAGTCCCGCACCGCGTCGGCGAAGGCGTGCCCGGCCGGGTAGCCGGTGTCGCCGATCGCGATGGCCTCGTGCAGCACCTCGGCCACCGCAGGTGCCAGGGGCACGTCCATCTCGGCCAGCCAGAGCGGCAGTACGTCGTCGGGGTGGGCCCGCCATTTCAGGCTCTTGCGCTGCCTGAGCTGGGCGAGCGAGAGCTCCTCCAAGGGGTTCATCACCTTCACCCGTTCCTCACCTTCTCTGCGTCGTCGATGCTGCGCGGTCCTCCATCAGTGCGCCGGCACCTCCGGCCGAGAAGACTGGCGCAGGGTCACTGTGGACAGCAGGAGGCCTAGCAGGATGACGGTGACCACCGCTCCCGCGAGCAGGTTGATCAGCGCCGCGTTCAACGGCACCACCAACGCGAGCAGGCCCAGCGCCACGATGCGCGACGTCGGCGCGCGGCCGGTGTGCGCGGCGACGAAGACGATATTGCCCAGCAGGTAGAGCGCTGGCCCGGCGGACAGTGTGAGCGCGACCGGCCACCCCTCGTTGTCCAGCGGGTGCGCCACCACGAGCTCGACCGCGACGGCGGCCACGATCGCCCCGGCCACCATGAATGCATGCGCATACGCGTACGCGGCTCGAGCCACCTGAGATGCCTTGTCGAGAGCCGGCGCCTCGTGGTCAGCGTTGCCGTGTCGCGCCGAGAAGTACAACCACCAGAGGATCACTATCGCGCAGAAGCCCATCACGGCCGCCGTCACGACCGCCGGGCTCAACTCCGCCTCCAGGAGGACGCCGCCGAGGATGAGGATCGACTCGCCGAGGGCGATGATGAACACCAGCCGGCTGCGCTCCGCCAGGTGCGGCTCGTCGAGCGGCCACGTGCTCATGTCGCTCGTGCCCACCCCCGGCAGCCAGAATCCGACGAGCGGCCCGGCATAGTCGACGACTACCGCGAGCGCCCAGATCGCGAGCCGGTACTCCTCCGGTGCGGCCGCCCCGGCGATCCAGACGACGCTCGCGAGGCCACTCCAGGCCAGCAGCTGAGCGTAGTTCTTCCCCATCTGCTGGCCCCGGAACGCGAGCACCATGAAGGCGCTGCGCACGATCTGGAACGTCACGTAGGCGCCGACGAACAGCCACGCTCGCTCGCCGAACGACTCGGGAATCGCGATCGCCATCCCCAGGGCGCACAGCATGAGAAACGCCAGCAGCACCCGGACCGCCGCGTGCTGCGGATCCAGCCAGTTCATGGCCCAGGCGGTGTAGTTCCACCCCCACCAGACGGCGGCGAAGAGGACCGCGGCCTCGGCCGCCCCCTGCCACGAGTGGTGGTGCAAGAGGAAGTGGGAGAGCTGGATGATGGTGAAAACGTAGACGAGGTCGAAGAACAGCTCCATACCGCCCACGCCGTGTGTTCCGGGACGTTGGTTTCTTAGAACTCCGAGGGCGCCGCGCGATTCGAACATGGCATCATCCTACGGAAGCGATGAGACGAACCAGCCGCATCTAGCCAGCTATTCGTCCTCTGCGCCCGCCTCTCCGGCGGCGTGCAATAGATTGGGCCCATGGACTTCCTGATCCTGCTCATCGGCCTCCTCTTCGGCACCGTCCTCGTCGTCGGGCTCGGCGAACGCATCCGCCTGCCCTACCCGGTGCTCATGCTGCTGTTCTCGGCCGGCATCGCCTTCCTGCCGTTCATCCCGGAGATCCGGATCGACCCGGAGTTGATCCTGCCGTTGTTCCTGCCGCCGCTGCTCTTCGCGGCCGCGCAGCGCAGCTCGTGGTCGGTCTTCCGGCTCCGCTGGCGCAGCCTGATCCTGCTGGCCGTCCTCCTCATCGTGGCGACGGTCGCCGTCGTCGCCGGGCTCGCGTGGTGGATCGTCCCGGCCATCGGGCTGCCGGCCGCGATCGCCCTGGGTGCGATCGTTGCCCCGCCGGACCCCGTGGCCGTCGAGGCCGTCGCCGGCAAGGTGAACATGCCCCGCCGCCTCGTTTCGACGCTGCAGACCGAGGGCCTCTTCAACGACGCGATGGCGATTGTCATCTTCCAGGCCGCCGTCGCCGCGGCCGTCAGCGGCGGCGAGGTCGGCTGGGGCGTGATCCCCGCGTTCCTGCTCGGCGCGGCCGGCGCCGGTGTCCTGGGCCTGGGCATGGCCTGGCTCGTCGGCGCGCTGAACCGGTTCGTGCCGAACCTCGTCGCCCGCTCCGCGACGACGCTCGTCGCGCCGTACGCCGTGTATCTGCTGGCCGAGGAGCTGCACTGCTCGGGCGTCGTCGCCGTCGTCGTCACCGCGCTCGAGCTGGGACGGCGCGCCCGCCCGCAGGATTCCGAGGAGCGGCTGACGCGCGCGTCGTTCTGGGAGGTCGTGGAATTGCTGACCACCGGCGTCGCGTTCGGCTTGGTCGGGATCGAGATGCGCTACGTCATCGAGGACGAGGGTGCCGACCTGCTTGGGTTCATTCCCGGCATTTTGGTGGTGTGCGTGGCTGTGCTGCTCGTCCGCTTCGGGTGGATGTACGGGATCCTCCGGCTCGGTGGGACCGAGCGCCGGAACAAGGTTCCCGGCTCGCTCAAGGAGGTCCTGGTGCTCACGTGGTGCGGCATGCGCGGGCTGGCGACGCTCGCGCTTGCGCTCGCCCTGCCCACGACGACGACGGCCGGCGAGCCGCTGGAGGGCCGGAACTTCGTGATCGCGGCCGCGTGCGCCGTGTTGCTCGTGACCCTGGTGGTGCCGGGTCTGACGCTGCCCGCGCTCATGCGCCGGCTCAAGCTGCCCGACGATCGCGCCGACCTCGAGCGCCAGGAGCACTTGTTGGCCCGGCGGGCCCAGGCGGTCGCGCTCGACGCCGTGAAGAACTCCACGGCCGCGCAGAAGCTGTCGCCGGAACGCCGAGCGGTGCTCGCCAAGCGCATGGAGTCGCTGCACACGCTGCTCGAAACCGACGCCGAGTCCGATCCGAAGAAGATGCATTTGCTGCGCCAGACCCTCGCGGTCATGGACCAGGTCCAGCGCGAGGCCCTCGACGCCGCCCGCCGCGAAGTCCTCGCCGCGCGAAAGGCGCCGGGCACGGACCCGGAGGCCGCCGACGTCGTACTGCGTCGCCTGGACCTGCGCACGGTCACGCTCGAACGCTGAGCTGACAGCCGGCCACCACTGACGGGAGCGAGCGCGGCGGTGGCGTACGCGCAGCGCCGCTCAGCGAACGTCGCCGTCGATGTAGAGCCAGCGGCCGTCGTCGCGGCGGAACCGGCTGAGCTCGTGCATGCGGTGGCGGGCGCCGTCGTCGTCCCGATGTAGGGCGACGAACTCGACGGTGGCGGCGTCATCGAACGGGCCGCCCGTCGTGGTGAGGACCTGCAAGCGAACCCACTCGGGGCCCGGCTCGCGCAGCTCGGCGAGCCGGGGACGGGTCGCTGGGTCCCACGTCGCGTGCAGGTAGGCGCCGAAGCGCTGCGGGTCGCGCGCCAGGAGCGCGTACGCGCAGTAACGCGAGCGCATGAGGGCCTCGGCGGTCGGCGCGGCGGCCCCCGCGTGGAAGCGGCCGCAGCACTGGCCGTAGGTCTCGCCGGCGCCGCAGGGGCAGCGCGACTCGTTCTCGATGCTGGAGGACATGCAACCAGCCTACGATTCGCGGGCGGCGGCGAAGTCCGCGAGGTCGTGAACGATGGGCCGCGTCGACGAGTAGAGCCGGGCGTAGTTCGGGTAGAGGTCGTCGTAGTCGGCGCGGTGCCCCGGATCCGGCGTGATGATCCGGTCGATGCTGCACCAGTTCTCATCGGCCTTCGCAAGCCCGACCGCCTGCGCGGCGAGGAGCGCATCACCGTAGCTGGCGCCGATGACGGTGCGGGGCACGTGCTGCTCGACGCCGCAGACGTCCGAGACGATCTGCGGCCCCAGCCCGCCCTGGGTCCCGCCGCCGACCGCCACGATCCGGGTCGGCGCGGCGCCGGCGTCGCCCAGCAGATCTAGGATCTGGCGGACCCCGAAAGCGATCGACTCGTACCCGGCGCGGAAGAGGTGCCCCGGACCGTGGCCAAGCGTCAGCCCGGCGATGACGCCGCGCGCCTTCGGGTCCGAGACCGGGGACCGCTCGCCGGCGAAATAAGGCAGCATCAGCAGGCCGTCGGACCCCGGCGGCACCGCGCGGGCCTGCCCGATGAGGGCCTCGTACGACTGCCCGCTGCAGAGGTCGCGGATCCACGACATCAGGGAACCGCTCGTCGACATCCCCGCGGCCAGGGTGTGCGAGCCGGGCGTGAGCCCCGTCGTCGCCCAGAGCCCCGAGTGGCTCCAGAAGCCCGCGAGCGAGGAGATCGCCAAGACCGTCGAGCCGTACATGAGCATCGCGTCGCCGGGCGCCGTCGTGCCGACCGAGTACGCCTCGGCCCAGGCGTCGATCGTTCCAGCGAGGACGGGCGTGCCGGCGACCAGCCCCGTCCGCGCGGCCGCGGCGGTGGACACCTGACCGATGATCTCGCCGGGCCAGCGCAGCTGCGGCAGCTCGCACCCGGGCAGGAAGGTCTCGGCCCAGTCGTGGGCCCATGCCCCCGCCTGCATGTCGTAGAACGGGTCGAACTGGCTCGCGGTCTGGTGGTCCAGGTAGTACGTCCCGGTGAGCCGCCACGTGACGAACGTGTGGGACGAGAAGAACCGGTCCCCGGGTTCGAGGGCGCCGTGTTGGGCCAGCCACAGGAGCTTGGCGCCCGCGGCCTGAGAGGACAGCTCGGTGCCGCCACGCTCCAGGATGCGGGCCGGGCCGATGTCGCGGTTCAGCTGCTCGATCTGCTCGCCGGTTCGCGTGTCGACGCCGTAGAGGATCGCCGGGCCGCGGACGTGACCACCCGTCGATTCCGCAACGACGGCGGGCCCGAGTCCGGAGACGCAGACGGCGTCGATCGTGCAATCCAGGTCTCGGCCTGCCGCGGTGAGTTCACTCAGGCAAGCGACGGCGTCGCCCCACCAGTCGCGCTCGGCGTCCATCTCCGCCCAGGCCGGATGCGGCATCGACATTCCATGGTGCCGCACCGACGTCGCCAGGATCTCGCCTCCGGCGGCGGCCAGGACGGCCTTGGTCGACCCCGTGCCGATGTCCAGTCCGATCACGGCCCGTCGCGCCATCACGCCTCCTCGCGTCAGTGCCTGACCGCGTGCATCCGGTCGAACGGCTCTCCTCCTCTGCAGGCTATGGGAATCCGGCCCGGACCGCACGCTTTCACACTGAACACGGAAAGCCTCCGCGCCCGGTAGACTTGGGTCGCAAGCTCGCGGAGCGCCTGAGGCGTGAGACGGCGCCTGGACCCTCCGCGGACGATGAACCCCACCCCTCGCCCACAGGAGTAGCACCGGATGCCCCGGATTGTTGTTGATGTCATGCCCAAGCCCGAGATCCTGGACCCCCAGGGCAAGGCCATCGTGGGCGCGCTGCCCCGCCTCGGATTCGATGCCTTCTCCGGTGTCCGCCAGGGCAAGCGATTCGAACTCAAGGTCGACGGCGAGGTGACCGAAACCATCTTGCAGCAGGCACGCGAGGCCGCGGAGACGCTGCTCTCCAACCCGGTGATCGAGGACGTCGTCAACGTCCAGGTGGTCGAGGACTAGTCATGACGGACCTCCCCCTCATCGGCGACTACTCGTCGCCGTCACCCGCGCTCTCCGGCGCCCGCATCGGCGTCGTGACCTTCCCCGGCACCCTGGATGACCGCGACGCCGCGCGCGCCGTGCGTCTGGCCGGCGCCGAGGCCGTGTCCCTGTGGCACGCCGACACCGAGCTGCCCGACGTCGACGCGATCGTCATCCCGGGCGGGTTCTCCTACGGCGACTACCTGCGCGCCGGCGCGATCTCCCGGTTTGCCCCGCTCATGGACAAGATCGTCGACGCCGCGAATTCGGACGCCAAGCTGCCCGTTCTGGGCATCTGCAACGGCTTCCAGGTGCTCACCGAGTCGCACCTGCTGCCGGGTTCGATGATCAAGAACGATCACCTGAAGTTCATCTGCCGCGACCAGGTGCTGCGCGTCGAGAACAACACGACGGCGTGGACCAACGAGTACGCGGCCGGCCAGGAGATCACGATCGTCCTGAAGAACCAGGACGGCCAGTACGTCGCCGACGAGAAGACGCTCGATGAGCTCGAGGGCGAGGGCCGCGTGGCGTTCCGCTATGTCGGCTGGAACCCCAACGGATCGCGCCGCGACATCGCCGGCATCACCAACGCGGCGGGCAACGTCGTCGGACTGATGCCGCACCCGGAGCACGCCGTGGAGGCGGGCTACGGACCCGACCACACCGGAACCGACGGCCTGGGCTTCTTCACCTCCGTCCTGACCACCCTTGTTGGAGGCACCAAGTGACCGCCGAGGCGACCGAGAAGGAATTCAACATCGACACCGTGGAGAACGCGGCGTCGAGCCCGGACGTCGACCTGCCGTGGGCCGAGCTGGGCCTGAAGCAGAACGAGTTCGACGAGATCGTGAAGATCTTGGGCCGCCGCCCGACGGCCGCCGAGCTCGCGATGTACTCCGTGATGTGGAGCGAGCACTGCTCCTACAAGTCCACCAAGAACCACCTGCGCCAGTTCGGGCAGAAGGTCACGGACGAGATGAAGAAGGACCTTATGGTCGGCATCGGCGAGAACGCCGGCGTCACCGACCTGGGCGACGGCTGGGCCGTGACCTTCAAGATCGAGTCCCACAACTCCCCGTCGTTCGTGGAGCCCTACCAGGGCGCGGCGACCGGCATCGGCGGCATCGTGCGCGACATCATCTCGATGGGCGCCCGCCCGATCGCCGTGATGGACCCGCTGCGCTTCGGCGCGATCGACCACCCGGACTCGCAGCGCGTGGTGCACGGCGTGGTCTCCGGCATCGGCGGCTACGGCAACTCCCTGGGCCTGCCGAACATCGGCGGCGAGACCGTATTCGACCCGATCTACCAGGGCAATCCGCTCGTCAACGCTTTGGCCGTCGGCAAGCTGCGCCACGAGGACCTGCGCCTCGCGAACGCCTCCGGCGTCGGCAACCGCGTGGTGCTCTTCGGCGCCCGTACGGGCGGCGACGGCATCGGCGGCGCCTCCGTGCTGGCCTCGGAGTCCTTCGACGACTCGAAGCCGTCGAAGCGCCCGGCCGTCCAGGTCGGCGACCCGTTCAGCGAGAAGGTGCTCATCGAGTGCTGCCTCGAGCTGTTCAAGAACTCCCTTGTCGAGGGCATCCAGGACCTCGGCGCCGCAGGCATCTCCTGCGCGACGAGCGAGCTGGCGTCCAACGGCGACGGCGGCATGCGCGTCGAGCTGACCGACGTGCTGCTGCGCGACCCCACCCTGACCCCGGGCGAGATCCTGATGTCGGAGTCGCAGGAGCGCATGATGGCCGTCGTGACGCCGGAGAACGTCGAGGCGTTCGAAGCGACGATGGCCAAATGGAACGTCGAGTACTCGTGGCTTGGCGAGGTGACCGACGACGACCGCCTGATCATCACCTGGAACGGTGAGATCATCGTCGACGTCGACCCGAAGACGGTCGCCCACGACGGCCCGGTCTACGACCGCCCGTACGCCCGCCCCGAGTGGCAGGACGAGCTGCAGGCCAACACGTTCCGCGGATCGGTCAACGCGGCGATCCTGCCGGAGACCGGCGACGAGCTCAAGGCCGCCGTGCTCGAGCTGATTGCCAGCCCGAACATGTGCGACAAGTCGTGGATCACCCGCCAGTACGACCGCTACGTCGGCGGCAACACCGCCCTGGCGACACCGGACGACGCCGGCGTGGTGCGTGTGGACGAGGAGTCCGGCCTCGGCGTCGCGATCGCCACGGACGCCAACGGCCGCTACACCTACCTCGACCCGTACGTCGGCGCGCAGCTGGCCCTGGCCGAGTCGTACCGCAACGTCGCCACCTCCGGCGCCGTGCCCGCAGCCGTCTCCGACTGCCTCAACTACGGATCCCCCGAGGATTCGGACGTGATGTGGCAGCTGGCCGAGGGCATCCGCGGCCTCTCGGACGCGTGTATGGAGCTCGGCGTCCCGGTCACGGGCGGCAACGTCTCGCTCTACAACCAGACCGGCGACAAGGCGATCCACCCGACGCCGGTCGTCGCGACGCTCGGCAAGTTCGACGACGTTGCCCGCCGCACGCCGTCGGGCTGGCGCGCGGACGCCGACGGCCAGGCGATCTACCTCATGGGCACCACGGGTGACGAGCTGGACGGCTCCGAGTTCGCGAACCTGCGCGGCCACCTGGGCGGCACGCCGCCGAAGGTGGACCTGGCGGCGGAGAAGCTCCTCGGCGAGCTGCTCATCAACGCCTCCCGCGACGGCATGATCGACGCCGCGCACGACCTCTCCGAGGGCGGCCTCGCCGCGGCCCTGTCCGAGATGGTCCTGCGCCACGGCGTCGGTGCCCGGGTCGCGCTCGACGACGTGTGCGAGCGCGACGGGATCGAGGCGTTCACCGCGCTCTTCTCCGAGTCGCAGGCCCGCGCCGTCGTGGCCGTGCCGCGCTCCGAGGAGGTCCGCTTCAACGACATGCTCTCGGCCCGCGGCTTCCCGGTCGCGCGCCTGGGTGTCGTCGACGCGCAGTCCGGCGCCCTCGAGGTGCAGGGCCAGTTCACGGCCAGCATCGACGAGCTCCGCGAGGCCCACGAGGGCACCATGGAGAAGTACTTCGGCTAACCCTTGGCCGGTAGATTTCTCACCGAGTACGACGGCGGGGCCGTCACCCTCCATGGAGGGTGACGGCCCCGCCGTCGTTGTACCTCCCGGACACTCCGGGAGCCGGAACGGCTGTCGCCTCGTCAACCACGCATGACGATCCTCGCGTCGATCCGCGGCGAGCCCGGCCCGCCGGAACCGGCGGCGACATCTGCGCCGATAGCTTCCGCACCTTCGGCAGTACCGGCCCCGGCATCCGGGGCTACGCCGGCCGCGAGATGGCGGCTCCCCGGATACCTACGGCTCAGCAGCAGCGCAATGGCCAGGACCCCGGCGCCCGCCAGACCGAGCGCAACGCCCGCTATCGGGGAGGGCGAGTACAGGCCCAGGAGCTGGAGGAGCGCCGGAAGGGTGCACGTTCCGACCCCGCAGAAGATCGCGAACCAGCCGGTCGGAACCCGCAGGCGCCTCCGGCCGAGGGCGTCGAGGAGGAAGAAGAGGAACCAGAGCGCAGCCCACAGCCACCACATCGCAGCCGCGACCGGATCGGATTGCAGGACGACTGCGGCCCCGCCGAACACAGCGGCCGTGACCGCTACGTAGAGGCTGAACCAGCCGAAGCCGTCGGCCGGCAGGTGGAAGGCGCCGATGGCACCGACCCAGAGGTACGTGATGCCGAAGAGGTACAGGCCGGACGCCGCGAGAATCGCACCCGGATCGCCGTTCGCCCCGGTGAGCAGGATCGTCGGGAAGACCAGCTGCATGGTGCCGACGATGAAGTTGAGGACGATCGCGCCGCGCGGGCGGACGACGCCGATCTGCACCAGACCGTTGACGCAGAGCACCGCGCCGACGTAGAGAAGCCCGACACTGGACATGAAAACTCCCGGGGAAGCAGTGGAAGGGGCCCGGCGTTTGGCTCGCATGCCCCTCCGATGATCCTAATCCCCGCCCCAGTCAGCGCCGAAAACGGAGCCCGGATAAGACGAGGCAGCGCTTCGACGTTCCCTCGCGGCGGCGCGACGATGGTCGTTTATCCACAGGCGACCTCCAGTGCCCGCGCCGCGTCGCTAGGGTTGAAAGCACGACCCGAGTGCACCGCGCACGGGCCCGAAACCGCCGACGAAGGACAGCAACTTTGAGCACCGAACCCTCCGCAACTCCGCACTTTCCCACCTGGGACCAGACCTTCGACTCGACCGGGTCACTGCTCTTTCGCACTGCCCGGCACGTGCCCATCCTGGCCGCACTCGGGTGCCTCGCATTCGTGGCGGTGGGCTTCTGGCTGCTGGGCAGGGGCGGTCTTGCCGCGCTTGCCGGTCTGCTCAGCATTCTCTGCTTCGGTCTCGCGGGTATCCCCTGCTGCGTCTATCTCTTCATCAAGCCGCGGAGCCTGGCGTTCACAGCCGAGGGAGTACAGATCGCCCGCCGGCCGTCGATCCCGTGGAGCGCGGTCGCCGGCGCCGGCCACGTCACCCAGGGCCCCCAAACCCACGCGATCCTTGAGCTCACGCCGGAGGGCATGGCAGCCTACGAGCAGGCTCTCACCGGCAGGGCGGCACGCACGCATGCGTCGCAGAAGTCCTACGTCGGCGGAAACGGCGTCTTCTTCCCGCCGTACCTCTCGGCCTCGCCACGCGACATCGCAGCGTGGGTGAACGAGAATCGTCAGCGCCTCGCCACCGGCTGACGGTCCCGACGCTGGTAAGCACGATGCGGATCGGCGGATCACACCCAGAGGACATCCCATGAGCACGGACGCCCGGCGACGTTTGGTCTCGAGACCGAAGTCCTGGAGGGCCGCCCCGCCGTCTTGGGCCTGGTCAAGCTGACCACACTGGCGTGAGGCACAGTCCAGATTCTGCTGGAGGTACAGTAGAAGTAGTGCTGAAGGTATAGTAAGAACCCGGCTAGAGGTATAGTCTAGCCACCATGGACTACCGTGCTCGCACCCTTGATCGTCAACTGGACGAGCTCCTCCACGCGGCTCCGGCGATCGCCATCGAGGGCCCGAAAGGCGTGGGCAAGACGGCGTCCGCAGCCCGTCGAGCCTCCTCGACATGGATGCTCGACGACGGCGATCAACGAGCCCTCCTCGAATCCGACCCGAGTCTGCTGATCAGCGGGGGTGCACCTGCACTCGTCGACGAATGGCAACGCCTCCCGCAGATCTGGGATTCCGTCCGCCGCCACGTCGACGACGGGGCCGCTCCGGGCAGTTTCCTCCTGACCGGGAGCGCGACACCGGCATCCGTCGAGGGAACCCACAGCGGCTCCGGACGAATCCTGTCACTGCGCATGCGCCCCATGGCCTTCCACGAGCGCGGCTTCGAACGTCCGACTGTCAGCCTCCTGGATGCTCTGAGCGGAGGGCTGAAAGACGTCTCCGGCACCACGGAAGCAACCGCCAGGGATTACTTCGAGGCGATCGAGGCAAGTGGTTTCCCCGGCATGACAAAGCTGCCGCGTGAGTTCAGACAGGACATGCTGGACGCCTACCTGCAGCGAGTCGTCGACCGCGACCTGCCTGAAATCGGGTTCCGCGCACGGCGCCCGGAGACGCTCCGCCGCTGGCTCGGCGCCTACGCGGCGGCATCGTCGACGACGGCCAAGTACTCAACTCTGCTCGATGCGACGACACCGGGCGACGGGACCCCGCCGACGAAGATGACGACCATCGCCTACCGGGAACACTTGGCGCAGTTGTGGCTCCTGGACCCGGTTCCGGGCTGGAGCCCGAGCCTCAACCCATTCGCACGTCTCCAGCAGGCCCCGAAGCACCAGTTGGCCGACCCGGCGCTCTCAGCACGCTTGCTCAACCTCACGGCGCGTTCGCTGGCGTCACCAAGGGGCGCGCACATGTCCGGCCCACTCTTCGAATCCCTGGTCACACTAGGAGTGCGGGTCTCCGCTCAGGCCGCGCGCGCCCACGTCGGACATCTGCGCACCGGGAACGGGGATCGTGAGATCGACCTGATCGTCGAGGGACGGGAAGGCCAGATCGTCGGTATCGAGGTGAAACTCGCCCCTACCGTCGAGGACAAGGACGTGCGCCATCTGCTCTGGCTCCGCGACAAAATGGGGGACGATGTGGCCGACCTCCTGCTAGTCACGACCGGACGCTACGCCTATCGGCGGCCGGACGGAGTCGCCGTGGTACCCCTCGCACTCCTCGGCCCGTAAGTGCGGCCGCACTCGGCCCGGACGACGGCGGGGCCGCACCGTCCAGCCGAAGGTGCGGCCCCGCTATCGCCGTGAGAAGTGAAGGCTACTCGGCCGGCTTCTCAGCCGGGCCCTCCCCGGCCTCCGGCTCGACGTCGAACGGGGACGCGACGTTCGCGACGACCTCGGAGCGGTCTCTGCCGCTCAGCGCGGACTCAATGAGGGACTTGATGTCCAGACCGGTGGCGGCCTGCACCGATTCCATGGTGCGGGCCATGCCAGCCGCGACGTTCTGGGAGAGCTTGGATTCGCCGTCGGAAGAGACGATCGAAAGCGAGTCGATGTTGCTCATGGGGGCCGCGATCTCACGGGCGATGCCCGGCAGCGCCTCGAGGACCTGGGAGAGCACTGCGGCCTCGTTGAACTGCTGGTAGGCCTCGGCGTTTGCTTGGATGCTCGCCGCGTCGGCCTCACCCTTGGCGCGGGTGGCGTCGGCTTCGGCCACACCGCGCGCCCGGACCGATTCGGCCTCGTTCTGAGCCTCGATGAGAGCCGCCTGGGACTCCTGCTCCCGCGCGTAACGCTCGGCGTCGGCCTGGCGTCCCGCCGCGTACTCCTGGGCGTCGGCCGGCTTGCGGATCTCGCGGACGAGTTCGCGCTCGCGCAGATCGTTCTCCTGATCGGCGATCTTCTGCTGCTCGTCCAGGACCTGCTGACGCTGGCGGGAGCGGGCGAGCTCCTGGGCGGCCTCGGCCTCGGCGCGCTGCTCCGCCGTCTCCTTGGCGATGGTGGCGTTGCGCAGGTCCAGCTCCTTCTGCGATTCCGCGATCTTCTGGCTGTCGCGGTTCTCGGCCTCAGTCGATGTGCGGCGAGCCTCGGACTCGGCGATGCGCGCCTCCTGCTCCTTCTTCGCGGCCTCGGGACGCCCAAGGTTGCGCAGGTAATCGCCGTCGTCGGCCACGGAGATGATCTGGAGGGTATCGATGACCAGCCCCTGGTTGTTCATCGAGTCGACCGCGTTCTCCTGAACCTTCAGGGCGAAGGTCGTACGGTCCTGCAGCACCGCGGTGACGGTCAGGGTTCCAACGACGGCACGTAGCGCACCGGAGAGGATCTCCTGGCTGTAGGAGTCGATCTTGTCCTGCTGATCGAGGAAACGCTGGGCGGCCTTGCGAATCTCCCCGACCTCCTCGCCGATCTTGACCTGCGCGACGGCCTGCAGGCGAAGGAAGATGCCGTCGACCGACTGACTCTCGACCTCGACGTTGATCTGGCGCGAGGACAGCGAGACCGAGTGGGCGCGGTCGAAGAGCGGGCGGACGAAGGCGCGGGACCCGACGACGATGCGCGTGCCAGATTCGAGGTCGATGTCGCCACCCTTGACTCGCGCCGGCGCGCGGCCAGTGATCACCAGAGCCTCGTTGGGTGCAGCGACGCGGTACGCCCGCCGGAAGGTGATGTAGCCGATCAGTAGGACGATCAGCGCGGCGACGAGGCTGGCCCCGGCGAGGAAGGTGAGTTCCATAGGAACGGGCCTTTCTGTGGACTGTGTGACGAGTGTCCCGTCGAGATTATCAAAGCATTTGGCCCAAACGTTCTGCTATCCACAGAAATACCAGCCCAGAGATCAGCGACGGGTGGGATGCGGTAAATCGCAACGCTCCGGCATGCGCGCCGAGAGTGACGACGCCGTCGTCGTGGCGTGTTTGTTGGCTTCCTCAGCGCCCGGCAGCGAAGAGAACGCTGAAGAACAGAGAAGCAACTAAGGGGACCGCGCAGAGAACAATGAACGGCCACCAGCTCCCGAAACCTCTTGCCCGGTGGTCAAGAGACACGATGAGCGAAAAGAGGAAGAACGGCAGGTAGATCATCGCGAAAATGAACAGGCCGGAGGCGAATTCGCCTTCATAACAGCCTGATCCGATCGGTCGCGGGCCGCAGTCCATCCTCGTGTACCACTCGTTGATCCCCCACGACAGCATGAATGCTGCGGGCACGGAGACGACGGCACCGACAAGACTCACGATCGCTGCGACGATCTTCAGCGGTGTCCAACGTTGCCGACTCTGCGTCTCCGGGGCGCCGCTGTTCTGGCTCACGCTTGTCCTCGATTCATCCTGTGCAACGTGTGGAACATACCGACCAGAAGCGCTTCGATGCGGCCAAAACAGCGCCGGGACGTAGCGGATGGTGCGACGACACATGCTGTTGCTGCCCATCGCCAGCGTACCTGCACGGTAGGGACCGGGGCTCGAGGTTCATCGAACCATGCGGGCATCCGTGATCCCGGGGGCCGCCGGATCGACCTGTTCGACACCGTCGAACTCGAATCCGTTGCGCCGGTAGAACCCGATGGCTCTCGGATTCTCCTGCGCGACCCACAGCATCGCGGGTTCGTCGCCAAGCACGGCGTCCAGCAGCTCCTGCCCGGCCCCGGAACCGTGGAGTTCGGATGCGAGATAGAGCGCGAACAACTGCAGCTCGCGCGGCAGGCCCGCTCCTCCGGCGTCGTAGCTCGGGCCAGCCAGACCGAAGCCGGCGATCCGCCCGACGGTCTCCGCGACCCGTACCCGCAGCCCCTCGGGCCGCCGGGTGAGAATGTGGTTCCACATCCGCTGGCGTCCTGCCAGGTGCTCCTCATCGAAGAAGTGGACCGGGAGCGCAGCGCTTGATTCCGTAGCCACCCCTGCGGCTACGATCGGTCCATGGCCTCCACCAACGCATCGCCCCTGCCCGCGCCCGCCGTCCGGCTCACATCCTCCGTCTCCATCCCGCAGCTCGGGTTCGGCCTCTACAAGGTGCCCGAAGACGAAGCCGAGACGATCGTCGGCCAGGCCCTCGCGGCCGGCTACCGGCACCTGGATTCGGCCGCGCTCTACGGCAACGAGGCCGGCGTCGGCCGCGCGATCCACACCGCCCTCGACGGCGGCCTGGCCCGCGAGGACCTGTTCGTCACCTCCAAGGTGTGGAACGACGACCAGGGCTACGACGCGACCCTGCGCGCCTTCGAGGCCACCCGCGCCGACCTCGGCCTCGAGTATCTGGACCTCTACCTCATCCACTGGCCGTGCGCCGCCCGCGGCCTCTACACTGAGACGTACCGCGCCCTCGAGAAGCTGCACGACGACGGCCTGGTCCGCGCCATCGGCGTCTCCAACTTCCAGCCCGCGCACCTGCGGCACCTGCTCGAGAGCGCCGACATCGTGCCGGCCGTGAACCAGGTGGAGCTGCACCCCTGGCTGCAGCAGCGGGAGCTGCGCGAGCTGCACGCCGAGCTCGGGATCGCCACCGAGGCGTGGTCGCCGCTCGCGCGCGGCCGCCTGCTCGACGACCCCGAGCTCACCGCCATTGCCGCCGCGCACGGGGTCTCGGTCGCGCAGGTCGTGCTGCGCTGGCACCTGCAGGAGGGCACCATCGTGTTCCCCAAGGCGAGCGCGCCGGAGCGCATGGCACAGAACGCCGACGTCTTCGGGTTCACCCTGGAGGAGGAGACGATGCACCACATCGCCGGGCTCGACCGCGGCTTCCGCAGCGGTTCCCACCCCGACGACGTCGGCAGACGCGCCGCGGCGGCCGCCTCACGCGGAGGCGGCCGCCCGGCGTCGCACGCCTAAAGCGGGGTGACGTAGGCCCCGGCGATGCCGCCGTCGACCAGGAACTGGTTCGCCGTGATGAACGACGAGTCGTCGGAGGCCAGGAACGCGACGGCCGCCGCCAGCTCGTCCGGCTCTGCGAAGCGCCCCAGCGGCACGTGTACGAGCCGGCGCGCCGCCCGCTCCGGGTCCTTCGCGAACAGTTCCTTGAGCAGCGGCGTGTTGACCGGCCCCGGGCATAGCGCGTTCACGCGGATCCCCTCGCGCGCGAACTCCACGCCGAGCTCCCGGCTCATCGAGAGCACGCCGCCCTTGGACGCCGAGTAGCTGATCTGGCTGGTCGCCGCGCCCATGACCGCCACGAACGAGGCGGTGTTGATGATCGAGCCCCGGCCCTGCTCCTTCATGTACGGGATGACGTGCTTGCAGCAGTAGTAGACGCTCGTCAGGTTGACCTCCTGCACCTTGCGCCACGCGTCGATGCCGGTGTCCAGGATCGACGCGTCGTCCGCCGGCGAGATCCCCGCGTTGTTGAACGCGATATCCACCGACCCGTACTTCTCCTGGGTGGTCGCGAACAGGTTGACGACGTCGTCCTCGCTCGTCACGTCGGTGCGCACGAACAGTCCGCCGACCTCCGCCGCGGCACGCTGGCCGGTCTCCTCGTCGCAGATGTCCGCGATCACCACGGTCGCCCCCTCGTGCGCGAGGCGGCGGGCCGTCGCAAGGCCGATGCCGGACGCGCCGCCCGTGATCGTGGCCACGCGCCCGGCCAGCCGATTGGTGACCAGGCCGCCGTAGGGCGCCTCCGCGCCCGCTGCCGTCGTGCTGTTCTCGCTCATTCGTCTCTCCTTGCTGTTCGTGTCTGGTTGATCTCTGCCGGCGCCGCGCGGCGCCAGTTCAGGATTCGGTGTCGATGAAGACGTTCTTGACCTCGGTGAACGCGTCCAGCGCGTCAGGCCCGAGCTCCCGGCCGATGCCGGACTTCTTGAAGCCCCCGAACGGGGTCGAGTACCGGACCGAGGAATGGGAGTTCACCGACAGGTTGCCGGCCTCCACCCCACGCGCCACGCGCAGCGCGCGCCCGACGTCGCGCGTCCAGATCGAGCCCGAGAGCCCGTACTCGGAGTCGTTTGCGATGCGGATCGCGTCCGCCTCGTCCTCGAATGGCACGACGGCGACGACCGGCCCGAACACCTCGTCGTAGAGCAGCCGGTCCCCCGGGTCCGCCGGTACGACGACGGTGGGCGGGAACCAGAACCCCTCGCCCTCGGGCGCCGTGCCCTGGAAGGCGACGTCCGAGCGCAGGTTGCCCGCGTCGTCGTACACGAACGCGGCGACCGCCTCCCGCTGCCGGGCGGAGACGAGCGGCCCCATGACCGTGTCCTCGAGCGCCGGGTCGCCGACCCGCACCGCCTTGACGGCGGGCTCGAGCAGGGCCATGAACTCGTCGAACACGCTGCGCTGCACGAGAATGCGCGAGCGGGCGCAGCAGTCCTGGCCGGCGTTGTCGAACACCCCGCCGGGCGCGCTGGCCGCGGCCTGGGCGAGGTCGGCGTCGTCGAACACGATGTTCGCGCTCTTGCCGCCGAGCTCCAGCGTGACCCGCTTGAGGTGTTCGGCGGCCCCGGACATGATGCGCTGGCCCACCTCGGTGGAGCCCGTGAAGACGACCTTGCGCACGTCCGGGTGCGTCACGAACCGCTCGCCGACGACGGAGCCCTTGCCCGGGATGACCGTGAACACGCCCTCCGGCAACCCGGCTTCCAGCGCCAGGTCCGCGAGGCTCATGGCGGTCAGCGGGGTGAGCTCGGCCGGCTTGAGCACAACGGTGTTGCCGGCGGCGAGTGCCGGGGCGAATCCCCACGCCGCGATCGGCATCGGGAAGTTCCACGGGACGATGATGCCGACGACGCCGAGGGGTTCCCGGAACGTCATGTTCACGCCACCGGCGACCGGGATTTGCAGCCCGGAGTTCCGCTCCGGGGCGCCGGCGTAGTAGTTCAGCACGTCGCGGACGTTGCCGGCCTCCCACCGGGCGTTGGAGATCGTGTGGCCGGAGTTTTCGACCTCGAGCCGGGCGAGGGACTCGACGTTCTCGTCCACCAGGGTCGCGAACCGGCGCAGCAGCCGCGCCCGCTCGGCGGGGGCCACCTCGCGCCAGGCGGGATAGGCGGCCGCAGCGCGGGCGATCGCTGCATCGGTCTCTACGACGTCGGCGAGCTGGACATCGCGGATGCGCTGGCCGGTGGCCGGGTTGATGACGGTGCAGGTGTTCATGCTGGGGCGTCCTCCAGGAAGTCGGGGGTTCCGGCGCCGCGCGCCGGGGCGCGGCCGCGGCGTTCGGCGTAGGTTCGGGCGGCATGCACGAAGCCGGTGAAGAGCCGGAGATCGTCCGGGTTCTCCTCAGGGTGGAACTGGGTGCCGAGAACCCAGCCCGCCGCGGACGGCATCTCGACCATCTCGACGGTGCCGTCCGCCGCGGTGGCGGTCACCGCGAGCGGCTCAGCGACCAGGTCGAGGCTCTGGTGGTGGTAGCAGGGCGAGCTCGCGGCCGAGCCGAGCAGCTGCGAGGACAGCGTCCCGTCCGCGACGGCGAAGTCGACGGTGCCGAAGCGACCGGGCGCCGGCTGGTAGCGCGGTTGGGCGTCCGGCACGATCTCAGGCAGGTGCTGGTGCAACGAGCCGCCGTAGGCGACGTTGAGCACCTGCATCCCCCGGCAGATCGCGAAAAGCGGCAACGCGGCGTCGATCGCGGCGCGCGTCAGCGCGACGTCGTGGAGGTCGCGCTCCGGTTGCGACGCCGTCGTCGGGTGCGGATCCTGCCCGTAGCCTGCAGGGTCCACGTCGACCCCGCCGATGACGATCAGCCCGTCGAGGAGTTCGACGACGGACGGGTCGGTGCCGAGCGGCGGCAACAGCAGCGGCACGCCCCCGGCCTCCACGACCCGGTGCACGTAGCTGGCCGGGACGATCGCGGCTGTGCCGTCCCACACGCCCCAGCTGGCTCGCTGGAAGTAGGTGGTCAGTCCGATGCGCGGGCGATACGCGAGATCCGGCGTCTCAGTGGCGTTCAAATCCCCTCCTGACTTCCCAGTCGGTCACGGCCGCGTTGTACTGCTCCAGCTCGATGTCGGCGTAGTGCGTGTAGTGCTTGACCACCTCTTCGCCGAAGACCTCCCGGGCGATCTCCGAGTTCGCGAAGAGATCGCGGGCCTCGGCCATGGTGTGCGGGACGTGCTCGGCGTCCGAGTCGTACGCGTTGCCCTGCATCATCTCCGGCAGCTCGAGCTGGTGCTTGATCCCGTAGAGGCCGCCGGCGAGCATCGCGGACATCGCGAGGTAGGGGTTGGCGTCTGCCCCGGGCAGCCGGTTCTCGATCCGCGCGCCATACCCCTCACCGACCAGGCGTCCCGCGCAGGTGCGGTTGTCCAGCCCCCAGGCCACCGCCGTCGGCGCGAAGGATCCCTTGGCGAAGCGCTTGTAGGAGTTGATGTTGGGCGCGTAGAACAGCGTGAACTCGCGCATCGTCGCGAGGATGCCGGCGATGAAGTGGTTGTACAGCGCGGTGCGCTCCCCCTTCTCCGGGTCCCAGAACGCGAGGGATCCGTCGAGGCCGCGCAGCGACATGTGGATGTGACAGCTGGAGCCCTCGCGCTGGTTCGGCTTGGCCATGAACGTGATCGATTGGCCGCGTTGGGAGGCCATGTGCTTGGCCGAGAGCTTGTAGAAGGTGTGGTTGTCGCCGGTGGTGACGACGTCGTCGTACTTGAAGGCGATCTCGTGCTGGCCGAGGTTGCACTCGCCCTTCGCGGACTCGACGGTCATCCCCGCCGCGTACATCGCGTTGCGGATGTCCCGCAGCAGCGGCTCCACGCGCATCGAACCGAGGATCGAGTAGTCGACGTTGTAGCGGTTCGCCGGAGTGAGGCCCCGGTAGTCGCGCTCCGAGGCGGACTCGTACGAGTCCTCGTACATGACGAACTCGAGTTCGGTCCCGGCGAGTGCCTTGAGCCCGAGTTCGGCCGCCTTGTCCTGCTGCGCACGCAGCAGGGAACGCGGCGAGACCGGGACGGGCCGGCCGTCGGTGGTCGCGAGGTCCACCTGGATGATGGCCGTCTTCTCGAGGTAGGGCACGCGGCGGATGGTCTGGTAGTCCAGCAGGAACTCCATGTCGCCGTAGCCGGTGTCCCAGCTCGTGAGCGAGTATCCGTCCACGGTGTTCATGTCCGTGTCCACGGCCAGGAGGTAGTTGCAGGCCTCCGTGCCGTCCCGGAGCACGGAATCCGCGAAGAACCCGCCGTGGATGACCTTGCCCTGCAGGCGGCCCTGCATGTCGGTGAAGGCAAGGATGACGGAGTCGATCTCGCCGTCCGTGATGTCCTGGGTCAGTTGCTCCACGGAGAGCATGCGATCGTTCCGCGTCGGGCTGGGAGCGGACGCGGCGGCGGCCTCGGTGGTTGTTGCGGTCGTGCTGTTGTTCGGTGTCATGGTTTCCTTCGCGGGGGTCAGTTCAGGTTGCTTTCTTCGCGTTCGATGAGCGCGAATTCCTCTTCCGGTGCCGAAGCGACGAGCCGGTGGCGGCTGTAGAACCAGAAGTAGGCAAGGGCCAGGAGGAAGACGACGGCGGTGATCCCGGCCGCGAAGACGTCGACGACGAAGGTGGCGGCGAGCGCCACGACGGCGAGGACGAGGGCGATGCCGGTCGTCACGACGCCGCCGGGGGTGCGGTAGCCGCGCTCGAGGTTCGGCTCCTTGAAGCGCAGGACGATGTGGCTGAGGTTCAGCAGCACGTAGGAGACGGTGGCGCCGAAGACGGCGATGTTGATGAGCAGGCCGCCGTCGCCCGTCGCCGCCGCGAGGACGAAGCCGATGGTGCCGGGGACCAGGAGCGCGACCCAGGGGGTGCGTCGCTTCGAGGTCAGCGACAGGAAGCGCGGCAGGTACCCCGCCCGGGAGAGGGCGAAGAGCTGACGCGAGTACGCGTAGACGATCGAGAAGAAGCTTGCGATCAAGCCGGCCAGCCCCGCGTAGTTCACGAAGTCCGCGAGGGCCGAGTCCGGACCGAGGGCCGCCCGCAGCGCCTCGGGCAGCGGCGAGTCGGAATCGCTCATCGCGGCGGCTCCGGCGGCACCGGGGACCAGGATAAGCATCAGGGCGCCGAAGACGAGCAGGATCATCATGGCTGTGATGATGCCGCGCGGCATGTCCTTCGCGGGGTTCGCCGACTCTTCGGCGGCCAGCGGGACTCCCTCGACGGCCAGGAAGAACCAGATGCCGAACACGAGGGCCGCGAGCGCCCCGGAGATACCGAACGGCAGGAACGCGCTGGAGCCGACGGAACCGTCGGGCACGATGTCGAACAGGCGGGTCGCGTCGAACTTCGGCAGCAGGCCGAAGACCGTGGCCGCCAGGGCGACAACGGCGATCGCTGTGATGCCGAACATCACCTTGAGTGCCTCGCCGACGCCACGGAGGTGGATGCCGATGAAGACGAGGTAGGTGATCAGGTAGACCGGCCACGAGTTGGTGATGCCGAAGAGCCCGAGCGCCTCGATGTAGCCGCCGATGAACGTGGCGATCGCCGCGGGGGCCACCGCGTATTCAATGAGGACGGCCATGCCGGTGGCGAATCCGCCGAGGGGGCCGAGGGCCCGGCGTGCGAACCCGTAGCCGGCGCCCGCCGTCGGAAGCGTCGACGAGAGCTCGGCGAGGCCGAGGACCATGCCCGTGTACATGATGCCCATGAGCACGAACGCGATGAGCAGGCCGCCCCAACCGCCCACGCCTAGGCCTAGGTTCCAGCCGGAGAAATCGCCGGAGATGACGTAGGCGACGCCGAGTCCGGCCAGCAGGATCCATCCCGCGGCGCCGCGCCTCAGTTGCCGGTGTTCGAGGTAGTGCTGGTCGACATCCTTGTAGTCGATGTGGGTATTCCGAGCCATGATGCCTCGCTGTCGGTAAGCGAACGATGGTTTATTGGACTGTTTTCAGTCCTTTGAACCCACCTATCGTGAGCCGATTCACAGCGAGCTGTCAAGAGATACAACAACATCCGCCCGTTAAATGTATGTAATCAGGCCTTTGAGGCGCCCCCCGGCGTGTGGGATGCTGGGCACATGACGGAGGAGCTCGAGACACAGGCACCAGCGGACCCGTTGCGCCATCTCGGCCAGGTCCGGCGCGGCAACGTCTTCGAGGAGACGATGGAACAACTGCTGCGCGGCATGCGGCTCGGGGTCCTTGCCCCCGGCAGGAAACTGCCCGCCGAGCGCGAGCTGGCCGAATCCCTCGGCGTCTCCCGGGCGACGCTTCGGGAGGCGCTGGCGGAGCTGCAGGCCGCCGGTTTCATCACCATTCAGCGCGGCCGCTACGGCGGCGCCTTCGTCGCCGCGGAACTTCCCGCGGAAACGGCGGAACTGCGTTCCGAGGACCAGGGACGCGTCGAGGACGTGCTGGTCTACCGCGCCATCGTCGAACCGGCCGCCGCAGAGATCGCCGCGCGCTCGGCCCTGACCGCAGCCCAACGAGCAGAGCTGAACTCCGCGCTCGCGGCCCTGCGCGCGGCCGAGCCGGCGCACTACCGGCCGCTGGACGCCCGCTTCCACGTGACCATCGCCGAGCTCTCCGGATCGTCGATGCTTGCCGCCTCGGTCGCGGAGGCGCGCGCGGCGACGAGTCAGCTGCTGGACCGCATCCCGTTCCTGGAGACGAACATCGCCCACTCCGACGAGCAGCACGCGCGGATCGCGACGGCCATCCTGACCGGAGACGCCGCGCAGGCCCGGACGCTGATGCTCGAGCACCTGGAGGGCACCGCCGCGCTACTGCGGGGCTTCCTCGCCGACGGCTCAGCCTCGTAGAAACGGTTCAGCCGGCGTGCAGGATCGCGCGGGCCGTCACCTCGTCCGTGACGAGGACGTTGAACCAACCGGACCGCGCGGAGACGCGGATACTCGGGACCTTGCGCGTGCCGACGGCGACCGCGATGCGCGTCGGGATCCGCGCCAACGTGGTCCGCGGGATGCGCACCATGCGCTCGCTGCCGGGGAACTCGACCTCGCGTCCCTCCTCGTCGAAGAAGGCCAGGCACACGTCGCCGACCGAGCGTTCCAGGTTGGGGTGCTCACGGGGAACGGAGCGCGAGATCGATTCGCGCGAGAGCGCGGGGGCGCCGATACCGACGATCGCGACCTTGGCGGTCTCCCAGTCCTGGACGATCTGCCGGTAGCCCGGGTCGTCCTGCAGCGCCTCGAGCAGCGGAGCCGACGGCATCGACGGGGCGAAGAGGTAGTGGGGGTAGCCACCGGAGGCCGCGGTGAAGGCCCGGACGACCTCGTTGGTCTGGTGCCACGGGTCCGGCTCCGCCTGGCCACCGACGGCCGGGGCCACAATGATCCCGCCGAAGTCGCCCAGGTGCTGCTGGGCCAGCGAGTAGGTCGTCTCACCCGACGCGACGAGTAGCACGTCGCCCGCGTTAAGGGCGACGTCGCGCAGGGCCTGCCGGGTCGCCGGCGCCAGCCCGGCACCGAGCCGACCGGATTGATCCCCGGGTGCCAGCTGCACCTCGTCGAGCCCGAGGGCATCGCGCAGCTGCTCGGCGAGCGCATCCGTGCCCACGGCGCTGGGCTTGTGCACGCGGATCTCGACGATGCCCAGGCGGCGGGCCTCCCCGAGCATCCGGCTGATCGACGGCCGCGAGACCTGCAGCTGCTCGGCGACCTGCGCCTGCGTGGCGCCCTGCTCGTAGTACATCTGCGCAGCCCGGTACAACCGATCGAGTTCGGCGTGGCCGATCTCGTCGGTTTCCGCCCCCGCCTCCGGTTGTTCTGCCTTCTCCGTCACATTTGCCTCCGCCCTCATCGTACTGGAGCACGCCCAGCGTATCGCGCCGATTCCGCGCTGTGAACATATGTGCTTGACGTTTGTTCGGGAGTCGCTCACTATGGGTTGTGACGCCACGCACATGGTCTGCGCCACACCTCGACAGGCCCGCCGCAGCGTCACCCGAACCGAGATGACCATGTGTCAAGGAGTGATCAGCGTGACTGAGGCAACCACCATCCCCGCCCCCAGCGGGACGAACCTGCCCGCAACGATGCGGGCCGTCGTCGTGCACGGCCCGGAGGACTACCGGCTCGAGGAGCGCCCCGTGCCGACCCCGGGACCGGGCGAGCTCCTCCTGCGCACCGACGCCGTCGGCGTCTGCGCCTCGGACCTCAAGTGCTACCAGGGCGCGGAGAAGTTCTGGGGCGGGGCGCACAAGCCGGCCTGGGCCGAGCGCGACCGCATCCCCGGGCACGAATTCGTCGGCACCGTCGTCGCCGCCGGCGAGGGCGCGCTGGAGACCCGCGGCGTCGGCCTCGGCGACCGCCTCGCGTGCGAGCAGATCGTGCCGTGCGCCGACTGCTTCTACTGCTCCCGCGGCATCTACTGGATGTGCGAGCCGCACGAGATGTTCGGGTTCAAGGGGCACGACGGCGCCATGGCGGAGTACGTGCTGGTCCCCACCCGGGCCCTCACGCACCGGGTCGCCGCCGACCTGCCCGGCCACTTCGCCGCCTTCTCCGAGCCGCTCTCCTGCGCCATGCACGCCGTGGAGCGCGCCTCCATCCAGTTCGAGGACACCGTGGTGATCGCCGGCGCCGGCCCGATCGGCCTCTCCGCGATCGCCGGGGCGCGGCAGAAAAACCCGCTGCGCATCATCGCCCTCGACATGTTGGATGAGAAGCTCGAGCTCGCCACGGCGTGCGGCGCCGACGTCGTCATCAACATCGCACGGACCGACGCCGTCGCGGCCGTGAAGGAGCTCACGGGCGGCTATGGCGCGGACGTCTACATCGAGGCGACCGGGCACCCCTCCGCCGTCGGGCAGGGCCTGAACCTCCTGCGCAAGCTGGGGCGCTTCGTCGAATACTCCGTCTTCAAGGACAAGCCGAGCGTCGACTGGTCGATCATCTCCGACGACAAGGAGCTCGACGTCCTTGGCGCGCACCTCGGCCCCCACTGCTGGCCGGCGGCGATCAAGCTCATCGAGAGCGGCGCGCTGCCCATGGAGACGATCTGCACGCACCAGTTCCCGCTCGAGCGTTTCCAGGAGGCCCTCGACATGGTCGCCGATTCCACCGGCGGCTCGGTCAAGGTCTCGATCCTCCCGAACGGGCCCGTCCCGGCCGGCTCGGCCGCCAACCTGCAGGGCGGTGAGACCGCATGAGCGCCACCGGCACCGCGGCCCACCCGCTGCCCGCAAGGCACCCGAACGAGACGCGCCTGGACCGGGCCGGCATGCCGCATATGCTGCGCTTCGGATTCCTGGGCCTGCTCCTCGTCATGACGGCGGTCGGCCTCGAGTCCAACATTCTGACTCCGCACATGGTCGACGTCCTCGGCTCCCCCGAGGCCACGATCTCTTCCATCATCACCGGGCACTCCGTGGCCGTGCTCATCGCCTCCTACCTCGGCGGCTCGCTCTCCGACCTGTTCGGCCCGCGCCGCGTGATGGCGGTCGGGGCGGCGATCTTCCTCGTCTTCCAGGTCCTGTTCCTGATCTCCCTGTCCGCGGGCAGCCTCGAGATGGCCGCCGTGACGTACTTCCTGCGCGGCTTCGGCTTCCCGATGTTCGCGTTCGCCTTCATCGTCTGGGTCAACATCACGGCGCCACCGGAGCGCAACTCCACCGCCATCGGCTGGTTCTACGTGATGTACACGGGCGGCCTGCCGACCCTGGGCTCGCTCGTCGCCATCGGCGCGATCCCGACCTTCGGCGGCGGGCGCGCCGGCGAGACGGGGGCCATGTGGCTCGCCGCGGTGCTCGTCGCGGCCGGTTTCCTGGTCTCCTGGTTCGGCATCAAGGACGCCCGCGGATCGCAGCGGATCGCCCCCGCCGGCGAGTCAGCTGCGCAAGTGTTGACCGCCGGGCTGCGCCTGACGTTCACGAACCGCAAGGTCGCCATGGGCTTCCTCATCCGCCTCATCAACACCGCCCCGCAGTTCGGGATGTTCATCATGCTCCCCGCCGTGATCTCCACGACGCTCGGCTGGGGCCAGTCGCGCTGGCTCGCCATGACCGTCGCCGTGTACGCGACGAACATCCTCGTCAACGCCGTCTTCGGCGCCATCGGCGACCGCTGGGGTTGGCGCCGCACCGTCAAGTGGTTTGGCATCGCCGGCTCGGCGATCGGCCTGCTGCTCTGGTGGTACGTCCCGCACATGGTGCCCGCGGGATCGACATGGGGCTACGTCCTCTCCGTCGTGGCCGGCTGCATCTTCGGCTGCCTGCTCGCCGGTTTCGTGCCGATGGGCGCGATCATGCCGGCCCTCGCGCCGGACCACCGCGGCGCGGCCATCGCAATGTATACGACGGCGGCCGGCGGCGCCACGTTCCTCGGTTCCGCCGTCGTCGCGATCGTCTTCAACATCGCCGCCGGCCTGGGCTGGGACGACTTCACGCGGAACTCCGTCGTCGTATGGACGTTCGTTGCCCTGTACGCCTGCGCCTTCGCGATGATCCGCCACCTCAAGGTGCCGGAGGACGAGGACAAGGAGAAGTACGGCCGGCTCTTCGGCCGCCGTGCCGCCCCCGCACCCATGTCCCCCGCCGACGCCTGATCCCCCTTAAGGACTCCCGACTCATGACTACGCTGTTCAACGATCCCGCCCGCTTCATGGAGGACCAGCTCGCCGGCTTCCTCGACCTGTACTCCGACCGGCTCGTCGGCGTCGACGGCGGCGTCGTGTCCGCCTCCGCCCCCGCCTCCGAGACGGTTTCGGTCGTCGTCGGCGGCGGCTCCGGCCACTACCCGGCGTTCGCCGGGCTCGTCGGGCCGGGCTTCGCCACCGGCGCCGTCGTGGGGAACATCTTCACCTCCCCGTCGGCGAATTGGGCCTGCAATGTCGCCCGGGCCGCCAACCAGGGCCGCGGAGTGGTCTTCACCTACGGCAACTACGCGGGCGACAACATGAACTTCGGCCTCGCCCAGCAGCGCCTGGGTGCCGACGGGATCGACGCCCGCCTCGTCGTCGTCACCGATGACATCGCCTCGGCGGACGAGGTCGGCAAGCGCCGCGGCATCGCCGGCGATTTCACGGTCTTCAAGGTTCTCGGCGCCGCGGCCGCCGAGGGGCTGGACCTCGACGCCGTCGAGGAGGCCGGCAACCGCGCCAACAACGCGACCCGTACGCTCGGCGTCGCGTTCTCCGGGTGCACGATGCCCGGGGAGGCAACCCCGCTCTTCGAGGTCCCGGAAGGCCACCTGGGCCTCGGGCTCGGCATCCACGGCGAGCCGGGGATCAAGGACATCCCGCTCATGTCCGCTGACGACCTCGCGCAGCTCTTCGTCGACCGCGTCCTCGCCGAAGCCCCCGAGGGCGCCGGCCGTCGCGTCGCCCCCGTGCTCAACGGGCTGGGCGACACCAAGTACGAGGAGCTGTTCCTGCTCTGGGGGCGGTTGTCGCACCTGCTGGCCGAGCGCGGCTACGAGGTCGTGCAGCCGGAGGTCGGCGAGCTCGTGACGAGCCTCGACATGGGCGGCTGCTCGCTGACGCTGATGTGGCTCGATCCGGACCTCGAGCGCTGGTGGACGGCCGACGCCTACACGCCCGCCTTCCGGCGGGTGGGCGCGGCCGTTCCCGCGCCCGCGGCCGCTGCGGACCTCGTCAGCACTACGGCGGCCACCCCGCCCCTCGTCGAGGCGTCCGCCGCCGGCGTGCACCTCGCCGCAGCTGTCCGCGGCGCGCTTGACTCCGTGCAGTCCCTGCTCGAGAAGAACAGCTCCGAGCTGGGCCGGATCGACGCCGTCGCCGGCGATGGCGACCACGGGCGCGGCATGGCCCGCGGCATCGCGGCCGCCGCCCGCGCGGGCCACTCGGTCCCCGCGCAGGCCGGGCCGCAGGCGGTGCTGCGCGCGGCCGGGAGGGCGTGGGCCGACGACGCCGGTGGCACCTCCGGCATCCTCTGGGGCGCCGCCCTCGAGGCGGCCGGCAACGAACTCGACGACACCGCCGAGCGGTTTACCGGCCGGCACGCCGTGGCCGCCGTCCGGGCCTTCCACGCCTCCATGACCGGGCTCGGGAAAGCGGAGGTGGGCGACAAGACGCTCATCGACGCGCTCACCCCCTTCGCCCGGACGCTCGAATCCGCACTCGAGGACGGCGACCCGCTGCCCTCCGCCTGGAGCTCGGCTGCAGCGTCCGCTGCCGCTGCCGCGGAGGCGACGGCGGCGCTCCGGCCGGCCGTGGGTCGCGCCCGCCCCCTCGCCGAGAAGAGCATCGGCACGCCCGACGCCGGCGCCACGTCGCTCGCGCTGATCGTCGCCGAACTCGCCAACCACGTGCGCTGAACCCGCCACAGCACCGAAGGAGAACCCATGACTTCCCAGAAACTGCGCCTCGTCGTCGGCTGCGACGACGCCGGATACGACTACAAGGAGGCCATCCTGGCCGACCTCGAGGCGGACGGGCGCGTGGCGACCGTGACCGACGTCGGGGTCGACGCCGACGGGCACACCCCCTACCCCCGCATCGCCGTCGAGGCCGCACAGCTCGTCGCGGACGGGCGCGCCGACCGCGCCATCCTGATCTGCGGCACGGGCCTCGGCGTCGCGATCTCCGCCAACAAGGTGCCGGGGATCCGGGCCGTGACCGCCCACGACTCCTTCTCCGTCGAGCGCTCGGTCCTCTCCAACGACGCGCAGGTCCTCTGCATGGGCCAGCGGGTGATCGGCCGCGAGCTTGCGCGGCGCCTGGCGTCCGAGTGGCTCGGCTACGCGTTCGACCCGGACGGCCCGTCGCAGGAGAAGGTCCGCTCCATCACCGCGTTCGAACAGACGGGGGCCTGCTGATGGGAGGCGAGCTCTTCGACCTGAGCGGACGCACGGCGATCGTCACCGGCGGCGCGTCCGGCCTGGGCAACGCGATCGCCCGCGCGCTTGCGGAACGGGGCGCCGTCGTCGTGCTGGCCGACCGCGACGCCGCCGCCCTGGGCACCGCGGCGGACGCGCTCGCCGCCGACGACCTGGAGGCGCGCACCCTCGCCGTCGACGTCACGGACCGCGACGCGCTCACGCACGCCGTGAACGACCTCGCCGGCGCGCTGGGGCGGATCGATATCCTCGTGAACTCCGCAGGCATCGCCCTGTTGGACCCGGTGACGGAGGTCCCCGACGAGCATTGGGACCGGGTCATCGGCGTCAACCTCACCGGGACGTTCGCCGCCTGCCGGGCCGTGGCGGCACACATGAAGCGCGCCGGGTACGGCCGCATCGTGAACATCGCCTCGCAGGCGGCACACGTCGCGCTCGAGGACCACGCGGCCTACGCCGCGTCCAAGTCGGGGCTCTTCGGGCTCACGCGTTCGCTCGCCCGGGAACTCGGTCCGCACGGGGTCACGGCCAACACGCTCTCGCCGACGGTCGTGCTCACCGACCTGGGCCGCGAGGCCTGGTCGGGTCCGCGCGGCGAGGCACACAAGGCCCAGATCCCGGCCCGGCGCTTCGCCGAGCCGCGGGAGATCGCGGCGGCCGCGCTCTACCTCGCCTCCACCGAGGCGGCCATGGTCAACGGGGCGGACCTGCGCATCGACGGCGGCTTCACGATCACGTGATGCCGGGCCTTACTCGTCGTGGATCTCGCCGCGCCACTCGCCCTCGGCGCCCTGGGCCTCGACAAGCTTCTTGAACCGGCGCAGGTCCCGCTTCACCTGGGCGTCGTCGAGGCCCAGCTTGTCGCCGAGCTTCTCGAGGAAGGTCTCGTCGTCCCACGTGATCTCGACCTCGACGAGCGTTGCCGGGCGGCCTTTCGGCATGGCCGGCTCCTGGGGTTCCGGATTGACGTGCAGTCCGCGCGTCGCCGCCGTCACTTCGAGGCCGGCCACGAACGGGCCCGAGCCCGCGACGTGCAGGTGGTCCGGGTCGGGTTCCTGCTCGGCCACCTCAATCGACGTGAACGTCACGCGCCCGCTGTGGCCCTTGCCATCGACGGTCTTCCAGGCGATGACCTCGTCGGGCACCTGCTCGGTGATGCGGGTCCGGAAGGTGCGTTCGACGCCCGCGACGGAGACCGTCCAGCGGTTGGTGGCGTCGTCGACCTGCGTGACGTCCTGGACGGCGTGCATGAACCGCGGGAAGGATTCGAACTGCGTCCACTCGTTGTACGCGGTACTCACGGGGACGAGGACTTCGATGCGTTCGGAGACCGTTGCCATGATGCACTCCTTCGGGTCGGCGTTCGAGCTTCCGTTCAGGATCAGCTCGTCCGGCCCCGCAGGCGGGGTCCCTTCAACGGGACCGGTCTTCTCAGCGTAGAATCCGGCCCGCGGCCTGTGAACCCCGGCCCGCTAGGAATCTCCTGAAAATCAGTCGACGGCGGCCGGGACCTTGGCCTCCTCCGGCGACTGCGCACCCTTTCGGCGCAGCAGCCTCGCTGCGGTGAGGATCGCGACCCCGGCGACGGTCAGCGTGATCGCCGCCGGCCAGGCCAGGCCGGCCATGATCAGCGCCGGGAGCAGCGCGACGAATGCGATGTCTCCGAAGCCGATGGGAATGTAGGCCAGGCCGTAGTAGTCGAGGGTCTTGGAGCGCATCTGAGGGTCCACGACGCGCAGGAGGGCGATCCCCATCGCGACCGTTCCCGTGCCCCAGCCCCATGTGAACACGGACTGTTCGACCTGGTGATCGGTGAAGAAGCGCTTGGCGACGAAGAAGTAGAACCCCACCATCGCGACGATCCCGAAGACCATCAGCATCGCGAGCGGTCCGGCATATGCGACGACGATGGCCGGGTCGATCGAGGCGATCCCGAAAGCGACCAGCAGGTCCGTCGACGAGCTCGAGGTCCGTTCGAAGAGCCTGGTGTCGAAATGGCGCAGGGCGCCGGCCTTCGTCATCACGCCGAACACGAGGTACCCGACGAGGAAGGCCACGGAGAACGTCGGGATGTTCAGGCCCTCCACCATGGACCCGGCCCAGTCGGAGATCACATAGGAGAGGCCGGCGATCGCGAAGAGGACTCCGGCGTGGTAGATCATCGGGTCGATCGACATCGAGGAGACGGGGCTCGAGGCGATCGATTCGCGCTTCTCGGGTTCGATCATGCCCGTGCGCAGGCTGCGCGGCAGGTCCTTGAACTGCGAGAGATAGACCGTGTTTCCGCGCATCGACTCGATCTTGATGAGGATGATGCCGCCCACGACGGAGACGATGATGCCCACGGTCGCAGCCGTCATACCCAGGCTCGCCGCTTCGGGCCAGCGGTCGCCGAAGCTCTCGGCGATGGCGGCGGCGGTGCCGTGCCCGCCCATGAAGCCCGTGGCGATCATCAGCCCGAAGCCGTCCGGAACCGAGGAGAAGAAAATGCTGACGACGCCGAGTGCGAAGAGCAGTCCCACGCCCCACTGCAGGACGACTGCCGACTGCGACACCGCCCACATCGTCCCCACCGAACGCATGACGCCCTTAAGCGAGGCGACCTTGGAGGTGAACGGCAAGGCGGCGAAGACCACGGCGATCAGCACACCCGCGTAGCTGGAGATCTCGGAGGAGAAGGGAATGATCCCGAGCATCTTCGGCCCGAGCACGAGGCCCAGGACGCCCGCGATGAGACTCGCCGGCAGGAAGATGCTCTGGATGAACGGCACCTTGGCGCGCAGGAACGCACCTACGAGCAGCAGGGCGCAGATCCAGCCGAGATCGGTAAACAGGGACCACGCGGTCATGTACACCTCTTTGTCGAACATGCGAAAGCCGAGGGCACTCCCCTCGGCAACTCATCAATGCTAGAGCAGGCACGTTCCACGTCGGCAACAGCCGTGTTTCGACGCGTCGACGCCCCGGCCGGGCTGGCGGTCTGACTCTATGCTTGTGCTCATGACCGACCGTGGAGAATCCAGCACGTCGAAGCCGCTGCGCGCCGCCCGCTCCGCCGTCCACGACGACCGCTTCGCGGCACTCGCCCGGTCGGGTTACGTCACCAGCGGCGTGCTGCACATCATTCTCGGCTGGCTGACGGCGATCGTCGCCCTCGGTGGCAGCGCGGAGGCTGACCACACCGGCGCGTTGCAGGCCGTCGCCGGGCAGCCGTTCGGCGTCGTGGGCCTCGTGCTCGCCGGCGCCGCCTGTGCCCTGCTTGGGCTGTGGATGCTGGGCCGGGCGCTGTTCGGCCGCGAGAAGGTTGTCGGTCGCCTCAAGAATGCCGGCACGACGGCGGTCTACCTCACCATCGCGGTGACGATCCTGCGCTACGCGCTCGGAGCGCGAGCCAGCTCCGCGGAGAGCACACAGAGCCTCTCCGCCGAACTCATGAAGAACCCGGCCGGCTCGGCACTGCTCATCGGCATCGGGGTGGCGATCCTCGCTGTCGCCGGTTATCACGTCTTCAAAGGCCTCTCCCACCGCTTCCTCAAGGACCTGCACCCGCTGCCCAACAGCCCCATCCGCCTCGTCACCACGGCCTTGGGCACGGCGGGCTATGTCGCCAAGGGGCTCGTGCTGGCCTCCCTCGGCCTATTGTTCGTCGTCGCGACCGTCCAGAACGACCCGAACGACTCCCGCGGGCTCGACGGCGCGCTGCAGTCCGTGCGGGACCAACCGTACGGCCCCTGGTGGCTGCTCGCCCTGGCCGCGGGGCTGATGCTCTACGGCGCGTACCAGGTGCTCCGCGCCCGGTTCGACACCATGCGCTGACCCGGCTGCGGCACTCCCGCGCCCGGCATGAGGCGCAGAGCACTTCGACCAGCGCGTGTTCAGCACCGTGGCCTAGAATCGGATGCCCGGGCGCGAACTCGCCCGGCACCAGGGCGGACGTCCGCCACTTGTTCGTCTCGAGAAAGCACCGCATGCGCCTCCCCCACCCCGCTGTCGCCACCTGGGCCGACCAGCTGGACTTTCGCGAATCCGCGGGGTGGAAGCTCCTCTCGGCCGCGCCCTGGGTCGCCGCGTTCCTGCGCGCCGAGTTCACGTCCGCGGCACCGCGCGTCGCGCTCGAGGCGTTCCACGCGAGCCTCGACACGTTCCTCAAGCAGCTGCGCGCCGACGCCCCGGAAGTCCCGCTCAACGATGCGTGGCGCGCTGCCCAGTACGCCGACTCGTGGGTCAAGGCAGGATTCCTCGCGCGCCCACTCGTCGACGGATTCTTCGTCTACGAGCCGACGGCGCACACAGCCCGCGTCCTGCGCTTCCTCGACTCCGTCGCCGGCTCCGGCACCAACCTGAACTCCTCGCGCCTCTCCGCCCTGCTCTCGAGCCTCGAGTCCCTCGCCCACGAGACCGACCCGGATCCCGAGGCCCGCATCCGCCAGCTCGAGGCCGAGATCGCCGACCGCCGCGCCCGGCTCGACGCGCTGCGCAGCGGCCAGGCCCCGGCCATGCTCTCCGACGACGGGGCCGTCGCCGCCGCCCGCAGCATCCTCGACCTCGCCGCCAACCTGCCGGCCGATTTCAAGCGCATGCGCGACGGCGTCCAGGAGATGCTGCACGGAATCCGCCAGGAGATCATGGAGTCCTCCGTCTCCAAGGGCGTCGCGGTCGGCCAGGTGCTCGAAGGCGACCGCCAGCTCCGCTCCACACCCGAGGGTGAGACGTTCCGCGGCTTCACCGACTTCCTCAACGACCCCGCCCAGCAGGCCCGCTTCCGCGAGGCCGTCACCGAGATCCTCGAGCGCGGCTTCGTCGACGACCTCACCCCTGGCGAGCGCCACACGATCGCGAACATGCTGCGCGAGTTGCGGCGCCAGGCCACCGAGGTGCACGCGACCTACGGCAAGCTCTCCGAGTCCCTGCACGCCTACGTCCAGTCGGACGAGCTACGCGAGTCCGAACAGCTGCGCCGCGCCATCCGCGCCGCCGAGCTCGCCACGGCCGCCTCGCCCGCGCTGCGCCCGCGCACACCCGTCGCGCCGCTGAGCCTCTACGAGCCGCGCTTCGCGACGCTCGCCGACCTCGGCATCTTCGACCCCGCCGAGCACGTCGCCCCGCCCCGGCTCGCCGACCCGCCGGCCCTCTCCGCCGCCGACATCCACCGCACCCCCATCACCCCCGGCGCCGACACGCGCGTGCTGCGCGCCGCCGTCGTACACGCCCTGCAAACCCGCACGACGGCGGAGCCCGCCGCCGCGGGTGAGCGTTCGGTGACGCTCGGCGAGGTCTTCGAGACGCTCGCGCCGCAGCACCGGCACCTGAACTCGGTGCGGTACCTGATCGAGCTGGCCCGGATCACCGACGCGGCCTCCCTGGACACCACCGACTTCCAAGCCGTCGAGATCCGGCAGGTCGACGGCTCCGAGCGCACGGCCTACCTGCCGCGCGTGACGTACGCACCCGAATTCGCGGCCGCGCACGGCACCGCGGCCACGAGCACCGAGGAGACAGCATGAGCGATCCCACCCCCGACGGGGCCCTGTTCGAGGGCGATACCGGCCGGTTCGAGCTGCCCCTGCGCCAGGCGCTCGTGCGGCTGCTGCGCGGGCCGTACATCGACGGGACCGTGGATGCGAAGCTATGGCAGCGGATCCTGGACCGGCGCGAGGACATCTCCGCGTTCGTCTCCGAGCTGTTCCTGCGCCTGAGCATCGACGAGGACCGCAAGATCGCGCTGCTGGCGCCGGTCGCGATGGAGGAGCCGCACACGACGCCGATCGCCCCGCGCCGCCCCCTACGCCGGGAGGAGACGCTGCTTGCCTTGCGGCTGCGGCTGTTGCTCGAGCGGCACGCCGGTACCGGCACGGATCCGGTCATCTCGCGATCAGGCGCCCGCGACATCCTCGAAGAGCACCGGCAGCCCGGCGCCGTCGACGACAAGCGGCTCGAGGAGCTCACCGACTCCTCGCTCGCTCGCCTGCTGGCCCTGAAGCTCGTGGTGCCGACCGAGCTCGAGCACGAGTACCGCGTCTCCGCGGCGCTGGCGCTCGCGCTGCCGTTCACGACGATCGACGAGATCCCCGCCTACCTCGCGGCGATCGAACGCACCGACGCCGGGTCGCTGCCGCCCGACGGCACTTCGCTGGATGCGGCGCCGAGCGCCGCGTCCGCCGTCGACGACGACGACGATGACCTGTTCGAGTCGACCGAGACGAAGGAGAACGCGTAGATGGGCATCGAGTACACCCTCCCGATCGGCGAATCCGTCAACCCGGGCCAGCACCGCCTGCGCGAGATCCAGGTCGTCAACTGGGGCACGTTCCACGGCCGGCACAGCCTCTACGTCGACCGGCACGGCACGCTGCTCACGGGCCACCCCGGCGTCGGCAAGTCCACGCTGTTCGACGGCATCGGGCACATCTTCCACGCCGTCCCGCGCCTGAACGAGTCCGCCCACGAGGCCTCGACCCGACGCGACCGCCGCACCACCTACTCGTACATGCGCGGGCGGCAGTTCAAGACGGCCGACGGCGTCGTCGCGCAGCGCCCCGGCTCGACGTGGAGCGCCGTCGGGCTCGTCTACGAAAACGGGCTCGGCTCCCAGACGTGCATTGCCGCGCTCTTCGACGTGCCCTCCGGCGGGCTCGAGGGCCAGGTCGGCAAGCACTACGTCATCGGCGACGGCCCCCTGGACACGGCCGCCCTCGAGGAGCAGCTCGCCCAGCCCGGGTCCCGCCGCTTCTCCGCGTCCACCCTGTCGAAGGCGCTGTCCGGCTTCGAGGTCTACGACACCCACAAGACGTTCGCCGAACGCTTCCGCCGCCGCCTCGGCATCGACCACGACAAGGCGTTCAGCCTGCTGCGCACCCTGCAGAACGGCAAAGGTCTGGATCGCGGCGTCAACCTGTTCTTCCGCCAGGAGGTGCTCGAGGCCCCGGCCACGCTCGCGGCGGCCGCCGGCGCCGTCGAGGACTTCGCCCACCTGCGCGGCATCCACCGCCAGCTCGAGACGGCCAGGGCCCAGCGCGACGCCCTCGAGCTGGTGCCCGAGCGCTACGGCCGCTATCTCGAGCTGCTGGGTGAGCGCTCCGCCGCCAAGCGCTGGTACGACGTCGTGCTGCCGCACGTGCGTGCCGCGCGCACCGCCGAGGTGCACGGAGCCGAGGCGGCCCGGCTGGAGGCCGAGCTGGGTGAGCACCGGGCGCAGATCGAGGCGGCCGCGCAGCAGAAGAACGAGTTGGACGCCCGCGTCGCCTCGCTGCAGGAGCAGCACGACGCCCACGGCGGGCAGGCAGTGCGAACGCTCGAGCGCGAGCTCGAATCGGCGCGCTCCGCTCTCGGCGAACGCGAGAAGACGGCCGCGAAGCTGGTCGCGGAGGCCGGGCGCGCCGGCGTCGAACTGGATTTCACGGCCGACGGCCTGGCCGCGATGCGTACCGAGGCGGCCGCGACCGCGCGGCGGCTCTCCTCGATCGAGCAGGACACCCGCACGCTCGAGTACGAGGCGATGGCCCAGGTCATGGCCGCCCGCGAGAAGCTGCGACAGCTGCGGGCCGACATCGACTCGTACCGGCGCCGCGGGTCCAACATCGACGACCGCTCGGCGACCGCTCGGCGCGCGATCTGCTCAGTGACGGGGATCGACCCGGAGGCGCTGCCGTTCGGCGGCGAGCTCGTGGACCTGGCCCCGGACGCGGGCGCGTGGCGGCCGGCCGCGGAGAAGGCGCTGCGCCGCCTGGCGACGACGCTGCTCGTACCCGGCGAGCACCTGGAGGCGGTCACGCGCGCGATCGACGCGGGCGTCGCGGACGGCGTCGGCACGCGGCTGCGCTGGGTCGACCTCGCGCACGCGCCGCGGCCGGCGACACCCGGAGCGACCGACCTGGTGACCAGGCTCGAATTCAAGGACGACGCCGCGGGCGCGTGGCTGCGCGCGAAGATCGCCGCCGATTACCCGCTGGCCTGCGTCGAGACGGACGCCGGGCTGCACGAGCACGAGCGGGCGATCTCGCTAGCCGGAACCCTGAAGACGGGGCGCGGATCGTTCGAGCGGGACACCCGGCCCATCGCGGCCTCGGACTACCTGCTCGGCTTCACGAACGAGGCCAAGATCGCCGAACTCGAGGAATCGGCCGCGGCGCTCGCGGCCGAACGGGACGCAGCCGAGGCGGCCGCCGACGAGCGCAGCGCCTCGACTCGGGACCTCGCCGGCCGGATGCGCGCACTGGCCGCACTGGCCGAAGACACCCGCGATTTCGCGCGCCTCGACACGGCTCCTGCCGCCGCGGCCGTCGCCGACCTCGAGGCGCGGCTGCAGGCCGTCATGAACGACGACGCCTCGCTCGCAGAGGTGCGCTCCGCGCTCGCGGACGCGCAGGCCGATCGGGAGACAACCGTGGGCCGGCTCGCGGTGCTGCGCAGCGAAGTCGCGCGGCTCGAGTCCGCTCTGAGTGCCGCCGAGCGGCGGCTCGCCGCGGCGCCCCTTCCCGCGGCCGCATCCGGTCAGGGAACCGCGTCCGCCCCAGGCTACGCGGCGGGCACCGAGCCCGCGGCCGAGGACGAGTGCGCTGAACTGCTCGCCCGCTTCCCCGACCTCGCCGGTGCGGCGAGCGGCGCGGAGGTGGAGGCGGCGTCGTCGTCCGCGGCGTTGGAGCTGCAGGGCGAGGAGGCGCAGGCGCGGCAGGCGATCTTCGCCGCCGAGGCCGACCTGACGGAGACGTTCCGCGAGTTCGCGCGGACCTTCGGGCCCGGTGCGTCGGCGTCGTACGGCACGGGTGTCGACGCGGCGCCGGACTACGTGCGGCTGTACGAGTCGATCGTCGCCGAGGGCCTGCCCCAGCGGGAGGAGGAGTTCCGCGAGTACTTCTCCAACCGCTCCTACGAGCGGTTCTCCGACCTGCTGCAGCTGCTCGAGGAGGAACGGCGGGCGATCGGCGAACGCATCGAGCCGCTCAACCAGATCCTTTCCGACGTGCCGTTCGAGAAGGGGCCGGACGGGACGAGCTCGCGGCTGCGGCTCGAGCTGACGACGGCCGTTCCGGAGGAGGCGCGGGCCTTCAAGGTGGAGCTGAAGGAAGCGCTCGGGCACGCGTACGGCGCGGCCGCGGAGGATCTGTCAGCGCAGTACGAGCGGCTCGAGCGACTCGTCGACGCCCTCGACGACACCGGGCGCGCCGCGTGGCGGGACACCGTGCTGGACGTCCGCCGCCACGTGGTGATCAGCTGCAACGAGCACAAGGGCAACGGCGAGATCGAGGCCGGGCTCGAGCCGGGCACGCTCTCCGGCGGCGAGGGCCAGCGCTTCACGTCGTTCATCATGGGGGCCGCGCTCGCGTACCAACTCGGCCTGGCGACGCAGGGCTTCACGACCTACGGGACCGTGATGATCGACGAGGCGTTCATCCAGGCCAACGCGGAGTACGCGGGCGCCGGCATCAACGCGCTGCAGGAGTTCGGGTTCCAGCTGCTGCTGGCGGCGCCGGAGGACAAGGTGGACCTCGCCCGGCACCTGGGCTCGATCACGGACATCGTCAAGCACCCGGGCTCGAACGTCTCCGGGTTCGTGGCGACGGGGCTCTCGCCGGCGGTCGCCACGGACATCGTGCTCCGCTGACCGCGATCGGTGAAACTGGGCGGCTTCAGGGCGCAGCCGGCACCTGACGCGACCGGTGCGCCCAGATCAGCACCGGGATGAGCAGCAGGGCCAGGAAGCCGCCGGCCGTCGACAGGAAGGCGTAGCTCGTGGCGGCCATGACCATGCCGGACATCATCCCGCCGCCGGCGCCGGCGAGCGCGATGCCGACGTCGATCGTGCCCTGCGTGCGGGCGCGGTTGGCCGGCACCGTCGCGTCGACCACGAGGGCGGTCCCGGAGATGAGCCCGAAGTTCCAGCCCAACCCGAGCAGCACGAGGGCGAGGATGAGCAGCCCAAGCGAATCACCGGGCGCGAACGCCGCAACGCCGCCGGCGGCCAGGAGCGTCACCCCCGCGGCGACCGCCACGGGGATGCGGCCGATCCGGTCGACGAGCAGGCCCGTGACCAGGGACGGCAGGAACATGGCCGCGACGTGCAGCCCGATGACGAGGCCCACGGCGCCGAGCCCGTGATGGTGGGCGCGCATGTGCACGGGCGTCATCGTCATGATCGCGACCATGGCGATCTGCGTGAGCACCATGACCGCCGCCCCGACGTACGCACCGGTGCCCGGGCGCGGTGCTTCCACCGGGCCGTCCGGCTCCGGGCTCGCCGCCCGTTCCGCGGCCTCAATGCTCCGCGCCAGCAGGAACGGGTCCGGCCGCAGCATTGCCAGCAGCGCCGCACCGGCCGCCAAGTACGCAGCCCCGGCCAGCAGGAACGGCCCGGCGAGCGCGGGAATGCCCAGGCCCGTCGCGAAGTGCCCGAGCGGCTCGACGAGGTTCGGCCCGGCGACGGCACCCAACGTGGTCGAGACCAGCGCGATGCTCACGGCGGTGCCGCGCTTCTGAGGCGCGGCCAGGTCGGTGCCGGCGTAGCGGGCCTGCAGGTTGGTGGCGGTGCCCGCCCCGTAGACGAACAGGGAGGCGAAAAGCAGCACGACGTCGCCGGTCACCGCCGCTGCGACGACGCCGAGCGCGCCGAGGCCCCCGGCGGCGAATCCGACGCCGAGGCCGATCCGGCGGCCCCAGCGTTGGGTGAGGCGCCCGACGAGGAAGGCCGCGAGCGCGGAGCCGAGGGTGAAGAGGGCCGTCGGAACGCCGGCGAGCCCCTCCGACCCGAGCATGTCCTGGGCCAGCAGCGCGCCCACGGTGATCCCGGCGGCCAGTCCGGCCCCACCGAGGACCTGGCTCATCACGACGACGCCGAGGGTGCGCCGCTGGACGCGCGCGATTTCGGCGGCGTCCGGTGCTGCCCACGCGGCCGGCGCCACCTCACGCGACGGCAAGATGCACCTCCGGGGACGCGCGCCATTCGACGACGCCGCCGACCATCGCCGCCGCGTCGACGCCCCGCTCGCGCAGCCAGGCTGCGGCCTCGCGGGCCATCCGGCACAGCTCGCCACGGCAATAGACCACGACGCGCGCCCCGTCGGGGATCTCGCCGTAGCGCTCCTCAAGCTCGGCGAGCGGGATCGAGACCGCCGAGACGAAGTGGCCCGCGTCGTACTCCTCGCGCGGGCGCACGTCGAGCACGAACATCTCTGCGGTCACGGCGGCCGGGTCCACGGACGCCGGCTGCGCCGGCTGGCCGAGGTAGGACTCGAGCGCCTCGCGCAGTCGCGGCGAGCGCGCCAACGCGACGCGCTTGGCCGCGGTGTAGAGCTCGGCGACGTCGTCGCCCGCGAGCCGGTAGCGGATGCTGTTGCCCTCCCGGCGCGTGGCGACGAGCCCGGCGCGTTTGAGCGTCTGCAGGTGCGCCGACGTCGTCGTGACCGCGGCCCCGGTGGCCCGGGCGAGCTCGTCCACACCGTGCTCACCCTGGGCCATGAGTTCGAGCAGCTCCAGCCGGCGACCGTTCGCGACGGCCTTGACGATCTCGGCGAAGGAGTCGAAGACGTCCGCCTTCTCCGCCGTTCCACTATTCCAAGCATTCATGGAATAGGACTCTAGCACCGGTTCCGCGTGGCCGGAGCCCGACGGGTCCACCCCTTGCCCCGGACGGCTTACGCGCCGGCGACCGGCCCGTCGATAAGGTCCCGCTCGAAGCCGTTGGCCCTGCGGACGACGTTGGCGGCGAGCGGGATCTGGTGGGACGCGCTCTCGATGATGTGCATGAGGTAGCCGCCCGTGTTGGGGAACGCGATCACGTCGTCGCGCCGCACGCCGGCCGGGAAGCGCAGGCGCCGGCGCAGGATGAGTTCGTCCTCGATGCAGTACGCGCCGACGAAGTAGGCCTCGACGGGGTCGGCGCCGGCGGCGCTGGGCGCACGCAGCAGGAGTGGGTCCATGAGCACGTCGAGCGAGGTCGAGCGCATCTGCGTCCGATTCATGTGCAGGCCGACGAGCGGGACGCCGTCGGCGCGCTTCTTGCGGAAGGCGACCGAGGCCAGCGTCAGGCCGCAGCCGTCGAGGAGCGCGCGGCCGGGCTCGCAGCGCAGTTGCAGCCCCCGCTCGCGCAGGGCCGCTGCGACGCTCGTGCCGCCGACGCGGCCGGTCAGCACCTCCTCGAGCCACGGGCCGCGCGTGGCCTCCTGCCAGAACGGATAGACGCCGCCGGACCCGTCGAGCCCCAGCGGGTCGTCGTTCCAGGTCAGCTCGTCGGTGAGCGCTCCGCCGGCGGCCAGATCCGCGCGCCGCGCGCGCATCGCCGCCCAGAACTCGTCCCACTGGGCCCGGTCGTCGAGGTACGTCATCGGGATGCCGCCGCCGATGTCGACGAACCGCACGTCGTGCCCGAGCCCGCGCAGCCGGTCGACGAACGCGAGCGCCTCGCCCAGCACCGCGATCCGGTCCGCGGCCGCGTACCCGTGCAGGTGGAAGTGCACGCCGCTCACCCGCACCCGGTCGCCCGCGGCGCCGAGCGCCTCCATCCATTCCGCCGGGGCCAGCCCGAACCGCGTGGGCCTCACGCCGGCCGTCTGCGCCGCGATGCGCAGCGCGACGTCGGCCCCGCCGGCCCGGGCCTCGGCGAGCAGGTCCTCGAGTTCGTCGCGGTTGTCGAGGCTCACGACGACGCCGGCATCCAGGGCGCGGCGCAGGGTCGCCGGCGGCTTCACGGCGGAGGTGAGAATGATCTTGTCCGGCTCGACCCCGCGGTCCAGCACCTGGGCGAGCTCGTCGTCGCTCGCCACGTCGACGCCAGCGCCGGCCGCACGCGCCGCGTCAACGACCGCAAGCGCCTTGTTCGCCTTGCGGGCCACGTACACCTCGAAGTCCACCCCGTGCGCCGCGGCAGCCTCCCGGAGCTCCTCGATGTTCCGCGCCAGCGGGGCGGTGTCGATGACGTTCACGGGCGAACCGTGCTCGACGATCAGCGCGCGGCAGGCCTCGTGGTCACCCAGCAGGTCGTGCATCCACGGCTCGAGCCGCGCCGTGAGCGGCTGCGGCCCGGCGCAGAGGCTCCTGTCCACGAGGGTCCTGGTCGGTGTGGTGTTCATGCGCGTGCGTGTTCCTTCCGTGGGTCCTGGCGCGGGTCGCGCGGGCGGGCGAGGCGTTCGACGACGGCGGTCGCCCACCGCCGGCCGTCGTCGTGCAGCGTGCGGTCGAGCGTGTCGTGGCCGAGCACGGGATCCTCCGTCGGCCGGCCCAGGCACGCGAGCCAGTCGCTGCGCCGGCCGTCCGGGGCCAGGCAGGCGGCATCGGTGTCCGTCAGGACTCCCCGCTCGCCGGGGCGCACGGTGATGAGGCCGCGGGCGGAAAGGTCCGCGTAGAGCGGATCGAGGAACTCCGACCCGGAGTCTGGGACCGCCGGCTGGCGCAGCACGCCGGGGCCGGTCGTCACCGCGTCAACGAAGGCCCCCTCCAGCTCCCCGGCCCGAATCTCCACGATCCCGGCGTCGACCAGGGCGAGCAGCTTGCGCACGGTCTCCGCCGGCGGGCCGAAGGCGGTGCGTTCCTGCCAGGCCGCCGCGGCGCGAAAGCGCCGCTGGTCGCGCGCGCTGCGCGGCAAGCGGTCCAGTGCGCGCACCATCTCGCGGTAGAGGCCGTGCCAAAGCCGGCCGAGGATCCACGCCTCGTCGGGGCGACGCAGCCCGGCGTCCATCTCGAGCCGCTCGTGCAGGAACTCGGCCTGCCGGCGCCCGGCCCACACCCCGGCGTCGCGTTCGGGTCGCCCGGTGAGCAGCGTCCGCCAGAGCCGCAGGTCGGTGGTCTCGACGTCGCAGGCGGCAGCCGCGTCGGCTGCCGCGCCGACGAGCACCCGCCACAGCGGATCCAGCGACACCGGCGCCGCCTGGCGGACCGGGCCGGCCGGCGTCTCGCGCACGGCGGCCGCCCAGGCAGCGATCCGCACAGCGGCGGCGTCGACGACCGGTCCGAGCTCCGGGTGCCCGCGCTCGGGTTTGGGCGAGAGGACGGCGCCGGTGCGCGAGACGAGGCGGATGCGCGAGGGCTCGGCGCCGGAGGCGTCGTACGCGAGCAGGCCGAGCCGGTCTCCGGTGATCCGGTTCCAGCGCCCGCCGCGCCCCTCGGTCAGCAGCAGCACCGCATCGAGCCCGGTCAGCGCGGCCCCGCGCACGTCAACGCGCCCGCCCGCTTCCGCGGCGGCGACGGCCTCCGGGAGCCGCGCACCAGGGCCCGCGTGCCCGGTGCACAGCAGTACCTCGTCGAACGCGTCGGCGTCGAGCAGCCCCGGCCCGGCGCCGAGCCCGTCGATCCGGCTCCGGTAGTGGCGCAGGTCGAACCGCGGACTCCGCGCCAGCCGGTCGAAGACCAGGCGCAGGTACTCGCCGACGATGCGGCGCGGCGGGAACGACTCCCCCGCGTGCGCCGGGTGCGTGCGCGCGATCCACTCGCTCAGGGTCTCCCCGAAGCCGGAGCAGCGCGCGTCGACCATCGCCGCCGGCGCGTTCAGGCGCAGCACCGCCGGCAGCTCCGGATCCCAGACGGCTCCGCCGGGCGGCGCCGGGTCAAAGACGTCGACACTCACCCGGGCGCCGGCGGGCAGCCGCTCGTGCAGTTCCTGCAGCGCGAACAGCGCCTTCGGCCCGGCGCCGACGACGGCGACGCGCACGTCGGGTGCGTTCACGGCGCCGCGTTTTCGGCGTGCGACGGCGGCAGCAGCCCGTCCAGAGCGCCCGCGCCGAGCAGCCCCTCGGCGGCGTCCGGGTACGTGGCGGCGACCCAGTCGTCGTCGTACACGGTGTCCAGATACGGCACGCCGGAGTCGTGTACGAGCACCCCGATGCGTGCGCCGAGCGCGCCGTCATCCGCGGCGAGGCTCCGCGCCAGGGCGGCGACGATCGCGCCGGTTGAGGCGCCCGCGAGCAGGCCCTCGGTGCGGGCGAGGCGGCGGCAGCCCCAGATCATGTCGGGTTCGGGGACGCGGACGGTGGCGTCCGGGTCGGCGTGGTCGTGCAGCGCGGGCAGGACGCCGGCGCCGAGGCCGGGCAGGCGGCGCGGGGCGGGCTCGCCGCCGAAGAGGACGGAACCGGCGGCGTCGACGGCGACGAGGCGCGTGCCCAGCCCGTGCTCGCGCACGTAGCGGTGGCAGCCGACGAGCGTACCGGTCGTGCTCGTGGCGACGAAGAGAGTGTCGAGGGTGCCGACGGCGGCGAGAAACTCCGGCATGGTGGATTCCTCGTGGGCGCGCGGGTTATGGCGCGAACCGTACTGATCCGTGGTGACGGCGCCCTCGATCTCGACCAGCAGCTCGCGCACGCGGAGCCGGCGGGCGGCGAGCAGGTTGCCATCCGCCGGGGCGACGCGGTCCACACGTGCGCCGAACGCCTCCATCATGCGCACGGCGGCGGAGTTGGCGTTCTCGTCAACGACGGCGACGAAACGGTAGCCGCGCAGGGCGCAGTGCCGGGCGAGCGCGATGCCGAGGTTGCCCGAACTCGATTCGACAACGGTGCCGCCGGGCAGCAGGAGCCCGTCGGCCTCAGCACCGTCGAGCAGGGAGGCCGCGGTGCGCTCCTTGGTGCTGCCGGCGACCTGCAGCTGATCGAGCTTCGCGAAGATCCTCGCCTGCGCGTCCGGGAACAGCCGGTCCAGTTCGACGACCGGCGTCTGCAGCCAGTTTTCGCCATCCGGGGTGATCATCGGGCCCTCCTCGTCACGAGTCTGCAATGGCCGGCACGACGTGCGCGGCCTGCTCACATCATGACCCACTGTGCCATCGCAGGAGTACTGACGGCGCGCCGTGGCGCGGATTCACGGGCAGTATTCAGGTTCCCCACCGGAGTCGGGCGACGAGCAGTGAATGTGACCCTTGACACGTGTTAGTGAAGCGCGTTACCTTTGGTTCATGCGCTGGTAACGCGAGTTACTTACCTCGCAGCAATCAACCAATCCACCGTCACGAGGAGCACCGATGGAGACCACACCGGGACGGGCCGTCACCATGGCCGACGTCGCGCGCACGGCCGGCGTCAGCCGGACCACGGTCTCCTTCGTGCTCAACGACCGCTCAGGTGCCAACATCCCCGCCTCCACCCGGGAGCGCATCGCCGAGGCCGCAGAACGGCTCGGCTATCGCCGCAACGCCGCGGCCCGGGCACTGGCCAGCCAGCGGTCCGGGCTCTTCGGCCTGGTCACCGAAATCGTGACGAGCCCCTTCGCCGCCGATGTCATCAAAGGTGCGCAATGGCAGTCGTGGGAGGACAACCGCTTCCTCCTCATCGCCCCCAGCGAGAACGAGCAGGACATGGAGTCGGCGGCGATCGAGAAGCTGCTCGAGCAGCGCATCGAGGGCCTGATCATCGCGGCCTCGTGGCACCAGGCCGTCCGGGTTCCGGAGAACGCCCACCAGGTGCCCACCGTGCTGGTGCACTGCTTCGACGAGTCGGGTCGGCTGCCGAGCATCGTGCCGGACGAGGAGGCCGGGGGGCGGGCCGCCGCGCGGGAGCTGTTGGCGTCCGGCCACCGCGAGATCGCCCACATCACCCTTCCGCCGGGCATCCCCGCGCAGGTGGGACGCCTCCGCGGCTTCGGCGGTGAGCTCTCCGCCGCGGGCGTCGCCCTCCCGGACAAGCGGGTACTCGCCGGCGACGGCACCGCGGAGAGCGGCTACCAGGGTGCGGCGGAACTCCTCGATGGGCCGAACCCGCCGACGGCGCTCTTCTGCGGAAACGACCGCATGGCCATGGGCGCTTACGACGCCGTCAAGGAACGGGGTCTGCGGATCCCCCACGAAATCTCGATCATCGGCTTCGATGATCAGCAGGCCCTGGCCGACAGTCTTCGGCCCGGCCTGACGACCGTCGCCCTCCCCTTCGAGGAGATGGGCGCCGCCGGGGTCAGGAAACTGGCCGAACTGACAACGGGCAGCCGGGAGACGAGTTCGCACCTCGCCCTCGACTGCCCGCTGCGACAGCGTTCTTCAGTTGGAATCGCACTCCGCTGAAGAACTCACCCTCCCGCACCACCATTTGATCCGGAAGAGGTCACTTCATGATAGCCACATCGATCCGGCGCGCCCTGTTCAGGGCCGGCGCCGTCACCGCGATCGGGGCCCTGGCCCTGACCGGCTGCACGGCGACGCCCGACGAGGGCGCGGCCGAGGCCGGCCCCATGCTCACCGTCCCCCGTGAGGACATGGGCACGTTCTCCCAGAACTTCAACCCGTTCTCCCCGAACGCCGCACCCATGACCACGCAGTCGGTCTACGAATCGCTGCTGATCTACAACCCGGCCGGCGGCGACACCGTGCCGTGGCTCGCCGAGTCGTGGGAGGCCGCCGACGACGGCCTGTCGCAGACCTTCCACTTGCGCGAGGACGTCAAGTGGTCCGACGGCGCGGACTTCGTCGCCGCCGACATCGTCACGACCTTCGAGCTGCAGCGCGAGCTGCTCGGCGGGTTTGACTACCTCGACGCCGTCGAAGCCGTCGACGAGAAGACCGTGCAGTTCACGTTCAACCGGAAGTTCTCCCCGGCGCTCTTCGAGGTCGGGCAGCAGGTCATCGTGCCCGATCACATCTGGTCCGAGATCGAGGACCCGGGCAACGAGGAGAACCCGACGCCGGTCGGCACGGGGCCCTACACCGAGGTCTCGAACTTCCAGGCCCAGTCCTTCGACCTGCTGCCCAACCCGAACTACTGGCAGCCGGAGAAGCAGAAGATCCCGGGCGTCCGGATGCTCGCGTTCGCCGGCAACGACGGCGCCAACCTCGCCGCGGTCAACGGCGACGTCGACTGGGCGCCGCAGTACATGCCCGACATCCAGACCACGTTCGTGGACAAGGACCCGGAGAGCCGCGCCTACTGGTTCCCGCCGACGGGCGCCGAGATCAACTGGCAGCTGAACACGACGCTCGACATGTTCGCCGACCCCGACGTCCGCAAGGCGCTGAGCATGGCCATCGATCGCGAACAGATCGTGAAGGTCGGGATGTCCGGCTACACGATCCCCGCGGACTGCACGGGCCTGTCGGGCAACTACGACGAGTGGCGCGACGCCGACGTCGTCGCCGGCTGCGACTGGACCGGGTTCGACACCGACGCCGCCGCCGACCTGCTCGACGACGCCGGCTTCACCGCCGGTGCCGACGGGCAGCGCACGACGCCGGACGGGGAACCGTTCGCGTTCGACATCTCCGTCGGCTCGACCTCCTCCGACTGGCTCTCGGTCGCGAACATCATCGCGCAGAACCTCCAGGACATCGGCGTGAAGGCCACGGTCGACTCACCCGACTGGGCCGCCGTCGTCGCCGGCTACGAGACCGGCGAATTCGAGACGGGGATCGTCTGGAGCGCCAACGCGCCCACCCCGTACCAGTACTACCGGAACATCATGTCCACCGAGTCGGTCAAGCCGGTCGGCGAGCAGACGTTCGACAACTACCACCGGCTCGGCGACGAGCGCGCCGACGCGTTGCTCACCGACTTCGCCGCGACGTCCGACGAGTCCGAGCAGGCCGACATCATGAGCGAGCTGCAGGGGATCTACGCGGAACTCGCGCCCGTCGTGCCGCTGTTCCCCGGCCCGGAGTGGGGCGCCTTCACCACCGAGCGCTTCGTCGGCTGGCCCACCGAGGAGGACCCGTACGCCACGCTGGCCACCCGGGCCCCCACGACGGTCCTCGTGCTCACCTCGCTCGAGCCGGCCGAGTAGGCCCCGGCGCCACCCGGCGCATCCCCATCCGCCCGGATCCAACGGGCGCAGCACCCGCGCACCCGGCGCGGCGGCGAGACCGCCGCGCCGGCTCCGCCACCCCTTCGGAAGGACAGCCATGGGCTTCATCCTGCGCAGGCTCGGTTTCTACCTCGTCGCGTTCTGGGCCTCCATCACCCTCAATTTCATGCTCCCCCGGCTCATGCCGGGGGACCCCGTCACCCGCATGCTCTCCCGCTCGCAGCAGCGGCTCGACCCGCAGCAGGTCGAATCCCTGCAGCGCCTCCTCGGCGTCGAGGGCGGCCCCTGGTGGCAGGAGTACTTCGCCTACATCGGCCGCGTGTTCACCGGCGACTTCGGAGTCTCCATCTCCCGCTTCCCCACCCCGGTGAGCGAGGTCATCGCCGCCCAGCTGCCGTGGACCCTGCTCCTGGGCGCCGTCTCGCTGATCATCGCCGTCATCATCGGCAATCTCCTCGGCATCCTCGCGGCCTGGCGCCGCGGCGGGGCGCTCGACTCGGTCGTGCCGCCGCTGCTCGTGTTCATCGGGTCCTTCCCGTACTTCTGGCTCGCGATGGGTTCGCTCTACGTCTTCGGCGTCGCCCTCGGTGTCTCGCCGCTGCGCCACGCGTTCTCCGTCGGGCTCACGCCTTCGTGGGACCTGACTTTCATCTCCGACGTCGCCGCGCACCTCATCCTTCCCGCCCTCTCGATCGTCCTCGTGTCGATCGGCGGCTGGATGCTCGGCATGCGCAACACCATGATCTCGACCAACGCCGAGGACTACATCCTGATGGCCGAGGCGAAGGGCCTGCGCCCGCGCCGCATCATGTTCAACTACGCGGCCCGCAACGCCCTGCTGCCGTCCGTGACCAACATCGGCATGAGCCTCGGCTTCATCGTCGGCGGCGCCCTGCTCACCGAGGTCGTCTTCGCGTACCCCGGCGTCGGCTACCAGCTCCTGGCCGCCGTCCAGGGGCTCGACTACCCGCTCATGCAGGGCCTGTTCCTGACGATCACCGCGGCCGTGCTGCTCGCGAACTTCCTCGTCGACCTCGTCTACGTCCGCCTCGACCCGCGCGTGCGGGTCGGTTAGCCACGGAGGAAACCATGGCACTAGCGCCACCAGCCCCGCCGTCCACCGGGACCTCCGGCCCCCCGCCGGGCCGCGCCTCCCTGCGCTTCCTGCGGGCCCTCGGCCGCAACGGCAAAGCCGTCGCCGGCCTCGCGATCCTCGCGATCTTCATCGCCTTGGCCCTACTCGCCCCCGTCCTCTTCCCCGAGGACCCCTCCCGCATCGGGTCCGGCGGTGCAAGTGCGCCCGGCGCCGAGCACTGGCTGGGCACCACCGCCAAGGGTCAGGACGTGCTCGCGCTAACCGTGTGGGGCTCGCGCTCTTCGCTGTTCGTCGGCGTGATCGCGGGCATCCTCGCCACGATCGTCGGCATCATCGTCGGGCTCGCCTGCGCCTACTTCGGCAAGGCCGTCGACGACGTCCTGTCGCTGCTGACGAACGTGTTCCTGCTGCTGCCCGGGCTGCCGCTGCTCGTGATCCTCGCCGCGTTCATGCCGCCCGGTCTCGGCACGGTGATCATCGTCCTGGTCATCACTGGCTGGGCGGGCAGCGCCCGTGTCCTGCGTTCGCAGGCCCTGTCGATCCGGGGCAAGGACTACGTTGCAGCAGCCCTCGTCACCGGCGAGCGCCCGCTGCGGATCATGCTGCGCGAGATCCTGCCGAACATGGCCTCGATCGTGATGACGACCCTGCTCGGCAGCGTCATCGGCGCTATCGGCGCGCAGGCCGGCCTCGAGTTCCTCGGGCTCGGCGACGCCAACACCATCTCGTGGGGAACCAACCTGTTCTGGGCCTCCACCGACGGTTCGCTCATGCTCGGCCAGTGGTGGATCTTCGCCCCCTCCGGCCTCGCCATCGCCCTCGTCGCCTTCGCCCTGGCGATGTGCAACTACGCGGTCGACGAGATCACCAACCCGCGGCTGCGCAAACCCCGGCGCGCGGCCAGCGCGAACGCCCCGACCGCCGTCACGCAAGGAGCCCAGGCATGAGACCCGTTCTCGACATCGACTCACTGACCGTCGAATACGTCAGCGACGAACGCTCGGTGCGCGGCGCCGACCGGGTCAGCCTGCAGATCGCCCCCGGCGAGATCCTGGGCCTGGCCGGCGAGTCCGGCTGCGGCAAGTCGACGATCGCCCACTCGATCATGCGTCTGCTCAAGGATCCGGCGCGGATCACCCACGGGGCCATCCGGTTCGACGGCGCCGACGTGTTGACCATGGCCCCCGACGAGCTGCGCTCGTGGCGGTGGCGCGAGGTGGCCATGGTGTTCCAGTCGGCCATGAACTCGCTCAACCCGGTGATGCGCATCGGCGACCAGCTGGCCGACGTCTTCACGACCCACGAGCGCATGGCCAAGCGCATGGCGTCGGCGCGCGCCGCTGAGCTGCTCGAGCTCGTCGGCATCCCCGCCTCGCGGATCGACGCCTACCCGCACCAGCTCTCCGGCGGCCAGCGCCAGCGCGTCGTCATCGCGATGGCCTGCGCGCTGCGGCCGCGGCTGCTCATCCTCGACGAGCCCACCACGGCGCTCGACGTCGTCGTGCAGCAGGAAATCCTGGCCCAGATCCGCCAGCTGCAGGCCGAGCTCGGCTTCGCGGTCCTGTTCATCACACACGACATGTCCCTCATGCTCGAGCTCTCCGACCGGATCGGCGTGATGTACGCGGGCCGAATCGTCGAGCTCGCGCCGGCGGCGGCGCTGCGGCGCGAGCCGCGCCACGCCTACACGCAGGCCCTCATGGGCGCGTTCCCGCCGATCACCGGCCCGCGGGTCAAGCTCACTGGTCTCGGTGAAGGTGTGCGCTTCACGTCCATCGGCGACCTCGCGGAGGTCGCGCCGGGCCACTTCGTCGCCCCGGCCGACACCACAGAAGCACCCTTCCAGAAGGAGACGCAGCGATGAGTACGACGACGGCCCCTCCCGCCGCCGGGACCCCGGCGGTGCGGATTCGCGGCCTCAATAAGACCTTCACCTCCGGGAGCTTCCTGTCCCGCACGCGACTTCAGGCCCTGCGGGACATCGAGCTCGACATCGGCGCCGGCGAGATCGTCGCCCTCGTCGGCGAGTCGGGCTCGGGCAAGTCCACGCTCGCGCGCTGCCTCGCCCGGCTCGAGCAGCCGGAGACCGGCTCGCTCGAGGTCTTCGGCGAAGACGTGCTGACGACCCAGCGCCGCGGCGCCTCGCGCAGCTACCGCCGGCGCGTTCAGATGGTCTTCCAGGACCCGTTCGGTTCGCTGAACCCCACGCACCGGGTCGAGCACGTGCTCGAGCGCTCCCTCCGCGTGCACGGCAAGGCCGGATCGGACGTGCGCGCCCGGCTCGTGGAACTCGTCGAGTCCGTCGATCTGGACCCGGCGGTCCTCAGCGCGTTCCCGCACGAGCTCTCGGGCGGGCAGCGCCAGCGCATCGCGATCGCGCGGGTCCTCGCCGTGGAACCCGAGGTCATCCTCGCCGACGAGCCGACGTCGATGCTGGACGTCTCGGTGCGGATCGGCGTGTTGAACCTGCTGGCCAAACTGCGCGACGATCACGGCATCGCGATCCTCTACGTCACGCACGACCTCGCCTCGGCCCGCTACCTGGCGGACCGGACGATCGTCATGAACGCCGGATCCATGGTCGAGGGCGGGCCGTCGATGCGGCTGCTCGACGCCCCGGCGCACCCCTACACCCGGCTCCTGGTGGGCGCGGTGCCGGACCCGGAGCGCACCGAACCCTTCGACCCCGCCGCCCGGGCGGAACTGCGCCGCGAGATCGCCGACTGGACGGCGGCTCCTGCCCAGCGCCGCGAGGTCGTCGACGCCGCGACCGGCCACTGGGTCCTGACGCCGCACGAGCACACCTCACGACAGGAGAACGCATGAACCCCGCCGCCGCTCCGGCCGCCGACATGATCGAGACGGCGCAGGCCGACCCGCTGCGCCCGGCGTACCACTTCACGGCCCCGGCCGGCTGGCTCAACGACCCCAACGGTGTCGGCCAGGTGGGCGGGACGTACCATCTCTTCTACCAGTACAACCCGGCCGGCCCGTTCCACGACCGGATCCACTGGGGCCACGCGGTGAGCGAGGACTTGGTCCACTGGCGCGATCGGCCGATCGCCCTCACTCCGGGCGCCGGGCCGGATGCGGAGGGCTGCTGGTCGGGGGTCCTGGTCGACGACGGCGGCACGCCGACGATCATCTACTCGGGCCGCGCCGACGGCCGCGAGCTGCCCTGCCTGGCTACGGGCTCACCCGACCTCGACGCGTGGACTCCGCGCACCGAACCGATCATCGACGCCCCGCCGGCCGATCACGCGGTCACCGCTTACCGCGACCACTGCGTCTGGCGCGAGGACGGACGCTGGCGCCAGCTCGTCGGCAGCGGCATCGCCGGCGCGGGCGGCACGGCGTTCCTGTACGAGTCGGAGGATCTACGCTCGTGGACCGAGCTCGGACCGCTCGCCGTCGGCGAGGCCGGCGACGCCCGGCTCGACGATCCCGACTGGACCGGCACCATGTGGGAGTGCGTGGACTTCTTCCGCATGAGCCGCGGCGCCGACGGTGCCACCGCCGCCCCGGACGGCACCAGCGACGACGAGCACCTGCTGATCTTCTCCGCCTGGCACGAAGGCCACACGCTGCACCCGCTCGTCGCGATCGGATACTACGACGGCCGTCGATTCGCGATCGAGCGGATCCAGCGCCTCGACCTGGGCGGCCGCCACGCCTACGCGCCCCAGACCTTCCGCGACGAGGCGGGCCGCCGCATCCTCTGGTCGTGGATGCAGGAGGGGCGCGACGACGCCGCAACGGCGGCCGCCGGCTGGTCCGGCGCCCTGACCGTCCCCCGCAGGCTGTGGTTCGACGCGTCCGGAACGCTGCGCAGCGAGCCGGTCGCCGAGGTTGCCGCGCTTCGCGGAGCAGCCCTGCTGCCCGGCCCCAACGTCGCGGCGTCGCCCGAGACGGAGCCCACCAGCCTGTCCGGCACAGCTGTGGACCTCGAGCTGGAGGCGACGATTGCCGCGGGCGGCGGCGTCGACGTCGAACTCTTCGCGGCCGCCGACGGCACCGAACGCACCGTCCTGACGCTGGAACGGCACGACGACGGCCTGCACGTGCGCCTGGACCGCTCGGCCGCCACGCTGGCGGCGGGCTGCGACCCGTCGCCGCACGCCGGCGTCGTTCCCGGCGCCGGGGCGAGCACCCGGGTGCGGATCCTGCTGGACCGCTCGAGCGTCGAGGTCTTCGTCGACGGCGTCGCCCTGACGACGCGCGTCTACCCGACCCGGCCCGACGCCGACCGGATCCGCTTCGCCACCCGCGGCGACGCCCGGATCGGCTCCGCCCGCGCCTGGGCGATGACCGGAACCGAGCAGCCCGGCCGCGTCCTGCACCCATGACCGCACCACCATCGAACCGACAGAGAGGTCACCCATGCCAGAGAACTCCAGCAAACCGTCCCTCGGCCGCCGCACGATGCTGATCGGAGCGGGCGGCGTCGCCGCCACCCTCGGCGGCATGCTGCCCGCGGCCGCGGCACCCGGCCGCAGTGCCGACCACGCCAACCCGGGCCGGCCCAGCAACAAGTCGGGGCGGGGGGCCGCGGAGCACTCGTACCGGCCCGCATACCACTTCAGCGTGCCTGACAACTGGAAGAACGACCCGCAGCGGCCCGTCTTCGTGGACGGCGAGTACCTGTACTACTACCTCTACAACGAGGACTACCTCGCCGGTGGCCCCGGCACCTCCTGGCGCCTGGCCACCACCACGGACCACGTCTCGTTCGTGGACCGGGGCGTCGCGATCCCGAAGTTCAGCAACGACAACGGCGACTGCTGGTCCGGCTGCGTCGTCGTCGACCATGAAGACACCGCCGGGTACGGCGCCGGCGCGCTCGTCGCGCTCGTGACCCAGGCACCCGAGGGCAAACAGGCGCAGTTCCTCTGGTACTCGACCGATAAGGGCCGGACGTTCTCTCCAGGTCCGGACTATCCGGTCCTGCCGAACCCGGGGGTGCACGACTTCCGCGACCCCAAGGTCTTCTGGGACGAGACGCGCGGCCGCTGGTTCATGGCCAACGCGGAGGGCCAGCGGCTGGCGTTCTACACCTCGCCGAACCTCCGCGACTGGACCTACGTGGCGGATTTCCCGCGCAACGACCTGGGCCTGCTGGAGTGCCCGGACCTGTTCCTGATGCGCGCGGACGACGGCACCGAGCACTGGGTACTGGGCGTCAGCGCCAACGGCAAGGCGCGGGATCTTCCGGCGACCTACGCGTACTGGACCGGCGAGTTCGACGGCGCCTCGTTCACCCCCGACACCGACGAGCCCGAGTGGCTGGATCGCGGCTTCGACTTCTACGGCGCGGTCACCTACGAGGGTCACGACGACGACGGCCAGCCGGATCCCACGCTGCGCCACGCGATCGGCTGGGCGAACTTCTGGGACTACCCGCACAACTCCCCGAGCCTCGTGACCGACGGCTATAACGGCGACGACATGATCGTGCGCGACGTCCGGCTGATCCGCGACGGCGGTCAGTACGTCCTCGTCTCGCAGCCGGCTGCCGCCCTGAGTCGGTATACAACGAAAACGCACACACTCGGCGATGTGAGCCTGTCGGGGAACAAGGATCTCGACATCCGCTCCCGCGCCTACGAACTCACGTGCACGCTGGACTGGAACCCGGCAAAGGCCCCCGGCAACATCGGGTTCGAGCTCTGCCGGGCACCGGGCGGCGGCCGGCACGCCGCCGCGGGCGCCGTCATCGGCGGCGGCTTCACCTACGTGAACCGCCGGCCCACCTTCAACCCCGGCAACGGCGGCGAGTCGCAGGTCCCCTTCGACGCGGCGACCGGCGAGCTGGCGGTCCGGATCCTCGTGGACCACGCGAGCGTGGAGTTCTTCGTCGGCGACGGACGCGTCGTGCACTCCCACCGCGTGTTCCCGCTCGCAGGCGACGACGGCATCCGCCTGTTCGTGCACGACGGCGAGGCCACCTACCGCGACCTGACGATCCGGGAGCTCGCGGTCGACTGATCCACCGGCCGCCGCTCGGAACCGTGCCATGCCGCCCACTCATACCCGGGCGGTATGGCACGGTTCCGATGCGGACGTTTCACTCCCCTCGCGCCCGCGCCGGCCGTAGCCTGTCGGAACCAGAGACGGCCATCGTCCCTGCAGACGGCGCGAATGGAGAGCCCAGATGAGCAACGCACCCGCACAGTACCGCCCGACCCCGCGAGGCCCCCGGGCCTCCGTGCGCCCCCGCGGGCGGGCGACGCCGTCGCGCCGGATGATTCTGGCCGGCGGGCTCGGCCTCGGCGCCGCCGGCGTGCTGGCCGCCTGCGGCAATCGGACGACGGCGTCGACCGCGGGCGCAACGGGAGGGGACGGCGGTCCCGTCCGCTTCGCCTGGTGGGGCAACGACTACCTGAACCGGCAGACGGACGCGGTCATCGCGGCCTTCGTCGCGCGGCACCCGGAAGCGTCGATCGACGGCGAGCCCGGACAATGGGGCAGCTACTGGGACCGGCTGGCGACCCAAGCGGCCGCGGGCGACGAACCGGCCGTCATCAACATGGACCAGAAGTACATCTCCGAGTACGGCGGCCGCGGCATCCTCGCCGACCTCAACGGCCTCGAGGGCCTTGATCTTGGCACGATCGATCCCGGCGCCCTCGAGGCCGGCACGGTCGACGGCGGCCTCTACGGGATCAGCACCGGGCAGAACAGCTACTGCGTGCTCGCCAACCGGACCGTTTTCGACGCCGCCGGCGTCGACATCCCCGACGACGCCACGTGGACCTGGGACGACTACGCGCGCATCTCCCGCCAGATCCAGGACTCGCGCCCCGACACGATCGGGACCGTCTACGGCGTCAACGAGGCGTACCTGGTGACGTGGCTGCGCCAGCACGACGAGGACCTGTACTCCCCCGACGGCGGCCTGGGCTACCGGACGCCGACGCTGACGCAGATGTTCACCCACCTGCTCGACCTCATGGAGTCCGGGGCCGGCCTTGACGCCGCGGGGGCCGCTGAGGAGCTCGGCGTCGCGCTCGAGCAGTCCGCCTTCGGCACCAACAAGGCGGGCCTGACGTGGGCGTGGGCCAATCAGTTCAGCTCCTTCGTCGCCACGACCGGCAGCGACCTCGTGATGCTGCGCCCACCGAGCGCCGCAGGTGTCGCGGCCGAGAACGGGGCCTACTTCAAGCCGACCATGTTCTGGTCGCTCGGCGCCGGCGCTGCAGCGAACCCGACCGCGGTCTCCTTCTTGGACTTCCTGATCAACGACCCCGAGGCCGCCGCCATCCTCCGCGTCGACCGCGGCGCCCCCGCGAACAGCGCCACGGAGACTGCCGTGATGGACGTACTCGAGGAACCGGACCGGGCCTTCCTCGACTTCATGAGCGAGATCGGCCCCGAGATCGACGGCACCCCGGCCGTCCCGCCGCGGGGCAGCAGCGACGCGCAGAACGTCCTGGCGCGGTACGTCGAGCAGGTGCTCTTCAAGCAGTCGACCCCGCACGAGGCCGCCGAAGCATTCACCGCCGAAGTCACGGGCATGATCGAGAGTGCCTGAGCCGCTGACCTCCCCACCCGACGACACAGGCGATCCCTCGCACGGCGCCGGGGCCGAGCCCCTGCTCGAGCGCGTCCGGCGCCGCCCGCCGGCGCCCGCGGAACCCGGCACGACGGCGCCGGCTCACCTCGCGTCGCTACTCGCCCCGTTCCGCTCGCTGACCACCGGCGCACCGAATCCCCCGCCACGGTTGATCGACGCGGTGCCCGGCCCCGGGTACGTCCGCCAGCGCTGGGTTCTCGAGGCGTTCGCGTCCATGCCGTTCGGCGTCTTCGTGCTGCGGCCGACCGAGCCCGCCCCCGGCGCGCCCACCGTGCTCGCGCTGCACGGCCACGGGTACGGCGGCCGCCAGCTCGTCGGCCTGGCGGAGGACGGGAGCACCGATGCGGAGCGCGTCGACGGCCACGCCCACTTCGCCGAGGCGCTGGCCGGGCTGGGAGCGAACGTCGTCGTACCGGACATCCTGGGGTTCGGGCAGCGGCGCTCACCCGCCGACCGGGAGCCGGCGGAGGTCTCAGCCTGCGCGCGGCTGACGAACCACTTCACCTTCGCCGGGATGTCCCTGCTCGGCGCCCGTCTCGCCGAGCTCGTGCGTGTGCTCGATTCGCTGGCCGGCCTCGGCCTGGATCCGCGTGCGCCCCTGGGCGCGGCCGGCCACTCGGGAGGCTCGCTGCTCGCCTCGTGCCTCGGACTCGTCGATGATCGTGTCCGTGCCGTCGCGCTCTCGGCGTACGCGAACACCTACGCGAGCAGCATCCTGGCGATGCATCACTGCCCGTGCAACTACGTGCCCGGGCTGGCCCGGTTCGGTGAGATGCCGGACGTGCTCGCGCACCTCGCGCCGCGCCCGCTCCTGGTGGAGAGCGGGCGCGCGGACCCCATCTTCCCGCTGGCCGGTTTCCGGTCCGCCGCCGGTTCGCTGGGGCGCGCCTACGGCACGGACGGGCCCCTGACGATCGTCGAGCACGACGGCGGCCACGGCGTCGACGGCCGCGTCATCCACGCGCGGCTCGTCGCGCATCTGGCCTCCGCGGTCACCGCGGCGCGATAATGCAGAACTCGTTGCCTTCCGGGTCGGCGAGGCACATCCACGGCGCATCCCCCTGCCCGACGTCGGCGTCCCGCGCGCCGAGGGAACGCAACCGCTCGGCCTCGGCACCCTGATCGCCGCCGGGTTGCGGCATGAGGTCGAGGTGGAGCCGGCGCCGGTCCGCGTGCGGGTCGGGCGTGCGCAGGAACTCCAGGTAGGGCCCGACGCCGCGGGCCGAGCGCAGCCGGGCGTGCTCATCGTCCGCCGCGTGCACCGTCCAGCCCGTGGCCGCGCCCCAGAACTCGGCCATGGCCCGCGGGTCCGCGCAGTCGACGACGACGGTCGCGATCGGGCCGGTGTCGCGATAGACCTCGCGCGGCTCGAGCACGCAGAACACGTTGCCCTCCGGGTCGGCCATCACGGTCCACGGCACCTCACCTTGGCCGATGTCGGCCTCCGTTGCGCCGAGCGAGACGAGCCGTGCGACGAGCTCGGCCTGGTGCTGCGCCGACTCGGTGGCGAGGTCCAGGTGCCCCCGGTAGGCGACCGACTCGAGGTCGGGCACCGCGACGACGTCGATGCACACGGCCGACGGATCCGGCCAGTCGAACCCGATCGGCTCGACATTGCTCACGCCGGGGCCCTCACTCGAGAGGCCCCAGCCGAGCGCGTCGGCCCAGAACCTGCCGACCCGCTCGTGGTCGCGCGCCTTGAAATTGACTTGAACGAGATCCATGCCCATGTCACCGGAGCGTAGCGGCGCGGACGCCGCGCGTCGATGGCGCCCAGGAAGTGGCGCGCTACCCCGCCAGGTCGCGACGGCGGAACAGCAGCATCGCGGCCGCCGACAGCACCGCAGCCACTGCAGCGGCCCACCAGATCGGCGTCCAGTCGCCGTCGCCGCCGGCGAGGGCCATCGCCTCGACCATCCCGAAGGGTTCGGCGTCCTGCACCGCGGCGGGCACGTCGAGCAGCGACCCGTACATGCCGATCACGAACGCGGCCCCGAGCGCCGCCCAGAGGACCGCCGAACCGCGGCCGAGCCCGTAGAGGAGCATCGCCGCGGCCGCCCAGCAGGCGAGCAGCGGCGCGTACGCGAGGGCGGCGCGCGCGAAGTCGCCGACGGCCCCGGCCCCGATCTCGGCCGCGGCTCCCGTGCCGAGCCCGACGCCGGCGACGACGAGCAGCACGGCGCTGCCGACGACGGAGACGAGCAGCGGGGCGCCGAGCCACCAGGCGCGTTGCATCGCGGACGAGAGCACGAGTTCGGTGCGGCCTTCCGCCTCGTCCCCGCGCAGCCGGTGGGCCGCCGCCGCGGCATACACCGCCACCGCCATCGCGAAGAACATCAGGAACGTCCCCATCGCCTCGGAGACCAGGCTCGCCATCGCGTCCTCATCGGCCGGGTCCACCCCGAGAACCGCCAGCAGTTGCGGCTGCTCCCCCATCACCTCGGCCATCGGCCCGGCAAGCGAGCCGGTCAGGGCGCCGAACACGTACAGCCCGACCGCCCACCAAATCAGGCGCGGACGTTCGAGCCGGACCGTCACCCCCACCAGAGTGAGGCCGGCCGGGCTCGCGTGTCCGCGCCCGCGGCGCTCGGGCAGCAGCCCCGCCCCGACGTCGCGGCGCGCGGCGAGCGCGTACGCCGCCCCGATCAGCACGACGACGGTGCCCGCAGCAAGCCACGCCGGCTCCGGGCGCAGATCCACGAAGAGACGCAACTGCTGCGCCCAGCCGATCGGAGAGAGCCAGGAGAGGGCGCTGCCGCCGTGCTGCTGGGCGTCGCCGACGGCCCGAAGAACGTAGGCGGCACCGAGCAGGCCGCCGGCCATGCCGGAGGCGGCGCGGGCGTTGGCGCTCAGCTGGGACGTGACGGCCGCCGTCGTACCGAAGATCAGCCCCACGCCGCCGAGTGCGGCGCCGAAGACCCAGGCGTCGAGCGTCGGTTCCATGCCCACCGCGACCATCACGGCGCCCAGGCCGGCGGCGACGGTCGCGTTCGCGGCGAGCAGCACGAGCAGCGCGGCCGTGAGCTGCGCGAACCGCCCGACCGGTGCGGCCCTCACCAGTTCCGCGCGGCCGGCCTCCTCCTCGGCGCGCGTGTGCCGCACGACGAGCAACAGCGACATGATGGCGACTGCGACCGCGAACATGCCGAGCATCTCGTTGGCCATGAGGATCTCGATCGTGTAGTGCTCGATCCCGTAGCCGGGCCCGGCCATCATCGCCCCGGCCGGCTCCTTCATGACCTCCGCGCGCGCCTGCAGCCCCTCCTCACCCATGACGGTGGGGATGCCAGCGGCGGCGTAGGCGACGAAGGCCGCCATGGCCAGGACCCAGACGGGGATGCGGATGCGGTCGGCCCGCAGCATGGCGGCGGCGAGCCGCCCCGTTCCGGCGAAGGTGTCACTCATGCCCGATGCGCCGCCTTCCGCACTGAGTCGCCGTCGCTGCCGGCGTCGCGGCCAGCGCCAGCTGCGCCGCTTCGGCCCGCCGCGGCGTCGTAGTGGTGCACGAACAGCTCCTCCAGGCTCGGCGGAGTCGCGGTCAGCGAGCGCACCTCCCGCCCGGCGAGGGCCGAGAGCACGGCACCCATCCCGCCGTCGTCCACGCTGAAGTGCAGGCGCTCGGCGTCCGCGGTGAGCGCGTGCACGACGTCGAGCCGGCTCAGCTCTTCCGCCGTGACATCGGCGTCGAGGATGACGTTGCTGCGGGTGAGGCGGCGCAGCTCGGCGAGCGAGCCGGTCTGCACGGTGGCACCGTCGCGGATGATCGTGACCCGCGAGCACAGGGCTTCGACTTCGGCAAGGATGTGGCTCGAGAGCAGGACGGTTTTCCCGCGGGCAACGGCCTCCCGCACGGTCTCCTGGAAGACGAGCTCCATGAGCGGGTCGAGTCCCGAGGTCGGCTCGTCGAGGACCAGCAGGTCGACGTCGGCGGCGAGGGCCGCGACGAGGGCGACCTTCTGGCGGTTGCCCTTGGAGTAGGTGCGCCCCTTCCGGGTGGGGTCGAGGTCGAAGCGTTCGAGCAGTTCGGCGCGGCGTGCGGCGTCCAAGCCGCCGCGCAGCCCGCCGAGCAGGTCGATGGCCTCGCCGCCGGTCAGCTTGGGCCAGAGGGTCACGTCGCCCGGGACGTAGGCGAGGCGGCGGTGCAGCTCGACGGCGCGCGCCCACGGGTCGTCGCCGAAGAGGCGGATCACGCCGGAGTCGGCGCGCAGCAGGCCCAGCAGGACGCGGATGGTCGTCGATTTGCCGGAGCCGTTGGGGCCGAGGAAGCCGTGGACCTCCCCCGGCGCGACGCTCAGGTCGAGCCCGTCGAGCGCCCGGACCTTTCCGAAGGTCTTGGTGAGGTTCTCGATCTCGATGACGGGGTCCATCAGTGCTCCTCGGTGGTCGCGGCGCCGGGATTCGGCCCGGCCTGCAGGAAGGCGTCGAAGATGTCGGACGTGGCAAACAACCCGAAACTGTAGAGCTCGAGGGTGACCAGGCCGTACTCACCCAGGTAGTCCTGAAGCAGCGCGTTGATCTGGTCGGGGGCGAGCTCCGCGTTGGCTTCACCCATGCGCTGGGCCAGGTAGAGCTGCATGCCGCCGAAACCCTGCAGCGTCATCATGCGGATGCGTGCCTCCTCGTCGATGGAGGGGCGCAGCGTGCCGTCGGCGACTCCCTCTGCCATCCAGGTGCGCGAGTCGGCGACGAAGTGGTCGACGAACCGGCGGGCGACCTCCCCGCCCGTGGAGATCGCGCGCAGGCAATACGCGGTGGGGTTCGCGTATTCGCTCATCCGGCCGAGGGCAGCCAACGATGCCGCCGCCCCGCCGCGCACGGTTTCGCTCTTGACGTTCTTGATCGTCTCGAGCACGTGGTCGTCGCAGGCGGCGCGGAGGCCTGCTTTAGAACCGAAGTGGTGGTTGATCAGCCCGAGGCTGACCCCGGCGGCTTCGGCGATGACGCGTAGGCTCACGCCGTACCCCTTGCGCGCGATCTGCTCGATCGCGGTGTCCCGGATCCTCGCCCGTGCGGTGATGTCCGACGCCGGCATCATGATCTCCCCTCATTGAACGCTTGTTCAATTCACTATACGCTCGTTCAGCTTGGCGTCAACGGGGTTGAGCGCCCCCCGTGTCACAGTTTGTTCACCTTTGTCCGTCACACCACGTCAGCAGGGGGCGGTGTGGCTAGGGTGGTGGCATGAACGCACGGCGGACTCGACTGCGATTGGCGCTAGCCGCCCTCGCCCTGGTAACGACGACGGCCCTAACGGGATGCGAGGCGCTCGCGGACGTCTTCCCCAAGGCCTTCGAGAAGGAGGAGCCGGCGGAGGTGCGGCCGAGCGCCAAGGCGGAGGTATCCCCCGAGGAGGCGTGGCGCCGAGTGCCGACGGAGTCGGGTGACATGTCGTTCCTCGTGCACGAGGACTGGACGGTCACGACGATCGAGGCGCAGGGCAACACCTCGAGCACGGGCATCGCGGGCTATGAGGTCACGGACGACAACGGCCGGCTCCTGGCGACGCTGCAGCAGAACCCGGGCCGCGCGACGGTCGCATCCATCCCAGGGTCCTCCTTCACACCGATCGACAGGGTGGAGGCGCCCGAAGCGGAGGTGCTCGGCGGCGGCAAGACCGGCGTCGTGCTGGATCTCGTGACGCATCCGAACGCCGACAGCATCGCCAGCTACGGGCTGGTCTCGAACAAGCGGGTGCCGGCCAAGCTCGCGCCCGGGAGCGAGCTGCCCCTCGGCGGCGGCACGAAGGGCTACCCGAAGCTCGCCGGGCCACTGCGGTTCGAGGGGCGGGCGGACCTCGGCATCGCCGAGATGCCCGGGCGCACCGACGACGCCGAACAGGCGGCCCGCGACTACGCGCTCTCGCAGGAGTTCGTGGATATCGCGCACATGATCGGGTCGCTGCAGTACCACCCGGAGAAGGCGAAGAAGCTGGAGTGCGACGGTACCGCGTTCGTCTACGAAGCGATCAACGTCGACTGCGACACCGTACAGAGCGTCTACCACGCGACCCGGATTGCGAAGTCCTGGGATTCGAAGAACGGAGCGACGGTCAAGGTCGCCGGCAAGTGGTCCTGCACGCTTAAGGAACTCGGCGCGACGCTCGACGGACTGTGGCCGGGCTACGGGATCGACGGCGAATGCGAGATCGACGGCGGCTACGGCTCGTTCACGGCGATCTGGAAGGAACGCTAACTCGCGCCACGTCAGGATCGGCGGGCTTCGCCGGAGCCGCCACGGTGACCGGGGACGGGCCGGATCTCTCCCCCGAGGCTCCGGCCCGTCCATTCGGTCTGACGCGACCCCCGGCCTTCCCGGTCCCCCCAACGGACCAGGCCGGCACTCGCGTCTCGACCATAGGGCCCCCAGCCCTGCCTCTATTCTGACGCCTGCCTGACCCGAAGTGCCAATGAGTGGACGAAATAAGGCGACATTTGGTCCCCCTTTGGTCCGCTTCGCTCGTCGGCGCCACCACGCTGGTGCCCCCGGCGAGGGATTTCGACGCCGGCGCACCGCGCGGCCGGCGATCGAGTGGGCCGCTCAGTCACCCGGAGGCAGCAGCCCGAGCACGCGCGCCCGTTCGAGGGCCGCCTCGCGATCGTGCACGCCGAGCTTCGCGTAGACCGAGATGGCTTGTTTCTTAACCGTGTTTGCTGAAACGGTCAACCTTCTGGCGACTTCGGTGAGCGTCGTGGCACGCCCCATCTCCGTCAGGACCACTTTCTCCCGCGGCGTCAGGCGCACCGGTTCGGCGCTCCTCTCGAAGACCTCGGGGTAGCCGGAAAGCAGCTCGAGCGTCTCCGGGCTCAGCGCGCGGTGGTGACGTTCGAGCAGGGCCTGCCGGACCTCGCGGGGCAGCTTCGCCACGGTGGCCATGAGCCCCGTCGCACTGGAGAGCGCGAGCGCGGCGGCGAAAGCGGCATCGGCCCCGTGGCGATCCCCCAGCTGTTCGGCGGCGCCCGCCGTCACGAGCAGCCGGCCGAGCCGGGTCCGCGGGGTGACGCCGGCGTCCCACCTCGGCTGCCTCGCCAGCTCGAACGCGCGCCCAGCATCCCCGCCGACCAAGTGGGCGCGGGCGCCCAGCGGGACCACCGCCGTCGAGTCGTCCGCTATGGACTCCGCGATCTCCAGGGCGCGCCCCACCTCGCCGAGCGCCGTCAGCAACTCCACGCGCAGGCACGCGACGACGCGCTTCCCCCACCCGCCGGCGTCGTACTGGGCCTGATGCGTCGCGACCACCCGGTCGATCTCGTCGAGCATGTCCCCCGGCGCGCCGCGCAGCAGCGCCAGCTGGGTGCGCGGCAGCAGGGCGAACGGCCAGAAATCGACATCGCTGCGCGGGTCGCCCGCGTCGCTCAGCGCAGCTTCGGCGGCCTCGAGGTCGAGGCGGTCGACGGCCCGCATCGCGCGCACGAGCGCGAACAGGCTCGTCGCGTAACCGAAGCCCCACGCGTCCTCGCGGGCCACGGCCGCGTACTGCTCGCTCCAGTAGGCCGCGTCCCGCGCCGACCCCTCGATCGTGGCGAGCGCACACATGCCGGCCGCCGCCGCGGCCGACGAGACTCGCGAGTCGGGGGCGTCGTGCGCCACGAGGTGCGCCTTCCGCCCCGCCAGCTTCGCCCGCGCCGCGTCGCCTGCCGTCATCTCGCCGAGGAACACCTGCAGAAGGAACCACGCGTACCGCTGACTGTCGGGCACGGGGCCGCGCTCGGCGCGGTACCGCTCCTCCACCGCCTCGGCGATGCGCCGGTGTTCCTCCCAGCGCCCGTCCATGCGCGCGTCGACGAGCGCTGCGGCCGCCAGGTACATGTACTTCTCGAGGTCGCCGCCGTGGTCCATCCCGGGGCCCTCGAACTGCTGCGCCGCCCGCCGCGCGGCTTGCCACAGCACGGGTTGCACGTCGTGGAACGGTCGCCGGTCGCGCAGGGCCCGGGCCGTGGCGACGCCCAGCGTCAGGGCCGGCCACGCCGCGACGGCCTCGGCCGGAACATCGGAGTAGACCCGCGCAACGGCGGCTTCGTCCACTTCCAGCAGCTGCAGGCCGTGCCGCGTCCACAACTGGTCGAGCACACCCCAGTCCTCGCTCGCCCGGGCATGCTCCATGCGGGGAACGCGGGAGGCGGCGTCGCCGTCGTGCCCGAGTTCCTCGACGAGTGCGCGGTGCCACGTCAGCGCCTCCTCCTCCGGAACGAGCGGGCGCAGCGCGGCCGCGACGACGGGCGGGATGCGCTCGCCGCCGTCGGCGCGGCGCTGCACGACGCCGGAGACCAGCAGTCGCTCAAAAACGTCCGACGACGGCGCGCCGGCACCGGGTGAGACCCGGCGGTGGGCGGGGGCCAGGCTGCGGTTTGCGGACAGGGCGAGCGCGAAGGCGAGGCTCTGCCGGTCGAGTTGGGCGAGGACGGCGTGGTGCAGATAGGCCTCCGCGGACCCCTCCTCAAGGAGCAGTCGGGCGACGCGGGGCCACCCGCCGGTCTCCTCGTGCAGGCCGTCCGGGACCCGCCCGCCCCACGCGACGACCATCTCCGCGAGTTCTGACTCGGTTGCCAGCAGGTCCCCGGCCCCGATCGTGCCGACGTCGAGCCCGTAGTCCCACGCGTACATGCGCAGCAGGGGTGTGGTCCGCGTGGCGACGATCAGCCGCGGAGCTCCGGGGCGGGCCAGCGCGGAGACGATGCTCTCCGCGAGCGCGGCGGTTTCATGCCGGGCAAAATCGTCCACGACGACGGCCCCGCCGGCCTGTGCGGCGAGGATCCCGGGCAGATCGGTGGCGTGGGCGGTGCGGGCCGATGCCGTGTTCTCGACCCAGTCGGCCAGGAGTGCGGTCTTACCGTAGCCGGGCGGAGCCTGAACGATCGTGACGGCGTGGCAGCGCACGAGGCGCTCTGCCAGGCGCGGACGTGCGACGACGCTACCTCGTTGAACCATTCGTTATGACCCGCAATCCTGATTGCCCCCCGCAATTCAGGCACCAACGTAGCACGCGGTCGGGCTCCGGGTCCGGGCGAAAACGCCGCGGGCGCCACCGCCCGCGCGCAGCCCCGTGGCCGCGCGCGGCGGGAATCAGCCGATCTGCAGTTCGCCCATGGCGTCCCAGCTGTCGCCCTCGATCTGGCGGCTGATGATGCGCGGGGTCTCGGCGAGCAGCGGGCGCATGGCCTCGAGCCCGGCCGCGAAGTGATCGCTGGTCACGTGGGCCTCGGCGGCGTCATCCTTGAAGGCCTCGACCAGGACAAACTGGTTCGGATCCTCGACGCTACGTGACCAGTCGAACCAGAGGTTCCCGGCTTCGGCGCGGGTGGCCGCGGTGAACGGGCGCGTGGCCTCGATGAAGGTGTCGGCGGATTCGGGCTTCACGGTGAACTCAACGACGATGAAAATCATGCTTCCACCCTACGGCCGGCGACGGCCCCAGGGCAGGGTCGGATCGGCTTGGCGGCCGTGATCCTCACAACGACGTCACGCACCGGCCGAGCGGCGCCAGCCGAGCGCCTCCCGATCCGCGGCCGGCAGAGTCTCGACGACGAGGTCGTAGGAGTCCTCGATCATGTCCCGCACCATGGCCTCCGGCAGCCCGGGGCCGCAGGCCAACGTCACCCAGTGGCGTTTGTTCATGTGGTAGCCGGGCGTGATCTCCGGGTGAGCGGCCCGCAGTTGATCACCGAGCGCCGGATCGACCTTCAGGTTCATGCGCGCCGTCGCTGCCGGGGCCGCCCCGGCCCCGGCGACCTCCCGGCCCTCGCTCCAGATCAGTGCGAACATCTTGGGCCGGGTCGCGGCTCGGCCGCGCACCTTGACCACGAGCGTGTCCGGGCCAAAGGGCTGGTCCTCGAACGCGCCGGGCAGCGCGAGGCACATCCGCCGCACGTCCGCCGTCGTCAGGCCGCCGCTCACGGCAGCCGCACCGCCTCGATCTTCGGGCAGGTGTTCATCACGACGTCGAGGCCGGCCTCCTTCGCGCGCCGGGCGGCGGCCTCGTCGATGACCCCGAGCTGAAGCCAGACCGCGCCGGCGCCGATTTCGATCGCCTGGTCGACGACGTCGCCGACGCGTTCCGAGTTCACGAAACAGTCGACGACGTCGACGTGCCCTTCGATATCCGCGAGCCGAGTGTGCCCGGGAGCCCCGAGCACCTCCTCGCCGCGCGGGTTGACGGGGACGATCTCCATGCCGAGGCGGTCGCGCACCCACGTCGCCACGGGCAGCGCGACGCGGGAGGGATTGTTTGTCAGCCCGACGACGGCCCACCGGCCCGGGGTGGTCATCAGGCGCTTGATGACGGACGGGTCGTTCGAGTGCGGCTTCGTCTCCATGCCCCCACCCTATTCCCGTCCGGCTTGACCACACCACGCCGAGACCGCATACTCGAAGACGTGAACCTGTCAGACAGCCCTACAGCCGGACTGCCGCCGATCGAGCGCAGCAGCGCCGCCGAAGCCGTCTTCCGCTCCCTGCGCCAGGCCATCGGAGACGGCACCCTGCCGGTCGGCACCAAGCTCGCCGCCGAGGCGCGCCTCGCCGCGGACTTCGGCGTCAGCCGCTCCGTGGTCCGTGAGGCCCTGCGCTCGTGCGCCGCGCTCGGCCTGACTCGCACGGAGACGGGCAGGGGCACCTTCGTCGTCGCGTCCCGCCCGCCGCAGGACCTCGTCCTCGGCGCCTACTCGGCCCACGACCTCAACCAGGCCCGCCCGCACATCGAGATCCCGGCCGCCGGTCTCGCCGCTGAGCACCGCACGGACGATGAGCTCGCCGGGCTCCGCCGCCTCGTCGACGCCATGGACGCGGAGGACGACGGCGAGGCCTGGGTCGAGCTCGACGCCTCTTTCCACGCGGCCCTCGCCGACGCCAGCGGCAACGCCGTCTTCGCGAAGATCGTCGCTGACATCCGCGACGCCCTCACGCACCAGTCCGAAACCCTGAACCTCGTGGCCGGCCGCCGTCGGACGTCGAACGCCGAGCACCGTCGCATCCTGGAGGCGATCGCGGAACGCGATCCGCGGTCGGCCGCCGCCGCCATGGAGGCCCACCTGGGCGCCGTCCGCCGCACCGTCACCACCATCGTCGAGGAGACCGAGAAGTGAACACCACCCTGCCCCGCCACGCGCCAGTCGCCCTGCAGAGCCGCGGCGATCTCATCGAGAGCGTGCACTACGGTTCCGCCGTCGTCCTCTCCCCCGCCGGCGAGGTGCTGTACTCGGTCGGCGACCCCGACGCACTGTTCTACCCGCGCTCGGCGCTCAAGCCGCTCTTCGCGGCCGGGATGCACGACGCCGGCGCGCACCTCACGCGTGAGCAGCTCGCGCTCGCCGCCGCGAGCCACTCCGGCGCCGCGCGGCACCAGGAGGTGGCGCTCTCGACGCTCGCCGCGGCCGGCCTCGACGAGTCGGCTCTGGCCAACTCGCTCGATCTGCCCTACGGCCCGGCCGAACGCGCAGCCTTCCTCGCCGCCGGCGGGGTACCGACGCGGTTGGCCCAGAACTGCTCGGGCAAACACGCCGCGCTCGTCGCGCTGTGCGTCGCCCGCGACTGGCCGGTCGCCGGTTACCTGCAGCCCGGGCACCCGGTCGCCGACCTGCTGGCCGGCTCGGTCGCCACTCTCACCGGCGCGGCGCCGCACGTCGCGAGCACCGACGGCTGCGGCACGCCCGTCTACGGGATCACGCTGACCGCGCTGGCGCGGGCCTTCTCCCGCCTCGCCACCGCGCCGGCCGGCACCGGTGCACGTGCGGTCGCGGACGCGATGAGCGCCTGCCCGGAACTCGTCGCCGGAGAGGGCCGCGACGTCACCGCGTTCATGCGGGCCGTACCCGGCTCGATCGCCAAGGACGGGTTCGAGGGCATTCAGGCCGCTGCGCTGCCGGACGGCACCGCCGTCGCGGTCAAGGTGTCCGACGGCGGGGACCGCGCCCGCATGCCCGTCGCCACCGCGGCGCTGCTGCGCGCGACCGGCGACGCGGATCTCGCGGCGGCCCTGGACCCGCTGACCCGCGTGTCCGTCCTCGGCGGCGGCGAACACGTCGGCTGGCTGAACGCCGCCTTCTAGCCACCCCAGCCCCGCCGATCCCGCCCTGACCACTCTTCTCCCAGCCCGCGCGAGCCGGCACCACCACCCACAGGAGCCCCGCTTTGTCCCAGCCCACGCACCCCGCCCGCACTGCAGCCGGCGACGACGCACCCGCCGTCGTCGTGCCCGTCCGCACCGAACACGACCTCATTGGCGACCGGGATGTGCCCGTCGACGCCTACTGGGGCGTGCACACGCTGCGCGCAGTTGAGAACTTCCCCATCACGGGGCAGCGCCTCTCCTCGAACCCGCACCTCGTCCGTGCCCTGGCCATGGTCAAGCAGGCCGCCGCCCGCGCCAACCGCGACCTCGGCCTGCTCGACGCCGAGCGCGCCACGGCGATCGACGCCGCCTGCACCGAGATCATCGGCGGCGCCCTGCACGAGGCGTTCGTGGTCGACGTCATTCAGGGCGGAGCCGGGACCTCGACCAACATGAACGCCAACGAGGTCATCGCCAACCGCGCGCTCGAGCTTCTCGGCCACGCCAAAGGCGACTACGCGCGCCTGCACCCCAATGACCACGTGAACCTCAGCCAGTCCACCAACGACGCGTATCCCACGGCGGTCAACGTCGCCACCGTGTTCGCTGCGCGGCCGCTGCTCGACGCGCTCGAGGAGCTCGAGGCCGCCTTCGCCGCGAAGGGCGAGGAATTCCGAACGGTCGTGAAGATGGGCCGGACCCAGCTGCAGGACGCCGTCCCGATGACGCTGGGCCAGGAGTTCCGCGGCTACGCCGTGACCCTGCGCGAGGATCACGACCGGCTCGAGGAGTCGCTGCGCCTCGTGCACGAGATCAACCTCGGCGCGACGGCGATCGGCACCGCCCTCAACGCCCCTCCCGGATACGCCGAGGCCGCACGCCAGCACTTGGCCGAGATCAGCGGGCTGGCGCTGACGACCTCGCCGGACCTCATCGAGGCCACCCAGGACGTCGGCGCGTTTGTGCACCTCTCCGGCGTGCTCAAGCGCGTCGCGCTGAAACTCTCGAAGATCTGCAACGACCTGCGACTGCTCTCCTCCGGCCCGCGCGCCGGGCTCAACGAGATCAACCTGCCGGCGGTCCAGTCCGGCTCCTCGATCATGCCGGGCAAGGTCAACCCGGTGATCCCGGAGGTCGTCAGCCAGGTCGCGTTCGAGGTCGTCGGCAACGACGTCACGATCTCGATGGCGGCAGAAGGCGGGCAGCTGCAACTCAACGCGTTTGAGCCGGTGATCGTCCACAGCCTCTCGAAGTCGATGGCTCACCTGGCCGCGGCGTGCACCACCCTCTCGACGCGCTGCGTCGCGGGCATCACGGCCAACGCGGACGAGTTGCGCCGCTCGGTGGAGAACTCGATCGGGCTGGTCACCGCGCTGAACCCGGTGCTCGGGTACGCGGAGTCGACGTCAATCGCGCTCGAGGCCCTGCACAGCGGTCGCGGGGTGGCCGAGCTCGTGCTCGAACGCGGCCTGCTCACCCCGGAGCAGCTGGCCGAGATGCTGCGCCCCGAACGCCTGGCGAACCTCTCGGACTGAGCCGGGCCTACTTCACCGCACCCATCGACAGGCCGCGCACCAGCTGCTTCTGGGCGGCCCAGCCGGCCAGGACCACGGGCAGCGAGGCCAGCACGCTCGCCGCCGAGAGCTTCGCGAGGAACAGCCCCTCACTCGTCATCGTGCCCATGAGAAACACGGGCACGGTGGCGGCCTTCGCGGCGGTCAAGTTGAGCGCGAAGAAGAACTCGTTCCAGGAGAAGATCACGCAGATCAGCGCGGTCGCGGCGATGCCCGGGGCCACCATCGGGATGAGGACCGAGCGCAGGGTCTTCATGAGCCCGGCCCCGTCCATCTGAGCGGCCTCGAGCACCTCACCCGGGACCTCCTGGAAGAAGGAGCGCATCATCCAGACGGCGATCGGCAGGTTCATCGACGTGTAGAGGACCACGAGCGTCCAGACGTTGTCGAGCACGTGCAGCCGGCCAGAGATCACGTAGATCGGCATGATGACGGCGACGACCGGCAGCATTTTCGTGGAGATGAAGAAGAAGAGCACGTCGGAGGTCTTCTGTACGGGCCGGATGCTCAGCGCGTAGGCCGCGGGCACGGCGAGCGCGATGACCAGCAGCGTCGAGACACCCGTCGCGATGAGCGAGTTCGTGAAGTACGGCCCGGCGTTCTGAGCCAGCACGTCCGCGTACTGCTGCAGCGTCGGCTCGAAGACGAACGTCGGCGGCGTGGAGGCGGCCGCGTTCTCCTGCTTGAACGACGTCGTCACCATCCACAGCACCGGCGCAAAGAAGACGAGCGCGAGCAGCCAGGTGAGAATCGTCAGCAGTCGCCCGCCGGCGGATCCGGGACGACGACGGGGCGCGCGCGCCGCTGGCCCCTCGCCGGCCGCGCCGCGCGCGGGGGTGGGTGAAGTCAGTGTCGTGGCCATGACTCAGTCCTTTACGTCGAAGCTGCGGAAGATGAGGCGCAGCGCGAAGGTCGCGATGATGATGGTGGCGATCACGGTGACGACGCCCATGGCCGCGGCCTGGCCGACGTCGAACCCGAGGAAGGCCCGCTGGTAGATGTAGAACGGCAGGTTGGCGCTGGCCGTGCCGGGACCGCCCGCGGTCATCAGGTAGATCTGGTCGAACGTGTTGACCACATAGATCGCGCCGAGGAGGACCGACAGCTCGATGTAGCGGCGCAGCTGCGGCAGCGTGACGAAGAGGAACGTCTTGCCCCACCCGGCACCGTCGAGCGAGGCGGCCTCGAGCACGTCCTTCGGCTGGGCCTGCAGCCCCGCGAGGATCAGCAGCATCATGAACGGGGTCCACTGCCACACGAGCGCCATAATCACGGAGAACAGCGGCAGCTGGGAGGTGAAGTCGATCGGTCCGATACCGACGAGCCCGATGACCCAGTTCACGAGGCCGAAACTCGGGTTCAGCATGGACACGCTCCACAGCATCGACGTCGCCGCCGGCATGATGAGGAACGGGGTGATCAACAGCGTGCGCACGATGCCGCGGCCGAGGAACTCGCGGTCGAGCAGGATCGCGAACAGCGTGCCGAGGATGAGGGACGCGAAGACGCAGCCGAGGGTGATGAGGATCGAGTTCAGGGCGGCGCCGCGGAACGTCGAATCGGCGAAGATGTCGACGAAGTTCTGGAACCAGACGAACGTCTCACCGTCGGGCCGCAGCAGGTTCCAGGACCGCAGCGAGTACCAGATGGTCATCGCGAACGGGATCTGGGTGACGACAATCGTGAAGATCAGTGCCGGCAGCAGCGGCAACCGGCGGGACCAGCCCTCGCGGCGTGCGGCCCGGCGGGCCTCCGGGCTTGCGGGGCCATTGCCCGCGCCCCGGCGCACGGCGGTTTCGGTGCTCATGGCTCAGCCTTCCTGGTAGGTTCGGGCCACGGACGTGGCGAAGCTCTGGGATTGTTCGAGTGCGGCTTCGACGCTCTGCTGCCCGGCGATGGCAGCGGAGATCTGCTGCGCGACGCGGGTGCCGAGGTCCTGGAACTCGGGGATTCCCACGAACTGGAGGCCCGTGTAGGGCACGGGGTGCACCATCGAGGTCTCCTGGCTCGCTTGGCCCATGGCCTTGAGCGTCGGGCCCGCGTAGGACTCGGCGATCTCGGCGTACTGCGGGATCTCATAGGTGGACTGCCGGCTTCCGGGCGGCAGCCGCTCCCAGCTGACCTGATCGCCGACGAGCTGGAAGTAGTCCTTGTTGGTCATCCACGCGATGAAGTCCCAGGCGGCCTGCTTGCGCTCGCTGGTCTCGGGGATCGCGAGCGACCACGTGTACAGCCAGCCGGCCGACTCCGTCTCCTTCACGGGGGCGAGCGCGTAGCCGGTCTTGCCGACCACGAGGGACGACGCCGGATCCTCCACCGAGGAGACCATCGCCGTGGCGTCGTACCACATGGCGGCGTTGCCCTGGGCGAACCGGGTCAGGCAGTCGCCGTATCCGGACGTCGCCGCGCCGGGCTGGCCGTAGTCGCGCACGAGGTTCACGTAGTCGCTGACCGCGGCGCGCACCTCCGGACTGTCCAGCTGCGGGTTCCACGCCTCGTCGAACCAGCGCCCGCCGTACGTGTTGATGACGGTGTTCAGCGGGGCCATGACCTCACCCCAGCCGGCGAGCCCACGCAGGCAGATGCCGGAGAAGTTGTTCGCGGGGTCGTGCATCCGGGCGGCGATCTGGGCCACCTCGTCCCACGTGGGCTGCTCGGGCATGCTGATGCCGGCCTCGTCGAACAGGTCCTGGCGGTAGACCAGGAAAGAGGACTCCCCGTAGAACGGGACCGAGTACTGGCCGGCGCCCACGGTCAGCGCCTCGCGGATGGTGGGGATGAAGTCCTCGCGGTCGTAGCCGTCAGTCGCGTCCATGAACGGGACTAGGTCGGTGATCCACCCGTTCTCGGCCCACATCGGGGTCTCGTAGTTGGAGACCATGACGACGTCGAACTCGCCGCCTCCCGTCGCGACGGAGGCCGTGATCTTGGCCCGGGCCTCGTTCTCGGGCAGCGAGACGAAGCGGACGTTGATGCCCGGGTTCTTCGCGCGGAAGTCGCTGATCAGGGAGATTGCGTCCTGCATCTGCGGGTTGGAGACGATCGCGACGACGATCTCCTGGCTCTGCTGCGATCCGTTCGGTCCGCAGGCGGCAAGCCCGGCGGTGGCTGCCGCGCCGAGCCCGAGGCCCAGCAGTCCGCGGCGGCTCAGCGGCAGCTCGCCGAGGCGTCGGGCGCTTTGACGATTCATGGTGGGTTGCGCTCCTCGTATCAGTATCCGGCGTCACGCTCAAATGATTGGCAATGCACGCTCATTTGATATGTGACTGTAGCCACATTTGCGCAAATGAGCAAGAGTGGCATACTCGGAACCACCCCGAACGCTCATTTGAGCGTTATGGCCGCGAGCCTCAGCGCGCGACCGCCACTTCCCCTGACCGAGGATCGCCATGTCGACGACGCACCACGAGCTACTGGCCGATATCGCCACGGCCTATTACTTGAACAACACGTCGAAGGTGGAGATCGCCAAGGAGCACGGCATCTCACGCTTCCAGGTGGCCCGCTACCTCGACGAGGCGCGCCGGGACGGCATCGTCGACATCACGATCCACCGCCCCGCCCACACGCGCATCGACGCCGCCGCCCTCGCCGCGGCACTCGGCGTTGACGCGATCGACATCGCGCGGGGAGCCGCCGGGTCCACGGCGCGCGAAGCCGTGGCCGAGCAGGCCGCCGCCACGCTCGGCTCGCTTGCTCGCGAAGGCGACACGGTCGGCGTCTCGTGGTCCCGCACGCTCAGCCTCATGGCCACCCACCTCGAACGCCTGCCCACGTGCGACGTCGTACAGCTCGCCGGCGACCTGCGCGTCGGCGACGACGGCGGCTCGGGCCAACTGATCCACCGCCTCGGCGCCGCCACGGACGGCCGGACCTGGCCGCTGCCGGCGCCCCTGATCGTCGAGACCGCCGAACTCGCCGAGAGCCTGCGCAGACTGCCGGAGATCTCGCAGGCGCAGGCGCAGGCGGACCACCTGGATATCGCGATGGTCGCGATCGGCACGTGGACCGCGGGCCGATCGACGGTCTGGGAGCGCCTCACCAAGGCGGAACGGGCCGCGATCGCGGAAGCGGGAGCCGTGGCGGAGGTCTCCGGGCGGCTACTGACGGGCGACGGGCAGCACGTGGATGCTGGCCTCGACGGCCGGGTCATCTCGGTCACGATCGACCAGTTGCGCGCGGCCGCGACGACGGTGGCCGTCGCCTACGGTGCGGACAACCTGCCCGGCGTCCTGGCCGCGCTGCGCAGCGGATTCGTCCAGCAGCTCGTCGTGGACGGGGAGCTGGCCGCGGCCCTCGCCGCGGAGAACGGCATCGCGCCCGAATAGGCGCACGCTTCAACAAGAGTTGTCGCCCCAGTGGGTTGTTTCACGATACTGTAGAAACGATGGTGCCGGATGCCCTTCCCGCACCTCCGGACCTGAGGGGGACCAGCATGGCAGCAGACGAATTCCGGCGCGGAGCGACGGGAGTGGGCGCCGTGATCACCGGCGCAGCGCTCGGCCTGCTCGTGGCGGTTCCGTTGGACTGGGGCTTCTGGGTCTCTTCTTCGCTGTTCGGTCCACCCGCGGTCTCGACGGCGCTGTTCGTCTACTTGATCCTCGCGGTTCCGCTGGTCTCCGGCGCCATGGCCTTCATCCTGCTCTGGCGCTTCCAGATGTCGCGGTTCACGTCGACCGTCGCCGTCACCCTGGTACTGGTCTCCGCGTGCTGGCACAGCCTGATCGTCGGGCAGACGCTGGTCCCGATCGTGAGCCTGCCGCTCTCCGCCCTCGCACTGGTCGCCGCGTTCTTCTTGGCCCGCCGCGTGCTTCGCCGCCGCCCGCGCACCACTCAGCCGGCGCTGGCTTCTTCGACCGAATCGGGCGGCTCGGCGGCGATCGAAAGCGCTTGAGCCACCGGCTCAGAAACACCGTCCGTCGTGCGGCTGGACCGTCAGGTGCACGCCGGTGACGACCGACCAGCGGGTGATGTGCAGCCGGTCCGTGTAGGTCACGCGCACACCGGAGGCCTCACCGGGCTTCGACTCGTCCACCAGGCCGAGGACGGTCTCGAGCGTCATCTGCGACTTCGGCTCGACCCGGCGCTGCGTGGCGGCCTCGCTGATTCCATCGGCCGGGCCGATCCCGATGTTGAGCTCGGAATCCATCTCACGCAGACCCCACGAGACGACCTCGAGGTTCTCACCGTCGACCGGTTGCACGTCCTCGATCACGGCCGCCCCGAGCCCGCGATTGTCGAGATAGGCCATCCCGGAAACGAGCTGTCCGTTCTTGTCGGCCGGGCCGCACGCGCTGTCTCCGGCCCCGCTCGCCAGGCGTCCCGGCGCGACGAAGACCATGAAGAGCACGGCGACCAAGGCCACCGCGCTCACGATGATGAGCATGATTCGACGCGTTGCCGCTGACCACATGGCCACTACCCCTCCCCCGCGCACGGCACCCGCCGCGCTCTTGTCGCGAGGCTAGCAGACGCCCCACACCTCCAGGTCCGTCCGTCAGGCGTGGGCCAGCCGATCAACAGCCGCATCACCCCGATCAGAGGAGGCCGCTCCAGCCGGACGCGCGAAGCGCTTCGAGTGTCGCGCGCGAGCCTGCCGCTTTGAAGCTGCGCAGCGCGGCCACGTAGTGGGCAGTGAAGTCCTCGTTCTCGACCAGATCGCCGAAGAGTTCGGGGTCGCGCAGGAACGCGAGTTCGTCCTCCTCCTGGCGCGCGGCAGCGGCCGTGACGCGATCCTTCAGGCGGTCGACGATCTCGATCGGCTGCCCCGCCTCGTCGACACCCTCCGCGTAGCGCGCCCACGACGCGACGATCGCCGCACTCAGGGCCACCGGACCGCGCCGGGCCACACCGCCGTCGTCGTCGTGCAGATGGTGCGTGATGACCGGGACGAGCCAGGTGGGGATGCGGTCGCTGGACTCCGCGCAGAGGCGGGCGAGCGTGTCGCGGACCTGCTCGTTGGAGAAGCGCTCGATGAGCTGGCGCTTGTAGTCGTCCAGGTCGATGCCCGGGACCGGGCGCAGCGTCGGCGTCGCCTCGCGGTCCATGTAGGCGGCGAAGAATTCGGCGAAGAGCGGGTCGCGGGCGGCCTCGTGCGCGTAGCGGTATCCGGCCAGGTAACCGGTGTAGGCCATCGCCTGGTGCGTCGCGTTGAGCAGGCGCAGCTTCATGAGCTCGTACGGCTCGACGTCGTCGACCACCTGCACGCCCACCTCCTCGAACGGCGGGCGTCCGGCAGGGAAGGCATCCTCGAGCACCCACTGGATGAAGTCCTCGCAGACGACGGGCCACGCGTCCGCGATCCCGTAGTCGGCGGCGACGGCCTCGCGGTCTGCATCGGTCGACACGGGGGTGATGCGGTCGACCATGGAGTTCGGGAACGCGACGTTCGCGCGGATCCAAGCACCTAGCTCCGGATCCTTCAGGTCCGCGAACGCGGTGAAGACCTTCTGCGCGAGGTGCCCGTTGCCCTGGATGTTGTCGCAGCTCATCACCGTGAAGGGTGCGGTCCCCGCGGCACGACGGCGGCGGAGGGCCTCGGCCACGAACCCGAAGGTGGTGCGCGGGGGCTGCCCCGCTCCCGCGGCGAGGTCCGCGGCGACGTCGGGGGTGTCAGCCAGGAACTCGCCGGTGCGCGCGTTGTAGTTGTAGCCGCCCTCGGTCACGGTGAGGGAGACGATGCGGACCGCAGGATCGGCCAGGCGCGCGAGGACTGCCTCGGGGTCGTCGGGCGCGTAGAGATACTCGGCGATGGACCCGATGACGCGCGCGGTGCGCGTGCCGTCCGGGGCCTTCTCAACGAGGGTGTAGAGCCCGTCCTGGGCGGTCAGTGCGTCGCGCATCGCGGTGTCGAAGGGCATGAGGCCGACGCCGCAGATCGCCCAGTCGAGCGCGCGGCCCTGCTGCATGAGCCGGTCGAGGTAGAGCGCCTGGTGGGCCCGATGGAAGCCGCCGACCCCGAAGTGGACGATGCCGACCCGGCGCTGATCCGCAGCGTACGCGGGCGTCTCGACGCCCCGACCTTGCACCGCTAGCGACTGCAGGTTCGCCGCGTTCAGGCGGACAGCTCCAGCCTGTCCACCCATTCCCACTTCGTTCTGGCCCATGATGATGCTCCCCGCCCTTGTGTCGAGAGTCGATTCGAGGCGCCGCGCTCTCCGTCGAAGTGATGCGCAACACCCTTATTTTCATCGAGCATAACATTTGAGCGCGACTGGTGTCTCAAATGAGCGGAAAGTTCTCAGGAGGGTCCTCAAGACGACGCATAGACTGCCTCTCATGCGCGATCATCCATCCTCCACCGCGTCCCAACCGGCTCCCGCCGCCGCGATCTCCGCCGCAGTGCAGCGTGCCGAGGACTTTGTCCGCGCCTCGGAGGGGCGCACCGTGCTGGGCATCGCCGGCGCACCGGGGGCCGGAAAGTCAACGCTCGCCGCACTCCTGGCTGAACGCTTCGGGTCGGCGGCCGCCGTCGTGCCGATGGACGGGTTCCACCTGAGCGACCGCGTCCTGCGCGCCCGCGGCGCGCTGGATCGCAAGGGTGCGATCGACACGTTCGACGCCGACGGCTACGTCGCGCTGCTGGAGCGGCTCCGCCACACCGCCGACCGGCCGGTGTTCGCGCCCCGTTTCGAGCGCGACCTGGAGGAACCCATCGCCGCCGGCATTGAGGTACCGCCCACTGCCCGTCTGATCATCACGGAGGGCAACTACCTGCTCGCCGACGCCGACCCGTGGTCCCGGCTGCACGGTCTCTGCGACGAGATCTGGTTCGTGGATTCGGACCCGCGCGTGCGGCTCGAGCGACTCACGGCCCGGCACGAACGCTTCGGCAAGAGCCCGCAGGCCGCCCGCGCGTGGGCCGCGGGCACGGATGAGGTCAACGCCCGGCTCGTCGAGCAGACCCGGGGCCGCGCGGACCGCATCATCGACTGGGACTAACAGCCGCAGGAGGCGCGCGGCAACAGCTCGACGTCGAAGACGCGGTGCTCCACCGGTCCGCCCTCGCGCGTGGCGAACAGCGCGTCGACGGCCGCGCGGGCCATCTCCTCGACCGGCTGAACCACCGTGCTCAGCGCCGGCCAGCTGTACGCTGACTCCGGCGACCCGTCGAACGCGAAGATCGCCAGGTCCTCCGGAACCTTCAGCCCACCCTCGAGGACCGCGTGCAGGAAGCCAATCGCCTGCAAGTCGGAGCTCACGAACACCGCGGACGGCCGCTCGGTGGCGGCGAGGAACCGCTGCCCGGCACGGTAGCCGCCCTCGCGCGTGAATTCCGAGCGCAGGATCATCCCCTCGTCCAGCCCCGCGTCCGCGAGCCCCTGCCGCCAGCCCGCCTCGCGACCGTCGAGCTCCTCGCCCGAATTCGTGCCCATGATCAGGCCGATGTCCCGATGGCCGTGGCCGATGAGGTGCTCGACCGCCCGACGCGCTCCCTCCTCAAACGTCACACCCACCGAGCTGAAGGCGGGGCTCTCGACGCTGCGGTTGAGCAGGACGGCGGGCATCTCGGCCCGCTCGAGATCGCTCAGGTCGGGTTCGGCGAGCACACTGCACAAGAACACGCCGTCGACCCGCCGGTTCACGAGATTCTGCACGAGCCGACGCTCGGTGCGCAGCGACCCGTCCGAGTCCGCGAACAGGACGGCGAACCCCCGCTCGAGCGCCGCATTTTCCACGGCCCGCACCATCGTCGCGAAGAAAGCGTTCGTGGCGTCGGGGACGACCATCCCGAACATCTCGGAGGAGCCGAGCTTCAGGGCGCGGGCGGCCGCGTTGGGCTGGTAACCGAGGGCCTCGACGGCCCGGCGGACTTTCTCCTCGGTCGCGGGGGCCACGCGCTTTGGCCCGCCGTTGACGACGTAGCTCACGACGGCGGTGCTGACGCCGGCCAGGCGCGCCACGTCCTTGCGCGTGACGGCCGTGCGAGCTGTGGCTGGGCTGGAGTTCACACCAGCCATCGTACTCACGACCCTATCCGCAGCGGTCCGCAGCGCCCGCCGGCGCCACGGGATCCCCAAAATCGGGCACCGGCAGGCGCTCGCCGCCGCGCAGCGCCGACTCGTGCGCGATGATGCCGGGCAGGGTGTACCGCGCGGCGACCCACGCATTGACCGGCGGCAGCGTCCCCGAGTTCACGGCGGTGACGAAGTCGTCGACGAGGAAGTGATGGCTTCCCTCGTGACCGTTCGGCAGCCCGACGAACTCGCGCGGCAGCCGGGCCGCGTCGTGCACCTCGGCCATGCCGGAGGCGAAGGCGTCGCGCAGGGCGGGGGCGACGTCGGCGAGCGCGGCATCGTCGTCGTCCATCGTCGCGGCGGTGGCAAGGGCTGCGCTGACGTCGGTGACCTTCTCCTTGTCCTGCCACACGCTGACCTCGGCGAGCTGCTCGAAGCTGGCCTCGGTGCCGAAGTAGCGGAAGCGGGACTCGCGCAGGTGCGACGGGTAGCCGACGCGGCGCATCTCGTTGATGCGCATGGTGCCGCCGCCGTCGAGCTCGAACAGGGCGGTGGCGTTGGAGAAGTCGTTGTCGAACATGCTGACGTTCTTGTCGAAGACGCCGTCCCCGCGCTGGTCCCGCACGCCGAGGCAGCTCACGCTCGTCGCCCGGCCGCCGATCGCCCCGAGCACTCCACCGATCGAGTGCGTCGGGTACAGCATGGGCGGGTAGCTCGCGGTCTTTTTCCAGTCCGCACCGCCCGAGTACTTGTAGGCCTCGTAGAAGCCCAGGTCCATGTCGTGCACGTAGTCTCCCTCGGCGTAGATGATGCGTCCGAAGTCCCCGTTGGCGTGGCGGCCGCGGGCGTAGACCGTCGCGGGGTTGTATTGACTGGTCTCCCCCATCATGTAGGTCAGGCCGGTGGCGCGCACCGCCTCGATGATCGCCGCGATCTCCTCCTGGGAGACGGCCATGGGCACCGCCGAGTAGACGTGTTTGCCTGACCGCAGCGCCTGCACGACGAGCGGGCCGTGGGTCCATCGCTGGGTGAACAGGGCGACGGCGTCGACATCGCTGGCAAGCATCTCCTCGAAGTCCGCATACACCCCCGCCAGGTCGAGCCGTTCGACGAGGGCATCGGCGCGCTCGGCGACGACGTCTGTGACATAGACGCGGTCCACCCCGGGGTGTGCGGCGAAGAGTTTGGCGAACACGCCGGCGAACTGGCCAGCTCCGACTATTCCGAGTGAAAACGTCATGCGGCCATCCTGCCCGGCAAATCTACTCGGGTCAATAGTGAAAGACTCATGCGCCCAAATTTGCCTATTTTAAAGGGAAAAATCCCTTGCCAATGAGAATTTACTCCAGTAGATTCATCGTCAGTTGTTAGCCACCTCACATTCGGAGTGATCGACGATGAGTACTTTCGCCACCACCGGCACGGATTCTCCGGTGCCGCCCACGCCGCCGCGCGATCCGGTGCGGCGCCGTCGTCCGGCACGCGCCGGCTGGAGCCCGACGAAAGGCGACCTGCCCGCCGCCCTCATGTTCATCGCCCCGGCGCTGCTCGGCCTCGGCGTCTTCTTCCTGCTGCCCATGCTCCGCGGCGTCTACCTGAGCTTCACGCAGTACAACATCCTGGGCACCCCGACCTGGGTGGGCACGGCGAACTACGAGGCCATCGCCCGCGACCCCCTCTTCTGGAACGCCCTCGCGGTCACGGGACAGTACGTGGTGATCAACATCGTGCTGCAGACCCTGCTGGCCCTCGGCATCGCGCTGCTGATGCAGCGCATCGCCAAGTCGACGTTCATCCGCGGCATGCTGCTGCTGCCGTACCTCATGGCCAACGTGATCGCGGCACTGCTCTGGTTCTGGCTGCTCGACTACCAGATCGGCATCGTCAACCACCTGATCGAGACGTTCGGCGGAAGCCGCATCGCCTTCTTCGGTTCCGAGGAGTGGGCGATCCCCACCCAGGCGCTCATCAACACGTGGCGCCACATGGGCTACACGGCCCTGCTGATCTTCGCGGGCCTGCAGGTCATTCCGCGCCAGCTCTACGAGGCGGCGAGCCTGGACGGTTCGAACGCCGCGCAGACCTTCTTCCGCATCACCCTCCCGCTGCTGCGCCCCGTCCTGGTGCTCGTCCTGGTCGTCACCGTCATCGGGTCGTTCCAGGTGTTCGACACCGTCGCCGTGACCACGCAGGGTGGCCCGGTCAACGCGAGCCGCGTCATGCAGTACTACATCTTCCAGAAGGCTTTCACCGAGTCGCAGTTCGGCTACGGGTCCGCCCTCGCCGTCATCCTCTTCCTCATCCTCGTGCTCGTGGCCTTCGTCCAGATGAAGTTCCTCCGTGGCAACGAGTCGGACCTGGGCTAAGGAGACACATCATGCCCCTCACCCGTTCCCCGCACCGCTCCTACGACCGCCCCGCCAAGCGCATCGCTTGGCGCGACGTCGTCCCGTGGATCCTGCTGCTGCTCGCCATCGCCGTCTCGGTCCTGCCGTTCTACTGGGTCCTGCGGACCTCGCTGTCGTTGAACGCCTCACTGGCCACGAACGCGACCAGCCTGCTGCCCGTAGGCTTCAATTTCGGCGCCTTCGAGCGCGTCTTCGGACTGCAGTCGACGCAGGAGGCCATCGCACAAGGCGGCTCGGGAGCCGACATCAATTTCTGGGTCTACCTGCGCAATTCGGTCTTCTTCGCGTCGATCACCACCGCCGGCGCCGTCTTCTTCAGCGCGATGGCCGCGTACGCGTTCTCCCGCCTGCGCTGGAAGGGTCGCAACGTCGTCTTCAGCGCGTTCCTCGCCACGATGATGGTGCCGCCGATCTTCACGGCCCTGCCGAACTTCCTCCTGATCAAGGACCTGGGCCTGCTGAACACGATGCTCGGGATGGTGTTGCCGTTCATCTTCATGACCCCGTTCGCCGTCTTCTTCCTGCGCCAGTTCTTCATGAACATGTCCCGTGAGGTCGAAGAGGCTGCGATGCTCGACGGCGCCAAGCATTTCCGCATCTTCTTCCAGATCATCCTGCCGAACGCGGCGGCCCCCATCGCCACCCTGGTCCTGCTGACGTTCATCCAGCAATGGAACGAGTACTTCTGGCCGCTGCTCGTGGGCAACTCGGCGGACGTGCGCGTCCTGACGGTCGGCCTCGGCGTGTTCAAGTCCCAGTCCCCGCAGGGCGCCCCCGACTGGTCCGGCCTGATGGCCGCGACCCTGATCTCCGCCCTGCCCGTCCTGACGCTCTTCATGATCTTCGGCAAGAAGATCGTCAACTCGATCGGTTTCTCCGGCGTTAAGTAACGCCCCACACCTTCACCTCACCGCACCCGGCGGGCCCCTGCCCGCCCCTTCGAAAGGAACATCCCGATGCGTAGAACAGCCCTCGGCGCCCTCGGCGTCGCGACCCTCGCTCTGACCGCCTGCGGCGGAGGCGGCGACGGCGAGGACGCCGCCCTCGACTACTGGCTCTGGGACGCGAATCAGCTGCCCGCCTACCAGCAGTGCGTCTCCGACTTCACCGCCGACACCGGCATCGACGTCGAGGTCACGCAGATGGGCTGGGACGACTACTGGAGCTCGGTGACGAACGGTTTCGTCGCCGACACCGCCCCGGACGTGTTCACCAACCATCTCTCCCGCTATCCCGAATTCGTCGCGAACGGCCAGTTGCTCGCTTTGGACGATCTCGAGGCGACGTCCGCTGTCGACACCTCCGTCTACAACGAGGGACTCGCCGACCTCTGGGTCGCCGAGGACGGTCAGCGCTATGGGCTGCCCAAAGACTGGGACACGATCGCGCTCTTCTATAACGAGCAGCTGCTCGACGACGCGGGCTACACCGCTGCCGACCTCGCCGACCTGACCTGGAACCCCGACGACGGCGGAACCTACGAGGACGTCATCGCCCACCTGAGCGTCGACAAGAACGGCGTCCGCGGCGACGAGGACGGCTTCGATCAGAACAACGTCGCCGTCTACGGCCTGGGCTTGAACGGCGCCGGATCCGGCCAGGGCCAGACCGAGTGGAGCTACCTGACCGGCACCACGGGTTGGACGCACACCGATAAGAACCCGTGGGGCACCCACTACAACTACGACGACCCCGACTTCCAGGCGTCCATGGCCTGGTTCGCCTCGCTCACCGAGAAGGGCTTCATGCCCAAGCTCGAGACCACCGTCGGCGCGTCCATGGCCGACACCTTCGCCGCCGGCAAGTCGGCGCTCAACGCGAACGGCTCGTGGATGATCGGCCAGTACACCGGGTACGACGGCGTCGACGTCGGGATCGCCCCGACGCCCACCGGACCGTCCGGCGAGCGCGCGTCGATGTTCAACGGTCTCGCAGACTCCGTCTACGCGGGGACCGACCACCCGGAGGAAGCGGCGCAGCTCGTGTCCTACCTCGGCTCCGCCGACTGCCAGGACGTCGTCGCCGAGTCTGCTGTCGTCTTCCCCGCCATCACGACCTCCGCTGAAAAGGCCGCCGCGGCCTACGACGCCCGGGGCGTGGACGTCTCCCCCTTCACGACCCACGTCGAGGAGGGCAGCACGTTCCTCTTCCCGATCACAGCGCACGCCTCCCAGATCGACGGCATCATGGCGCCGGCGATGGACGCCGTCGTCTCCGGCAAGTCCCCGGCCAGCTCGCTCTCGCAGGCCAACGACCAGGTCAACGCCCTGTTCGACTAGGCCGCAGCACACCCCGCTGAACCTCGCCTCCGCGGCGCGCCGGGCCCCACCGGCGCGCCGCCCGTCTCCCACCCCGCGAAAGGGAACCGCCCTATGGACCCCGTCCACCTCCGCGCGGCCGGCTCGAGCCTGCTGCTGACCTTCCCCTCCGGCCAGGCCGAGATCGCCCACTTCGGCGCCGACCTCGGAACCGAGCTGCCGGATGCCGACACATTGGCGCCCCCGATCCCGCACTCGGCCCTGGACGTCCCGGTCGTCGCCGGGCTCATCCCGCAGGCGTCGTCGGGCTGGCAGGGCCGGCCCGGCCTGCGCGGTTCGTTTCTGGCGGGCGGACGCCGCGGGTGCGGATTCTCCCCCGCGCTCCGTGTCGAATCCGTCGACGCGTCGGCGGACGCCGTCGTCATCACCGCGCACGACGGCGGCCTCGGGCTCACGCTCGCCTCGCGCCTGCGCGTGCACCCGGGCGGGCTGCTCGAGGTCGCCCACACGCTGACCAACACCGCGGCCGACCCTTACCAGCTCGAGGAGCTCGCCATCGTCGTGCCTCTCCCGCGGCGGGCCGACGAGGTACTGGACCTGACCGGGCGCTGGTGCCGCGAAAACCACCCGCAGCGGGCGCGGCTGCGCCAGGGAACATGGGTGAGGTCCGGGCGGCACGGGCGCACGGGGCACGACTCCTCGCTGCTGACGGCTGTCGGCACCCCCGGGTTCGCGAACCGCTCCGGGGAGGTCTGGGCGAGCCACTTCGCGTGGAGCGGCAACCACGAGCAGTTCGTCGAGCAGCTCCCCGACGGGCGGCGCCTGCTGGGCGCCTCGGAGCTGCTGGGCTCGGGTGAGATCGTGCTCGAGCCCGGCCAGAGCTACACCACGCCGGCGTTCTTCGCCGCGTACTCGAACCGCGGCCTCGACGGGGTGAGCGCCCGCTTCCACGACTGGTTCCGGGCGCGCGAGCAGCACGTGGGCACGGTCGCCGGCCGCGTGCGGCCCGTCGTGCTGAACACGTGGGAAGCCGTGTACTTCGATCACCGGATCGACGACCTGCTGGACCTCGCCGCCTCCGGCGCGGAGCTCGGCGCGGAGCGTTTCGTGCTCGACGACGGGTGGTTCGCCGGCCGTCGCGACGACACCGCGGGGCTCGGCGACTGGGTCGTGGACCCGCAGCTGTGGCCCGAAGGGCTGACACCGCTCATCGAGGGGGTGAACGCGCTCGGGATGGAGTTCGGGCTGTGGGTCGAGCCCGAAATGGTGAACCTCGACTCGGACGTGGCCCGCGACCACCCGGACTGGATCGTGGGCCCCGACAGGAGCGCGCATACCGAGGGCGGCCGGCTGCCGCTGCAGTGGCGGAGCCAGCACATCCTCGATCTGACCAACCCCGGCGCGTGGCGGCACGTCTTCGACCAGCTCGACGCGCTACTGGCCGGGAACGACATTGCCTACCTGAAGTGGGACCAGAACCGGGACCTGACCGAGCACGGCAGCGCCGGGGCCCCGTCGGTGCACGCGCAGACCCTGGCCGCGTACCGACTGCTCGACGAGCTGCGCGCCGCGCACCCGGGCGTGGAGATCGAGTCGTGCTCCTCGGGCGGTGCGCGCGTGGACCTCGGAATCCTCGAACGCACGGACCGCGTGTGGGCCTCGGACTGCAACGACGCCCTCGAACGGCAGACCATCCAGCGCTGGACCCAGGCGGTCCTGCCCCCGGAGCTCGTCGGATCCCACGTGGGCCCCACCCGCTCCCACACCACGGGCCGGGTGCACGACATCTCGTTCCGGGCGATCACCGCGATGTTCGGCCACTTCGGGATGGAGTGGGATGTGCGCCAGGCGAGCGCACCGGAGCGCGAGACTCTCGCGCGCGCGATCGCGCTCTACAAGGAGCACCGCGCGCTGCTGCACTCGGGGGCCCGCGTGAATGCCGACCTGCCCGACGAGGCCCTGCGCCTGCACGGTGTCGTCTCCCGCGACGGCCGCGAGGCGCTCTTCGCGGCGGTGGCGGTCGCGTCGTCGTACGCGGAGATGCCGGGCGCCGTCCCACTGCCGGGACTTGACCCGGACGCCGCCTACCGAATCGAGGCGCTCTTGCCCTCGCCGGCGGACGCCGACCACACCCACACCTTCACGCAGATCCAGCCGCCGACGTGGCTGCGCGACAGCGGCGCCTTCACGGCCTCAGGCGCCTGGCTGGAGCAGGTCGGCCTTCAGCTGCCGGTGCTGAACCCGGAGCACGCGCTGCTGCTGCGCGCGGTCGCGCTCTGATCACGTCGACGCGCCGGGGTGCGCTCCGGCGCGTCAGATCGGGTTGTTGACGGGATACACGTACGACGACGGCACCTCGCCGGCGGAGTCGTGGGTCGCCGGCGGCGTCCCGTTGACCTCGTAGTCGCCGATGATGCGCGCGCGGTAGATCGCCGGGTTGTGCGTGGCGATCGTGCGCGCGTTGCGCCAGTGCCGGTCGTAGTTGGACGCCGTGGACGTACTGGAGGCGCCGAGCCCGTCGAAGAGCTTCGAGGCGGCGGCGAGCACGACCGGCTGGACCGCGGACTGCGCGCGGTTCGCGACGAGCTCACACGCCGTGTAGGTCTCCTCGGGCGTGAGCTCGTCCTGGCCGAACAGGCCCTCGACCTCGCCGACGGCCGCCAGCACCACGGACTCCGCCGCGAACGCGCTCGCGGAGATCTCGCCGATGAGCTGGAGCACCTGCGGTTCGTCGCGCAGGGCGACGCCGGTGCCGGTGTTGAAGGCGCGGGTTCGCGCCTGGACCGCGGCCCGCGCGTCGGCGAGGATCGCCCGCGCGATTCCGGCCTGCACCGACAGGAGCACGAGCTGAAAGATCGACGACTCCGGAAAGTGCGGCTGCTCGGCAGGCCCGAACAGCGTGTCAACGGGGACCTCGTCGAATACGGTGGAGCCGGTGCCGGTGAGCTGCTGGCCGAACCCGTCCCAGTCGTCGTACATCGATACCGACGAGTGGTGCGTCGAGACGACGGCAAGGTGGCGGCCGGGGGCCGAGGGGTTGGCGGCCGCGACGACCGTCCAGTCGGCGAAGATCGTGCCCGTGCAGTAGTACTTCTGGCCCGTCACGGTCACGCCGTAGGGGGTGACGTTCAGCTGGGTGTTCCACGTGCCCATGCGGTTCCCGCCGCGCTCGGCGTAGGCGTTGCCGACGAGTTGGCCGGCGGCAATCCGCTCGATCCACTTCCTGCGCGCAGCGTCGTCCGGGTGCACGAGGATCTGCTCCACGAAGGCGATGTGCGCGCGCAGCAGGTGGGCGACCTGGGAGTCGGCCTCGGCGAGCTCGATGAGCAGCCGGAACGAGTCGATGAGGGACGCGCCGTAGCCGCCGTCTTCGACAGGCAAGCGCAAAGCGCCGAAACGCTCCGCGTTGAGCCAGCCGACCTGTTCGATCGGCAGTCGGCGCAGGGCGTCGCGTTCGGCGGCGCCCTCGGCGATGCGCGCGAAGACGGGGCGGAAGCGGTCCGCGAGCGTGTCGTAGTGGTCCCCGATGGGTGTGCCGGGCGTGAGCTTGAGCAGCAGGCGCGGCTCATCGTCGTTCGCTGGCGCGGCGGCAGCCGGCTGCGACGCATGACGATTCGGATCGGCGGGAACGCCCATTAAAGCCTCCATCGGTTCTGGCGTGAGCACCTTCCCGCCCCGGAAACCGGTTGGGGGTTGCTGCGGCGTCTTCGAGCCAGATCTCTCGGCCGCTCTGGATGGTTTGTTCAAAACTATTGGGCCATAGAACGACGTCATATGACAAGCCGAGACGAAGAACCACGCCGGATGACGTCATACGAGGAGACATGGCCGCCCTGGCCCGCGGACTACTCTGCAGCGAGGTCCCGAGTCCGGTGACGCTGGAGGACGGCGAGCGCCGCGAGCGCGACGGGTGGCGCCACTGCGGAGACCCAGGACAGGACGCTGAGGCCAAACGCGGCGCCGCGCAACATCATTAATGCCTCAAAGACGATCGCCGGGATCGCCAGCGCGGCGAAAGCGATGCCCGCCCCCACCGTGACGAGCCGCTCGCGCAACACCACCGCCCAGAACACAAGCTGGACGGTGAGGATCAGGGAGACCTGGCCGGTCAGCATCGAAAGACCGGCCCCGGCCAAGGCGACGGCGACGAGCGCGATCGCGGTCTTGCGCATTCGAGGGCAGCTCCGGGTGAGCACCAGGGCGGCCACGGCCGCTGCCAACGGAGCCGCAACCGTGACAAAGGACGGCCAGCGCGGCCAAGGCACGAAGGGCTCCGACGGCGGAATCGCCATCACCGCCACGTGCCAGACCAGATTGGGCAGGTACGCCAGGGCGAACACCCACAGCAGCGCCGCGGCGAACCGGCCCGCGTCCTGCGGGGGTTCCGGGTCCGGAAACGTGATCGGTGCCGCGGCACTCGTTCCGGCCTGCATCCTGCGGTTCACCACGTGTTCGGCACCCATGGGTCGATTCTGCCCCTCGCGCTCGGGGATGACGAGCGCTCCGCCGGCAACGCTTCGGTCAGCCTTCCGGCTGCACGCCCGCGCGCCGCTGGATCACGGCGAGCACCGCGAGCCCGAGCGCGGCCGCGACACCGGCGCCCAGCACCAGCTGGATGTAACTGATTCCAGCCTCGAACCCGCTGTCCATGGAGTCCGCGTAGCGAGGCCAGCGGACCCATCCGGCGAGCAGCCACGGCGCCGACCACGCGGCGAGCGTCACCATGCCGCCGGTCACGACGAGCGTGCGCTTGAGCTTCACTCCCCACATGACCAGAGCGGCAGCGACGTAGAACGGGACCGGTGAGAGCTCCCATCCCGCCAAGAGCATGCAGGCCCCGGCAACGAGGAAACCGATGAGCGCGACGCCCCGGTACGCGGGCAGCCGCCGCGTGCTGAGGAACACGGCTTCGGCGAGGGCCAGCGGCAGGACGAAACTGCAGATGCTCGCGGTCATCGACAGCCATGGCCCGGCCTCGAGCGCAGCCCCGTTGAGCAGGACGGCCGCAGCCGAACCGGCCGCGAAGATCCACAGCAGGTTCGCGGCGAAGCGCGGGGCCTCCGCCTGCTGCGCCCCGGGCACGACGGCGGCACCTGCCCGTCCGGTGCCGGTCCCGCCGCCTGTTTCCCTCGTCCGATCCATTACGGACCAGTATGTCGCCGGATCCGGCATCAGGCCACCCCTTACGACAAGACCCCCGCTCCCATCCGGTGTCGAGCGGGTCAGCTCAAAGATGTTCCAGCCGAAGTGAGTCCATCAACGCTGCCCACGACGCGGGCAGTTCGTAGTCCAACGCGCGGGCCACTGCGGCCCGGTCAGGCTCCGCGGGGCAGTGGGTCGCCCCCCAGTTCCCGATCGTCGCGAGAACGGGGACGAGGTCCAGGCCACTGCTGGTGAGACTGTAGACGGCCTTCTGCTTGTGTGTCGGATCATCCGCGCGGGTCAGGATCCCGGCCGCAACCAGGCGATCGATTCGGTCGGCGAGAATACTGCTGGTGATCTTCTCCTCCGAACCGCGCAACAGCTCGCGGAAGTGACGGCGGTCCGCGAAAATTATGTCGCGGAGGATGAGGAGCGTCCAGCGGTCGCCGAAGAGCTCGATAGCGAGATTGATCGGGCAGCCGGATCGTCCGGTCGTCGCCATGGATCAGACCCCCGCTGCACTGTAATAGCGGATTTCGTCCGCGAGCAGCTCGACCGTTGCGTCGAACGCGGAAACCATCGGCCAGTGCCCGCTGACGATGTGCTTGCGCCGCCACCCGGAGGCGGCCTTCGCTACTGCCGGCGCGTCGCGCCACGCTTCTTCAAGGCCGCCGCTCGGCGTGAGTGCCACGTACGTCGAGGGCTGTTCCTCGACCCGTGTCGACAACTCGGCACGGTCGAGGATCGTTAGTCCCGGATGGGGCGTGAAGCGTTCAGCGAGGACGTCGCGGTCGCCGGGTGGGAGATCGGCCTCGAAGTCGAGCATCTCGCGGCTCGGGGCGAGCCACAGGTTACCCGCAGCCTCAATGTCGGCTCGCTCCTGCGCGCGTTCGTCACGTGACCCACCCCAGTCGTCGAGCAGTGAGCGTCCGGATCTCGCGATGAATGCACCGATATGGACGTTCCCGATCACCCGATCACCGAGGCAGTCCGCCGCAGACGCGGTGACCATACCGGAGTAGGAGTGTGAGACGAGAACAACGGGGCCCGGCTCGCTTCTAACGCGCTGGACGACCTGCTGAACGTGGTCGTCGAGGCGGACAAGGGCGATGTCGGCAGCGGACAGGCCGGGCTCGAGACCGCGAAGGGTGATCGCCTCGGCATCGATGCCTCGGCCTCGCAGGCGCCGAGCGGTCGGTTCCCAGATCCACCCTCCCATCCAGGCCCCGGGCACCAGAATGGCTTTTACGGTTGACGTAAGCACGGACTTCTCCAAACTGGTCGTCTTTTACGAGCAGTTTCAGTCTAGGCAGAACCGGTGGCGAAACACAACCATTCGGGGCGGTGCCGAGCAGGCTGGGCGACGACCCGCTTCAGTCCCGCAACGGGCTGCAACGCCTCCCCACCCCCGGTGCCATGGAGATCATGTGCGACGGCGCCGCCGCCGGATACCCCGCCCCGGTAGCGGCCTGGCCCTCGTGCCCAACGCGTTCTCCTGGCCCGGGGCCGGGCCAATCACCGCGCACCCGGGTGCCTTCAGAGGTGAACGGCCGCTTCCGGAAGGATCACGATGTCACTCGACCCCGTCGGGCTGCTGTACCTCGCAGCCAGTGTCGCGACCCTCGTCGCTGCACTCCTGCCGAGCCTGCTCCGGAAGGCCCCGGTCTCCATGCCGATCGTCTTCGTTGCAGCCGGTGTCGGCACATTCGCGCTTTTCCGCGATCTGCCGGATCCTGATTCGCTCCAGCATCCAGAGTTCGCCGTCCACCTCACCGAGCTGTGCGTCATCGTGTCGCTGATGGGCGCGGGACTCGCGATCAACCGTCGGTTCCGGTGGCGCACGTGGGCGACAACATGGCGCCTGCTAGCGATCACGATGCCGCTCTCGATCATCGCCGTGGCGCTCCTCGGATGGTGGGGACTCGGAGTCGGCGTCGCCGGGGCGGCGCTGCTGGCAGCCGCACTCGCGCCCACCGACCCGGTCCTCGCCGGCGAGGTTCAGGTGAGCGAGCCGCTCACGGAGGACGAGCACGGCGACGACGAGGCCCGCTTCGCCGTCACATCGGAGGCGGGGCTCAACGACGGTCTCGCCTTTCCGTTCACGTACGCTGCGATCGCCATCAGCCTGGTCGGACTCGCGCCGAGTGGATGGCTCGGCGAGTGGCTTTTGGTCGACGTGCTGTGGCGTCTCTCCGTCGGCGTAATCGTCGGTCTCGGCGCGGGCTGGCTGCTGCGTCGCCTGTTTTTCTCGGCCGTGTCGGAGCGGATCGGCCTGACCGATCGCGCCGACGGCTTCATCGCTCTGGGCGCCACCTTCCTCGCCTACGGCGTGGCCGAGGTCGCCGAGGGGTACGGCTTCATCGCTGTCTTCGTGTGTGCGTGCACGATACGTGCCGGCGATCAGTCCCACGGCCTCCACTCCATCCTCCACACCTTCGTAGAGCAGGTCGAGCGGCTGCTGACCGTCGTCGTCCTGGTGCTCCTCGGCGGCGCGGTGGCCCGTGGGATCCTCGAGTCGCTCACGCTCGCCGACTACGCGTTCGCCGCCGTGGTGCTGCTGGTGATCCGGCCGCTGGCTGGGTGGATCGGCCTCACTCCCGGCAAGACCGGCCCCCGCGAGCGCGCCGTGGTCTCGTTCTTCGGCGTGCGCGGCGTCGGTTCCCTGTTCTACGTGGCGTACGCTCTGGAGAACGGCGAGTTCGCGGGCGCGGACCACTTGTGGGCAATCGTCTCGCTCGTCGTCCTCGGCTCAGTCCTGATCCACGGGGTAGCCGCCACACCGACCATGGCTGCGCTCGATCGAGCCCGCCGTCGCCGGGCGGCTCGCCGGGGCGACGAGGGTTGCGAGGCCGAGACCTCGGCGTGATCCGCCTCGTCCTGGTGGCACCCCACTCACATCCGCCCGCCTGCGGCCTCCCAGTACTTGCGCAGGTTCTCCTCGCGCAGCAGCAAGTACTCGGACTCCTGAGCGGCGGCCCGGGTCCAGTTCGCTCGAAAGAAGCGCCCGACGCCGCGCAGCGCGCTCAGCGTTCTGGATTCCCGGCGCTGCCGAGTCGGGCTGACCGGTCGCGACGCTCGAGTCGAGAGTGCGGGGGCGGATGGGTGCGGGGTGAATGCGTTGTTCGTGGTCATGCACCCAGCGTCCGTGCCCCAACCCAGAACCGCCACGATTCGGCCCAGCCCGAATCCTCGCTCCGCCGTAGGCCGCGGCCTACGCTGATCCCATGCACATCCGACTGACGTCCGAGGATCTGACGCGGGTCCGCTTCGAGTCCTCTCCCCTCTGGGAGACCGCCGCGAGCATCCGCGCCCTGCAGCGCCAGCCGACAATCCACCGGCCCTGGGTCGACGCGACGCGCACGGCGCTGGCGGCCTCCCCCGAACCGGAGAAGGCGCGCTACCTGGACATCCTCAGCACGGTGGTCCGCCCCCCGCGGCTACATGGCGGACGCGCTCACCCCCACGCCGGTCCGGCACGGCACGTTCGCGGACTCGCTGGCGGATGTGGCCGCCGTCGAGCCGGAGATCTGGCGGGACAATCTCGAGTACGTGCGCCGATTCGACCCGGTGCCCCGCGTCGTCGAGACCGTCGACCGGCTGCTTCGGGACCTGCCGGCCGGCATCGCGCACATCGTCGCGGCGCTCGATTGGTACTGGGAGCTGGCGATCGAGCCCTGGTGGCCGCGCCTGCGCTCACTGCAACTGGCTGACATCGAATGGCGCCTCGCTCAGCTCTCCCGCCACGGCATCCACGAGGTCTTCAAGTCGCTGCATCCCAGCGTGGTCCCCACCGCCGACGGCCTGGAGATCATGCGCGACTGCGACGCCACCGGCCATCCCGCACCGGGCAGCGGGCTGATCCTCGTGCCCAACGCGTTCATCTGGCCGGAGACACTGGTCCTGAACGTCGCCCCGTTCGTCCCCACACTGACGTACGCGCCCCGCGGCGTGGGGCGACTGTGGGAGACCGCCTCACCGACGCCGACAGCCCCGCTGGCCAAGCTGCTCGGCCGCACGCGCGCGCAGATCCTCGCGCAGTTGGACGTGCCGATGACGACGACGCAGCTCGCCTGCGCGCTCGATCTCGCCCCCGCGACCGTTAATACCCACCTGAAGGTGATGTCCGAGGGCGGCCTGACCGCGTCCTTGCGTACCGGCCGGGAGGTCTTCTACCGGCGGGCCGACGTCGGCGAATCCCTGCTCATCGGCGCCTGATCCCGGCGGGCCCAGTCGCTCCCTCCGGCCCGGTTTCGACGCACTGCAGAACGGCCGCCATGACGCATCGACGTCTTTTGCTCAGAGTTTACTGAGAAACTATGGCTATGTGTCCGAAACGTGACTAGCGTGGACCCCGGATCGTTATTTTCGGGCACCAGCGTTGGGCAGGGATAACAATGGCAGACTCGTCGAAGCCGGATCACGGACGACACAGAGATGTGCCCAAACATGTTCTCTCTCCCGCCGTCACCGCACGAAGTGTTTCCACCATCGCGGTCCTCGGCATGTCGCTGGCGGTGCTATCCGGTCCCTCGGCGATCGGCCTCTCCTTTGAACCCGCGCGCGAGGCCGGCATGGCCGCCGTGGACGTCCCGCGCAACCCCGAACCTTTCACCGTTTCCCCGGTGGTGGTCGGCTCCGACGGAAAGATCGTGGTCGAACGGCCGGAGATCCTCGCCGATGGCAGCGCGGCCGACGGCGAGTCGATTAAGAACGCCGTCACTGCCGTCGAGTGGGAGGGCGCCGAGGCCGGTCTGCCCGGCGAGCTCAAGCTGGCGCACCCGGTGGCGAATTTCCGGCTGACGAGCCTCTTCGGATGGCGAAAGAATCCCACCGGCCCCGGGTCGCATATCCACATCGGACAGGACTACGCGGTCCCGTGCGGCACCCCCGTCCGAGCGTCGGAGGCCGGAACGGTCACCCAGTCGGCGTGGGCCGGCCACTCCGGATACCGCGTCCGCATCGATCACGGCAGCGGTACCGAGACCGCCTACAGCCACAACTCCCGCCTCGTCGCGAAGGTCGGCGACAAGGTCAGGCAGGGCGACCTCATCGCGCTGGCCGGCACCACGGGCAATTCGACGGGCTGCCACGTTCACTTCGAGGTGTACCGGAACGGCAAGTGGACCGACCCCGCCTACTACGTGCCGCGTGTGCCCGGGCAGCCGGTTCCGTTGTCCCCGGAAGAACGCGAGCGGCTACGCAATTCCATCAACCCGCCGCGCGATGCCGCCAGCAACGAGTCGCTGGTCCCGGCCGGTTCCTCGACCCCGAAGCCCTCGCCGTCGCCGAGCAAGAAGCCGAGCGCGACGCCGTCACCCAGCGCTTCCCCCTCGCCGTCGCAGAGCCCCGCACCCAAGCCGAAGCCTTCCGCGTCGCCGAAACCCAAGCCATCAGAGTCTTCTTCGCCCAAACCCAAGCCGTCGGAGTCATCCACGCCCAGCCCGTCCACCCCTCCGGCGGAGACCGAACCGCCGGCAGCATCGGAGTCCCCGACGCCGACCCAGCCCGCTCCGGAGCCGACGCGCACGAGCACCGCGACACCGACACCCGCACCGACCAGCAAGTCGTCCCCGAAGCCAAAACCCTCGCCAACCAGCAAGACGACCGCGCCTCCCGTCGAAGCCGAGGACTCCACCGCGGACGCCCCGGTCGTCGAGTCCTCGGTCAGCCCCAGCCAGGACCCCTCCGGCTCGTTGCTGGAGCCGATCGAAGACCTCCTCGGCCTCTAGCGCGGAGGCCGACTACGCGTCGGCCTCGGCTTCGCCTCGGCGCGCCTTGTCGGCGCGGTCGAGCGCCTGACGCCAGAAGCTCAACCCCATGAACCAGGAGACGACGAGCGTCAACGCCCCGAGTCCGAGGTTCCAGATCCCGGGATCACTGCGGGCAATGAAAGCAGCGGCGATGGCCACAGCGAACGGCAGCAACAGCCCGTCGCCGGCGTGGAGCCCGGGGGCGGCATAGCGGTCGCGGATCTCCCGGTAAGCCAATGGCATACCGACCACCACGACGAGGGCCAGCCCCGCAACGACACTCGTGACGACGATGCCCAGGGACGGCGTCAGGGCGACGCTCGCCATCGCCACCGCGTAGGCGGCGCTGGAGACGTATTTATAGGCGCCAGGTGTCATGTCTACCCTTCGAAAGAGAACGGGTCAACGCTACCGTACGGCGCAGCTCACTCGGTGCGCCGCACCCGGTCGTCGATGGCCATGAAGTAGCGCTCGGCGGCAAGCATGATCCCGACGAACAGGAGGATCGAGACGGCGAAGTTGGTGTTTGCCTCCGTAAACTCGCCGACCAGCGTACCCAGGCCCCCGCAGGCCGGCAGGAACAGCCCCCACCGTCCGATGCGCCCGCCCGGGCGGAGGTAGGCCTGGCGCTGCCCCGGATCCCTCGGCCTGGCCGTCAGGGCCACAGCGAGGCAGATGCCCACACCGGTCAGCATCCCGCCCCATCCGATGCTGGGGCGCATGGCGAAACTCGCCATGACAGCGGCGAGGCAGATGGCGGACATCGTCCGGTAGGCCTGCTCCGACACGCGTTTCCCCTCAACTCCGCCGTGGACCCGTTCGGCCGCCCGGTCTCTCAACCAGAGTTCCACGGTGCGCTGCGCCTGTCCATCACCGGGCTGCCCCGAGTGGTTCAGCCCTCCAGTCCGGTCTCGCGCAGAGTGATGTTGATTCGACCGTCGGCAACACCGCAACCACCCGGAGCGGTGCCGGGCAGGATCCGTGTGACCCCGTGGAAGGCCAAGCGCACCGGTCCTCCGAAGACGAACAGGTCGCCCGAAGCGAGCGTCAGGTCCTGATATGGCCGATTGCGGCTCTCGGCGTTGCCGAAGCGGAACGTGCAGGCGTCGCCGACCGAGACCGAGACGACGGGCGCGAGAGACTTCTCGTCTTTGTCCTGGTGCATACCCATCCGGGCGCCGGCCTCGTAGAAGTTCGCCAGCGCGGTGTCCGGCGTGTATTCCGCGGGCCCGGCCTCACTCCATCCGACGTCAGCAAGCGCCCGCCGGCCCATGCGCACCATCCAGTCCGGCATGTCGAGCACGCGATTGCCGTTCACGTCAGTGGCCTCACGCGTGTAGCGGTAGGGCTGCCAGTGCCAACCGAGGCACACCGTCTTGACGGACATCTCGTGCCCGCGAACCTTCGCTCCGCGAGGCGGGACGGGGCCCGCGGCCCAACTGCGGAACTGCTCGGCGACCCAACGTTGGGCGCGGAGGTCGAGCCAGCCGGGCACGTGCATGGCGCCGGGCACGATCTCCCGCGGCCCGTCGCCGCCGAAGTCCGCGTCGAAGAGCGTGGGCGTCTCAGGCACGGCGACCGTCCTTGTCGAGGGCACCCTCGAGCGTGAGCAAAACCGTCTTGGCCTCGAGCCCACCGAGGTACCCGCCGAGCCCCCCGTCCGTGCGCAGCACGCGGTGGCACGGAACGACGACGGGCAACGGGTTGGTGGCGCACGCCGTCCCGACTGCGCGCACCGCCGCCGGGCTTCCCACAAGGTCGGCGAGTTCCTTGTAGGTCGCGGTGCGCCCGTAGGCGATCTGGGGCAGGTGCTCCTGGACCCGACGCCGGAACTCGGTGGACAGCGAGAAATCCACGGGCAGGTCGAAGGAGCGGCGACGGCCGGCGAAGTAGGCATCGAGTTGTTCAGCGGCCGGATCCAGCCGCGTCGGGGCGTTCAGGATGCGCGGGCTGATCCGTCGCCCGAGGGCTTCGAGCACGGCGTCGTGGTCCTCACTGGCAAACGCGACGCGAACGAGGCCAGCCCCGGTGGCCGCGAGCAGGAGCGGACCGACGGGCGAGTCGATCACGCGGTACGCGATGTCGAGGTCGCCACGCTCGGCGGCGGCCGTGGCCAGCCGTGCCTTCAGCATGGTGACGCGCCCGGCGTCGTCGACGAGGGAGGTCATCTCGTGGTCCTTCCGTGGGTCAGCTCGGACTTTCTGAGGTTCGCCAAGCCGTCGGCGGAGGCACGCCGTGCCGCGGCGGCGCTGCCGCCCAGCACGTCGGCGATCTGCGCGTAGGACAGCCCGCCGAGGTAACGGTAGGCGATGACCTTGCGCTGTTTCTCCGGCAGGCGGGCCACTTCGTCCCAGACGTCGTCCTCCGCGCCGCCGTCGTGCCCGCTGGGGAACCCGGCGTCGTCGTGCTCAAAGGTCTCGACGGGGACGGGGCGCCTGCCCGCAGCGCGCACGTGGTCGACCGCCTTGTTCCGGGCGATGCGCACGAGCCACGCTTCGACGTTCGCGGGCGGGTCCGCGGCGGAATAGGCGCGCAAAGCGGCGAGAAAGGACTCCTGCCAGACATCGTCCGCATCCTGGGTGCCGACCAGGGCCCGGCACAGCCGCAGCACCGCGACGCCGTGCTGCTCGACGACCCGATCGAAGGGCGGCAGCGGCTCGCGCGGTGGTGTCTGTTTCACGTTCCTCACACCTTGTAGACGACCACCGGGGCCCCGGCGTGAGGTCCGACGGAGAACTTTTTCACAACACTAGGGTGACAGACGGTGCCGCGCATAGCCCTACAGGGAGTTGACGTGTAGTTTCATGTATCAACGGCCCCTTGTGGACCGGATACGCGAATACGTCAAGGGAGGAAACGATGGCCACGAAGGATTCCAAGCCCGATCACCAGCACGTCCCCGAGGGCGTCGACGCGCCGCTGGAGACGCCGTCGGACATGGTGCCCGCGGACACCGTGACCCCAGGACCGGTGGCCCCGGACGTCGAGCTCGCGCCGACGAAGCGGGAGAAACCCGCAGCGGACCCGTACCAGGACAAGATGACGACGACGCGCTCGGGTGCCATCTGGACGACGACGATCTTCTCGCTGATCGTCCTGATCCTGCTCATCATCTTCATCGCGCAGAACCAGGAGACCACCACGCTGCGGTACTTCGCGTGGGAGGGGACTGTGAACGTGGGTCTGACGGTGCTGGCTGCCGCCGTGGCCGGCGGCGTCATCGTGGCCCTGGCCGGCGCCGGTCGCATCATCGCCCTCAAAGCGCAGAAGCGTCACCAACGCAAGGCGTCGCGCCAGAACGGCTCCTGACCCCCCTCACTCCTGTGGCGGCATCTCACCCCGGTAGAGGGCATAGTCGACGACGGCTGTGACGCTGTCCAAAGGGGCGATCTCCATGCTGAGACTCGTCTGGGGTTCCGCCACCGCGATAGGTGCCACCACCGTGGTCACCTCGCCCGGTGGACAGCTCACGCCACTGGTTTCCGCCGCCGCGAGGTCGTCGCCGGTGTTCACGTTCCACATGATGGCAACGCCCCGGTCGGGGCTGTCCACGCCGTAGCACTGCATCTCGAAGTAGTAGTCGCCCGCGGCCAGCTTCGGCCCATGCTGATCTGTACGGATCGATCCGTCCCCCGCCCCGGACCGCACAACACCGCTTCCGCCCAGCACCAGGTCGTCGTCCGACGCGCGATCCCACTCGCCGTCGTCGTCCCGGGCATACCCGAAGGCCTCCATGGCGGCGGCATAGGCTTCGTCGGAGACGGGTCCGGATCCCGCTGCGGGCTCCGAGTCGGCCCCGCTGGAACACCCCGCGATCGCCATCGCAGCCAGGAGCGCGGCGACGGCCGCGCTCCGATAGATGACACGGTTCGCCATGACTCCCCCTCGAATTCGACATCCGATCCTTGAAGTCACCCTAACGCGGCCCTCGCGGGGGAGCCAGAGGGAGCCGCGACCTGCCCCGAGCTACAGCGCGGGCTCGGCGATGAGGTCGGCGTCAATTTCGACCGTCTCGCAGTTGTCCAGGCGCGGGCACTCGGCACCGGTCAGGGCGTCCGCGGTGAGCCGGATGAGCGTCCCGTGCGCGACGATCAGCACGTTCAGCCCCGGGTACAGCTGCGCGATGCGGCGGAGCGCATCGATGCCTCGAGCGGCCACGGCGTCAGTGGGTTCAGCGACGGCGAACAGCTCACCCTTCTCCTCATCGCTCAGCCCCCACGCTTCGACGCCCTCGGCCGTACCGAAGGAACGCTCGATGAGCCCAGCGTCGGTCTCGCCGATCGGCAGGGCAAGCCCGTCCGCGATGATGCGCGCGGTCTCGACGGCGCGACCCAGCGGGGAGGACACGACCATGTCCCAGCCGCCCGCTTCCTGCCCGAGCGCGTGGATCTCGGCGATGGCGTCGCGGGCCTGCTGCCGCCCGGTCTCGTTGAGCGGGATGTCGACCTGGCCCTGCAGCCGGCCCTCCGCGTTCCAGTCGGTCTGCCCGTGCCGCATCATCACCAGTCGTTTCGCCATGCTCTCACCCTAGCGCCGCGCTGGCTCGCCGTCAGTTCGCTGCGTCACGCTCGTAGACGGAGCCGTCCCGGCTGCGCGCCAGCAACCCGTGGTCGACGAGGTAGCGGCGCACGAGCGCGGTGTCGGCGTGGAACTCGGCGAGCCGCTCGTTCACTTGCTTCTCGGACAGCTCCTCGCCGGGTGCCAGCGCCTCCGCGGCAACCCACTCCAGCAGCTCGCGTCGCTCCGCCGGACTCGCCGGGAACTGCACGATTCGCCGCCCCTCGCGGAACCGCTCGATCCCCTCCTTGCGGGGGCCTGCGGCGGCCACCAACATCTCCTTGAAAGCTCCCTCGCGCACGGCGAGCGCGCCGTCGTCGTCCTCCACCACCCCGGACGCGAGCAACGCGGCCCGGACCTTGCCCCTCGTCTTGGGCTTCAGCTCAGCCAGCGCCGGACCGGGGTCCTGCCCCAGCAAGAGGTGCGCAAACACCGTGCGCTGGTCCTGACTCGCGAGCACCGCGACGAGTCGCCGCCAATCCGGTGTGCTCATGCTTCCCCCATCCTCAGTTTTCCTCCCAGTTGCCTGGCTAAGTGCGTGCCGCCCCTCCGCGCAGCGGCGCGCACGCTGCGCGTGGGCACCCCGTCCTCGCCGAAGACGCGCCAGAGGTTCACGTCACGTCCCGTGCGCTGGGCGTCTGCGCGGCCCACGAATCGGTCGCCGTGCAGCACGGACATCACGTACGCGCCATACGTCCGCTTGTTCTGGGGCACGTACGCCTCGAACAGGTACTCAAAGCCGAAGATCCTCGCCGCGCGCTTGCGATTGCGCAGCAGGTTGTCGAATGGCCCGATGAGCCGGCTGCCGCGCGTCTCGGTCGTCGCGACGGGCGCTGTGTCCGGCTCGCCGAGCGCGTACGCGTCCTCCGCCCACCCCTGAACGCCCACGACGACGGCGCCGGCGCCTTCCAGCCCAGTGTGCACGTCCGCCTCGCGCAGGCGGTAGTGCCGACGCAGGTCCGGGACCGTGGCGAGCCCGAGGGCGCCCAGCGCGGAGACCACGAGCCCGGTGAGGATCTCCTCCCGGTGCGGCCGCGCCTCGATCAAGTGGGTGGGCACACGCGATTCGGGCAGATCGAAAAGCCGCTTGATGCCGGTCCGCCGCGTGCAGACGAGCTCCCCGCACCAGAGCATGAACTCGGCGGCCTTCTGGCGCTCGCTCCAGCCCCAGCTGCCGCCGCGGGGGCCGCCGTCCTCGATGTCGCCGATCGTGGCCCCTCCCGGAGCGGCGGCGACGATGCGCAGGATGTCGTGCTTGAGCTCGGGCGGGGGCGCCGATCCCTTCGCGACGAAGTGGTCGCGGAACCGTTGCCGGGAGAGTTCGAAGAGCGGCCAATCCTCGATCGGGAAGAGGCAGGCAACGTCGGTGAAGGTCTCGAAGGACACGGCCCGGTCAGCGTTCCACAGGGCGCCGTCGTACCCTTCCGCCCGGCGCCGGGCCGGGAGCCGGGCCGAGGCGGCGAGGCGGTGGGCCTTGTCGACGCGGCTGATCCCGTCGAGCTGGATGAGGCGCTCATTGCGCAGCACGTCGAGCGCGTCGGTGGCCTCGGGAGCGAAATGGGCGTTGACGACGGCGCGGCGGGCCTCGGCAGCGGACAACTCAATCATGGCCCCACCCTACCGATTGCTACCCTCACGTAGGCGCGGCGGCGAAGCGCGCGGGCCTGCCCGCTACTTCTGGCGCCGCGAGCCCTTCGGGTCGACGGTGACGGCCTTGGGCAAGGTCTTGGCCAGCCCTCCGGGGTTGAGGACCTTCCCCGCCCCGTCTGGCTTCTTCGCCGGCCCACGTTCCGGAGCGGGCGCCGGCGTGGGAGTTGGCGTCGGAGCAGACTTCGGCGCAGGCGTCGGCGCCGGTGCGGGTGCGGGTGCGGGTGCCGGAGGTGCCGTCGGCGCCGGGATCGGGTCGCGGTGGACCACCCGTTCCGGCGTCGGCTCGGGTGGCTTCGAGGCCTCGAGGGTCGGCCGCTCGGGCTTGTTCGTCAGCTCGCCCGCCGGGACCGTCACGTTGACGACCGGCGAGGCGGCCCGCGGCGGCACATCGGCAGCGGCCACGCCGGCCAGACCAGCCGCCGCGGCGAGCGCGACAACGGTCAGGCCGCCCGTGACGGCGCCCCCGCGGCGCTTGCGCGACTTCGCCGGGTCGAACCCGATGACATTGTCGGCGTCGGATTCCACCGTGATGCCGGCGGCAGCCGCGGCTTCGGCGGCAGTCAGGCGCCCCTCGAGCAGATCGGCCAGCGGCCCGGTGGGGGGCGGTGCAGGCAGCTCCCCGGCGGCGTGCAGGGATTCGACGGCCTCGCGCAGCGCGGCGGCGTCGGCGATCCCCGCCTCCTCGAGCAGGGCGTCGACGTCGAAGGAGTCCCGATACGGATCAGTCATCGCCGTTCACCTCCTCGAGGCTCTTCTTCATGGTGAGCAGCCCCCGGCGCTGCAACTGCTTGACGGACCCCGCGGACTTGCCCATGATTTCGGCCGTCTCTTCGATGGTCATCCCGGCGACGATGCGCAGCATGACGCACTCGCGCTGATCGGGAACGAGGGATTCGAGGGCCTGCGCGAGATACCCGGATTCGAGCCGCCCGAGCAGCTCGTCTTGGGGGGAGGACTCCACGCGGGGGTCGGTGGCGGCGTCGTATTCGACGGCGCGGGGGGCGCGGGCACGTGCTCGCGTGGCGTCGACCATGCGGGCGTGCGCGATGGAGAAGGTGAACTTTCGAAGCCCTGCGGCTCCGCCGGTCACGTCGGCGAGGCGAGCGAACACGGTGAGGAACACCTCCTGAGCCGCAGCTTCCGGGTCCTCAAGTCCCTTCGCCGCCAGATAGCCATGTACCGGCCCGGCCAGGTTCTGGTAAAGAGCGGTTAACGCGCCGGTATCGCCGTGCCGAGCCTGCTCGAGCACGTCATCCGTCAAGATGGCGGCCACTGCACTCCTCGGGTTCGTCGACGGCGGTCGAAAACCAGTGTAGTGCGAAGTTATCAATAAGTTATAAAGGAGCCGGGCTGAAAATCGTTGGGGGGAAACTCTCAACCCGGCTCCACATACGTCATCGCTTCGACTCCCCGGGAGGTTACGCGGCGGCGAACTTTTTTTTGAACTTTTTTCGAAAGGCCCCGACATCCGCATGATTCCGGGGGATTCCGGGCCTCCTAGAGGCGCCGATTGGCCAGCACCGGGAGGAATTCGCGGACCTCTTCGATGCGCTTGCGCGTGACGTCGACCGTAACGAGCCCCTCAGCCTCGTCGTCGAGGAAATCGACCGGGATACCCATCGGATCGAGCACCGCAGAGTGACCGACGGTGTTCGTCGACGACGTCCCAGCCGCGGCGACCCACACGGTGTTCTCGATCGCGCGCGTGCGCAGGATCGTCTCCCAGTGCTCGACTTTGTGATCGCCCTTGAACCAGGCGGCGGCGACCAGCAGGACGTCGGCCCCCGCTGTGGTGAGCCGGCGCGCGATCTCCGGGAAGCGGATGTCGTAGCAGGTCATCACGCCAAAGCGCAGGCCGTCGATCTCGATCACGGCGACGTCATCGGGGTCGCCCGGTTTGATCCGCTCGGACTCCTTGTAGGAGAACGCGTCGAAGAGGTGGACCTTGCGGTAGGTACTGACGATCCTCCCGCTGCCGTCGATGGCCACCACCGTGTTGTAGGGGCGGGCCTCCCCGCTGGACTCGTAGCCTCCGGCCACGATCGCGATCGACTCCTCGGCCGCTAACAGGCTGAGCTGCTGGACGAACGTCGACCAGTCCCGATCCACCGCCTCGCGGAGGTCGCCCGCCACGTGACGGATAGTGAACATGGTCTCCTCCGGGAAGAGGACCAAGTCGGCGCCCTCATCGCGCGCCCGGCGGGTCAGCCTGCGGACGACCTCGAGATTGTCTTCCAGGTCCCCCGACGGGTTCAGCTGTGCCACGCTAATCTTCATCGTCGCCTCCTCGTCTGCGCCGACGGCCTAGGGCCGGTTCTCGCCTCACACCCAGCGTGAGTGTGATCCACCCTACCGATTCGCCGCCCCCGTGACGACGGCGTGACGACCCGGTCACGGTTCGGCTACCAGGAGCGCGCCCCCTGCGTCAGCGGCCGACGTCGATATCAGCAACGCTCGCGAAGTATTCCGGGGTCGTCCCATCCCCGAGTTCGAAGGACGGGAGCACCTCGTTCGGGTCGATCAGCACAACCCGGTGCCCGTCGAGCTTCATCCTGCGCGCAGCCTCGGCCGACATCTTCTTCGCCACGTCGGAGATCTCGTCGACGCGGTGCATGTCGAAGGCGACGACCGACGTCGTCGGCGGGTTCTCGACCGCGTCCCGGATGAGCGATTCGGTGCTGACGAAGACCAGGTCGCCCTGGAGCTCGTAGACCGTGATGTCCTCACCCCGCACCGTCTCGACGCGGCGGTCGCGGATCGCCGAGCGGGACGGGCGCGTCGCCTCCATGAGGTGCATGCCCAGATCTCGGGAGATTCGCTCCATCATGCGGATGCCGCGGGCGCTGTTGCCGTGCGCGTCGAGCCGCGGGGAGAAGACGGCGACGCCGACCTGCCCGGGCAGGACGCCGATGATGCCTCCGGCGACGCCGCTCTTGGCCGGAATGCCCACGGTCGTCAGCCAGTCACCCGCCGCGTCGTACATCCCGCAGCTCGTCATCACACTGAGCACGTGCCGGGTCGCGTGCGCGTCGACTACCCGCTGCCCGGTCACCGGCTGGACTCCCGCGTTCGCGAGCGTAGCCGCCATGAGCGCCAGGTCTCGGACCGTAACGGACACCGAGCACTGACGGATGTACCCGTTGACCACGTCGACCGGGTCGTCGTCGATGATCCCGAAGGACTTCATGAGGTGGCCCAGCCCGAGATTGCGGTGCCCGGTGGACTGCTCCGATTCGAAGACTTCCTCCGCGATGCCCAGCTCCCGGCCGGCGAATGCCGAGTAGTGCTCGAGCACGCGAAGGTCGCGTTCGGCGGCCGAATCGGCGCGGACGAGGGAGTGTGCCGCGATCGCCCCGGCGTTGATCATCGGGTTCAGCGGTCGGCCGGTGTCGGCTTCGAGGGAGATCTCGTTGAAGGCTTCACCCGAGGGCTCGACGCCGATGCGCTGGCCGACGGCCTCGATGCCGTGGTCGGCCAGGGCCAGCGCGTAGGTGAACGGCTTCGACATCGACTGGATCGAGAACCCGTGGTCCGCGTCGCCGACGCAGTAGACCGACCCCTCCACCGTGGCGAGGGCGATGGCCGTGACGTCCGGGTTCGCGCGCGCCAGTTCCGGGATGTAGTCGGCGACGTTCCCGCTTGTGTCGTCCCGGGTCGAGTCGAGGACCTCTGTCAGGTAATCGGGGATCGGTGATCGCATGATCCGATCCTAACCACGCGAGGCGTCGCCCCCGGTTCCCAGGCCGAACGGCGCGGCGTACTCGACGGTTCCCGCCGGAATGTCCCACGCGCCGCTCACGTCCAGCACCATGAGCGCTCCGTCGGGCGCGCCCGACGGTAGGTGCACCCCGTAGGCGGCCGCCGCGCGGAAACCGAACCGCGGGTAGTACCCGGGGTGCCCCAGGACGACGACGTAGCGCTCCCCGCGCTCGCGCGCCGCCTCAAGCGCGCCGCTGATCACGGCGGTACCGACGCCGCGACACTGCTCGGCGGGATGCACGGCGCACGGTGCCAGCGCGAGGGCGTCGGCCTCGCCGATGCGGCAGCGGGTCAGCAGCGCGTGGGCGACGATTCCGCGCTCGGGGTCCTCGCCGACCCACGAGAGCCCGGGCATCCACTCGGGTTCCCGCCGGAGGGCGTCGACCAGGTCGGCCTCCGCCTCCGTCTCGAACGCGGCGGACACGACCTCGCGGACGCGGTCCTTCTCGCTCGGCCGCTCGGGGCGGACCGCGACGGAGGAGAGCTCGATGACGTACGTGCCCTCATCGATCGCTTCGGGGGACGGGCGGAAGCCGGCCCTGCGGTAAAGGCGCACGGCGGAGGCGTTGGCGGCCTCGACGCTCAGGCTGATGCGGGCGATACGCTGTTTCCGGGCGGCGTCGAGCGCGCGGCTCAGCAGCCGCTGTCCGAGGCCCAACCCGCGGTAGCCGGACCAGACGGAGAGGCTCAGCTCGGGCACGCCGTCTCCGATGTACCCGTATCCAGGGTGGTCGGCGTCGAGGAAGAGGCACCAGACGACGCCGACGGGCAGGCCGTCGACCTCGGCGACGAAACCGAAATCCCCGCGTTCGGGGTCGAGGCGGCAGTACTGCCGGAAATGGGATTGGGTGTCGATCTGCCGGTAGGAGAACCGCTCCCGGCCGCGCCAGTTCATGTTGGCGTGCGTCGCCGCGCGCAGCACGACATCGTCATCCGTCACGAGTCGACGAAGCTGGATCTCCCCCATAGATGCATCCTTAAATCGAGTCCTTGACAAGCCTACCCGCGCGAGCGTACGGAAAAGGCCGTGCCCCAGGGGGACACGGCCTCTCAAAGGAGATTCCTAGGCTTCGACCAGGTCGTAGCGCACGATCGTCTGCTCGCGGTCCGGGCCGACGCCGATCGCGGAGAATCGCGCCCCGGAGCGCTCCTCGAGCGCGAGCACGTACTTCCGGGCGTTCTCCGGCAGATCCTCGAGCGTGCGGGCGCCGGTGATGTCCTCGGTCCACCCGTCGAAGTACTCGAAGATCGGCTTGGCGTGGTGGAAGTCGGTCTGCGTCATGGGCATCTCGTCGTGGCGGACGCCGTCGACGTCGTAGGCCACGCATACCGGGATTTGCTCGATGCCGGTGAGCACGTCGAGCTTCGTCAGGAAGTAATCGGTGAAGCCGTTCACGCGCGAGGCGTGGCGGGCCAGGACCGCGTCGTACCAGCCGCAGCGGCGCGGGCGGCCGGTGTTCACGCCGAACTCGCCGCCGGTCTTCTGCAGGTAGATGCCCCAGTCGTCGAACAGCTCGGTCGGGAACGGGCCCGCGCCCACACGCGTGGTGTAGGCCTTGATGATGCCGACGGAGCGGTTGATGCGCGTCGGGCCGATGCCCGAGCCCACGGACGCGCCGCCCGCGGTCGGGTTCGAGCTGGTGACGAACGGGTAGGTGCCGTGGTCGACGTCGAGGAACGTCGCCTGGCCGCCCTCCATGAGCACGACCTTGCCGGCGTCGAGGGCCTCATTGAGGACGAAGGTCGAGTCGATGACGAGCGGGCGCAGCCGCTCCGCGTAGGAGAGGAAGTAGTCGACGATCTCCTCGACCTCGACGCTGCGGCGGTTGTAGACCTTCAGCAGCAGCTCGTTCTTCTGGCGCAGCGCGCCCTCGACCTTCTGGCGCAGGATGGATTCGTCGAAGACGTCCTGCACGCGGATGCCGAGGCGGCCGATCTTGTCCATGTAGGCCGGGCCGATGCCGCGCCCGGTGGTGCCGATCGCGCGCTTGCCGAGGAAGCGCTCGGTGACCTTGTCCATGGTCTGGTGGTACGGGGCCACGAGGTGGGCGTTGGCGGAGACGCGCAGCTTGGACGTGTCCGCGCCGCGGGCCTCGAGCCCGTCGATCTCCTCGAACAATGCCTCGAGGTTCACCACGCAGCCGTTGCCGATGATCGGCGTGGCGTTCGGGGACAGGATGCCGGCGGGAAGGAGCTTGAGCTCGTACTTCTCGCCGTTCACGACGACGGTGTGGCCGGCGTTGTTGCCGCCGTTGGGCTTGACGACGTAGTCGACTCGTCCACCGAGGAGATCGGTGGCCTTGCCCTTGCCTTCGTCGCCCCACTGGGCGCCTACGATCACGATTGCTGGCATGGGATCCTCCCCTTGCATCGGGTCAGCGTCCGGTTCTTGGTTGCGCCGGCCACTCTGGTGCGGCGCGGCGCGGAACCGGGTTCCGGTCGAACCGGACACACGTAAGCCCCTGGGCCTCTTGCTCGTGGCCATCGACGCGAATCGGGCACACTTGAACGTAAGAGTCAGGGGCTCTTACGAGCCGAGTTTACCGGAGCGGCGCGACCGATGCGAGTTCTTCCGTTGGTTCGAGGACTCCGGGGTTCACACGTTGGACTGGACGACCGCCTCCGCCGACGCTGCGTCCCGATCCCGCACACACCCGAACCAGCGCACCGCCGCAGCACCGAATCGCTCGGCGTCCCAGGCGCCCGCGCCGTCGGGCAGCGCACCCCACCAGCCGACCCCCGCGTCCGCGCAGACTCCCCGCAGCGTGTCCGCGTTGGACTCCTCGATATGCCCAGCGCCGGCCGGCCACGCGCCCAGCACGACGCCGGCGACCGGCACCCCGCGCGCGGCGGCCCCCTCGAGCGTGAGCTCCGTGTGGTTGAGCGTGCCCAGCCCGGCGCGGGCGACGACGACCAGCCTCCCACCGGCGGCGCGGGCCACGTCGGCGATCGTGTGCCCGGCCGCGGTTAGACGGACGAGCAGCCCGCCGGCCCCCTCGACGAGCACGACGTCGGTCCGCGCGTGCAGGTGGCCGATCGCGGCCACGTGGTCCTCGAACCCGGGCAGCGCGCTCCCCTCGGCGGCCGCCGCCGCGATGGGCGCCATGGGCTCGGCGAAGCGCGCCCCCTCCGCCAACACGACGCCGGCCCCGGCCAGCCGCTCGACCTCGCCGGTGTCGCCGCCACGGGTCCCGACCGAAGTCGCGGGCGGCTCGCCCGTCTGCACCGGCTTGTAGACGGCGACCGTGCGCCCCGCGGCGAGGTGCGCCGCCGCAAGGGCAGCGGTGACGACCGTCTTGCCGACGCCCGTGTCCGTCCCCGTGATCGCGAGGATCACAGCTCCTCCCCCGCGCCGGCGCGATTCCCGGTGCCGGCGCCTGCCGCGGCAAACTCCGAGGCCGGGCCGGAGCCGCCGTCGTGCGCCGGCGTTTTCGCCGCGACCGCGAGCGGTGCCTGGAAGGAGAGCAACCGCAGCCACGGCGGGGTGCCGCCGGAGACGACGGCGTCGGGCAGGGCGCGGGCGGCCTCCTGCAGGACGATCCCGGCCTCGAGCTCGGCGAGCCGGGCGCCCAGGCACCGGTGCACGCCGTGCCCGAACGCGAGCCCGTATCCGGAGCCGTCCGGCACCGGGTGGTGACCGCTGAGCTCGAGCAGGATTTCTGCCCCGGCCGGCAGCGCGACGCCGTCGACGACCGCGTCGGTCACGGCCCGGCGGCGCCACGTGTGCACGGAAGACTCGGCGGCGATGACGGATCGGACCTGCGCCCGCGCCGCGTCCATCTCCCGGCACGCGGCCCATGCGTCGCGGTCGCGCAGACTCCGGTACAGCACCGTGTTGATGAGCAGCGCGGTGGTCTCTTGGCCGGCGATGACGAGGAAGTAGCCGAGCGAGCAGATCTCCCGTTCGCCGAGGCCGCCCGCGTGCAACACCCCGAAGAGCGAGTCTCCGCCGCGGCTGGCCCGCACGCTGGAGCGCAGCCACGCGTAGAACTCGGCGGCGCTGCGCGCAAGCTCGACCTGCCGCGCCTCGTCGGGCCAGCCCCAGAAGAGCTCGAGCGAATCCTGGCTCCACCGCTTGAGCGCGTCCAGATCGGGGCATTCCGTGCCGGTCAGTTCGGCCATGATCGTCGGCGGGATGGGCGCGGCGAGCTCGGCGGCGAGGTCGACCTGCTCCCCCGCGGCCAGGCGCTCACGCACGGCGGCGGCCCGCTCGGCGGCAAGCGCGCGCACGGCGGGCGCCACCGCGGAGACCTTGCCGGGGCTGAAGAACCCGGCCACGAGCCGCCGCACCCGCAGGTGCGCCTCGCCCGTCGCGGAGGCCAGGACCGGCGGCAGCGAGAAGCCGACCCGGGCGAGCACGCGCAGCGCCTCGGGCCCGAGCGGAACGACGGCGGTCAGCGCGTTGGTCGGTTCGAACTCGCCCGTGCGCTCCAGCACGTCGCGGACGGCGCGCGGCTCGCGCACGCGGTGGTAGTCATCAACGCTCATGCGCCGATCCCCTTCCGTTGGATGCCGCTCAACACGGCGACGACGACGTCGAGCGCCCGGCCCAGCTCGTCCGGTTTCTGTCCGGCGCGGGCGGTGAAGCGCAGCCGGGAGACGCCGTCGGGGACGCTGGGCGGGCGGAAACAGCCGGCGGCGATGCCGCGGCGGCGCAGTTCGGCGGCCGCGGCGGCGGCGTCCTCGGCGGAGCCGACGCGCGCCGAGTGCACGGCGCCGCAGCCGACGTCGAGCCCGGCCGCCGGGGCGAGCGCCGCGACGATCTGCGCCGAGCGCTCGGCGAGCCGGCCCGGCAGCGCGGGTTCAGCGGCGACGATGCGCGCCGCCTCCGCCGCGGCCGCCGCGGACCCGGGCGCGAGGCCCGTGTCGAAGACGAAGGTGCGCGCGGAGTCGACGAGGTGCCCGCGCAGCGCGGCCCCGAAGTCGCCGGAGCCCAGCACGGCCCCGCCCTGGGCGCCGAGCGCCTTGGACAGGGTCACCGTGGTCACGACGCGCGGATCGTGCGCGAGGCCCGCGGCGGCGACGGAGCCCGCACCGTGCACGCCGATCGAGTGCGCCTCGTCGACGACAAGCACGGCGTCGTGTTCGGCGCACACGGCCGCGAGTCCGGCCAGGTCTGCGGCGTCCCCGAGGACGGAGTAGACGGATTCGACGGCGACGACGGCACGCGGCGTGTCCCGCGCGGCGAGGAGGCGGGCGACGTCGTCGGTCCTGTTGTGCGCGGCGGTGAGGGACCGACTGCGGGAGAGGCGGGCGCCGTCGACGAGGCTCGCGTGGGCGTGCTCGTCGAGGACCATCGTGGTCCCCGGGCCGCCGAGCGCGCCGAGCAGGCCGAGGTTGGCGGTGTAGCCGCTCGAGAAGGTGAGCGCGTGCCCGCGGCCGGTCAGCGCGCAGAGGGCGGCCTCGAGCTCCTCGTGAACGGGCAGGGTGCCGACGACGACGCGGCTGGCCGCGGCCGAAGTCCCGAACTCGCGCTCGGCCGCGTGGGCCGCGGCGGCCAGGCGCGGATCGCGCGCGAGCGAGAGGTAGTCGTTTGAGGCCAGGTCGTAGAGGTCAGTCGCGACCCGGGTGGCCCGGGCGCCCCCGCGGGCCGCGCGCGCCCGAGCCCGCCCGGCGATCCAGCGGCCCATCGCACCGGACGCTTCGGGCGCACCCGTAGCCTCCGCCAGGCCCGCCGCGAGCGACTTGGGCGCGCTCACCCGTGCACCTCGCCCACCGCGTGCACGACGGCGGCGCCGAGCCGGGCGATCTCCTCACCCGTGGCGACGTAGGGCGGCATGACGTAGACGAGGTTGCGGAACGGGCGCACCCACGCGCCGGCGGCGACCGCGGCCCGCGTGACGGCGGGGACGTCAACGGGCCGGTCGAGCTCAACGACGCCGACGCCGCCGAGCACACGCACGTCGCGCACGGATCCCAGCGCGCGGGCCGGCGCCAGCGCGTCGACCAGCCCGCGGTGCAGGGCGGTGACGGCGCGCTCCCAACTCGCGCCACCGCCGTCGTGCAGCGGGCGCGCGAGCAGGTCCAGGGACGCGGCGGCGACGCGGCACGCGAGCGGGTTGCCCATGAACGTGGGCCCGTGCAGGACGGCGCGGTGCTCCGAGGCGGAGACAGTGCGCGCGACGCGCTCGTGGCACAGCACCGCGGCGAGCGTCAGGTAGCCGCCCGTGAGCGCTTTGCCGACGCACATCACGTCGGGCACGACGCCGGCCCAGTCGCACGCCCAGAAGCGCCCGGTGCGGCCGAAACCCGTGGCGATCTCGTCGGCGATCAGCACGAGGTCCCAGCGGTCGGCGACGCGACGCAGCGCACGCAGGGCCGCCGGCGGGTAGACGTGCATGCCGCCCGCGCCCTGGAGGACGGGTTCGACGACGATGCCCGCCAGGGTGCCCTCCTCGGCCGCGGCGATGCGCTCGAGGTCACCCTCCCATGCGGCGAGCGCGGCGTCGTCGTACTCCCATTCGCTCTGGAGCCGGTCGCCGCCGGCCGGGGCGATGAGGCGCGCGGCGGGCGGGCGCGGGACGAAGACCTGCTCGGCGACGAGGCCCGGGAAGGCCGAGTGCAGGCCGTCGACCGGGTCGCACACGCTCATCGCCGCGGAGGTGTCGCCGTGGTAACCGCCGCGCAGGGCGAGGAACCGCTTGCGGGCCGGGCGGCGGGCCGCGGCCTGGTATTGCAGGGCGATCTTGAGCGCGACCTCGACGCTGATCGAGCCGGAATCGGCGAGGAAGACGTGCTCGAGCCCGTCGGGCGCGAGCCGGGTGAGCGACTCGGCGAGTTCGACCGCCGGGGCGTGCGTGAGGCCGCCGAACATGACGTGGCTGAAGTCGTCCACTTGGGCCTTGGCGGCCGCGTCGAGCTCGGGGTGGCCGTAGCCGTGCACGGCGGACCACCAGGACGCCATGCCGTCGACGACGGTGCGGGGCCCGGCGCCGTCGTCGAGGGTGAGGCACGCCCCGCGCGCGCCGAGCACCCCGTACAGCGCCCCGGCGTCCAGGGGGGCGTACGGATGCCAGAGCAGGCCGGCGTCCCGCGCCAGCAGGTCCGCGCCGCTCATGCGTTCGGTGCCGCGGCCGTTCCCGCACCGCGGCGGCGCAGCACCGGGGTGCCCGGGTTGGCGCGGGCCCCGGCGCCCGCGTCGTGCGCGGGAGCGGCCGAGCCGCAGCAGCCCGCCCCGGAGGCCTCCTCCGCTGCGTCGCCGCCGGAGGTGTGGCCGTCGGCGCAGCACCCCGCGCCGCCCCCCTGCTCCGGCGCCCCGGCCCCGTCCGCGCACGGGGCGCCGGCCGCCGTCGCGCCCTGTTCGCGGCCGAGGACGCGGAAGCCGGCGTCGGCGATCATCGCCAGGTCCGCCTCGGCGGCCTGGCCCTCGCTCGTGAGGTAGTCGCCGAGGAAGAGCGAGTTCGCGACCTCGAGGGCGACGGACTGGAGCGAACGCAGGTGCATCTCGCGGCCGCCGGCGATGCGCACCTCCGCCTCCGGGCAGGCCATGCGCACCATCGCCAGGATGCGTAGGCAGCGCAGCGGGGTCAGCTCCCACGTGCCCTCCAGCGGGGTGCCCTCGAAGGGCATGAGGAAGTTGACGGGCACGGAGTCGGCGTCGAGGTCGCGCAGGGCGAAGGCCGCCTCGACGAGCTGCTCGTCGCTCTCACCCATGCCGACGATGAGGCCAGAGCACGGTGACATGCCGGCAGCCTTAGAGGCCTCGACGGTGGCGACCCGGTCGGCGTAGGTGTGCGTGGTGCAGATGTCCTCGTACTTGGACTCAGCAGTGTTGAGGTTGTGGTTGTAGGCGTCCGCACCGGCGGCCGCAAGCTTGTTGGCGTGCCGCTCCTTGATGAGGCCCAGGCACGCACAGACCTCGACGCCGGGGTTCTCGCCCTTGACGCGCTCGATGATGTCGGTCACGCGATTCACGTCGCGGTCCGTGGGACCGCGGCCGGAGGCGACGAGGCACACGCGGGAGGCGCCGCCGCGCACCCCGAGGCCGGCCTGCTCGGCTGCCTCCTCCGTGGAGAGCCACTTGTATTTCAGGATCTGCGCGTCGGACCCGAGCCGCTGCGAGCAGTACGTGCAGTCCTCGGGGCAGAGCCCGGACTTCAGGTTAACGAGGTAGTTGACCTTGACGGTGTTGCCGAAGTACGTCCGGCGCAGGCGCCCGGCCTGCGCGACGAGGTCGAGGGTCTGCGCGTCGGGCGTCGCGAGTACGGCGAGCGCCTCAGCCTCCGTGAGCTCGTGCCCCGATTCGATGCGGCCGACCAGGCCCGCCGCGTACGTGTCAACCAGTTGATCCACAGTCATTCCCTCGTCTCTTGAACAGTGTTCAATTCGTGGGAATGAGGCTACCACCACTGCGCGCCGGCGCGCGCCCCGGTGAGGCCGCGCGGCTGGATAGACTGGCGGGCATGGCGCTGACACAGGAGACCGTAGTGGACGCGGCCGTCGGCATCCTGCGCGACTTCGGCCTCGCCGATCTCTCCATGCGCCGACTGGCCCGCGACCTGGAGGTCCAGGTCGGCGCCCTCTACTGGCACGTGAAGAACAAGCAGGAGCTCCTCGTCGAGGTCGCCGCGACGCTCCTGAACACCCCCGCCCTCGGCGCGCCGGCGGGCGGGGCGCCGGGCGCCGGGAACGACGTCGCCCCCTCGCCAGCGGCCCGCGGCGCCATCCTGCACCTGGCCTCGAGCCTGCACACGATGCTGCTGCCGATTCCGGACAGCGCGGAGGTCGTACACGTGGCGCGGGTGCTCGCGCCCGAGCGCCTGGCACCGCTCGCGCGGCTGACCGGACTGTTGGCGGCGGCGGGCCTGCGCGAGGACCACGCGGTGAGCGCCCAATCGCTCATCGTGAACCACGTGCTCGGCTCCATCGCGGAAGCGCAGAACCGGGCCGACTTCGACGTCGCCGGCGCGGACGCTCCGGATTTCCGCTGGGCGCTCGAGCGGGCGCTCGACGGCCTGCTGCCCGTAGGGCCCGCGAACCATTGACTCCTCGCGTCCGCGGCGCTTCACTGAAGAGACAGCACAGCGGACACGGGGAAGCAGGTGCCGTCATGACCACGGCCATCGGAGGAACCCACACGACGTCGTTCTTCAGCGGCGCCGTCCACTTCGTCGGCGGGCTCGGCGTCGGCATCGGCGTCTTCTTCGTCGGCAATCAGTTTCTGGTGCTGGCGATGGCCACCGGCCATCACGTCTTCGTCCGCTTCGGCTTCGCGCTCATCGTCGTGGCCCTGGCGCTCGGTGCGGTCCTGATGGCGCGCGCCTCGGCGACGGCGGCGACGGGTGTGGCCGTCAGTCTCGCCGCGTGCATGGTCTTCGGCGCGATGCTCGCGGGACCGACCTGGCGGAACCTCGCCGCGTTCGCCCCGCCCGAGGCCGTCTTCGCCGCGGGCGCGCTGAGCCCGCTGTCGGTGGGCCTACTCGGGATCGCCGTCGGGCTGCTCATCAGGCGCCGGGACGCCTCGCACAAGCAGCGCTGATCACGCCGCCCGGGACGCGCAAAGCGCCCCGGGCGGAACCGGTACGACGACGCCAGGTCGCGCCGCCGTCGTACCGGGCGGTACCTAGTTGCGCGAGATGAGCCCGTGCGGGTCGAGCACGAACTTCTTCGCCGCGCCGGCATCAAACTCGGCGTAGCCACGCGGGGCCTCGTCCAGCGAGATCGCCCCGGCATTGACGGCTTTGGCAATCGGAGCCTTGTCGTTCAAGATCGCCATCATCAATTGGCGGTGGTACTTCATGACCGGGCACTGCCCGGTGGCGAAGGACAGCGACTTGGCCCAACCGGTACCGAAGGACAGCGACAGCGCGCCCTTCTTGGCGGCCTCGTCGACGGCTCCCGGGTCGCCCGTGACGTACAGGCCGGGGATACCGACGGCGCCACCGGCGCGGGTGATGTCCATCAGCGAGTTCAACACGGTGGCCGGAGCCTCCTTGCCGGCGTCCCCGCCGTGGCCGTGGGCCTCGAAGCCGACGGCGTCGATGCCGCAGTCCACCTCGGGGACCCCAAGAATCTGCTCGAGCTGGTCTTCGACGGAGCCGTGGGCGACGTTGATGGTTTCACAGCCAAAGGAGCGAGCCTGGGCCAGGCGGTCCTCGTTCAGGTCGCCCACGATGACAACGGCGGCACCAAGCAACTGTGCACCCATGGCAGCGGCAAGGCCGACCGGACCGGCGCCCGCGACGTACACGGTGGAACCGACGGTGACACCGGAGGTGACGGCACCGTGGAAGCCAGTCGGGAAGATATCGGAGAGCATGGTGAGGTCCATGATCTTCTCCATCGCCTGATCGCGGTCCGGGAACTTCAGGAGGTTCCAGTCCGCGTAGGGCACGAGCACGTACTCGGCCTGGCCGCCGACCCAGCCGCCCATGTCCACGTAGCCGTACGCCGAGCCCGGGCGGTCAGGGTTGACGTTGAGGCAGATGCCGGTCTGCCCCTCCTTGCAGTTGCGGCAGCGGCCGCACGCGATGTTGAAGGGCACCGAGACGATGTCGCCGACCTTGATGAACTCGACGTCGCGTCCGACCTCGACGACCTCGCCGGTGATCTCGTGCCCGAGGACGAGCCCCTCGGGCGCGGTGGTACGCCCGCGCACCATGTGCTGGTCCGAGCCGCAGATGTTCGTGGCGATCGTGCGGAGGATGACGCCGTGGTGGACCTTGCGGCCGACGTTGGCCGGGTTGACTCCGGGCCCGTCCTTGAGCTCGAACTCGGGATAGGGGGTGTCGATGACCTCGACCTTGCCGGGACCTGCGTAGCTGACTGCCTTGTTACTCATCGTTGAGCCGCCGTTCCTGATATATCAAACGCGTACTAATCTGGTATCAGACAGTCTGCTCCGGCGGGAAAGGGTGTGTCAAGAGGTCGCGGGCAGTTGCGCTCGACTAGCCGAGCCGTCCGCCCGAGACGTCCAGGTAGCACGTGGCACACAGCGACTCGTAACCCACGTCTTGGCCATCGATGGCGACCTGATCGCCGTCGAACACGAAAGCCTCACCCACGCGCCGCGTGTTGAAGACGGCCTTGCGCCCGCACCGGCAGATCGTCTTGAGCTCCTCGAGACTGTGTGCGAGCTCCATCAGCCGGGCCGCCCCGGGGAAGGCGTCGGTGCGGAAATCCGTGCGGATGCCGTAGGCGAGTACCGGGACGGAATCGAGCACGGCGATGCGCAGCAGGTCGTCGACCTGCTCACGGGTCAGGAACTGGGCCTCGTCGATGAGCAGACAGGCCACGGGTTCGACGTCGACGTGCGTGACGATCGCGTCGGGATCGTCACCGGCGGCGTGCTTGGCGAAGATCTCGCGCACCGACTCGTCGGGCAGGATCGCGAAGTCCACGTCGCGCGTGACGCCGAGGCGGGAGACGATCGCCCGGTCCCCCTTGGTGTCGATCGCGGGCTTGGCGAGCAGGACGCGCTGGCCGCGCTCCTCGTAGTTGAACGCCGCCTGCAGCAGGCCGGTCGATTTGCCCGAGTTCATCGCCCCGTAGCGGAAATAGAGCTTCGACACCGCCCACCGACTCCCTTCACGTCTCCGGCAGCGGTTCGCCCGGCGCCGCCGTCGATTCTATGCGTCCCCGCCCCGCAACGTCGCGTTGAGCTTCGCCGCGAGCGCGGCGGCCGTGGCGGTTCGCTCGCTCCCAGTCACGTACTGGCCCGCAATTTCACCCGGAACGAGCGACAACGACTGGTCGCGGTCGAGGAAGATCCGCCACGACGCGTCCGGCCCGGCCGTGCGGCCCACGAAGTCCATGAGCCAGTCACCCGCCGCCTCCGGCGCCACGAAGTCGACGCGGTAGGACGCGTTGATCCTGCGCCGGCGGCCGTGGCCACTCAGCAGGCCGAGACGCTGCCGGAAGCCACGCTCGTCGTCGAGTCCGCGCTGCTGCACCGGCCACGTCTCCTCCTGCCACAGCACGACGGCGTTGCGCGCGCCCAGCCGCAGGATCATCTCGGCCGCGTGCGTCCCGGCCGCGTCCGGCTGCGGGCCGAGTGCGACGACGTACGCCGTCGTCGCGTCCGATTGGAGCGGCTGGGTGGCGAGCACCACCTCGGGCCTCGCGCGGCCGTCGTCGTGCACCATGCCGAGCTCGCGCAGCGGCCGGGCGGGATCCGACGCACCGAAGCGCGCCCACCCGTGCCCGGACCAGCTGCGGTAGAGCCAGTCCACGGCCTCGGGGCCGAGCCGCGGGCCGCGGCTCGTCGCGAGGCTCGCGCCGGTCACCGCCGCGGACCAGCGCGGCAGCGACACCTCGAACCCGCCGTCGCCGACGGGGTCGGTGGTGCCGTCGGCATCGGTCATCCACCGCGGGCGTAGCCGGCGGGGCAAGTGGCCGTAGCCGAAGAAGGCCCCGGCCGCGAAGAGCAGGAGCGCCACGAAACTCACGGACGTGAAGGTCCATTGCAGCGCCGGCGCGAGAGTCTGCGCGCCGTCGTCCGTCAGGGCGCCGGTGGCCAGGGCGAGGACACCCCAGAGCAGGATGCCGCAGCCCATGAAGAGCAGGCCCGACCCCATGTACGGCAGGAAGGCGTTGAGCGGGCGCCAGCGGCCCTGGTAGTTCAAGACACCCGCAGCCGCGAACGCCAGCCCGACGCTTGTCAGGAGAATTCCGAAGGCTACGATCGCGCTGCCCCTTCCCGCAGCGCGGCGTGTACGACGGCGTCGTCGAAGAGCGCCACCAGCTCCTGCCAGACACTGAACGATGGAGCCGGCACGAGCCGCACCCGCAGGCCGTCGTCGAGATCCTCCACCGCGAAGTGACCGGCGCGGCCCGCATTAACGAAGCGGACGCTGCGCTCCATTTCGGCGACGCCGACGGTCCACTCGACCCACGGCTGATCCCAGTAGGCATCGAACCCGGGAGGGCAGCTGCCTCCGGCCGACGCCGGCGACCCGCCGGCACGCAGGGCGCCATAGAAGTCGATCGCGTCCATCGTCACCTCAGCGCCCTGCGTCCAGGCCGGACCCAGTCCCACCCACTGGGCGATCGCGCCGGGGACTGTCGTCAGACCCATGAGTTCGTGGGGCCGGTGACCGGGGTCGAACGCCTCGCCCTCCAGGAGCCCGTGGAACCCCGGGCCGGTGATCATCGTGGCCATGATCGAGCCCGCGTAGACGTCGAGCTGGCTGCGCGCGCCGCCACAATTGAGGGCCACTTGCGCGTAGAACCGCCGGTTGCGGAACCCGTCCGTCACCTGATTCCCCAGGCGTGTCCAGCGGCCCTTGCCGTCCATCAGCCCGAGACCGTGCAGCGCGTCGATGTCCTGACGGAACCTGCCGATCTCGAGCATCCCGAAACCTCGTTCGCGCTCGGCGGCACCGATCATGAACTCGAGAGTCCCTGCGGTGAGCACCGGCCCGTGAAGGCGCCACCGGTTGACCGCCTGCAACTTGGTCAGATCCTCGACGGGCTCGGAGACGACCACGCTCATATCGGCGTCAGAACGGGGTTCATGACCAGGCAGGTCCGCCGGTTCGCCAACCCCGGGCGCGTCCGCGTCGATGCGCATCGCCGAGACCACGGCTCTCAGAAGCGGCTCCTCTTGGACCGCGTCATCCAGCCCGTAGGACGCCGTCACCTCCACAAGGTTCGCTCCAGCGGGCAGGAGCCAGCGCTGGCAGACGACCTGTGTCAGTTCCTTCCGGTGCAGCACGACGTGCATGCGGCCGGTTCCGTGTTCTCCCTGCCAGAGGTCGTCGGAGACGAAACGGCACTCGTGCAGCAGCCCCGCGTCGGCGCCGAGCGCGGCCGTGGAGTACCAGGCCATGCTGGCGCCGGGTCGGCGCGGAAGGACGCGGACAATGAGATTCGTCTGAAAGTACGTGACCCCCACGATCGGTTTGACGAAGACCGCATAGTTTTCGCCGTACGTCGCCTCCCACGAACCAAGAACCGGGAACTCGACGGGGCCGACGCGGTGGGGAACATACCCGGGGCTCTGCTCAGACATCATGCACCCAACCTAATCCCACAACGAGTTCCAGCCATCCGAAATGGCGCCGCCGACCTTCGAGCCGAATTCTCCGACCTCGCCGACGATCTTCTTCACCGGCTCCGGCGTCACCGCCTGGTAGAGATCCTCGGCCCGGTCCGCCACCCAATCATTGAGTCCGGAGATCTCAGCCCCGAAGGCGATCCCGGCGCCGATGCCCAGGCCAATCAGTCCGCCGACCACGTTGCCGACTCCCGGGATCGCGGTGCCGATGGCCATACCGGTCGCACCTGCGGCCAGAATCACGGCCGTCTTGCTTGTTCCGCGGACCGCAGCTGCCTGCCCGGACTCGTTTTCGAGTTCGTCCTGGGTCAGCTCCGGATTCGTGCGCAGGAGTTCGTTGTAGCGCTTCTCGTACTCGGAGTTGAACGTGATCAGGCCACCAACGACGGTCACCAACGGATTCCCGTAGCGCAGGATCTTGTGGGGCTTAATGCCCTGTTTCTGGGCTTCCTTCGGGTCGATGATCGACCACGGCTGCTGGTGCCTCACGATGTAGCGCTCCGGGGCGGGAAGCACGGCCCCGGGTTTCAGGTAAGCAACGCTCTTCACCTGCCCGTTGGACATCGTGATCTTCTTCGTCGTGTAGTACTTCGTCGGGTCGTATTTCGGCGTCTTGTAGCCGTAGACCGGAATCTTCCGATTCGGATCGATGTGCACGAGTGCCGGCGCGCCGCCAATGGCGGTGAGCGCCGCCGTACCCCACGGCCCAGCGATGCTGCCGCCCTCATCGTGAACCTTGTCGTAGATGGTGTTGAGCTCGTTGGCGCACTTCTTCTCGGCGTTGTCGTACGAGGTCTGCATACCCGAGACCATCTGTTTGAATCCGCGTTCGGCGAGGTCGGCCTGCCCGACGGCGAACGAATCCGACGTATCGATCTTGTTCGCCTCGATCTCGAAATTCGCGATCTGGCCGGTGAGATTCTCGACCATCGGCAGCAGCTCGTCGATCGCGTCCGCGAAACCGTCGAGAGCCGTCTTCGCCTTCTCACCCCCGGAGCCGACGAACTCCCCGTGCTTCTTGATGTCCTTGTAGGTGTTCTTGAACGTGGACGAGGCTCCCGAATCGTCGATGGTGAGGTGCGACGTCAATGCGCTCCACGTCGTATGGCACGCATCGACGTCGTCCTCGACGGCAGCGGCCTTCTTCTTCAGGTCTTTGGCAGCCGCCCGGATCGCCGAGGGATCTGCCCAGTCGTCGAAGGTGCTGGTATCTACGCTGTAAGCCATGTGTTCCCCTACTTCCGGTGGAAGTCCGGCGTCTTGGCGATGACGCCGTACGCATCGTTGGCCATGTCCTCGTCACCCTGAACGATCGCGCGACGGATCATCGAGGCGCCCTTCTTCGCGTTGCGCCCGCGGCGCAGCGCCGCGACGGCGTTCGCACCGAGGACGTCGGTGTAGAGGGAATCGAGTGCCGTGGAGATCTTCTCGCTCTTGACCGGTGCCTTCGCATCCTCAACAGCGGTTTTCAGCTCGTTGTTGGTCGTGGCGAGGTCCTCAAGATTTGACTCCAGGTTGCCTTCCTGGGCCTTGTAGCCACTGTTCTCGATCGAATAGCCGCCCAGGCTCACGGTGTCTCCTCTTCCCGTTCCGGGTCATTTCGTGCCCGTCGAAACATCAGGCTATCCGAACCCGTCCCGCCGGACGATGGGGAGAAGTACCCATGTCCGGGCCCGAGCTTTACGGCGCTTTCTCCGCGTAAGCCCGGAAGGCTTCGAGCTGACCGGATTCGGCCTCGGCGAGAGCCTCCCGCAGTTCATCGACGCCGTCGCTGCCGGCCCCGTTGACACGGATTCCGACGCGCAGCCGCAACCTCGTCTGATCCCCGTTGGCGACCAGCAAGTATCCGTACTCGATACGTACGTCCGCACCGTCGGAACCTGTCGCCAGGGTCAGCGCACCGCCCGGCTCGTACGTCACCACGGCCAACTGCCGCTCGTGCTCTCCCGAGGTGTATTTCAGAACTTGGCCGGGCGCAGCAGCCCCCTGGGCGTGCATCGCATCGACGCCGGGCATCCATTCGGGCGCCGCGGTCCAGTCCGTGAGTAGCGACCAGACGCGCGACTGCGGTAGGTGGATCAGGGTCTCGTCTTCGAGTGCGGTGATGGCCTCCATGAAAAACATCCTGCCCTTTCCGCGATAGTTCCGGAAGAGGAAGCAACGGATTCGACGCGGCCCGGAACGGGCCCGTCAGGCCAACACGACGGGACGCTCGAGCACGGCAGCCTGCACATGATCCTCGAGCTGACGCTGGATGAAGCCGGAATCGGTCGGCCAGAGGAGGACGTCCCCCGCCCGCCAGGCGGAATCGCTGCCGGCGTCGGTCTCGACCAAGCCCACCCGGTAGTTGCCCCGCGGGCCCGCGTTCACGAATGTCAGCGGAGCGAACTCCCGCGCCCCGTGTTCCTCGTCCGGAGCCTCGATCTCGAAGACCCACGTGAACCATGGCTGCTGCCAGAGGCTCTGTCCAACTGCCCCGGGCATCCCTGATCCGCCAGCCTCTCCGGCGATTCGCTCTTCGAAGACCTCCGGTGAGATCGTCGGATCCTCGAGATGGAGGTTCCATGCCGGCCCGGCGCCAGCCCAGCGCATCATCGTGGATGTCAGCTCGGCGACCGGAAGGATCTGCACGTTGAACAGTGTGGCGTCGTCCGGGGTCCACGGCTGGTTGAGGACCCGCGGACCGTAGCCCTGTTCTGCGGCGACCACGGCCGCGCCGCCAATGATGAACGCTTGAAAGAGGGTCTCCCCGCGCATGAATCGCCCGGTCAGCCGCACGCGCACCTGAGCGTCCGTCAGCGCTACGGAGATGACCTCGCCGAGATCACTCAGGCGACCGCCCTCGAGGACTCCCAGCTCCTTCAGCTCCGATATGACCGGATCCATGCCTCCGCCCAGACGGCCGACGACGGCGTCCTGCAGTTCCGCCGTCCGGGCCAAGGCCTCCCCGCTCATCCACGTGCCTTCGCCGATGGAGGCGCCCGCCGCGAGCCAGTCGAAGAGTGCCTCCCTGTCGCCTCCCAACTCGGCGCACGCCAGATCGTCGGACACCGGAGCGGCCAACGCCGGAACGTCTGCCGCGTCCCCGGGTTCCGGGGCTCGCAGCACGGCAATGGTCCTGGCCATGGACTGCAGGATCTCGTCGAAGATCATGCGGGTTGGCAGGCCTGTGGTGGTCGAAATCTGAATCGCCCAGCCCTCGCGAACCACCAGGTAGTCCGCCCCGGAGACCACGATGCCCTCTTCGATTCGGTGAGTGTATTCGATGAGGCGTCCGCTGCCGCCGGGCGTCGGCTCCTCGGCGTCGGGATCGGTGCCAGAGTCCAGCGCGGCGGCCCCCACGTCGAAAGACCAGTCGTCGACATCGACAATGCGGCCTTCCCGCAGGTCTCGAACGATCGCTGCCGTGGCCCGGCGGGAGAAATCGGCCAGGGATCCGCTATAGGGGTTGACGGTGACCACGATGTTCGGTGGAAACTCGCCTTCGACGGGCGGCATCGTCGCCATGAGTTCGATCTCCGGGCGCGACTGCACCGGGATCCACGGCTCCTCAACCTCGAACGTCAGAATGCCCCGGTACCCATCGATCCGCGTCATCAGCGCCCTCTCATCCTTTACGACGCCGCTTTGGACGGCGGCTCTTCATCTGGGCCCCACAGCGGGGCGATTTGTTCCTCACCAGTCTCGCTCATCGTCAGCCCGCCGCGCCGCAGCCAATCCTTGTACCAGCGCGGCAGCGCGAAATCGGGCCACCAGAAGTGCGTGTACATGATGAGCGGAAAGACCACCAGCATGGTCCAGAACCAAACGTCTTCGGATTGTTCGGATCCCATGAGCGTGCTCGTCAGTGCAGGAATTCCCAGCACCATCGACAAACCGCCGACGCCGACCTGCAGCGGGAGCACGTTGCGTGAGGTGAAGATCATCGCAGCCGGAGCCCGCGCTGCCCACTCCCGCTTCTTACCCGACCACGCGTTCCACCCGTAGAGCAGACAGGGCACGGCGAAGGGCACGATGAAGAGCACGGCGAGGAACAGTTCCACCATCAGCCGAAGGGATTCAACGATTTGAGGACCTTCTTACCCGTGTCCACGGCCTTCGAACCGAGGTCCTTCACCCCGTCGACGATCTTCTCCGCCGTCTCGCTATGGCGGAAGTCGTTGATCATGTCGCCGGCCCACCCGCCGACCTTGCCACCGACCCATCCGCCGGCCAGGCCTCCTACGAATCCGCCGATCGCGGCACCGACGCCCGGAATGGGGATGATCGCCTGTCCCACGGCGGCACCGACGCCGCGCCCGACGGCCGTTCCCACAGTCGCCCCGACCGTTTCGGCGCCGGTCTTGATTGCCGTGTCGACGGCGGCAGTACGCATGTGCTCGTCCGGCGACTTGTCCGGGTCCCGCACCATCGAATCGGCGTAGGCCTCCGTGTAGTTGCCGTAGGCGTTGAGGCCGACCGATAGGACGGCCACCCCCTTGAGCAAGGGCGTCTTCTGAAGCTTGTTCAGACGTTCGAGCGCCCTGGTCAGTTTGGTGCTCTGCACCTTGCTGTTCGACGGCAGCGGCTTCTGTCCGTTGGTCGACGTCAGCGGGACCCGGGCCCGAACGTTCATACCGTCGAACCGGAGTTTCGTGTTCTTCAGGAACGGATACTTCGCCAGGATCAGTCCCAACGGCGACCGCTTCCCTGCTTCCTTGAGCCACCGCTCGAACTGGCCGTTGTAGGTTCTGAACTGGGCCTTCGTCTCACCCGTCAGCCGATCGATGTACTTCTGCGGGACGTGCAGCCCCTCGAGGATCTTGCGGTTGATCTTGAAGCTCGTCGGGAACTGCTTCCGGTACGGGTTGACCTCGGTGTTGTAGACGAACATGAGCTGCCCGCGACGCACCTTGAAGTGTGATGAATGAACGCCCGCTTTCGCCAGGTACTTCTTGACGGCCTTGTAGGTCGCGTGTGCACCGGCGACGCCGCCGGGCAGGTCGCGCAGCGGGTTCTCCCCATTGATCTTCCGCGCGCACTTCTGCACCGCGTTGTCGTACAGGGTGGCTACCGCGTTGATCTCCCGCTGGATGGCCGTGCGGTCTGTGTCGTAGCCATCGGGCTTGTCGCCGGGCTCGAACGTGACATTGTTGTGCGCCTGCGCCACCAGAAGGATGTCGTCGTAGCGCTGCTTGTTCGTCGGCCCCATCGTTTCGGCGAAATCTTCGAGCGCGGACGCCACATTCTCCGTGGCGGTCTCGGTGATCATGACAAACGGCTCGACCGTCTTGGCAGGAGCGGAGAGGACCTTCTCCTGGTGCGGCGACTCGAAGACGCCGTTGCCGCTGAGACCGCTCCACTTCGTGCTCGCGTCGTCGAAGATCGTGCGCGACGTGGTGCCGATCTTGCGCACTTTTTCTGCGGCCGCCGTGATGTTACCCGCGTCGGGCCACGATTCCGGCAGATCAGACGTGCTGACCGTCATGAGATCTCCTCCGTTAGTCCTTGAAGTCCGGGACTTCGTGAATGGCCGCTTCCGCGTTGCCCGCCATCTCCGCGTCGCCGTCTTCGTAGGCGGTGATCGCCTTGGCCAGGGATTCGGTCATGTGGAGGCCGCTGTTGTACGCCCCGGCCACGGAGGCGCTCAGGAACTTGGTGAGCAGCGAGTCGAGCGCCGAACCGATCTCGAAATGCTCGGCGGCCTCTGCGGCCTCCTCGAACGCCGTCTCGGCCTTGTTCTTGATCTTCGAGAAACGCTCGATCTCCGTCGTCGACTCGTTCTGAATCGTCGACGCCGCACTCGAAATCGTCCACCCCTCGATGGCCATGGCCTCTTCCTCCGCGTTCGTCTCGGCCTCGTCACGGCCCGGTCGATTTCTCACCAGACTAGTCGAACCGCCCGGCCGGGACGATGGGGAGAACTACCCATGCCGTTAAAAAGTCCTCCCCCTTCCGCAGTGGCTGCGGAAGGGGGAGGATGCAATGGCGCCGAAGCGCGGCACGACGCCGGCGAGCGGCTTATGCCTCGATGGCGGCCTTCGCGTTCGGATCAGAATCGTCGAGGAAGCGGTTGATTCGCTCGACCTCGTCGGTCTCGCCGATCGCGGCGGCCGCGCGGCCCAGCGCGTAGAGCGAACGCAGGAATCCGCGGTTGGGCTCGTGTGTCCACGGCACCGGGCCCTGCCCGCGCCAGCCGGCTTTGCGCAGCGAGTCCAGGCCGCGGTGGTAACCCACGCGGGCGTAGGCGTAGGACTCCACGTAGCGGCCGTCGTCGTACGCTTCGCCGGCGAGGACCGCCCAGGCGAGCGACGACGTCGGGTGCGCCGCGGCGACGTCGACAGCTTCCGCACCGGCGGCGAACTTCGCATCGACGTCGGTCTCCTCCGGGAGGAGGGTCTCCGGGATGCCGAGCAGGTTCTTACCGAGGGAGTCGCTCACGGACGCCACTACTTGATCGACTTGCCGGCGGAGCCGAGCTGTCCGGCGGCGGCAGCGATGCGCGCGGCCATCGACTCTTCGGCCTTGGCGCCCCACACGCGGGGGTCGTAGGTCTTCTTGTTGCCGACCTCGCCGTCGACCTTCAGGACGCCGTCGTAGTTGGAGAACATGTGGCCGGCTACCGGGCGCGTGAACGCGTACTGGGTGTCGGTGTCGATGTTCATCTTGATCACGCCGTAGGAGACAGCGTCCGCGATCTCCTGGTCGGTCGAGCCGGAGCCGCCGTGGAAGACGAGATCGAACGGGTTGTCCTTGCCGATCTTCGCGCCGATCTGCTTCTGGATATCGGCGAGGATCTCCGGGCGGAGCTGCACGTTGCCCGGCTTGTAGACGCCGTGCACGTTACCGAAGGTCAGTGCCGTGATGTAGCGGCCGTTTTCGCCGGCGCCGAGCGCCTCGACGGTCGCGAGGGCGTCCTCGACCGTGCTGTAGAGGTCCTCGTTGATGTCGTTCTCGACACCGTCTTCCTCGCCGCCGACGGCGCCGATCTCGACCTCGAGGATCTGCTTGGCGGCCGCGGTGCGCGGCAGCAGTTCCTTGGCGATGCGCAGGTTCTCCTCGAGGGTTTCGGCCGAGCCGTCCCACATGTGCGAGTTGAAGATCGGGTCGCGGCCGGCCTTGACCTCGGCCTCTGAGGCCTCGAGCAGCGGCAGGACGAAGCCGTCCAGCTTGTCCTTCGGGCAGTGGTCCGTGTGCAGGGCGATGTTCACGCCGTACTTCTTGGCGACCTCGCGAGCGAAGGCGGCGAAGCCGAGCGAACCGATGACCATGTCCTTGACCGAAGCGCCGGACCAGTAGGCCGCGCCACCGGTCGAGACCTGGATGATGCCGTCGGACTCTGCCTCGGCGAAGCCGCGAATCGCGGCATTCAGGGTCTGTGAGCTGGTCACGTTGACCGCGGGGAAGGCGAACCCTCCGGCCTTCGCGGCATCGATCATGGCGTTGTACTTGTCCGGGGTAGCGATGGGCATACCGTCTCCTGACGTCTCGCATTTAGATGGGGTCGGGACAACACTGTCTGCGCTCCATCCTAGGGCAGACTCCGTCACATCGGATGGCGTGTTTCGACGGACGTCACTCAGTTGCGGCCCGCGCCCGCCCGGCGCTCCGCGAACCAGTCGATCGACTGCCCGAGCGTCTGCTCCCACGGGGTGTGCGTCAGGGCGAATTCGGCCCGCGCCGCGGCGTCGTCGAGCACGAAATCGTGCTGGAACTGGTGGTTCGTCTCCCGCAGTTCCCGCAGCAGCGGCACGACGGCGCTGGCCGCCGCGAACACGGCCGGCGGCAGCGGACGCACGCGTACCGGCGCCCGGCCGAGGATCCCCGTCACCTCGTCGGCGACGTCCTGGTATGACGACGGCGGCGCGCTCGGCGTGTGCCAGGCCCTCCCCCAGGCCGCGTCGCCATCGCCCCGCTTCAGCACGGCCACGGCGAGGTCGCCGACGTCGTCCACGTTGGTCCAGGAGTGCAGCGCGCCCGGCGCCCCGGCCAGCGACGTGATCCACCGGCGCCCGGCGACGAGGGGCTGGATGATCAGGGCGTTGAGCATGCTGGTCGCCGGCATGCCCGGCCCCGCGTAATCAGAGGATCGGATCTCTGCCGCCAGCAGGTCACCGTGCGCGTGGGCGCCGAGCAGGTCGTTCCAGATCTCCGCCCGCAGCCGGGATTTGGTCCCGTTCGGGCGCAGCGGCTGGTCCTCGACCATGGGGCCGGCCACCGGTCCGTACCCGTAGAGATTGCCGATCAGCACGAGGCGCTTGCCGTCCGCTGCGGCGCGCACGGCCGCAGCGATCGGGGGCCATTCCGCCGCCCAGCGGTGATAGGCGCCGGGGTTGACGGCATTGACGATCCCCTCGCACGACGCCGTCAGCCGGCCCAGCGCCGCCCCGTCGGCAACGTCCGCGGACGAGATCCGGACACCGTCGACGCCCGGGTCTCGCCCGCTCCTGCTGATGAGCAGGACTTCGTCCCCCGCGTGCGCCAATCTCGTCGCAACGGCCCGCCCCACGGGCCCAGCCCCGAGTACCGCATACTTGCCCATGGTCATCCTCCACGTCGAATCCAAAGCGTCTCTTACGAGAACAGTGTTCACTATTCTCATTCGAGAATCAAGAACACTGTTCTCGTTTGCTCCGTCGCGGTCCAGCCGGGAAGATGACCGCATGGATCCACTGCCCGACGCCGCCCCCGCCACCGGAGCGCGAGCGCGCAATCGCCGGGCCATCGAGACACAGATCCTCGCCGTGGCCCGCCGCCATCTCGCCGAGACAGGAGCGGCCTCGCTCTCCCTGCGGGCCATCGCACGCGACATGGGGCTCACACCCTCCGCGCTCTACCGCTACGTCGAGAACCGCGACGAACTCCTCACGCGCCTGATCATCGCCGCCTTCGACGCCGCGGCGAAACAGGTGGAAGAGGCCGAATCGCGCGTCGCCGGAGACGACCTACCCGGGCGCTGGCGGGCCATCGCCCACGCCCTGCGGTCCTGGGCGCTCGCGCATCCCCACGAGTACGCACTCGTCTACGGCTCACCGGTCCCCGACTACCACGCCCCGGGCGAGCTCACGACGCCGTCGGGCACCCGCGTGATCGCGCGGCTCATGGCGCTCTACGCCGACGCCGCCGCGGCCGGCGCGCACCCGCGGCCGGCGGCGCTGGCACCCGACGCCCGCGACGTCGTCGTCCGCGCCCTGCTCGAGGACGCCGCGCCACCGGACACGCCCGCGGATCCCGACCTCGTTCTCGCCGGCGCCACTGCGTGGATGCTGCTCCTCGGAACGATCTCGCAGGAGGTTTTCGGGCATGCCGGCGACCTCGGACCGGCAGCCGAGCCGCTCTTCGACGCCTCGATCGCGCACGCTTGGGCGATCGTCACGGGCGAGGGCTAAAGACGCCAGCAGCTCGAAAGGGCCGGGGCACCAGCGAAGCGAGCCTCGAGGAAGAGCAGCGCGCGCGGCACGGCGGCCGCGTAGCCCCCGAGGTGCGTCGGCCCGGCCGTGGTCTCCCAGGAAACGACGGCGCCCTGATCGCACCAGCGCTTGGCCACCCCGCGCCCCGCGCGGTAGGGGATGACGTCGTCGAGCAGGCTATGGGAGAGCAGGACCGGCACCTCGGGGGCGCGCCCCGCACCGATCCGCTGCTCCTGCAGGACCGCGGCGAACGGGGCCCGCCGCGAGAGGTCTGTGAACGACTCACCCGTCGTGGTCAGCGTCGAGGTATCGACGAACGCGTGGCCCGCAAGCCCATCCACGACGCACTGGTCAGCCGCCGCGGCGACGCGGTCCCGACCGGCCTCATTGAGGACCGAGGAGAGGTCGATGGGGTACTGGGAGTCGAGCGAGGACATCGCGAAGAGAAGGAAACCCGTATAGAGCGTCGAATCGATCGTCGACGCAACCTGCTGGAGGTCGCCCGGGACCGCGCCGGCGTAGGCGCCCTTGAGCTGCAGCTCGGGTGCATAGTCCGGTGCAAGCTCGGCCGCCGCCGCCGAGGCACCGCCTCCCTGCGAGTAGCCGACCAGGGCGGCCGGATTGTCGGCGTCGATTCCGTCCAGCCCCAGGTTCTGGGCGGCCCGGAGCGAATCGAGGACGGCATGCCCCTGCGCGGCGCGGACCATGTAGCTATGGGCGCCGGGGGTGCCGAGACCCTGGTAGTCGGTGAGTGCCAGCGCATACCCGGCCTTGAGAAGGGCCGCGACCATGGGGCCTTCGTACTCCTGGCCGATGGCCATCTGCCGGGAGGGCGCGCAGTGGTCGCCCGCCCCCTGGGTACCCACGGCGTACCCGATGAGCGGCCGTTTCCCGGTCCCCGACCAGGCGCGATCCGGCACGAGCACCGTGCCGGTTACGGCCATCGGAGCCCCGTGCGCGTCGGTGGAGGTGTACATGATGCGCGTGGCCGTCGCGTCCGGCTCGATGAGTCGCACGGGATCCAGATAGAACTCGGCCGACTCGCTCCGAATTACGGTTCCGTTGCCGTCGGGCAGGGTGGAAGGCGGCAGATAGAAGTCACCGTCGACGGAGCGCGAGAGCTCCTCGAGCGCTTCTTCGCGCTGGAGGTCGCCCTCCGTGACCGCGTCCGCATCCGTCAACTCCTCCTGCATCGGGGCCGGGTCCGCCGTTGCCTGCGCCGGGCCGCCGACCGCGACGAGCGACGCCGCAGCGACGAGCGCTGTCAGGGTGATGGAGATGCTGCGCCGGGCGCGTGCATCACCGCGGCCTCGTGCTTGAGCGGCATGGCCGCCATTCTGGTTCTCGCGCGTGCTCATACGGACTCCCGTCGTCGATGTGCGGCGTCGTTGCCGCCGGCTCGAACATGTACTACCTTCCGGTAACCTGTGAGCCACGACACAGACTAGACCGGGCAGGGCCGATCGTAAAGAGTTGATCTAATGACGAGGCGAGACCGATCAACTCCCCCACCGCCCTCAACGGCCCAATTTCGACCTCATTTTATTCGACTGAGGCATTCCATTTATCGAAGTAATCTTCTAGAATTGAGTTATGGCTCAGGCACAGCGGTTTCGCATTCAGATCGGGGACGTCCTCCTCGATCTAGAGTCCGCGCGGCCGAAACCGCACCCCGGAGCCGTACTGTCGTCACTCAAGGCCACCCCCTCCAGCACCGATTCGCTGGCCATCCGTTCAGGGCGGGAAGCCGTCGACGCCGCCGCGTCGGCCATGGGTCCGCAGGGGCTACTGGTGTTCGCCGAGCAATTGCGCTGTTTCGCCGAGGCCGCCGCCTACGAGGCCGCTGCGCGGCTCGAGGAACGGGCGCAGGTGGAGCTCGCGGCGGAACTCGACGAGGTCGCAGCATCTTCGGAAGGCATGGCGCGCTCCGTAGCCGCCGGCCGCCTCGCAGCGGACGCTCCGGAACAGGCGGCGGTCCAGGAGATTGCCCTAGTCAAGGGCATCGCCCGGCAGAGCGCCGCCCGCGAGCTCACGCGAGCTCGACTAGTAAGCCGCGAAGTACCGGCAGTACTCGACGCGTTGGCTTCGGGCGAGACAGGTCCAATCCACACGCGGAACACGGTCGATCTTGCCGCAAAGATCGTCCCGGCAGAGGTCCCCGCGCCCGTCAGTGACGACCCGGCGTCTCTCGAGGAACACCACCGCGCCCTGCGGGCCGCCAAGGACGAGTGCCGCGCCCGACGCCGGGGATTCTGCAACGACATGCTCGCCCACACTCCCGGCAAGACCCCGGGACAGTTGGACCGGTACGGCAAACGTCGCCTCGAGCGAGAGCTCGACGAGCCGTTCAGCGCCCGGCACCGCCGAGCGTGGGCGGATCGGTTCGTTGCCGTCGACCCTGACGACGACGGCATGTGCTACCTGACCGCCTACATCCCGACAGCGGCCGCGGAGGCCATCGACCGCCGGCTCGCCGAGTACGCCGCGGTGCAGACCAGCCCGGAGTCCCGCACACGGCCCGGACTCCCCGGGGTCACCGACGCACCCACACCCGATGGCGGGGAGCCCGGTGGGGCTGCGGCTGAGACACGCACGATTCGGCAGATCCGCGCCGACGCGTTCGTTGACGTGCTGCTCTCCGGCCCGGAGGCGGTCGGTCTGTCGAACGTGAAACCAGCGATCACGGTCACGGTCCCGGCCACCCTCATCGGCGCGCTTGAGGCAGCCGCCGCGGACGGTCCGGAAGATGCGCGCGCTACGCGACTGACCGGACAGGCGGAGCTGCCGACTCGAATCGCCGGCGGCCTCCCGGACCTGGGCGGCGGGCTCGCGGAAGCAGAAAGGTTCGGCGTCTTCGGCCACGACGAACTGGCCGACCTCCTGCCGCAGGCCAGCACGTGGACCCGAGTGGTCACCGATCCATGGACCGGAGCCATCACCGAATTCGACGCCGACGTCTATCGGCCACCGGCCACGCTGCGACGTGCCCTCGCCCTGAGAGACAGGACCTGCCGAGTCCCGGGCTGCGGGCGGCGCGCCAGTGCGTGCGAACCCGACCATGTGGTCGAGCACCGGCACGGCGGGGCGACTCGGCTGGAGAACCTCGTGAGTCTGTGCAAGCGGTGCCACCGGTTGAAATCATGGGGCCTGCTGACCTTCGACCTGCAGCCGGACGGAACTCTCGACGTCGAGTCGTTCTGGGGCACCCGTCGCGTCACGCTGCCCGACGCGCCTTGGACCGCCGCCCCGGCGCGAGCGGTCCGGCAGGTAGCCACCATGTTCCGCGCCCGCACCATCAAAATCGACACCGGCGAGGACGGCCTGGACCTCTACCGGCACGGTCCCGGCCTGTGGCTGCAGACGCTGCCCGGCAGCCGGGACACCCCCGGAACTCGGGACCGCGAATGCGGTCGCACCCTGAACGAAGAACTCGAACGCCTCAGCGCGCACATGGAACGCAGCATCGTCGAGTACATCCGCCCCTGCCCTTTCTGACGTCCGCACGGCGGACGCGGGGGCACGGTCAGACGCATGGGCCGAGCAACCCGCAACACCTTGACCGACCGGCGCAACGCGTGACTGGAATGCGCGGCAGGCCGACGTCAGGAAACGCGCTGGCCGAACACGTGACGGCGGATCCACGCGTGCATCGCTATACCGGCTGCCGAGGCCGCGTTGATCGACCGGGTCGACCCGAACTGCTCGATCGAGAGGGTCGTCTCGGCGGCGGCATGGACCTCCTCGCTCAGGCCGGGCCCCTCCTGACCGAAGACCAGAACACAATTTCTCGGCAGATCATAGGTCTCCAGCTGCTGGGAGTCGGGGAAGATATCGACGCCGATGATCGCCAGGCCCTCGCCGCGCGCCCACTCGACGAACTCGTCCACGCTCGGGTGATGGCGGACGTGCTGGTACTTGTCGGTGACCATGGCACCGCGCCGATTCCAACGGCGGCGGCCGATGATGTGGACTTCCTTGGCCAGAAACGCGTTGGCGGTGCGGACCACGGTGCCGATGTTCAGGTCGTGCTGCCAGTTCTCGATGGCGACGTGGAACTCGTGGCGGCGAGTATCCAGCTCGGCGACGATCGCGTCATGCTTCCAGTACCGGTACTGATCCAGCACGTTGCGCCGATCTCCATCGCGCAGCAAGTCGGGATCCCAGTGGTCGCCCTCCGGCCACTGCCCATCCCACGGCCCGACGCCGACTTCGGGGACCGGCGGCTGCGCCGGCGTCGTCTGGGCATCGCCGGCGGTCGCGGCGCTCTCTGGAGTCTCGGAGTGGTTCACCCACCCAGCTTAAGTGAGACCGGGGCGACCGGCTGCTGGAGCTCGGTGACCCAATCGGACTGGTCTTCGCTTTCGGCGCGCACGTAGAGTTCACGGCACGGGCCCGACGCGGCGAGCCCGCGCGCGATGGCCTCAGCGTGGATCGCCTGCCAGGTTTCAGCAATGCGACTCATCGCGCCGAGGTGCACCCCGCATACTGACCGGTCGACGGACGGCAGTTCGACGATCTCCAGGCCCTCGCGCGGCTCTCCCGCATAGGCGTACCCGGCCGTGATGCGCAGCCCCTCCTCGCTCATGTCATACTGCGCGATCGGGGTTTCGAGCGCGCCGGGGACGGACCCGATCACGGCCGCGACCCGGTCGAACAGGGGCCCGACAACTCCAGCGACCTCGGACTGCTCTGAGACGACGGCGGTCCCGGCGGCCAGCCGGAGCGCCGGCAGCGATTTCTCGACGATTTCGACAGTGGACATGTGATTTTCCCTTTCGATGAGTCGGAGCCGGTGCTCGACGTCGACGAGTCGGGTCGCGGCAATCCGGTAGTCGCGTTCGACCTCGGCCCGGCGCTCGCGCAGCAGCGACTGCACGCGTGCAGCATCGACACCCTCTGCAAGGAAGTCAGCGACATCCTCGAGACCGAATCCGAGCTGCCTCAGCGCGACGATCCGGTGCAGCCGCTCGAGCTGCGACGGGTCGTAGGCGCGAAACCCCGTGAACTCGTCCACGCGCGCAGGGACCAGCAGCCCAGCCGCGTCCCAATGCCGCAGCATGCGATGGCTGACTTGGCCGATGCGCGCAAAGGCTCCGATGGACAACATGCTCCAGTTCTCCCATCTGCCACAGTGTGAGAGTCAAACCGACCGCGCAATCTGCGCGCCAACCCAACCGGCATCGTCGCTCCGGCTCGGGCGGCGTCGCCTTAGTCGGCGTCGCCGAAACCGAACGTCCGGTAGTGCTCGACGACGTCCGGGGGAACCAACGCGTAGACGGTCTCGGCACCCTCCGCGTGCGCGTTGTCGGCGAGACGCTCGAGGACGGCACCGATGTGCTCAGGACCCAACGCGTCGTCGTCGTGCGCCGGAAGAACCGGTGCGACGACGGCGAAGCCGTCACCGTACGCGACCCGCCCGCGGGCGACGGGGCGGTCGAACAGGGTGAGCTCGACGACGTCGTAGTCCTCCAGCGGGGCCTCGAAGAGCGCGTATTCATCCGGCAGCTTCCGGGGCGAGCCGACTTCGAGCGTGGAGGCACGCAGCAGCGCTGCGTCGTCCGGGCGGTCGGATTCCAGGCGCTCCCAGAGCGGAGCCCAGTCGTGAGTGCTCATGGACAGCACGCTACACCCGGGAATACCGTGCTGCCATGACGACCACCGCGGATGCCTTCCCGATCCTCTTTGCTGCCCGAGGGGAGGTATCTGACGCAGAAATCAACGGGCTCCACGCGCTCGCCTTCGTCAAGGTCGCGACAAGCAGGCCCTGGACCGAGCGGCTCGAGAACTACAGCCTCACATGGGTTACCGGACGCCTGGACGGCGAGTTGGTCGCCTTCGTCAATGTTCTCGGCGACGGCGGGGAACACGCGATCCTCATGGACACCATGGTGGCCCCTCGCCTCCAGGGATCAGGGGCCGGGACGCGGCTCGTCGACGCCGCGGCGACTCAGGCGCGGGATCTGGGCTGCCGCTGGCTGCACGCCGACTACGAACCTCACCTCACCCCCTTCTACGAAGGATCCTGCGGCATGCATTCGACCCGGGCAGGGCTCCTCTCGCTGTGACTCGAGCGCGCAGAAGTCATGCCGGAGGTCCCGTGCGCGGGCCGAAGGCGGCGAGCAGGTCTTCCGGCGCAGGCTGGTCCGCCTGGCGGTTCCAGAAAGCGACGACCGCGACGTACCCAGCGACGCCGGCGGCCATCCACCAAGGGTCAGGCAGCCAGGTCGAGACCGTCGCGGTGATCGTCAGGTAGAAAAGCACGTTGTTCTGCCGCCACGTGAGGTGGCGCGCCGGCCGGGCGCGAAAATGACGACGGCCGTCAGCACGGCGCCGAAACAGGAACCGATCAGGTGTCCGTAGTACCGTGCCACTGCCCCTCCTGGCGGCCACCGACGGTCGTTTCACCCCGGAATCCGGCCGAACGATCGGGGCAGGTGAATCCGCTGCCAACCTAGCGCACCGGTAGTGTTGAAGGGTGCTACACACCGATTCGATCCATCCCAGCGAAGCCGAACCCGCCTCCGAGACCGCGCGGCGCCGGACCTTCGCCGTCATCTCCCACCCGGACGCCGGCAAGTCGACCCTCACCGAGGCGATGGCGCTCCAGGCCCGGGTGGTCGACGAGGCCGGCGTCACCCACGGCAAGGCGAGCCGACTGTCCACGGTGTCCGACTGGAACGACGTCGAACGCGAGCGCGGCATCTCCATCAGCTCATCGGCCCTGCGTTTCGACTTCGCCGGCAAGGTCATCAACCTCCTGGATACCCCCGGACACTCGGACTTCTCCGAGGACACATACCGGGTCCTGATGGCCGTGGACTTCACCGTCATGCTGATCGATGCCGCCAAGGGCATGGAGCCGCAGACGCGCAAGCTCTTCGACGCCTGCCGCCGCCTGCACCTGCCCGTCATCACCGTCATCAACAAGTGCGACCGGCCCGGCAAGGAACCGCTCGAGCTGTTCGACGAGATCCAAGAGGCGACCGGCCGCACCCCCGTCGCGGTGAACTGGCCTGTCGGCCTCCCCAGCGCCTTCCAGGGCCTGGCGACGCCGGGCGAGGACACCTACACGTGGCACGAGGCGACGCAGTCGGGCGCGCGCGTTGCCCGAGAGGAGGTCGTCGAGGGCGCAATGGACACGCGGCTCGACCCCGGCGCCTGGGCGGCCGCCAGCGAGAACGCGCTCCTCGCCCGCGAGCTCAACGGAGCCTTCGACGACGACGACTTCATGGCCTGCGAGCAGACCCCCGTCTTCTTCACCGCGGCCTCGAGCAACCTCGGTGTCCGGGCGGTCTTGGACTTCATCGCGGCCTACGCGCCCGCGCCCTCTCCCCGCACCGCCGTCACGGGCGACGCCCGCGCCCTGACAGCAGACTTCTCCGGCTACGTGTTCAAGGTCCAGTCCGGCATGAACCCGGCCCACCGGGACCAGATCGCGATTGTCAGGGTCAACTCCGGAACCTTCGAACGCGGAATGGACATTCGCCACGCCCAATCCGGACGGCCCCTGAACTCGAAATACGCACACCACCTCGTGGGGCGCGGGCGCGAAACCGCCGGCCTGTCGTGGCCCGGCGACATCGTCGGATTCGTCAACGTCACCGGCTTGAAGATCGGAGACACGATGCACTCCGGAAAACGCGTCGAGTTCCCTCCGATGCCTCGGTTCAACCCGGAACGGTTCCGCGTCATCCGCCTCACCGACTCCAGCCAGCAGAAGCGGTTCGCCAAGGGCATCGCACAGCTCGAGGAGGACGGCACCGTGCAGGTGTTCCGCACGCCGGACGGCAGCCCGCGGGGCCCTGTGCTCGGAGCCGTCGGCGACCTGCAATTCGAGGTCGTCAAAGAGCGTCTGCGACGGGAATTCGGCGTCGAGACGGCCTACGACGAGCTGCTCCCGTACGAGCTCTCCCGCCCCTTGAAGGGGCCGAACGTCGAGGCGATCAAAGAGGTCTTCGGCACCGACCTGCTCTACCGGCCCGACGGCGAGGTTGTGGGCGTCTTCCGCGACAAGTGGAAGCTCGAGCGCGCTCTCGAGCGCCTCCCGGAGCTGTTCGCAAGCTGAACGGCGAGACGGAACGCCGAGTGCGCCCGTGCCGGATCTCCGGTACGGGCGCACTCGGCGTAGATGCGGGCGGCGCCCGGCGGGGTCAGTGGCCGCCGGCGTTGAGCTTTCCGGCCAGACGCGTGCGCATGTCGACGCTGGCCTGGTTGAGGCCGACGACCTCGACGTCCTTGCCGTAGTTTTCGTACTTCTCGTGGATGCTGTCGAGCGCGGCGATCGTGGAAGCGTCCCACAGGTGGGAGCCGTGCATGTCGATCACGACGCGCTGCGGGTCGAGGGCGTACTGGAACTGGTAGTAGAGGTCGTTCGAGGACGCGAAGAACAGCTCCCCGTCCACCTTGTAGGTGGCCACGGCGTCGTCGCCCTCGCCAACGACCGTGCGGTCCACGGTGACGAAGTGCGCAACCCGGCGGGCGAAGAGGATCATCGCCATGAGGACGCCGATTCCGACACCGATCGCCAAGTTGTGCGTGGCGACAGTGCCGACGACGGTCGTCACCATGACCGTGGTCTCCGACTTCGGCATGAGCTTCAGCGTGGACAGCTTGATGGAGTGCCAGTCGAAGGTCATGATCGATACGAAGATCATGATGGCCACCAGCGCCGCCATCGGGATGATGGCCACGACGTCGCCGAGCGAAACCACCAGGATCAGCAGGAAGATACCGGCCAGGAACGTCGAGATGCGGGTCCGCGCCCCCGAGGCCTTCACGTTGATCATGGTCTGGCCGATCATGGCGCAGCCGCCCATGCCGCCGAAGAAGCCGGTGACGATGTTGGCGACGCCCTGACCCCAAGACTCACGCGTCTTGTTCGAGTGCGTATCGGTGATGTCGTCGACGAGCTTGGCGGTCATCAGCGACTCCAGCAGGCCCACGAAGGCCATCGCCAGCGCGAACGGGAAGACGATCTGCAGCGTCTCGAAGTTAAACGGGACATTCGGGATGAACAGGCCCGGGAGGGAGTCCGGCAGGTCGCCCTTGTCGCCGACGGTCGGGACGGTGATCGAGGCGGCGACGGTGATCAGGGTCAAGATGACGATCGAGACGAGCGGCGCCGGCACGGCCTTGGTGACCTTCGGCAGCAGGAACACGAGCAGCAGGCCGAGCGCGGTGAGCGGGTAGACCATCCACGGCACGCCGAGCCAGACCCAGTCGTGCGTGTCGAGGCCGAGCTCCGGCAGCTGCGACACGAAGATGAGAATGCCGAGCGCGTTCACGAAGCCGATCATGACCGAGCGCGGGATGAAGCGCATGAGCTTCGCGACGCCGACGAGGGACAGGATGACCTGCAGCACGCCGGCGAGGATCACGGCGGCGATGAAGTAGTCGACGCCGTGGCTGGAGACGAGCGGTGCGATGACGAGCGCGACGGCACCCGTCGCGGCGGTGATCATGGCCGGGCGCCCGCCGACGAAGGCGATCGTGACGGCCATCGTAAAGGAGGCGAAGAGGCCGAGGCGCGGGTCGACGCCCGCAATGATCGAAAACGCGATCGCCTCCGGGATCAGGGCGAGCGCGACGACGAGGCCAGCGAGCACCTCCGTCTTCAGTAGACGCGGAGAGCGGAGCGTGCGCAGTACCGACTGCCGCTCGGTCGGCGTCATCTCGGCGGATGCGGCTTTCGTAGACATGGGTGCCTTTCCTCTTTCTCACGCGGCGAGGTTGCCGCCGGGCGCGCAGCCGCGGGCGGCCGGTCGAGACCGTGCCGCCCACAGCGATGTGGTCCAAGTTCGTAGAATGGAGCCTGCTTCACTGGATCACGGCAGGAAGTGCCACCGGCAGGCCAGAACCAGCGTACCCTAACGTAACGTTAGGGTTGAAGGAGTGTGACGGAAGCCACCATTGTGGCGCCGTACCGCCCGAGACGAGGAGAGACATGCAGATCGGCGAACTTTCCGAGGCCGTCGGCCTCTCATTGCGCACCATTCGCCACTACGACGACGTCGGCCTGCTCCCAGCCTCGCGCACCGAGGGCGGATACCGCGTCTACTCGGAATCGGACCTGCAGCGCATGCTCGCGATCCGCACCCTCAAGCCGCTGGGCTTCTCACTCGAGGAGATGCGCGGCATCCTCGACGCGATCGACGCGTCCCAGGCCGACCCCGCGGACGGCGAGGCCCGCCGACGACTAGGCGAATACACTGAACAAATCGCCGCGAAACGGGAGCAGCTCTTGGTCAATCTCGACCGCGCAACGAGCCTCGTCACGCGTCTGCGCGAGCTCGCCTGAGGCGGTTCCGATGCCGACGACCGCCGCGGCCCTGCTGGCCGAGCTCCACGCCGCCGCCGATCCGGTCGCGCACCCCAACCGCCACTACCGCGGTGACGGACCCGTCCTCGGCGTCCGGATGGGAACGCTCTTCGACATCGCGAAGGAGTTCACGGACCTCCCCCTGGGCCAGGTCGACACACTGCTCGACGCGCCTGGCTATGAGCCGCGGCTGGCTGCCTTCTGCATCCTCGATTTCGCCGTGCGCCAGCGCGGCGTCACCGACGCCGAGCGCGCAGCTCGTTACGACCTCTACATCGCGCGGCACGATCAGATCGACGCCTGGGACATGGTCGACCGGGCTGCACCCCGAGTCGTCGGTGAGTACCTGCGCGACCGACCCCGCACGGCGCTCTTCGAGCTCGCCTCCTCGGATGACCCTTTCCGACGGCGCACCGCGATCACCGCACCGCTCGCCTACACCCGCCCTGCGCACCTGGAGGGAATCACGGACCTTTTGAGGATCGCAGAGTTCCTGCTTGGCGACACTGACCCCGTCGTCGCCAAGCCCGTCGGGACCGCCCTCAAACACGCCGGCGGGGTCGCGCCGGACGCCGTGCGCGAGTTCCTCGACCGGCTCGGCGCCAGGGTTCCTGCTCCGATCCGGCGCGCCGCACGGGAGAAGCTGCCGGGCTGAGAACCACGGGGCCGTGCGGCAACGAACGCGTCCGGCGTGCGCCGCCCTCAGTCGAGCCCGCTACAGGACGGGCGGAGCCGTCGACTCGCGGACCACGAGCCGCGTCTCCAGCTGGAAGGGATGGGCGAACCGCCCCGAGTCCCCGGCGAGCGCCAGCACCCGCTCAACCGCAACCTGCCCCATGGATCCGAGGGGCTGCCGCACCGTGGTCAGCGGTGGCGACATCCACGACGCCGCCGACGTGTCGTCGAATCCGACCACGCTCAAGTGCCGTGGCACGCCGATCCCCAGTTCCTCGGCGGCCCGCAGCACACCGAGGGCGACGTCGTCGGACACCGCGAAGATCGCGGTCGGAGGCTCGTCTGCGTGCAGCATACGCAGCGCCGCAACGCGTCCCTCCTCGGGAGTGAACCCTTCTCCCGACACCAGCGACTCGTCCACCGGGACGCCAGCCAGCTGCATCGCGGAGCGGAACCCCTGCAGCCTCTCCCCCGCAGGGACGGAGTCGCCGGGGCCGCACGCCATGCCGATCCGCAGGTGCCCCAGTCCGATCAGGTGATCGGTGGCCTGCTTGCCGCCTTGCCAGTTGGTGGAGCCGATCGAGACCACGTGCTCGCGGTTGGGCGAGGCGGGGTCGACGGCGATGAGCGGCAGGTCGTTTCGGCGGCACCAGCGCACCGTCGCATCGTCGAGCGACGTGGTGACGACGATCAGTCCGGTGATCCCGTCCTTCACCAGATCGCGCAGCCAGGCCATCGACATGACGTCGTGGCCGGCCGACTCGCCTTCGATGCAGGTGGTCATGAGCTCGACGTCGGCCCGCTTGGCCGCATGAATGGCCCCGTTGAGGATCGCGACCGCGTAAGGGCTGCTGAAGTGGTCGAAAACGAGTGCGACCCGGGCGTGCGAACTGGGGGGCCGGGAACGCGGACGCGGGACGTACCCCAACTCTTCCGCAATTTTCGTGATTTTTCGCCGCATCGGCGCACTCACGTCTCCGCGCCCGTTGAGCGCTTTCGACGCCGTAGCGGTCGACACACCCGCCGCCTCAGCGATGTCGTGAAGCCGGACTGTCAACGGATCACCCCCTCGTTTCTTTCGCCGCCGGATGAACCGGGACTCGATACACAGCACTCTTGACGTGACCCACAGCACACTATAGCTTGTCTCCGCCATTAGTAACTTTCCGAAACTTTCGTGACGAAGGCGCCACATGACCTCCGTCCACGCAGCACCCGAAGGGATTCACCATGACCGTCTCCACGAGTCCGACCCCGGCAGCCGCAAAGAAGCGCAGCAATCGCCGCCGCCTGCTGGCCTCCGCCGCGCTGATCACCCCGCTCGCCCTCTCGGCCTGCGGCGGAGCGCAGCCCGGCGGCGGCACCGACGGCGGCTTCTCCGCGTGGACCCTCACCGGCTCCCAGCAGGACGCGTTCGAGGCGTCTTTCGAGGCATGGGACGAGGCGAACCCGGAGCAGACGATCTCCGCCGAGTTCTTCGCCAATGACGCCTACAAGGAGAAGATCCGCACCGCCGTCGGCGCCGGCAATGCGCCGACCCTGATCTTCAACTGGTCCGGCGGCACTCTCGCCGACTACGTTGCCAACGGCAACGTCGTCGACCTGACCGGCAAGGTGGACGCGCTCGAGGAGCGCGCGATCCCCGCCATCGAACAAGCCGGCGAAGTGGACGGGGCCCAGTACGCCGTCCCCAACAACAGCACCCAGCCGGTGGTCCTGTACATCAACGAGAAGCTCTTCGAGCAGGTCGGCGTCGAACCACCCACCACGTGGGAGGAGACGCTCGACGTCGTCGAGGCCTTCAAAGCCGAGGGCATCACGCCGTTCGCCGTCGCCGGCCAGAGCCAGTGGCCCTACCTCATGTGGATCCAGTACCTCACCGACCGAATCGGCGGCCCAGAGGTCTTCCAAGCCATCCAGAACAACGAACCGGACGCCTGGAGCCACCCGGCCGTCGCCGAAGCCCTGACGAAGATCCAAGAACTCGTCGATGCCGGCGGCTTCGGCGATTCCTACGGTTCGGTGGTCGCCGACGCCAACGCGGACGCGGCCCTGGTCCACACGGACAAGGCCGCGATGCTGCTGCAGGGTTCTTGGGTCTACGCCGGATTCAAGGCCGACGCACCGGAATGGTACGAGGAAGGAAACCTTGGCTTCGCGCCGTTCCCGACCGTCGAAGGCGGCGCTGGCGACCCCGCGAACATCGTGGGCAATCCCGCGAATTTCTGGTCCGTCTCCGCCGACGCCTCCGAAGCGGAGCAGCAGGCCGCCTTCGACTACCTGAACGAGTACACCCTGAACGAGGAGTCCATCGACAAATTCATCGAGCTGGGCCTCGTTCCCTCCACCGAGGGCGCTGACGACGCCATCGCCGCCAGCGAGGACGCCGACTTCCTGGAGTACGCCTACGGCCTGGTGCAGGACGCCCCGAACTTCCAGCTCTCTTGGGACCAGGCACTGGCCGCGGACCAGGCGCAGCAGCTGCTGACCAACCTCTCTCAGATCTTCCAGGGCTCCCTCACGCCGGAGCAGTTCGTGGACAACATGAACGCGACGATCAAGTAGCCGGATGCCAATGAGTACCCTGACCGCTCCGGCACGCACACGTCAGCGGCGGACGACGAGCGACGGACCGAGCTACTGGATGCTGGCCCCCGCGCTGGTGTTCTTCACGGTCTTCGCTCTGATTCCGCTGCTCGGCGTCGCCGTGCTGTCCCTCATGAACTGGGACGGCCTCGGAAGCCCGACGTTCGCCGGCCTCGCCAACTGGCAGCGCGTCTTCACCGACCCGGTGACGCTGAACGCCATGTGGCTGACGCTCGCCATGACCGTGCTGACCTACGTGACCCAGGCGCCGATCTCGATCCTGCTCGGCGTCTTCATGGCCGGTAACGAGAAGTACCGTGCCGCGTACTCGGTGCTGTACTTCCTGCCGCTGCTGTTCTCCGCAGCAGCCGTCGGCATCGCGTTCAAGGCGCTGCTGGACCCGAACTTCGGCCTCTCCAACGCCTTCGCCGTCCCCTGGTTGAGCCAAGACTGGCTCGGCAGCACGGATCTGGTCTTCTACGTGTTGATCTTCGTCATCGCGTGGTGCTTCGTTCCGTTCCACTCGCTGCTCTACCAGGCGGGCGTGAAACAGATCCCCACCTCGTTGTACGAGGCCGCAATGCTCGACGGCGCAGGGCGCATCCAGACGTTCTTCTCCGTGACGCTCCCGCAGATCAAGTACACCGTCATCACCAGCTCCACACTGATGATCGTCGGCTCACTAACGTACTTCGACCTGGTGTTCGTCATGACCAACGGTGGACCGGGCAATGCGACGCGCATCCTGCCGCTGGACATGTATCTCACCGGTTTCCGCAGCTACCAGATGGGTCCGGCGAGCGCGATCGCTGTGATCCTCGTGGTAGTCGGCCTGGTGGTTTCGGTGCTGCTGAACAAGCTCAGCGGGTCGGACAAGATGGAAAGCCAGCAGGAGGGCGCCTGATGAAACTACGATCCCAAGGCGGGCAATCCCCCAACGTCGTCGGTGGCCTCGCCGCCACCTTCTGGCTGGTGGTGACGATCGTCCCGATCTACTACATCGTGGTCACCAGCCTGAAGCCGCGCCAGGAGTACTTCGGTACCAATCCACTGGCGCTGCCGCAGGCACCGACACTTGCCGCGTACGGCCGCGTGTTGGAAAACGACTTCGCCCTGTACTTCTTCAACTCGGCGCTCATCACCGTGGTGACGGTCGGCGTCGTGCTGCTGATCTCCTTGCTGGCGAGCTACGTGATCGTCCGGAACCGCGGCGCCTTGGCGAAGTTCAGCCACCGGCTGTTCCTGCTAGGCATCGCCATCCCGATCCAGGCGACGATCATCCCGGTCTACTACCTGATTGTGCAGATGGGTCTCTACGACTCGCTGCCAGCGCTCATCCTGCCGGGCATTGCGTTCGCGATCCCGATCAGCGTGTTGATCCTGACGAACTTCCTCCGCGACATCCCGACCTCGCTCTACGAGGCCATGACGCTGGACGGTGCCAGCCATTGGCAGATGTTCCGCCAGCTGGTCCTGCCCCTGTCCAAGCCGGCCATCATGGCGGTTGGCATCTACGACGCACTGCAGGTGTGGAACGGGTTCCTGTTCCCGCTGGTGCTGACGCAGAGCTCGGAGGTGCGAGTGCTGCCGCTGTCGTTGTGGACATATCAGGGCGAATTCGCGGTGGACACTCCGGCGGTACTAGCCGCCGTCGTCCTCTCCTGCCTGCCGATCCTCGCCGCATACATCGTCGGCCGCCGGCAGCTGGTCGCCGGCCTGACTGCCGGCTTCAGCAAATAACCGACTTCTACCTTGCAAAGGAATCCGATGAATACCCAAGAAAGCACCTGGCGCGATGCCGGGCGGCCAGCTGCCGAGCGCGTCGAGTCGCTCATGGCGGAACTCACCCTGGAGGAGAAGGTCTCCCAGCTCGGCTCCTACTGGATCCGCCCGGACGAGAGGAAAGAGTCCAGCGACGGAAACGTCGCCCCCATGGAGGACACGTTCTCGTCCAACCGACCCACTTTCGAGCAAGAGATCGACGGCGGCCTCGGGCAAATCACCCGCGCCTTCGGCTCCGCACCCCTGGATCCGGCCGCGGGCCGGGCCCGACTCGCGGACCTGCAGCGAGCAGTCGTGGCCGCGAATCGCCTCGGGATCCCGGCGTTGGCGCACGAGGAGTGCCTGACCGGATTCACGACGATGGGCGCCACCTGCTACCCGGCGTCGATCGCATGGGCCGCCAGCTGGGATGCGGACCTCGTCAGGGAGATGGCCTCCCGCATCGGCCATGACATGAAGAAGGTCGGCGTGCATCTGGGCCTCTCCCCCGTCCTCGACGTCGTCCGCGACTACCGCTGGGGCCGCGTCGAGGAGACGCTCGGCGAGGACCCGCACCTCGTGGGCGAGCTCGGCACGGCCTACGTTCAGGGCCTGCAGGCCGGCGGCGTGCACGCCACGCTGAAACACTTCGCCGGGTACGCCGCCTCCCGGGCCGGCCGCAACCACGCGCCGGTACCGATGGGCAGCCGCGAGTTGGAAGACGTGATCTTCCCGCCCTTCGAGCGGGCCGTCCGCGAGGGCGGCGCCCACTCCGTCATGAACTCCTACGCGGACATCGATGGCGAGGCACCGGCCGCGAGCCATCGCCTGCTGACCGAGGTCCTGCGTGACCGTTGGGCCTTCACCGGCACCGTGGTCTCCGACTACTGGGCCGTGAGCTTCCTCGAGACCATGCACAAAGTGGCTCAGGATCAAGACGACGCCGGCGTCATCTCCATCGCCGCCGGCATGGATGTCGAGCTGCCGGAGACCAACGCGTTCCGGCACCTCGCGCGTGCCGTGGAAGACGGCCGGCTGAACGCTGAGGTTCTTGATACGGCTGTGCGCCGCGTGCTGATGCAGAAGGCTCAGCTGGGCTTGTTGGACGCGGGCTGGACGCCGGAGGACCATTGGGAAGGCGACGACGTCGAGCTGGACTCCGCAGGTAATCGGGCCCATGCCCGCCGCATGGCAGAACAGTCCATCATTCTGCTCAAGAACAACGGCATCCTGCCGCTCGGCGGCTACACGTCGGGTGCCGAAGGTGCCGCGTCGGGAACCGCCAAGGGGCGCATCGCCGTCGTCGGACCGTCCGCTACCCAACCGCGCGCGCACCTCGGCTGCTACACGTTCACCAACCATGTCCTGTCCCGGTTCTTCGGTGAGGACGAGCATGGCATTGAGCTGCCCTCCATCCTCGAGGCGCTGAAGGCAGCGCCGGCGCTGGCTGGCGCGGACATCGGCTACGAGCGCGGCGTGGACTTCACGGACCCGGACGGTTCCGGTATCGACGCGGCCGTCGCGGCGGCCAAGGATGCCGACGTCGCGGTGGTGACCGTGGGCGACCTGGCGGGGCTGTTCGGCCGGGGCACGTCCGGCGAGGGCTGCGACGTCGTCGACCTGGCCCTGCCGGGACGTCAGGCCGACCTGGTGGAGGCCGTTCTGGCCACGGGGACGCCGACGATTCTGGTTCTGGTCACCGGACGGCCGTACTCGCTCGGACAGTTTGCGGACCGTGCCGCCGCGATCGTTCAAGCGTTCATGCCCGGTGAGGAGGGCGGCCCGGCGCTCGCGTCTGTTCTGACCGGGGCTGTGAACCCGTCCGGCAAGCTGCCCGTGCAGATCCCGGATCACGTGGGTGGACAGCCGGGGACCTACCTGACCCCACCGCTGGGGTGGTTCTCCGACGGCGTCTCCAACCTGGATCCACGCCCGCTGTATCCGTTCGGATTCGGCCTCTCCTACACCACGTTTGAGGTCAAGGACCTGGAGGTCTCGGCAGAGGAGATCACTACCGACGGCACCGTCGAGGTCTCTGCGACGGTGACCAACACGGGCGCACGCGATGGCGCCGAGGTCGTGCAGTTGTACGTGCGCGACGAGGTCGCATCGGTGGTGCGGCCGCGGCGCTCCCTGACCGGGTTCGCCAAGGTACACCTGGCCGCAGGTGAGTCCATGCGGGTGATGTTCGAGGTGCACGCGGACCGGACGTCCTTCACCGGATTGGACCACCGCCGCATCGTCGAGCCGGGCGCGTTCGGCGTCGAGGTCGGCACCAGCAGCGAGAACCTGCCGCTGACAGGTGAGTTCACGATCGTCGGGGAGGTCCGTGAGGTGCCCGAGGGCCGCGTGATGGACACCCCGGTCCGCGTGCGCTCGGTCTCCGGGAGTCACGTGCCGGAAGCGCCGGCACCTGTATCCTGACCGCCGGCGCGAAGCGCGTCAATCGCTACTGTCCTCGATCGCCCGCCGCCCGACGCCGTCAAGATGCTTCTCCATGGCGGCGCGGGCGGCCGCGGCGTCCCCTCCCTGGAACGCGCGGAGGATCTCCGTGTGTTCGGCGATGGCGCGGTCGGCATCCGTCACCCCGCGCCCGGCGAAAAGGCGGAACCGCTGCACCTGCCCTCCGAGGGCCTGGAAGGCGGTCAGGAGGAACGGGTTGCCGGCGTTCTCCGCGATGAGCCGGTGGAAGTCTTCGTCCGCCTTCCAGTAGTCGCGGAACTCGCTGTAGGAACCGCCGGTCGGGGCTGTGCGCAGCCGTTCGATGGACTCCCGAAGCTGCTCGACCAACTCACCGTCCGCGCGTGCGCAGGCGAGCTCCGCGTTCTCCGCCTCGATGAGCTTGCGAGCCTGGACAAGCTGGCCGTGCTCCTCGGCGGTCATCAGCGGGGCGACCCGGTACCCCTTGAGCGCAGCGCGCCGCACCATCCCGGTGTGCTCGAGCCGGGCCAGGGCCTCCCGAACCGGCGTCGGCGATACCCCCAGCTCGCGTGCGATCCCGTCGATGCTGAGGGCTGTGCCGGCTTCGAACCGGCCGTCGATCAGGGCGGCGAGCAGCTCCTCGTGCACGTGGTCGGCCAGGACCTGGCGCCCGCGCATCGGGCCGCTGGGGAAGACGGAACTCATCGCTTCATCATATGTTCGCTGGCGTTTCACGGTGGACGCCCTCCGGCCTGAAGGTTGACATGGATCACACTTCCGTAGATCCTATAGGAAATAGGATCTACGACTACGGAGGCATCATGCCCTACACCGCGGCCGACTGGCCCATCACGGCAGCATTGCTGCAGTTCCCCCACGACCTGCCCGGCGGCGGCACGGCCCAGGACGCTGACGCATCCGTCTGGGCGAACGTCTTCACCGAGGTTCGCGAGGCCGGCTTCACCAACGTCGACCTCTTTGACGGCTGGGTCCGCCCCGGTGACCTGTCCACGCAGCGCCTCGACGAGCTCAAGCGCACGGCCGACGCGGTCGGCCTCGGCACACCCGCCATCTCGGCGATCCGCCGCAGCGTCATCGACGAGGCCGACTGGGATGAAAATCTCGCCTACAGTCACCGCACGCTGGAAGCCGCGGCCCACCTCGGCAGTGAGGTCGTCTCCATCGGCCTGCACCAAGCACTGTCCGCGGAGCAGAAGAAGCAGCTGTGGTTCTGGACGGTCGAGGGCCACCGGGACCCGGTGGGCAACTCCGACGTCTGGGGCAACGCCGTCTCCCGCATCCGCGAGCTCGGTCGGCACGCCGCCGAACTCGGCCTCCTCCTCTCACTGGAGATGTACGAGGACACCTACATCGGCACGGGCGACTCGGCCGTGCGGCTGCTGCACGACATCGACCTGCCAAACGTCGGCCTGAACCCGGACCTCGGCAACCTGGTGCGCCCGCACCGCCCCATCGAGAACATCCACGAGCTCATCGCCAAGACGATGCCGTACGCCAACTACTGGCACGTGAAGAACTATGTGCGCGACGAGAACACCGCCCGCGGTCACTACTCCGCGATGCCCGCCCCGCTGGAATCCGGCGTCATCAGCTACCGCGAGGCGTTCAAGACCGCCCTCGCCCACGGCTTCCAAGGGATCATCTGCGCCGAACACTACGGCGGCGACGGGCTCAGCGTCTGCGCGAGCAACCAGGAATATCTGCGCAACCGGATCCTGCCGAAGACCGCCGACTACGAGCTCGGCACACCCCTCGTCGCCCAAGGGCGCCAGCAGCCGCGCCCGGCGCGGGCCGGCGGGCACGACGACGCCACACCCCTCTCCGTTTCGAACCAGGCAGGTGCCTCAGGACGATGACACGAATCTATGACGACCCCACCGAGTTCGCCGACGCGGCGACCGACGGCCTCGTTGCCGCCCACCGCCGCCGCCTGGAGCGCGTGGACGGCGGCGTCGTCCGCGCGAGCGAGATGAAGGACGGGCAGGTAGCAGTGGTGATCGGCGGCGGGTCCGGCCACTACCCCGCGTTCGCGGGCCTGGTCGGCCCCGGCCTAGCCGCCGGCGCGGCCTGCGGCAACCTCTTCGCCTCGCCGTCCGCGGGCCAGATCCACCGAGTGGCGAAGGCCGCGTCCACCGGCGGCGGCGTGCTGCTCGGCTACGGCAACTACGCCGGCGATGTGCTGCACTTCGGTCAGGCCCGGGAGCGGCTGGCCGCCGAGGGCATCGAGACCCGCACCGTGGCGGTCACCGACGACATCGCGAGCGCCCCGGCCGAGAAGATCGATCAGCGCCGCGGCATCGCCGGGGACCTCACGGTGTTCAAGGTGGCCGGCGCGGCGTCCGAGGAGGGCGCGGACCTGGACGAGGTGGTCCGTCTGGCCGAGAAAGCGAACCACCGCACCCGCAGCCTGGGCGTCGCTTTCGACGGGTGCACACTCCCGGGCGCCGACGACGCCCTGTTCCATGTCCCGGCTGGCACCATGTCCCTGGGTCTGGGCATCCACGGCGAGCCGGGCATCTCCGAGCACGAGCTGCCGACGTCCGCCGAACTCGCCGAACTCCTGGTCAACCGTTTGCTGCAGGACCGTCCCGCTGAGGCGGGGCGGCGCGTGGTGCCGATCGTCAACGGCCTCGGCACGGTCAAGTACGAGGAGCTCTTCGTGCTCTTCGGCCACGTGGACCGGCTTCTCTCCGAGGCCGGCTACGAGGTGATCGAACCCGAGTGCGGCGAGCTGGTCACGAGCCTGAACATGGCCGGGGCCTCCCTGACACTGTTCTGGATCGACGACGAGCTCGAGCGCCTCTGGGCCGCCCCGGCGGACACTCCGGCGTTCCGGCGCGGGAGCGTCGAGGCCGGAGCGCGCCGCGAGTTCGGCGCCGCGACCGCTGAGGCCGCCGAGCACGAGACCGCCACCGCAGCCGCGGCTCGCCTCGGCGAGCGCGCGGCGGAAATGATCGAGACCGCACGCGACGTCGTCGTACGCCACGAGGTCGAGCTCGGCGACCTGGACACGGTCGCCGGCGACGGCGACCACGGGATTGGCATGCGACGCGGCGTCGAGGCTGCGGTGGCGGCCGCCCGCTCAGCCGCCGGCGAGCACTGCGTGCGCGAGGTGCTCGCCGCGGCCGGCGATGCGTGGAGCGAGAAGGCCGGCGGCACCTCCGGCGCCCTCTGGGGCACGGGGCTCGCGGCCCTCGGGCGGGTGCTCGGCAACCGAGAGGCGTACAGCGGCGCAGACGCGGCAGCGGCGGCGGACGCGTTTCGAGACGCCGTGACCGCTCTCGGGAAGACGGAGGTCGGGGACAAGACCATGGTCGACGCGCTGGTGCCGTATGCGGAAGCGGTCCGCGCTGGGATCGAAGCGGGCCGGCCCGTGGCCGAGACGCTGGAGGAGGCCGCCGTCGTCGCTCTCGAGGCCGCCCGAGCCACCGCGGACCTGCTGCCGAAGAAGGGCCGTGCCCGCCCGCTGGCAGAGAAGTCGCTGGGCCACCCGGACCCCGGAGCGTATTCGTTCGGGTTGATTGCCGCGGGAATCGCCGAACGCCTGGCCGCGCGCTCGCGGGCCTGAAGACCAACTACGACAGCAGGAGAAAGGACGGACATGGACCAGAAACTCACCATCATCATCGGCAACGACGAGGCCGGCGTCGAGTTCAAGGAAGCGCTGAAGGCGGTGCTCGAGGCGGACGACCGCGTGGAAGCCGTGATCGACGCTGGCGTGGGAGCCGACGATTCGACGGCCTACCCACACGTGGCCGTCGCCGCCGCCCGCCGGGTCGCCGCGGGCGAGGCTGACCGGGCGCTGCTCGTCTGCGGGACGGGGCTCGGCGTGGCGATCGCCGCCAACAAGGTCCCCGGCATCCGCGCCGTCACGGCTCACGACTCCTACTCCGTGGAACGCTCCGTGCTCAGCAACAACGCCCAAGTCCTGACGTTCGGGCAGCGCGTGATCGGGCTGGAGCTGGCGAAGAAACTGACCGCCGAGTGGCTCGGTCACCGGTTCGACGCCTCCAGCGCCTCCGCAGCCAAGGTCGACGCGATCGGTTCCTACGAGCCGAGTGCCCCTTGACCTCACGACTCGAAACCATCCACACCATCCAGCCCAACAGACAAGGACCCACCACGTGGACATCAAAGTAGCAATCGTCGGCTCCGGATACATGGGCGGCGGGATCGGCCAGGTGCTGGCCCTCGCCGGCGCCCAGGTGGCCCTTGCGGACGCCTCCGCGGAGGTCGCACAGAAGAACCTGGAACGCCTACTCGCCGAATCGGCCGACTTCGAGGCCCAGGGACTCTTCCCGGCCGGCGCCACCGAGACCCTGACGCAGAACCTCTCCGCCGCCGCTTCGCTCGAGGAGGCCGTCGCCGGCGCAGCCTTCATCGAGGAGGCCGTGCCCGAGGTCCTGGCGATCAAGCACGACATCCTGCGGCAGATCAGCGCCGCGGCGGACCCGGACGCCGTCATCGGCTCCAACACGTCCACCATCTCGATCGCCGACATGGCCAGCGCCGTCACCCGCCCGGAGCGCTTCCTCGGCGTCCACTTCTCCAACCCGTCACCGTTCATCCCGGGCGTGGAGATCATCCCCCACGAAGGGACGTCGGAGGCCGCGATCGCTACCGCCGTGGGGTACGTGGAGGAGACCGGCAAGGAGACGGCGGTCGTCAAAGACGTCACCGGGTTCGTCCTCAACCGCCTGCAGTACGCCTTGTTCCACGAGGCCACCCAGCTGGTCGAGGAGGGCGTCGCCTCCCCGGAGGACATCGACACCCTCGTCCGCACCACCTTCGGGTTCCGGCTGCCGTTCTTCGGCCCGTTCGCGATCGCCGACATGGCCGGGCTGGACGTCTACAACTTCTGCTACACGTCCCTTCAGACGGATTTCCCGGAGCGCTTCGCCACGCCGGCGATCCTCACGGAGAAGATCGCGGCCGGCCAGCTCGGCACCAAGTCCGGCGGAGGGTTTCTCGACGTCCCTGCCGACAAGCTCGCCGATGTGATCGCCTACCGCAACGAGGCCTACGTCAAGATGGGCCAGCTTCTCAAGGAGCTGGGTCCGGCGCCGCTGGACTCCGGCACCGCCGAGTAGGTCGCCGTGGCCCTGATCGACCGCCCGGACACCGTATACGTCGGCGTCAGCACCAAGATGTACCTCGGGTATGAGCGGTCGCTCGCCTGGCTCGAGGGTGTGCGCCGCGAGCTGCTGGCGCGCGGCGCCGACGCCCCCGGCACGACGGCGGCCGGCGCGACGCGCACGGTCCCGTTCGTGGCGCCGTCGTACCCCGTGCTGGAATCCGCCGCACGGATCCTGGACGGCACGGGCTGCCTGTTGGCCGCCCAGAACTGCGCCGTAGCGGACGGCGCCGCGACCGGCGAGGTCGGTGCCGGGATGCTCGCCGAGCTCGGGGTAAGGATTGTGGAGATCGGGCACGCCGAGCGGAGGGCCGACTTCGGCGAAGACGATGCCGTGGTCGCCGCCAAGGTGCGGTCCGCGACTGCCGCCGGCCTGACGCCGCTGCTGTGCATCGGCGAGCAGCGCCGCGGCGGCCCCGGGGAGTCCGCGGCGGACTGCCTGCGGCAGATCGCGGTCGCACTGGGCACCGGGACGGACGCCGCGATCGACCCGGCCTCCGTAGTGTTCGCCTACGAGCCCGTCTGGGCCATCGGCGCCGCCGAGCCCGCCCCGCCCGAGCACGTCAACGCGGTCCTGACGATGATGCGGGCCCGACTGACCGCACCGGGCCACCCGGTCACACTCATCTACGGCGGCAGCGCCGGCCCCGGGCTGCTGCCGCGCCTGCCCGAGGCCGACGGCCTCTTCCTGGGCCGCTTCGCCCACAACCCGGCCAACTTCGGCGCCGTGCTCGACGAGGCGCGGGCCCGCCCATCCCGACTGGAGACCAGATGACACCGCTACCCCCGCTCGCGTTGCCCGCGGCCACGACGCCCGAGGCCGCCCTGCCCGTGCCCGTTCTGTTGCTCATCGCGGTCCTGGCGATCGCCGTGCTGCTGTTCCTGATCATGAAGGTGCGCCTGCACGCGTTCTTCTCGCTGATCATCGTCAGCCTGCTGACGGCCATCGCCGCCGGCGTCAGCGCTACCGACCTGCTCGAGACCATCCTCGGCCCGTTTGGCCAGACCCTCGGCAACGTGGCCATGCTTGTGGGCTTCGGCGCCGTGTTGGGCCGGATCGTGGAAACCTCGGGCGGCGCTCAGGTCATCTCCGACAAGCTGATCGGGCTGTTTGGTGAGAAACGCGCACCGCTGGCGCTGTCGATCGCATCGCTGCTTTTCGGCTTCCCGATCTTCCTGGACGCCGGCTTCATCGTCATGCTCCCGATCATCTACACGGTGGCTCGGCGGGTGGGCGGCGGCCTACTCCGGTACGCGCTGCCGGCGGCCGGAGCCTTCCTCGTGATGCACGCGCTCGTGCCGCCGCACCCCGGCCCGGTGGCCGCGGCGGGAATCGTTGGCGCCGACGTCGGCCTGGTGCTCATGGTCGGCCTGCTCGTCGGCATCCCCACGTGGTACGTGGCCGGATACCGGCTCTCGCTCATCCTCGCCGCGCGGACACCTCGGCTGCCGGTGCCCGAGCTGCTCGGCTCGGCCCCGAAGGACAACCCGAACCCGCCGCGCTTCGGAACCGTGCTCGCCCTGCTGCTCCTGCCGCTGGTCCTCATCTTCATGAACACCGGGCTCAAGACCCTGCAGGCCACCGGAACCGTCCCGGAGGACGCAGCCTGGGCGCAGGTCCTCGTCTTCCTCGGCAACACCCCGATCGCCCTGCTGCTCTCCACCCTGCTGGCGATGTACCTGTTGGTCGTCCGTCGGCACGACGGCCCGATCGGCGGCGCGATCGAGAAGATCGTCGACGACGCCCTCGCGCCCGTCTGCTCGATCATCCTCATCACGGGCGCGGGCGGCATCTTCGGCGGCGTTCTGACCGCCACCGGCATCGGCGGCGCCATGGCGGAGAGCCTGCAGGCCGTCGGCATGCCGCTGATCCTGGCCGGGTTCCTCATCGCCGTGATCATGCGCGTCGCCCAGGGTTCAGCCACCGTCGCGGGCACGACGGCGGCCGGCCTGATGGCCCCGTCCATCGCCGCATCCGGGGATCAGTCGCCGCTCGCCCTCGCCTGCATCGTCATGGCGATCGTGGCCGGCGCGATCACGTTCTCCCACGTCAACGACTCCGGATTCTGGCTCGTCAGCCGGTTCCTGGGCTTGTCCACGCAGGTCGCCCTGTCCACGTGGACGGTGATCGCCACCGCCGTTGGCTTCATGGGCTTCGCCCTCAGCTGGGTGCTCTACGCGGCCATCGCCTGACTCGGGGCCATCGCCCGGGGCAGGGTGCACGGGCCGAGGCGGAGGTGGCCGCCCAAGGAGACATGGTCCCGGATCAGGCGGCCAACCGGCTCGAGGCAGGACGGCCCCCTGACAAGACCAAAATTGTGCGCCCCATTGATTGATTTGGATTTACACCCACTGCGCCATACGGTCTTCGAGAGTCGCCCACGATAGCTCCTACGGACACGTGAATGGCCGCAAATGATCCACCTGCACGTTTGCCGGGGTGCGCGCGCACGCCGAAACTGAACGAGCGCACGACGAGAGCCCGCTCTGATGAATCGAGAATTGATGAGGAGCTCTGGGCTCGCTCTTGCGATTGCTATCGCCGCGATCTACGCGGCCTTCGCCGGATTCTTCCTGACTCAGGCGGCGGACGAGGCGACCCTTCCGGCCGCTGATCGGGTGGTCGTCACCGGGGAGACGACGACGACGGGCGGCGACGGCCTCCCGCACCTTCTTCAGGGCGCAGCGGAATCATCGGACGCCATCATCTTCAGGGAAATCAGGGACCTGCAGAGCGCGTCCGTCCGGCACTTCTACGTCGCTGTCGGTGACGCCGGCCTACCCCAAGCGCAGTGGTTGAGCAGCGGCTACCCCTCCTTCAGCCCGGCACTGGACACCGAACTGCACTCCGTCGCCGGCCTGGAAGGCACCGATCCGCGCGGCCGGTACTTTGTCTTCGGCCCGGAGGCCGCGTCGGCGGGCCTGGCGGCGACCTTCGCCGAGCTCGGGTACGACACTCACCTCGAGCACGGATCCGTGTCGGCCGGACAGGCCGTGGTGTGGATCGTCGGAGGTCCCTTCGGAACGTCGACACTCGTCGCGCTGCTCCTGGTGACGTTGCTCGCTGGTTTCGCCGTCGTCACCAACGTCAAGTCCTACGCCGTTCAATGTCTGCACGGGACCCGGAAGCGAACAGCTGTTCTGCGAGACTTCCGGCGGGCCGCCCCGGCCGGAGCCGTGACGCTCGCGACGATCCTCGCGTGCGCTACGACCGCGCTCTGGTTCTACAACGACCTCCACCAATTCGGTGCCTTCCTAAGGAGCACAGCGACCACTTTCGTCGTCGCCCTCGTTCTGATTCTGGGGATCCACGCGGCAGTGCTCGTCGTCTTGTGGAATACGCGCCTCCTCGACGGCATCAAGGGGCGCCTCGGATTCCACGTCGCGATCCCCGCCGCCTACCTGATCCGTGTCCCTGCCCTGGTGCTGGCCGTTTCCGTCATCGCATCTGCGTTCGCGACGGCCGGAGCTGCCCTCGACGCCGACCAGGCGCGAGAGGACATGAAGGCTGCCGGAACCGCAGCGACGATCAGGTTCGAGGCCGACGCGTCAGCAGAAGAGATGGACCGGCTCGCCTACGCGTCCGGCGCCTGGCTCCAGCAGGAAGATGCGGCAGGACGAGCGATTCTCGCCGTGCGCGTGAGCCCGGACGACAGCGCAACAGGGACCAGGACTTCCGCGGACATCCTCCTCGTGAACAGCAACTACCTGCAGGCCAACCCGGTCATCGACGGCGACGGCCGCCGTCTCCCCGGAACGCCCTCGGAGACCGTCCGCGTCCTGACGCCGACGGACTCCACGGCGACGCCCGACGACGTCGTCGCGCTGGTGGGCGATTCCCTCGGCGAAACACTCCCAGCCGTCGAAGTTCGGCAGATCCTGGCCGACCAGTCGCACTTTCTCTACGAGCCGGAACCCGACTCGCAGCAGCGACCGGCGTGGGCCAAGGACGCAGTGTTGGTTGTCGTCGACCCGGAATCCGGTGTCATCCGTGACGACGACTACATGGCTTACGCCAGCCAGGGCCGCGTCCTCATGACCGACTCCGCCGAGGCCGTCCGGAACACCCCGCAAGAACTCTTGGGCCCCTGGATTTCGGCCTACATCCCAGTCGCCCAAGCAGCAGCTGACGAGTATGCGACACGTGTCACCGATCTTCGCATCAAGTCCGCGAGCGCCATCGTCGCGCTCGGCGTCCTCTTGGCGACAGCGGTCGGTCTCGCGCAGATGCACGTCCGTGGCAACGCGCAGTCGATCCTCGTCCGCCACGTGCACGGCTGGGGCTTCCTCTCCACCCACCGTCGGCTACTCGCGGCGGAAGCGATCCTTCTCGCGGCCGTCTGCGGCTGGGCTCTGTGGAGAGGCGTCGCGATCGACGCGGCACGAACATCCGACGCGGACCCCGGGATCGCGCGAGGCCTCGATCTCGACGTCGTGCTCTGGTATCCCTGGGCCGTCGCCATCGTCGCCATACTTAATCTTGGCCTCTTGATCGCCCTGGTGATTCGACGCACACGGTCGATGATCAGCACCCATTCCGAGGAGACAGCATGAGCAGCATCGTGGTCAGCAACGCCGCCAAGACGTTCGGCGAACGGACCCTGTTCGATGATCTGTCCTTCGTGGTGCCCGCCGGGCGGATGACCGCACTGACGGGCCGTTCCGGTTCTGGTAAGTCGACGATTCTCAATTGTCTCGGGCTGCTGGAGACGCTGAGTGCCGGGTCCATCACGGTTGCGGGGCGGAACATCACCCGAATGAACTTCGAGGCGAAACGGAGATTTCGGCGAGACCGCTTGGGTTACATGTTTCAGAACTACGCCCTGATCGAGAACGCTTCAGTGCGCGAGAACCTCGAGGTAGCCATCGCCGCGCGCGGTCGCACGGAACTCCAGGCCGCCGACTTCGACGATGCACTCACCCGCGTGGGGTTGGGCGGACGGGGTGGGGAAGCCGTCTACACGCTGTCGGGTGGCGAACAACAACGCGTCGCGCTGGCCCGACTGCTCCTCCGCAAGCCGGACGTGGTGCTCGCCGACGAGCCGACCGGCGCCCTCGACGCGGCGAACGCCGACATGGTCCTTCGCGAACTGGCCAGGATCGCCGCGTCGGGGGCCGCGGTGGTGATCGCCACCCATTCCGCGGAGGTCGCCGCCGCCTGCGACGAGGTCATCACTCTGACCTGACGCCGCTACCAGCCGGCCGTGTTGTCCCGCAGCGCCCGGTACTGCCGCAGCACGCCCGGCGTCGGTTCCGCCGCGTAGACCTTCGATCCCGCGATTTCCCACCCGGGCTGCGCCCCGGTCAGCGCCCACGCGGCCTGCCGCGCGGCACCCAGCGCGACGTACTCGCGCTCCGGAGGCACGACGACGTCGCGCCCCAGAACCGCCGGCGCCAGCTCGCGCACCGCAGCCGACTTCGCCCCGCCGCCGATGAGGAAGACGCGTTCGGCGCTCGTGCCCGTCGAAGCCTCGAGATTCGCGACGGCATCGGCCAGCGAGCACAGCAGCCCCTCGACGCACGCGCGGGCGAGGTCGGCCTGCGTCGTCGAGCTCGTGATGCCGGTCAGCGTGCCGGTGGCGTCGGGACGGTTCGGCGTCCGCTCGCCGTCAAGGTACGGCAGTAGCGTGACGCCGTTCGCGCTCGGCACCGACTCGAGCGCGAGCGCGGCGAGCCGGTCGTGGTCGACGCCGAGCATGCGCGCGCCGAAGTCGAGGACGCGCGCCGCGTTGAGCGTGCACGCCAGCGGAAGGTAGCGCCCCGTCGCGTCGGCGAACCCGGCGACCAGCCCACTCGCGTCCGTCGTCGGAGTCGGCGAGACCATGGCCGCCACCCCGGAGGTGCCGATCGAGAGCGAGACGTCGCCCGGTTTGAGGTTCAGGCCGAGCGCGGCGGCCATGTTGTCGCCCGTGCCGGGGGCGATCTTCGCGCCCCACGCGGTCTCGCCCACGACGGCGTCCGGCGCGGCCACCTCCGGCAGCTCGAAGGCACGCCCAAGCGCGGCCTCGGCGAGCGCCGGGTCCCACGCGTCGGCGACGGTCGAAAAGTAGCCGGTACCCGAGGCGTCGCCGCGGTCGGTCGTGAACCGCGACTTGTCCGCGTTCAGGTGCCACGTCAGGTAGTCGTGCGGCAGCAGCACGCGCTTGATGCGGGCGGCCTTCTCCGGCTCGTGATCGCGCACCCAGCGCAGCTTCGTCGAGGTGATCGAGGGGACGAGCAGGGACCCGGTCGCCTGCGCGCACGCCTCGGGTCCGCCCAGTTCCGCGATGAGGTCGACGGCGGCCTGCGCCGAGCGTGTGTCGTTCCAGAGCAGCGCGTCGCGGACGACGTCGTCGTTCTCATCGAGGGCGACGAGCCCGTGCTGCTGCCCACCGACCGCCACCGCGGCGGCCTGCTCCAGCAGGCCCGCCCCGGCGGTCTCGAGCGCGTCGATCCACGCGCGCGGGTCGACCTCCGTGCCCTCGGGGTGCTTGGCCCGCCCCTCACCGACGACCTCGCCGGTGTGGGCGTCGACCAAGAGAACCTTGGTGGACTGGGTGGACGAGTCGATTCCGGCGACAAGGGTGCGGCTCATACGTGAATCCTCGGTTCTGGTGCGGGGCGGGTCAAGGGCAGCCTACTTGCCGCCGAAGCCGATCAGGTGGCGCATGGCCAACTGGTGCAGGCGGACGAAACCGTAGTTGCGCTCGCCCGCGGCGTCGGCGTCAAACTCCTCGTAGGCGGAGCGGTCGGCGAGCAGGTCATCGAGGGATTCCCCCGCGGCGAGGGTCGGCTGGGCCAGCTCGTTCACGCCGGAGGCCTCGAGCGCCTCCTGGACCTCCGGATCGGCGCGGAAGGACTTCGCGCGCTCGGCGAGCATCAGGTACATCTCCATATTCGCCGCGGCCGCGTCCCACTGGCCGGTCGTGTACTCGGTGCGCGAGGGCTTGTAGTCGAAGTGGCGGGCGCCGGTGTACGCGCCCGGCTTCGACGGGAAGCCGTTCTCCAGCAGGTCCACGGTGAAGAACGCGCTGATCAGATCGCCGTGACCGAAGACGAGGTCCTGGTCGTACATCGGGCCGTGCTGGCCGTTGAGGTCGATGTGGAAGAGCTTGTCCGACCACAGCGCCTGGGCGAGGCCGTGGTTGTAGTTCAGGGTGGCCATCTGCTCGTGGCCGGTCTCCGGGTTCACGCCGACGATGTCGCCGTGCTCGAGCCTCGAGATGAAGGCGAGGGCGTGGCCGATGGTCGGCAGGAAGATGTTTCCGCGCGGCTCGTTCGGCTTCGGCTCAAGTCCGATGCGCATCCCGTAGCCCTTGGACTTAATGTAGCCCGCGACGGCGTCGAGGCCCTCGGCGTAGCGCTCGTGTGCGACGAGCAGGTCCTTCGACGAGTCGTACTCGCTGCCCTCGCGGCCGCCCCACATCACGAACGTCTCGGCGCCGAGCTCGGCGGCGAGGTCGACGTTCTCGAGGACCTTGCGCAGGCCGAAGCGGCGCACCCCGCGGTCGTTGGAGGTGAACGCGCCGTCCTTGAAGACGGGGTGGGCGAAGGTGTCGGTCGTGACCATCTCGACCTTCAGCCCGGTCTCGTCGATAGCGTCCTTCAGGCGCGAGAGGATCGCGTCGCGCTCGGAGGCCGAGGCACCGAACGGGACGACGTCGTTGTCGTGGAACGTGAAGCCCCACGCCCCCAGCTCCTTGAGCTTGTGCAGGGAGTCGACGGGATCGATGGCCGGGCGGGTCGCGAGGCCGAACTGGTCGCGCGCTTCCCAGCCCGTGGTCCAGAGGCCGAAGGAGAACTTGTGCTCGGGGCGAGGGGTGATCATTCGGGGGTCCTTCCGTAAAAACGATTAGTTATGAATAATTACTTAGTATGATCGTCCGAAGCGTCCGACGCAATACCCCGCCGCGGATTCGTGCCCAGACCACCCGGCGGGCCGCGCACGACGAGAGGAAGCAATGCAGCTGACCAACGTGCGGGAGCACAACCTGGCCACCGTGCTCAACACGCTCGCCGCCGGCGACTCCCCGCTCTCCCGCGCCGCCCTGGCGCAGACGACCGGCCTGACCAAGCCGACGGTCTCGCGGCTCGTCGACGAGCTGCTCGCCGCCGGTTTCCTGCTCGAACACGCACCCACGCGCGCGGCCGGCGCCGCCGGGGGCCGCCCGTCCACTCCGGTCTCCATTGCTCCCGCGTCGGTCGTCGGCCTCGGCGCCTCCGTCAGCGCGGACCACGTGGCCGTCAGCATGATCGACCTGGACCGGCGGGTCGTCGCCTCCGCCGAGACCCCCGTGACGCGGGCGCCCACGCCGCGCGACGCCGTCGTGCTGATCGCGGATCTGGCCGCGGGGTTGCTCGCCGAGAACCCGCACACTCGCACCAGCGGGATCTGCGTCTCCGTGCCCGGGCGGCTGAGCCCGGACGGGCGGCGCATCCGGTCGGCGCCGAACCTCGGCTGGGACGACGCACCGCTCGCCGATCTGCTCGAGACCGCGCCCGGGCTCGAATCACTGGACGTGAGCATCGAGAACGACGCCCGGCTCGTCGCCGAGACCGAGCTCGTGACCCGGCGTGGCGAGGGATTCGTGCTGGTCTACGGCGAGAGCGGCATCGGCGGGGCGGTGGTCGTCGACGGGGCGATCCAGCGCGGGGCAAACGGCTGGGCCGGCGAGATCGGGCACCTGTGCCTCGACGTCGACGGGCCCGCCTGCCGCTGCGGTCGCCGCGGCTGCCTCGAGGCCTACGCGAGTTACTGGGCGATCGCACAGCAGTCGATGCAGGCCGGCAGCGGATACATCTCCGAGTTCTTCGCCGCGCTCGAGGGAGCCGAGCGCGACGCCGCGATCGAGCGGATCGGCTCCTCGCTGGGGCTCGCGCTGTCCCAGGTGCTCAACATCGTGGACCTGCCGACCGTCGTCCTGGGCGGTTATTTCGGGCAGCTCGCACCGGACATCGCGCCGCTGATCGACGGGCAGCTTCACCGGCATGCCCTCAGCATCGAGGCCGGTGACGTGCGCATCGAGACGACGACGGCGGCGGCCCGCCCCTCGCTCGCGGGCGCGGCACTGCGGGCCATCCAGCCGGTCTTCGACTCACCGGCCGAGTGGATCCGCCGCTTCGAAGGCTGATACGGGGCGCGCCGTCCCCAGCGTGGCCCGGCACCGGCCGCGGCCCTACTCTGGGAGCATGCCGATCGTCGACAGCGCCATCTACATCAACGGGCAGCGCACCCAGACCCCGCTCGACTTCGAGTCCACACTGGATCAACTGCGCTCCGGCGGCGGCACGTGTTGGCTCGGGCTGTACCGGCCGACGCCCGAGGAGATCAGCGCAGCCGCCGAGGAATTCGGGCTGCACCAGCTCGCCGTCGAAGACACCCTGGAATCGCACCAGCGCGCGAAGATGGATTCCTATGGCGACCACACCCTGCTGGTCCTGCGGCCCGCCCGCTACCTCGACGACGTCGAGAAAGTCGAGTTCGGCGAGCTGCACGTCTACACGGGACCGAACTTCGTCATCACGGCCCGGCAGGCGGAGGTGCCCGATCTGGCGCACGTTCGCCGTCGTATGGAGGACTCCCCCGAGCTCCTGACGATGGGCACGGTCGCCATCCAGTACGCGATCATCGACCAGGTCGTCGACGAGTACGAACCTGTGGCCGACGGGCTCGGGGTCGACATCGAGGAGATCGAGTCGGAACTGTTCGCGGGTAACTACGGCGTCTCGCGCCGCATCTACGAGCTGTACCGCGAGGTCGCCGAATTCCAGAAGGCGGTGGCCCCGCTCGAGCGCGTCATGACCACCCTGCGCAACCGGCTGGCGACCGGGAACTCGGCGTGGAGCCCGGCGCCAGGTGACGTCGACCTGGACGTCGCCCAGTCAACCGAGCTGGACCGCTATCTGGCCGACGTGCAGGACCACGTCGTGCACCTGAACGAACGGATCTCGGGCATGCGCAGCCTGCTCGCCAACGCGCTCTCGCTCTCGTCGACGCTCAGCTCCCAGGCCGCCGCCCAGGCCGGCGTCGAACAAAACGAGCAGATGAAGAAGATCTCGAGCTGGGCGGCGATCCTGTTCGCGCCGAGCCTCATCGGCTCGGTTTACGGGATGAACTTCGAGCACATGCCCGAACTGGCGTGGCCGCTCGGCTACTACGGGGCGCTCGGTCTGATGCTCTCCCTCGGCCTCACCTTGTGGGCCGTGTTCCGTCACAACAAGTGGCTCTAGCCCGGCGCCACAGCCCGAAGACGACGCCGCCTCGTGCCGGGACTAGCCGGCGTCGCCCAGCGCGTGTTCGGGGTGCAGGTGCGAATGCGGCGCTTGCATCATGTGCAGCAGCCGATGCACCTCGGGGTGCGTCAGCGTCCAACGGCGGTAGCGGCCGTCCGCGCGCACGCTGACAACACCGGCCCGGTGCAGCGTCGCCAGCGCCTGGGTGACCGTATTGGCGCCCAGGGAGGTGGCGGCCGCCAGCTGGTTGACCGCGGAATCCGGGGCCGCGTGCATGGCGACGAGGATCCGCAACCGAGTGGCGTCCGCGCAGAGCGCGAACACGTCGACCCACCCCGACAGCTGCTCCTCGGTCCGGGCCACCGCATCAGCCGCGATCGGCCCGTGTTCCGTCTCCGACATGTGCCGCCCTCCCCTTTCCGTTCTGCTTTCCGCACTGCTACCGGGCGGGGGATTGGACCGCGCCGTTGCCGTCATCTTGTCATCTGTCTGGCCAGACATATGTAGAGTGGGGCCGGCGGCACTGTGTGTCCCGATCACCCGAGCGAAAGGCCGAGGCCCGAAGAATGCGTGTGCTCCGAACCCCTCTGCCGCTGGCCCTACTCTGCTCCATCTTATGGGCCGCCACCGGGTGCGCTCCCGTGACCGAAGGCCCCGACGACGACGCGTCGCGTTCGTCGCTGGCGCTGCTCACGGCCGCGCTGCCGGAGACGCTGAACCCGCTCGCCGGCTTCGACAACAACGGCACGGGCAAGATCAACGAATCCCTCTTCACCCTTGAAGGCCCCCCGGACGCCTTACCGGAGATCGTCCCGCTGCTGGCCGCCGCCGAGCCGGCCATCTCCGACGACGCCCGCACGTGGACGGTCGAGCTGCGCCCGGACGTCCGCTTCAGCGACGGGAGCGCCTTCGACGCGGACGACGTCGTCGCGACCTACCGGGCCATCATGGACCCGGCGAGCGCCTCGCCCATCCTGGGAACGCTCTCCAACCTCGAGGACGTCACAGCCCTCGATCCGCACACCGTCCGCTTCACCCTGCACGAACCGCAGGTCTCCTTCAAAACAGCACTGCTCACCGGGATCGCCCCCGCCGAGGCGATCGTCGAGGGGCAGCGCGTGGAGGAATCGGAGCTGAACCGGGCGCCGATCGGCACCGGCCCGTACGTGGTCGAGACGATCGCCCCGGCCCGCCTCGTCCTCGCCGCCAACCCGGAGTACCGCGGCGGCGAGGTCGCCCCCGAGCGGGTCGTCTACGAGGCGGCCCCCGACGACAACGCCCGGGTCCAGCGCCTGCAGGCCGGCGAGTTCGACGGCACCGTCCTGCCACCGCGCCTGGCCGCGAGCCTCGCTGACGATCCCGACCTAGAGCTCGTCACGGCCACGTCCGCCGACTGGCGTGGCCTGTCACTGCCGGCGGACCACCCGTTGACCTCCGACCCGCAGGTCCGGCTCGCAATGAACCTCGCGGTGGACCGGGACTCCCTCGTCGACGGCGTCCTCGCCGGCTCCGGGCGCCCGGCGCACACCTTCGTGCCGGGCGAGTACGGCGACGCGTTCGACCCGTCGGCCGTTTTCGAGCACGACCCGCAGCGCGCGGCGGTCCTTCTGGACGAGGCGGGCTGGACGGCGGATGAGTCGGGCATGCGGTCCAAGGACGGCACACCGGCCGCGTTCACCCTCATGTACAACCCCGGAGACCAGCTGCGCCGGGACCTGTCCCTCGCCTTCTCCTCCCAGATGATGGAGCTCGGCATCGATGTCGCGGTGGAGGCGGCAACCTTCGACCAGGCCGAGCCGCGGGTGGGGACCGACGCGATCATGCTCGGCGGCGGAGACACCCCGTACGACGTCGACACCCAGGTCTACAAGATGCTGCACTCCTCCTATCCGGCCGCCGGTGCCTACTACGACAACCCGAGCCGGTTCGACGACCCGGACATGGACCGGGCACTGGAGGCCGGCCGCGCCACTCTCGACCCGGGGCAGCGGGCCGCCGCGTACCGCGAGGTGCAGCGCCGCTACGTCGACGCCCCGTCGATGGTCCTGCTCGCGTTCGTGGACCACACCTACGTCCAGCGCACCGCGGTGACCGAGGCCTGGCAGGGCACGGGCACGCTCTTGGAACCCCACGACCACGGCACGGCCTGGGGCCCGTGGGTGAAGATCGGGCAATGGGTCCCGAGGCCGTGAGCGGGATCCCGACGGCCGGCGTGGTCCGCCGCCGGCTGCGGATCCGCGAGGCCGTCGGGTTGCTCGGGCGGCGGGCACTCGTCGGGATCCCCGCCACGGCGGCGATCACCGCCGTCGTCTTCTGGCTCGCCTCCCTCGCGCCATTCAACCCGCTGGCCCTCTACCTGGGCTCCAACTACGAGCGCACCACCGGCGCCGAGCGCGAGGCGCTGGCCCAGGAGCTGGGCCTGAACGACGCCTGGTATGCGACGTGGTGGACCTGGGCGTCGAACGCTGCGCACGGCGACTGGGGCGTTTCCCGTCTCTTCGGCCAGCCGGTCGCCGTCGTCATCGCCGAGCGTCTGCCCTACACCGCCCTGCTCACATCCCTCGGGCTGCTCGTGGCCATCGTGGCCTCCGTCCTGTTGGCGCTGGGCGCCGCCCGCCGCCCCGGGTCCCCGGCCGACGCCGTCGTGCGCGGGTTGGCCCACGCCGCCCAGGCGGTCCCGCCGTTCGTCCTGGGGCTCGTGGCCATCGCCGTCTTCGCGCTCGGCCTCGGTCTGCCGGCCGGTGGCGCCGCCTCCAGCGGGCAGGAGACGACGGCGGCCGGTTTGGCCCTGCATCTCGTCCTGCCGGTTGCGGTCCTGGCCGTGACCCTGCTGCCGTGGCTCGTGTTGAATCTGCGGGCGTCCGTGATCGAGGCGCTGGGCAGCGACGCGGTCCTGGCCGCGCGCGGGCGCGGGCTGAGCGAGTTCGAGGTGCTGCGCTCCCACGTCCTCCCGGCGGCCTTGCTGCCCTTTACAACCGTCGTGGGCACCCGCTTGGGCGAGCTCGTGACCGGCGCGCTGATCGTCGAGGCAGTGTTCTCCTGGCCGGGCCTGGCCGCGGCCACCGTGGACTCCGCCATCGCCGGCGACTTCCCGCTGTTGGCGGCCGTCACGGCGCTGACTTGCGCGGCGGTCTTCGCGGGATCCGCCCTGGCCGACGCCTGCTACCTGCTGCTCGACCCGCGGGTGAGCGATGTTTAGACCCCGCGCCCTGCCGGTGGCCCTGTTGGGGCTGGCCGTGCTCTATGCGGTACTCGTGCCGTGGCTGCAGCCGCTGGATCCGCGGGCGGTGGACCTGTCCGCCGTCCTGCGGGCGCCGTCGGCCGAGCACCCCTTCGGCACCGATCAGCTGGGCCGCGACGTCTGGATTCGTTCGGCCCAGGCCCTGCGCATGTCGTTGATGTTGGCGCTGCTGGCATCGCTCGCGTCCACCGTGCTCGGCGTCGGCATCGGATGGCTCGCCGCGTGGCGCGGCGGCGTCGTCGACCGTGTGCTCATGCGGCTCGTGGACGCCACCAACGCGATGCCGCACCTGCTGCTCGCGGTGATGATCGTCGCCCTGTGGCCCGGCCGCTGGTGGGCGATCATCCTCTCGATCGCCCTGACCCACTGGACGCAGGTGGCGAGGATCGTCCGCTCACGCCTCATCTCCGAGCGCACCGCCGACTACGTCCACCTCGCGCGGGCCGGCGGGGCGCCGGCGTCGTTCATCGCCTTCACGCACCTGATTCCGGCCATCGCCCCGCAGGCGGCGATCGCGCTGGCGTTGCAGCTGCCGCACGCGATCTGGCACGAGAGCGCCCTGTCCTTCCTCGGCGTCGGGCTGCCGCCGGAGTCGGCGTCGCTCGGCCTGCTCCTGGAAGACGCGCGGGGCGGGCTGGCGTCGGGCGCGTGGTGGCTGCTCGTGTTCCCGGCCGGGTTGCTGGTCCTCGTCGGGCAGGCCACCGCCGCCCTGACGGACGTGGGCGGGTCCGCGCCCGGTCGGAGGCTTAGGCTTCGGGGCCGGGCCGGGAGCGCCGATGCCGCCGCGGCCAGCTCGCCGCAGGATGTCGGGAGCACCGCCGCGGAAGCCGCC
>MLDA01000049.1 GCA_023896275.1 Kocuria rosea subsp. polaris | reverse complement strand
CCGCCGCCCGCTGCGAAAGCACCCCGAACCTCGGCGGGGATACCGCGACCTTGCTCGTGCACGTGAACGCCGAGGACCTGCTGGACCCGCAGGGCTACGCCGAACTCGACGGCATCGACGTGTCAAGCACCGGGTTTGGTAGAGGGTGTTTTTCTTTGTTTCCTAAGCCGCTATGTTCTCGGTGGCACCCTGGTGGAACCACTCGGAATGCGCTTCCAGAGGCGGCC
>MLDA01000048.1 GCA_023896275.1 Kocuria rosea subsp. polaris | reverse complement strand
ACCCGGCGACCGCGTCCCTGGTGACGGGGATGTTGAACAAAGTCGCCCGCCGGGCGGACCCCGCACTGCTGGCTCAGGCCGAGGCCGAACTGGTGGACGCGGCCACCGGCGCCCTGGCCGCCCGCCTGGTCCGGCAGGCCACGGCTGAAGAGAACAGCACGGCAACACTCCCGAGAGCCCAGACACCTCAGGCGATCCCGTGGACCCGGTGGTGCCGGAGGAGGGGTTGGCGTTGAGTTACCCGCAGATGGT
>MLDA01000047.1 GCA_023896275.1 Kocuria rosea subsp. polaris | reverse complement strand
GCAAGCGTTCCCTCACCCTCGGTTCTCCCAAGGACGGGCTGGTGCCGTTGACCGGGTGGTTGATGCCCGAAGTCGCCGCCCACCTCCAACGGGTCTTCGACGCACACTCGAACCCCGCCGCCCGCACCACGGGCACGGACCCCGAGGCTGCCGGTACCGGCCCGAGTACTGGTGGTGCCGAAGTGAACGCTCTCGGCGGGGACCCGAACACTGACGACACGGACGCGGCGGGTTCGAACGCCACTGCAACCACCGGCCCCGCAACTACCGGTGCAACGGTGTTAGACACGCGGACGGCGTGAATCGTCCCGGGGATAATGGAGGGTGGGAGATTGGACGTAAGGAG
>MLDA01000046.1 GCA_023896275.1 Kocuria rosea subsp. polaris | reverse complement strand
AGCAAGGTCGCGGTATCCCCGCCGAGGTTCGGGGTGCTTTCGCAGCGGGCGGCGGCTTGGATCATGGTCATGAGGATGTCGTGACGTTTCTGTGCCGCGGTCCGCGTGTCTAACACCGTTGCACCGGTCGTTGCGGGGCCGGTGGTTGCAGTGGCGTTCGCACCCGCCGCGTCCGTGTCGTCAGTGTTCGGGTCCGCGCCGGCTGCGTTCGCTTCGGCACCGCCAGTATTCGGGTCGGTACCGGCAGCCGCGGGGTCCGTGCCGGTGGTGCGGGCGGCGGGGTTCGAGTGTGCGTCGAAGACCCGCTGGAGGTGGGCGGCGACTTCGGGCATCAGCCAGCCGGTCAACGGCACCAGCCCGTCCTTGGGAGAACCGAGGGTGAGG
>MLDA01000045.1 GCA_023896275.1 Kocuria rosea subsp. polaris | reverse complement strand
GGCCGGATCGACCCGGCGACCGCGTCCCTGGTGACGGGGATGTTGAACAAAGGCGCCCGCCGGGCCGACCCGGCGATGCTGGCTAAGGCCGAGGCCGAACTGGTGGATGCGGCCACCGGCGCCCTGGCCGCCCGCCTGGCCCAGCAGGCCACGGCTGAAGAGAACAGCACCGATAACTCTCCCGACAACACCGCCGACGGCGACAATCCAAGCGCCAGCCCGGTGCTGCCGGAGGAGGGGTTGGCGTTGAGTTACCCGCAGATGGTCAAGCTTGCCCATCAGTGGGGTGCCTGTCTGGATCAGGACGGCCCGGACCCTGCGGAGGAGCGGGCGCAGGGCAATCGTTTCCTCACCCTCGGTTCTCCCAAGGACGGGCTGGTGCCGTTGACCGGCTGGCTGATG
>MLDA01000044.1 GCA_023896275.1 Kocuria rosea subsp. polaris | reverse complement strand
CCGTGCCCGGCTCGAGAACCTCGAACGGAGCATTGATCGACTGCTCAGTGACAGGATCCGTGGCCTCAACCAGGTAGTCCGGCCCCGGAACAGCATCCTCGGGAACAACCAGATCCGTCAGGATCTCGCCGTTCTCGTCAGCAGGAGTGACAACATCGGTCACCGGGTTGCCCTCAGCATCGAGCAGCTCGACGGTGATGTCCTCGCCCGGCGTGAAGCCGGTACCGGAAATCTCCGTGGTGTCGCCCGGCTCAACAGCCGCCGGGTTCGGCGTCAGCGTCATGACGCCCGCAGCCGGATCCAGGACCTCGAGCGGCGCGGAGCCCTCGTTGCCCTCACCGTCGACAACCTCAACCGTGTAGTCGCCCGGCTCCGTACCTTCCGGAACCGGCAGCTCACCAACGAAGTTGCCATTCTCATCCGTCGGAACCGTGACCGGGTCACCCACCGGGTTGCCCTCAGGATCAACCAGCTGAACCTCGACCTCGTCGTTCGGAGCGAAGTTCTCACCCG
>MLDA01000043.1 GCA_023896275.1 Kocuria rosea subsp. polaris | reverse complement strand
CGGGTTACCCTCGGCGTCCTCAACCACGTTGCCATCAGCGTCGAGCAGGTTGACGGCGACGTCCGGAACACCGGGTTCGCCGGCATCCTGAACACCATCGGCGTTGGTGTCGTCCCAGACGAAGTCACCAATCGAACCGATGCCGGCAGCGTCGTCGTCGATCAGACCAGCATCGACCGTGTCGACAACCGGCGTCTCCTCGGTCAGCGTCACCACATCAGTGCGCCCGTCCTCCGGGTTGGCGTCCGAATCAGTGGCGTCGTCACCCGAAGCAGCCTGCGGCGAGAAGGTCTTGCCCTCCGGAGCCACGAACTCGACGATGTAATCGCCCAGCTCCAGCCCCTCCAGAGCGTAGAGGCCGTTCTCATCCGTCGTGTCGGTCACCGGGTTACCCTCGGCGTCCTCAACCGGGTTGCCTTCAGCATCGAGCAGGTTGACGGCGACGTCCGGAACACCGGGTTCGCCGGCGTCCTGAACGCCATCAGCGTTGGTGTCGTCCCAGACGAAGTCACCAATCGAACCATCGCCTGCACCCGTGCCCGGCTCGAGAACCTCGAACGGAGCATTGATCGACTGCTCAGTGACAGG
>MLDA01000042.1 GCA_023896275.1 Kocuria rosea subsp. polaris | reverse complement strand
CCCGAGCCCGGAGCCAGGATCTCGAGCGGCGCGGAGCCCTCGTTGCCCTCGGAATCCGTAGCCACGACCGTGTAGTCGCCCGGCTCCGTACCTTCCGGAACCGGCAGCTCACCAACGAAGTTGCCATTCTCATCCGTCGGAACCGTGACCGGGTCACCCACCGGGTTGCCCTCAGGATCAACCAGCTGGATCTCGACCTCATCGTTCGGAGCGAAGTTCTCACCCGACACCTCGGTCGACTCACCCGGCTCAACAGCCGTCGGATCAACAGTCACCGTCGGCTCACCGGCAGCGTCGTCGTCGATCAGACCAGCATCAACCGTGTCGACAACCGACATCTCCTCGGTCAACGCCACCACATCAGTGCGCCCGTCCTCCGGGTTCGCATCCGAATCAGTGGCATCGTTACCCGAAGCAGCCTGCGGCGAGAAGGTCTTGCCCTCCGGAGCCACGAACTCGACGATGTAATCGCCCAGCTCCAGCCCGTTCAGGCCGTAAAGGCCGTTCTCATCCGTCGTGTCGGTCACCGGGTTACCCTCGGCGTCCTCAACCACGTTGCCATCAGCGTCGAGCAGGTTGACGACCACACCCGGAACACCGGGCTCGCCGGCATCCTGAACACCATCAGCGTTGGTGTCGTCCCAGACGAAGTCACCAATCGAACCGTCACCCGAGCCCGGAGCCAGGATCTCGAGCGGCGCGGAGCCCTCGTTGCCCTCGGAATCCGTAGCCACGACCGTGTAGTCGCCCGGCTCCGTACCTTCCGGAACCGGCAGCTCACCAACGAAGTTGCCATTCTCATCCGTCGGAACCGTGACCGGGTCACCCACCGGGTTGCCCTCAGGATCAACCAGCTGGATCTCGACCTCATCGTTCGGAGCGAAGTTCTCACCCGACACCTCGGTCGACTCGCCCGGCTCAACAGCCGTCGGATCAACAGTCACCGTCGGCTCGGCCGTGCCCGGCTCGAGAACCTCGAACGGAGCATTGATCGACTGCTCAGTGACAGG
>MLDA01000041.1 GCA_023896275.1 Kocuria rosea subsp. polaris | reverse complement strand
TGAATCGTCCCGGGGATAATGGAGGGTGGGAGATTGGACGTAAGGAGATTGTCTCTTGCCGGTGAAATACAGTGACGAGATGAAGGCGCGGGCGGTTGAGCTCGTGCTTCATGCCCAGGCCGATCCAGCGACGGCCGAGGGGGCCGTCACGAGGGTCGCGAAGGAACTCGGGATAAATCGCGAGACCATGCGGGTCTGGGTGCGTAACCACAAGAAGTCGGGGAAGCAGAGCCCTGCCGAGTCCGTGGATCTGGAAGCGGAGAACCGCCGCCTGCGGGCCGAGTTGGCCGAGTCGAAGCGGGCGAACGAGATCCTCAAGAGGGCTTCGGCTTTCTTCGCGGCGGAGCTCGACCGCCCTTCGAGGTAATCGTCGATTTCATTGACACGAACAGGGACGAGTTCGGAGTCGAGCCGATCGTGCGTGTGTTGTCCGGGACGGCCGCGCGGATCGCTGTGAGCTCGTACTACGCGTACAAGAAGAGACCGCCGTGCGCCCGGGCAGCGCGGGACGCGGACCTCATGGTCGCGATCGAAGCGGTTTACGAGGCCAACTACCGCTGCTACGGGGTGCGCAAGATGTGGCATGAGCTGAACAGGCAGCACGCGGATCGTTTCGGTCGTATCGCCCGGTGCACGGTCGAGCGGCTGATGCGGCGGCTGGGCATCGACGGGGTCCGCCGGAAGCGAAAGCGGCCGAAGACCCGGTCGGCGCAGCCCTCGGAGTGTCCGGAGGATCTCGTCGAACGCGAGTTCACGGCCGCAGGCCCGAACAGATTGTGGGTCGCCGATATCACGTACGTTCCCACGCGTCTGGGCTGGGTGTACACGACGTTCATCCTGGACGTGTTCCATCGTGAGATCGTGGGCTGGCAGGTGACGAACCACATGCGGGAATCGTTGGCCCGTGACGCGCTCACGATGGCACTGGCGGCGAAGTACCGGGCCGGCGAGGACGTCTCCGGGCTGGTTCACCACAGTGATCGGGGCGTGCAGTTCCGGTCCATCCGCTACGGCGAGACCTTGGCCGAATCGGAGGTCGTCGCCTCGGTCGGTTCGCGCGGGGATAGTTATGACAACGCGATGGCGGAGGCGCTGAACTCCGTGTACAAGGCCGAGCTGATCGATCGACACGACTGGTCGGGACTGATCGAAGTCATGGCCGAGACCTCGAAATGGGTGGCTTGGTACAACCAGACGCGCCTGCACTCGAGTATCGGGTACCGGCCGCCTCTGGAAGCGCATTCCGAGTGGTTCCACCAGGGTGCCACCGAGAACAT
>MLDA01000040.1 GCA_023896275.1 Kocuria rosea subsp. polaris | reverse complement strand
TCGCGAGAGCGCATGCCCTGCTGCGAGGAGAACGGGTTGTTGCCCGGACGCGGTGCGCCCGGCTTGGGGCCGCCCGGCTTCGGGGCACCGGGCTTCGGTGCGCCTGGACGCGCTGCGTCGCCGCTGGCGGCCGGCTTCGAGACCTCGCGGGTCTCGGATGCAGCCGGCGCCGGTGCTGCCGGCTTGGACTCCTCCGGCGCGGGCGCGGGGGCCTCCGTCTTCGCCGCGGGCTTTGGTGCGGGCTTGGGGCCCGGCTTGATGCCTGAAGAAGGCTTAGGTGCGGCGGCGCCAGCCGGTTTGGCCGACTTCTCCGCTGCTCCGCCACCCGCATTCGGGTAGGCGCTGCGTAGCTTCTTGACTACGGGGGGCTCGATGGTCGAGGAGGCAGAACGAACGAATTCGCCCATTTCCTGCAACTTCGAGAGGGCTTCCTTGGAAGGAATTCCGAGCTCTTTCGCGAGCTCGTGTACGCGGACCTTGGCCACATTTCTCCTGTCTCGGTCCGCCCCTCGCACGTTAAAAGTTGCTAGGAGTGAACCGTCATGTTCTTACGTCTGCGGTGCGCGCCAAATGACGGCACACCTGCTGCGGCGCATAACTTTTGTTTCATAGCTAGGCGCTCATCGCTTGCCACTCATCGGGTTTCCATCAGATTTCTGACCCGCTTTCAGGTTGAACGGTTACGTCGGCGCGTTCACGAGCCGTGAACGCGTCGATGGCCGCTGAGATCGTCTCGTCGGCGGGCATGCGGACCTGGGCTCGAAAAGCCCGGGAGAATGCCCGTTTCCGGACGACCGTGGCGGCGCACTCCGGCCGCGGGTGCATCCATGCACCACGCCCGGACTTGCGTCGTCGTGGATCCGGGACGACAGACTTTCCGTCGTCGTCCTGGGTCAACGCCCAACGCAGCAGCGAGGACTGATCGTCTACCTGCCTGCATCCGATGCACGTCCGCTGCGGGCCTTCGACCTCGCTCACGTGACGCTCCATCCTCCGAATGCCGACCCGCCGCGGTCACCTAGGTGCCGCCGGCGCGTCGTTCTGACCTGCCCTGTCGGCCCCACACAACGCGTCTCGGGACGCGCGGAGAGGGCAAACCACATACCAGTCTAACGCTTCCGCGCCGTCCCGCGCGCCTCCCCACGCCCGAGCGCGTTCCGGGCATGGGTGGCGACGGGGGCGTCGGTGCGCGGGAGTTAGGCCTCGTCCAGCGCGCCCGCAGCCTTGGCGTCGGAGATGATGTCGATGCGCCAGCCGGTGAGTTTCGCGGCCAGGCGGGCGTTCTGCCCCTCCTTGCCGATCGCGAGCGAGAGCTGGTAGTCGGGAACGACGACGCGCGCCTGGCGCACCGACTCGTCGACGATGGTGACGGAAGACACCTTCGACGGCGAGAGTGCGGAGGCGATGAAGGTTGCCGGGTCCTCGCTGAAATCCACGATGTCGATCTTCTCGTCGTTGAGATCGTTCATGACCGCGCGGACGCGGGTGCCCATCTCACCGATGCAGGCGCCCTTCGCGTTGATGCCGGCCTTCGTGGCACGCACGGCCATCTTGGTGCGATGCCCGGCCTCGCGGGCCAGCGCGACGATCTCCACGGAGCCGTCGGCGATCTCCGGTACCTCGAGTTCAAAGAGGGCCCGTACGAGGTTCGGGTGGGTGCGCGAAAGGGTCACGGACGGACCCTTGGTGCCCTTGGCAACCGAGGTGACGTAGGCGCGTAGGCGCCCGCCGTGCGGATAGGTCTCCCCCGGCACCTGCTCGGGCGGCGGCAGCAGCGCCTCGATCTCACCGAGGTCGACCTGGACCATATGGGGCTTGTTGCCCTGCTGGATCTGGCCGGAGACGAGCTGCCCCTCGCGGCCCTTGAAACGGCCCAGGATCTGGTCGTCCTCGGCATCGCGCAGGCGCTGCATGATCACCTGGCGCGCCGTCGACGCGGCGACCCGACCGAAGCCCTCCGGGGTGTCGTCGAACTCGCCGACGACGGTCCCGTCCTTCTCGATCTCCTTCGCCCAGATCGTCACATGCCCGGACTTCTCGTCCACTTCCGCGCGGGCGGCTGTGAAGGCGCCCGGCGTCTTGTGGTAGGCGGCCAGCAGGGCCTGCTCCATGGTCGGGATGACTTTCTCGAGCGAGATTCCACGCTCGCTGACCAAGAGGCGCAACGCGCTCATGTCGATGTCCATCTCAGGCCTCCTCTTCGTTGCTGTCAACGATCGTGTCGACAATGTCCGGACCATGGTCTGGCCGGTTGAATTCCACTTCCACCTTGCCGCGGCGGATCTGCTCGAACGCCAGCTCGACCGGGTCGCCGGTCTTGGCCTTCATACCCTTTTTCACCGGCACGTCGGGAACCAGCACGACGCCAGCCTCTCCCACCTCCGTGAGGCGACCGGTGACGTTCTCCTCGCCGGAGAGGTTGGCCGTGACCTTACGCCCCAAGTTGCGGCGCCAGTGACGTGGCTCGGTCAGCGGACGGCTCACGCCGAAGGAGGAGACCTCGAGATCGTAGGGGGCTCCCGAATCGTTCGGGTCGGCGTCCAGTGCCATCGAAACGGACTGGGACACGGCGGCGATGGTGTCGAGGTCGACGCTCTCGGTGCCCTCCGCGTGGTCCACGACCACATGCACGGTGGGCTGCTTACCCGAGTAGCGGATCTCGACTTCTTCGAGGAGCAGATCGTGGGAGGCGACTGCGGGCCTCAGATACTCCGTGAGTCGTTGGGCCTCCGCTTGGGCATCTACCGGCTTGCCGGTCATTGTTCCTCCCACATATTCGATGTTGTGCAGACCAGACTAACCATTTTCTCCCGCGACCGCTCGTAGCCCCCTTGCGGAAACGGTCCGGGAAGCGGTCCACGACGCGTCGAACCGGTACCCGTCGCCGCGCCCATGGGAAGATCATGGCGATGAATCAGCATGCCAGAGACACCCGCCACCGTCGCCACCGACGCCCCCCGCTCTGGCGACGCTTCATACGCAGCACGCGGCAGTTCGTCGTAGTTGTTGTGCTGTGCGGGATCGTCCTGGCCCTCGGCACGACGGCGGTCACCGGCGCTGCCCGCAAGGGGGACGCCCCCGCCCCGCCGAGTGTCGAAGAACACGTGGCGGTCCTCGCCGAATCCGCGGCGTCGGTGGGCGCGGACGCGCCGGACGACGTCGTACGGGCCCTTTCGGCGCACCCCGCCCTTGTCGGGCCCCCCGAGCGCGTGGAGCCCTACTTCGACTGGATCCCCGAGGTCGAACCAGCCCCGGCACCAATCGCGCCGGCCACGGATCTGGAGTCGCTGTCCGAGCAGCTGGACGACGCCGCCCGGGCGACGCTGGGGCTCGCCCTGACCGTCGAAGTGGATCCAGAAGCCACAGACGCCGCGGGCGCCACTGTCCCGGCCGAGCGCGTGCGCACTCTGGTCGCCGTCGGCATGGAGCAGCTCGAAGCGCTCGCGCTACTCGATCCGGATGCGGCCGCGGCGGTCCACGGGGACCTTCTCACGGCGGCCGAGCCGGAGGGCGTGGCGGTGACCGCTGAGCGGTGCGAAGCCGTCGCGAGCGCGGCGCGAACCGCCTACCAGCTCGCTTACCTGTACGAATACGCCGCGGTCCGCCGCGACGCGCCGCGCCCACAGGAGGCGCCGGAGGACAAGGACGCACCTTCCCGGTGGTGGGTCGAGGCGGACGAGAGGGCCCGCCTCGGCGACCAGCTGGCTGACCTCCTGCCGAACGAGTGCTCGGCGATGCGAGAGAGCGCGTACCCGACCCCGGACGACGACGATCTCACGACCGCTCTCGATGAGGCGGAGTCCGAGCTGGCCCTCGCGCTCCGCGACGCCGCGGCAGCCGCAGACCCAGAGGCTCGCCCCGCTCTCGTCGCTCGTTCTTTCGACGCAGTCCACCTCGTCGCCGGCGACGACTGGTTCGAGCTCGCCGCCCCGCAGTAACTCAGCAACTCAGTTTCCCCACGTCCAGGTGCCTGACTCACCGCATTCCCCATTGCCGGTTCAGTCGCCATCGCTGTCGTGTCCGGTGGAGTCAACGCTTGTGCCTGGCGATGCGTCGCCTGCGTCCTCGTCGTCGTCCCATGGGGGCGGGTCGTTCCGGGCACTCCACCCGGCACGGTTCTCCGCCACGGACTCACCCGGTGCCCGGGCTACGGTCGCGTCCCACCGGGCAGTGAACTCCTCCTCGCTCTCCCATCCCCTCACACCGGCGCCATCCCCGCCGCCAGTACTCTCGTGAGCGCCAGCGCCCGCATCGCGTTCCCACGGCCACTCCGGCACCGACCGGACCGGCCACGTCCCCGCCCGCGGGACCTCCACGAACCCAGCCCCTTCGCCCGATCCTTCTCCCGCGGATTCACCTTCACCGACACCTTCGCCCGCGACCGCGCCGGGACCCGGACCCGGACTCGGACCTGGTCCCTCGCCAGGATCCGGTCCCGTGCTAGGACCCGGGCGCAGCACACCACCACCGGTCCCGGTCCGGACTGGTCCGGGGCGGCGATGCCGGCTACGCCGCGTCAACGCGCCAAGGGCCGGCCGGAACACCCCGAACGGATCATCCCACCCCGGAGCCCGCACCCACGGCACCCCCGAACGCATCCGGATCTGCCACCCCGAGTCCTCCAAATGATGATGATGCCACCAACACAACAAACACCTGAATCGTCCCGGGGATAATGGAGGGTGGGAGATTGGACGTAAGGAGATTGTCTC
>MLDA01000003.1 GCA_023896275.1 Kocuria rosea subsp. polaris | reverse complement strand
ACACGCTTCACCAACCAGCCTCTTTCCGGCCGATCCGCTCAATTCGCGGCAACTTATCCAGCTTACCTCATCCGTTCCCGCCGTGCAAATCCGCTCTGCGTGATCTGCTTGGCCGTTCCCGGAATCAATTTCCCTTCGAAAACCAACTCCCGGGCGCTAAAAACACCCCGGAAAGAATCCGGAAGAAAAATGAAAGGAAAGCCGCCGTCTAACAATGATTCCCAGCCGGTGATCTCTTCGATCTCCGCTGTCCTCGTCGCGACGACTCGAAATACTTTACACAGGTTTTACGCGACTGCCAAATCGGAGGGCCTCCTGACCGAAACCGCCCGTTTCCCTCGGATTCACGCGGATGTGGGCCCCTCGAACGCCTGAGTCCCCGGGTCGGCTGGCCTGCGTCCTGCGTCACATTCCTGACTGTTCTCGCAGGACACCCTGTGTGTCCGGTGAAAGCCCCGTGACGATTGGCGCCGGTCCTCGCCCTAGCCTGCCGTCAATGGCATGTTGTCGATCAGGCGAACCCCGCCGACGCGTGCCGCCACCAAGGCCAGTGCCTCCCCGGTCAAAGGCGTCTCCACACCATTGAACGCGAGCGGTTCCAGCGTTCCCGGGTCGACGATCTCGAAGTAGTCCAGCTCCACCCCCGGGGCGGAGTCGATCATGGCCACCGCCTCGGCGGGCCGGAGCGGTAGACGCGCATCAGCCCGTTCCTTCATCAGGAACAGCGAGCGGGAGAGCACGAGCGCGGCATCCAACTGCTCGTCGGTCAGGAACTCGTTTCGGCTCGAGAGCGCCAGCCCCTCCGCCGAACGGACGATGGGCACCGGCCTGATCTGCACTGGGTAGTCGAGGTCATGCACGAGTCTGCGCACAATCGCCAGTTGCTGGGCGTCCTTCTGACCGAAGTAGGCACGATACGTGGTCGCTGCGGGCGTTGCCGGGTCGGGCATCCCGTAGTGGAGCAGCTTCGCGACCACGGTCAGCATGCCGTCGAAGTGCCCGGGGCGCGAGGCCCCCTCAAACCTCTCCCCGAGTGTTCCCGCCGAGAGCACAACGCGGGGTCGACCGTCGGGGTAGACCTCGCTCTCCTCCGGGGCGAAGATCAGGTCAGCACCGGCGGACGCGGCGATCGCCACGTCAGCCTCCAGATTGCGGGGGTAACGCTCGAAGTCCGCCGGGTCGTCGAACTGGAGTCGGTTGACGAAGTCGGTGACGACGACGACGGCGTTCTCGTCGCGCGCTTGCGCGATGAGGCGCGCGTGCCCCTCGTGCAGCGCGCCCATCGTCGGCACGAGCCCGAGCGAAGCCTCGCGTCCTTGGCCGGCTGCAGCCTCGAGAAGTTTGCGGCCGGCGGCTTTCAGCTCGGCGACGGTGCGGACGATCCTGGGTGCGTGTTCCTCGTGTCTACTCACGCCACACAGTCTAGGAGGAGGCTGCGCCGAGGATACGGGCCAGCTCGAGCGCTTGGGCGCGGGTGATCAGTCCGCGATCGGCGGCGCGCAACGCAGTGGCCAGCGCCATGGACGTGTAGGCCGTCCGGACGTCGTCGTCCACGTCCTCGAGCGCTTCCACGTGCTGGGCGACGGTTCCGGCGTCCCCGCGAGCGACCGGGCCCGTTAGAGCCCCTTCCCCAGAGGCGAGCGCGTTCTCGAGGGAGGCGCGCATGAGCGGGCCAAGGAGCCGGTCTGGATGTTCGACCCCCACCTCGTTCAGCAGCTGAGCGGCCTGTCCGGCGAGGGTGACGAGATGGTTCGAGGCATGCGCGAGCGCTGCGTGATAGGTCACCCGGTCCGCATCGGCGATGACGACGGGCTCGGCCCCCATTTCGACGACGAGCGCCTGGGCGATCGGCAGCATCATGTTCTCGGCTGTGACGCCGAAGACGCAATCCGGCAGGCGGGCGAGGTCCAGGCTCATGCCCGTGAAGGTCATGGCAGGGTGGATCGCGAGTCCGATGGCGCCGGCCGCGCGCGCCGGGGCGAGCACCTCGAGGCCGAACCGTCCGGCCGTGTGGACGACGAGCTGGCCTGGTTTGAAGTGTCCTGCGTCGGCAAGGCCCGCGACAAGCGGGCCGAGCTGGTCGTCCGGGACGGCGAAGAGCACCAGCTCTGCGCGGCGCAGGATCTCGTCGATCTCGAGAACGGGGGCACCGGGCAACAGGTTCTCGGCCCGCTCGCGCGAGTCCTCGGACACCGCGTGCACGCCGACGATCTGGTGCTCCGCCGCGCGCAGGGCGGCGCCGAGGACGGCCCCCACCTTGCCAGCGCTGATGACGCCGATGCCGAGCCGGCCGGGCTTAGTCATGCTTGTCGTCCTTCTCTCGCAGGTTCGTCTCGATCTCAGCGCTCAGCGGAGGGGCAGGTGCGTCCAGCAGTGGTGCGGAATCCGCGGCCTCCGGGCCCGCCCCGGCCGCGACGGCCTGCTTCGCGACCGGAAGCTGTGCCAGGCCCGTGCCGTAGGGATCGTCGTCGAGCCAGTGGTTGCGGTCGTGCACGGCACGGGCGCGGGCAGCCCGGGCGGACTGCTCGAGGAAGAAGCGCCGGGCCACGGGACCGGCCGCCTGGACGATGTACGGCGAGACCGGGCCATCGGTGGTCATCAACCGGACCGAGCAGACCGCGGCAGCCCGGGCCAGCGGGCCTTGGACGAGCCCAATCCCCTGTGTGCGCTCGTGCGGAACGATATCGAGGTACCGGTTCAGGAAGCCGTACCGGGAGAAAACCGCGGTCGTGGTCACCGTGAACCCCTGCCGCCGCCACGCGAGCGGCGAAATGAAGCGCGCGGTGCGCGGCGTCGTCGTAAACCCTTCCGCGGGGCCCGAGCCGGCAATGCCGGCCTCAACCAGCTCGAGGGGGCGGTCGGTTCCGGGGTTCGGCAGCACGATCGAGAGGATGTTCAGCACGTCCGCCCGGGTTCCGACGGGCAGCACGGTCGAGCGCGTTTCCCCGCCGTCGGCCCCCGCCCCGTAACCGGCGACGTTGACGACGATCTTGTGCCAGCCCATGAGCCGCCAGATGATGCCCTGACGGATCTGCACGGCCTGGATCCGCCCGGGCGGGACGGTCTGATGCCGGGTGTCGAGCAGGCCGTAGCTCAGGCGCAGCCCGTCGGGGCTGACACCCGCGGCGAAGTTGAATCCGTTATTGAACAGTCCCCAGATCCACGGCACGAAACCGAACAGGCCCGGCAGCAGGTAGACCATGAGGAAGCCGTTGTCGGTCGCGAGCTGGACCACGAGGCCCACGCCCAGGATGATGATCGCGATCCAGACCGCCGGGCTGAGCACGATCGAGGCGAGCAGCCGCCCGGGGGGAACGCGCACCAGCACGTTCTCGGGCGCCGCGGGCGCCTCCGGTACGACGTCGTGCGTGCTCTGAGTGCCCTCGGGGTCCTCGCGCGCGGGGTCCCGAGGCGCTGGCCCGCCTGCCGTCTGTGTGCGGAGCCCCGCGGCCCGGGCGAGAATCGCCGCCCGCAGGTCCTTCGCGGCGGCGAGTTTGAGGAAGGCGAGCTTCATCGCGGTCGAGCCGCCGTCGGCGACCTCGAACTTGAGCTCGGCGAGGCCGAAGATACGCGCGATCAGTGGCTGGACGATGTCGATCGCCTGCACCCGGTCGATGCGCGCCTGCCGCTGCTGGCGGAAAACGATGCCCGACCGGACGTTCACGTGCCGGTCGGTCAGCTGGTAGCGCGTCATCTTCCAGGAGAGGAAGAAGCCGCCGAGGATCAGCAGGAGGAGGAGCAGGCCGCCGCCGACGATCCAGACGGCCGACCCGGTGAAGAAGTCCGCGATCTCCTCGTCTTTGGAGGAATCGCCGCCCTCATCTCCGCCGAAGCCGGGGATCAGGTTCTGCAGCCAGTTCTGGCCGAAACCGTAGACGAGCGCCACGATGACGATCCAGCCGCGCACGAACGGTGAAACGGGATGCACGCGGCGCCACGGCGCCTCTTCGCGGAAGTCCCCGACTTCGGTGCCCGCCCCGGCAGCGGAGTCGTTCGCGGCTACGTCGTCCACAACGCCGTCGTGCGCAGCATCGCGTGCGGCGTCGTCGTGCGGGACAGGCTGGTTGTGGCTCACAGCCCGGCCAGCCTCGCCTCGCCGCGGGCGGAGAGCTGCTCGCGCAGGCGGGCGCCCTCAGCGGTGGTGACGCCCGGAATGGTCGCGGTGACGTCGGAGGCGGCCGTGTGCAGCTGGACCTTGCACAGGCCGAACGCGCGGTCCACGGGGCCCATCTGCACGTCAACGTACTGCATCCGTCCGTAGGGGACCACGAGCACCCGTTTGAACAAGATGCCCTGGCGGACCAGGAGGTCGTCATCGCGTTCGGCGTACCCTATCGCGCGGACCCTGCGGTTCGTGACGATCAGGACGATGATCCAGTAGCAGAGCGCGGCGGCGGGCAGCGGCCACGCGATCCAGGCCGGGAAGCCGGACCAGACACCCGTCAGCATCATGATGAGCGGAATCGACGTGAACAGCAGCCAGACGACGCCGCCGATCAGCACGCCGATGATCCGGACCTTCACGTAGGCCGGGTCAACGCGCAGCCAGTCGACACCCTCCGGATCGATGGCCTTCGGGTCGTCCGCTGCGACCGCGGCGTCAGCCTCCGGCACCTGGTGCATACCCCTGTTCATCTCCATTGGTCTCCCCTCGCGGCCCATCGGGGCCTGGCTGCGGGCCGTCGCCCGGCGGCACCTTGCAGAACTGCTCCACCGCCCATCCCACCACACTCATGAGACCGGCGGCACCAATCATGATGAGAGACAACGTCACGGAGTCCGAGCCCACGCGGGCGACCCCGAGCAGGTCGACGAGGACGCCGGCGTGCCAACCGAGAATCACGGCCCCCGCGTAGGCGAGGGCCTGCGCCAGCACGAGCGTCCGCGCGGCCAGCACGGGGCTGATCTCAACGGGCTTCTCAGCCCCGCGCGCGTGCCCTTGCTCGCCGGCCTGCCGCCGTCGTTCCCGGTCCCGGAACTCGGATCGCTGACGCTGGTACGCGCGCACGCGCAGGCCCAGCACGAGGGTGATGAGGGTGCCGGCGCCGATCGTGATGAGGCTCGTGGCGTGCAGGACGGGCGACGGGAGGCTGTTCGCGGCGGCGAGCAGGCTCGCGCCCCACCCGAGGACGGCGGTGACGACGGCGATGAGGGCCAGCCAGAGCGGACGGATGGTGCTCATGCCCTAGCCGCCCACCTCGTCGGTCTCCGGGTCGTAAAGGCGCAGGCCCTCCAGGTCGGCGGCCCGCGCGGCGAGGTCGGCGACGGGTACGCCGTCCAGCGTCGCGTCCGGATCCATCCAGGCCCACGGCCGCAGCACGAATGCGCGCTCTGCGGCGCGCGGGTGCGGGATCGTCAGTTTCTCTGTCGCCAGGCGCGTCTGATCGTGGGTGATGATGTCGATGTCGAGCGTGCGCGGGCCCCAGCGGACCTCGCGGACGCGGTGGTGCCTGTTCTCGACGTCCTGGCAGTGGGCCAGCAGCTCGAGCGGGGCGAGCGTGGTCTCGACCTCCATCACCATGTTCAGGAAGTCGGGCTGGTCCCCGGGACCGCCGACGGGACGGGTCTGCACGACCTCCGAGACCTGGATCAGCCGGACCTCGGGATGAGCGATGAGGTCGCCGACCGCGACCGAGAGCGTGTCGCTGCGCTCGCCCAGGTTGCTGCCGAGCGCGAGCACCGCGCTGACGTGCTGCGCGTGGGTCATGATTGCCCCCGCTCGCGGTGGATCGTGATCGCGACATCGCCGAACGGCACCTCGATCGGCGCCTTCGGCTTGTGCACCGTGACGTCGACGGCGTCGACGAGCTCGAAGCCCGCGAGGACGGCCGCGGCGATGTTCTCCGTCAGCGTCTCGATCAGGTCGAACGGCCCGGAGGCGATGTGCTCAGTGACCAGCTCGGCCAGTTCACCGTAGTGGGTCGTCAGCGTCAGGTCGTCGCTCGCCGCCGCGGGCCGGATGTCGGTGTGCAGCACGATGTCGACGACGAACGGCTGGCCGTCGCGCTTCTCGTGCTCGAAGACTCCGTGGTGGCCGGTCGCCGTGATCCCCGTGAGGGTGATCCTGTCGGCCACGTCAGGCGTCCTGCGCGGGCTCGCCGGAACCGCCGTGGACCCAAGCGGTGGCGACCTTGACGGCGTCGTACGTGGCCTCGACGTCGTGCACGCGCACGCCCCACACGCCGGCGGCGGCCGCGAGCGCGCTCGTGGCCGCCGTGGCGGCGTCGCGCGCCTCCGCGGCGGCGGGGACGCCGCCGTTGGAGAGCAGCGAACCGAGGAAGCGCTTACGGCTCGTGCCGATCAGCACCCGGTGACCGAAGGCTTCGAACTCGCCGAGCCGGTGCAGCAGGGCCCAGTTGTGCGGGGCCTCCTTCGCGAAGCCCAGGCCCGGATCGATGATGAGCTGTTCGGGCTTGACGCCGGCGTCGAGGTAGCGCTGGCGCAGGTCGCCGAGCTCGGCCAGGACCTCGCCGACGACGTCGTCGTAGTGGGCGAAGTCGTGCATGTTCTCCGCCTCACCGCGGCGGTGCATGAGCACGTATGGCACGCCGAGCTCGGCGACGAGCTCCGGCATCCCTGCCTCGTGCGTGAGCCCCGAGACGTCGTTGATGATGTGGGCGCCGGCCTCGACGGCCGCGCGCGCGGTGGAGACGTGCATCGTGTCGACGGACACGATGGCGCCGGCCTTCGTCAGGGCCTCGACGACGGGGAGGACGCGCTTGGCCTCGACACCCGGGTCGACGGACGTGGCGCCCGGTCGGGTGGACTCGCCGCCGACGTCGATGATGTCCGCGCCGGAGTACAAGAGGCGCAGGCCGTGCTTGATGGCGTCTTCGGTGTCGAGGAAGCGGCCGCCGTCGCTGAAGGAGTCCTCGGTGACGTTGAGGACACCCATGATCACGGTGCGCCCCGTCGGCAGATCCTCGAACTTCTTCACCTTGGAGGGCCTGATGACGGGCAACGGGCTGGTTGCGGGACCTGTCCCGGGGACGGCTGCGAGGTTCATTGGTTCTCCTACCGTTGGCTCTTATTTACCGAGGATGAGGCTCATGGCCTCGGCCCGGGTCGCAGTTTCGCGTAGTTGCCCGCGGACCGCGGAGGTGACGGTGCGCGCGCCGGGCTTCTGCACGCCGCGCATCGACATGCACATGTGTTCGCACTCCACCACGACGATCACGCCACGCGGATCCAGGTGCTCGCACAGGGCCTCGGCGATCTGCGTCGTCAGCCGCTCCTGGACCTGCGGGCGCCGCGCATACAGGTCGACAAGCCGCGCCAGCTTGCTCAGCCCCGTCACGTGGCCGTCGTCGCCCGGAATGTACCCGACGTGCGCGGTCCCGTGGAAGGGCACCAGGTGGTGCTCGCACGTGGAGTAGAAGGGGATGTCCTTGACGAGCACCAGCTCGCTATGGTCGATGTCGAAGGTCGTGCCTAGGATCTCCCCCGGCTCGCCGTGCAGGCCGGAGAAGAACTCGGCGTAGGCCTTGGCCACGCGCGCCGGAGTGTCCTGCAGCCCGTCGCGGTCCGGGTCCTCGCCGACCGCCTCGAGGATCTCGCGTACCGCCGCGCGGATGCGCGGCTGGTCCACCTGGAAGCCCTCCGCGGGCGGGGTCTGGTTCATCTCTACGTCCTGAGTCACACCAACGATCCTAACCAACACCGTCCAGTGGGGACACGCCGGGGTCTCCCGGCCGTCATGAGAACACGACGGCGGCCGCTACCGGCCGTCGTCGTCCTGCCCGGCGCCGTGGCCGCCGGAGGAGTCGCGGACCGCGGGATCGGATCCGCTGGGCAGCCCGCCGGGGCGCCCGCCCGGCTGGTTGTCGACGGGGTCGCTGACGCCGGGGATGTCGGTGACGCCGCCGCCGGAGTACCGCTCGTCTCCGTCGTCTTCGCCCTCCTGTTCCCCTGTCTCTTCCCCTGCGGCGGCGGCCGCGGCCTCGCGCCGCTCCTTGAGCGACTGTACGGGGCCGTCCTCGGAGACCGGGCGGTCATCGTGGAAGAGCCAGATGGCGCGGCGGTCCATCTTGACCAGATCGTGGAAGATCTCGGCGATCTCCTTCTGGTTCAGGGTCTCGCGCTCGAGCAGCTCGACGGCCAGCCGGTCGAGGACCTTGCGGTTGGCCGTGAGGACCCGGTAGGCCTCCTCGTGGGCGGCGTCGAGCAGCTCGCGCACCTCCTCGTCGACGATCGTCGCCATGTCCTCCGAGTAGTCGCGGCCCTGACCGCCGTCGCGGCCGAGGAACGGCTCGCCGCCGCCGGAGCCGAGCTTCACGGTGCCGATGCGGCGGCTCATGCCGTACTGGGTGACCATCTTGCGGGCGATGCCCGTGGCCTTCTCGATGTCGTTCGATGCGCCGGTCGAGGGGTCGTGGAACACAACCTCTTCAGCGACGCGTCCGCCCATCGCGTAGGCGAGCTGGTCGAGCAGCTCGTTGCGCGTGACCGAGTACTTGTCGTCCTCGGGGACCACCATCGTGTAGCCCAGGGCGCGGCCGCGGGGCAAGATCGTGATTTTCGTGACCGGGGCCGAGTTGTTCATCGCGGCAGCGACGAGCGCGTGGCCGCCCTCGTGGTACGCCGTGACCTTGCGCTCGTGTTCCTTCATGAGCCGGGTACGTTTCTGTGGGCCGGCCATGACGCGGTCGATGGCCTCGTCGAGGGCGCGGTCGTCCACGAGCTGCGCGTTGGAGCGGGCCGTCAGGAGGGCGGCCTCGTTGAGTACGTTGGCCAGGTCTGCACCCGTGTAGCCCGGGGTCTTCTTCGCGACGGCGTGCAGGTCGATGTCATCGACCATCGGCTTGCCCTTGGCGTGCACCTGCAGGATCTTCTCGCGGCCGGCGAGGTCCGGGGCCTCGACCGGGACCTGGCGGTCGAAACGGCCCGGGCGCAGCAACGCGGGGTCCAGCACGTCCGGGCGGTTGGTCGCCGCGATGAGGATGACGTTCGTGTTGACGTCGAAACCGTCCATCTCGACGAGCAACTGGTTCAAGGTCTGCTCGCGCTCGTCGTTGCCGCCGCCGACGCCGGCGCCGCGGTGGCGGCCGACGGCGTCGATCTCGTCGACGAAGATGATGGCCGGCGAGTTGTTCTTAGCCTGTTCGAACAGGTCGCGGACGCGAGAGGCGCCGACACCGACGAACATCTCGACGAAGTCGGAGCCGGAGATCGAGTAGAACGGCACCCCGGCCTCTCCAGCGACCGCCTTGGCCAGCAGGGTCTTGCCTGTGCCGGGAGGCCCGTACAGGAGCACGCCCTTGGGGATCTTGGCGCCCACGGCCTGGAACTTGGCCGGCTCCTGCAGGAACTCCTTGATCTCGTGCAGTTCCTCGACGGCTTCCTCAGCGCCCGCGACGTCGACGAAGGTCACCTGCGGCATGTCCTTGGTGATCAGCTTGGCCTTGGACTTGCCGAACTGCATGACCTTGCCGCCGCCCCCGGAGGCGCGGGACATCAGGAACCAGAACAACAGGGCGATCAGGAGGAAGGGGATCAGGAAACCCAGCATCGAGACAAACCAGTTGCTCTGCACGGGCTGGTCGGTGAATCCCTTGAGGTCGGCGGCATTCATGGCTGCGACGACGTCATCGGCGCGGGCCTCGGAATAGTAGAACGAGACCTCCTTGCCCAGGTCTGAACCCTCGTACCGGAAATTGTTCTTCAGCGTGAGGTCGACGCGCTGGTCGCCGTCGAAGATCTTGGCCTCGCTGGCCTTGTTGTCTTCGAGCAGCTCGAGACCGACACTCGTGTCGACCCGGCCAGCATTCCCCCCGGTGAGCGTGGGCAGGAAGATGATCAGCGCGGCCGCGCCGATGAGCACCCAGATGACCCAGCTGTTAAAGATCTTCTTGACGTTCATGTTCGGGGTCGTCCCCGTCCCTCCTGATCGGATTTCACGCGGCGGCCACCTTCTGGGCCGTCGACGCGATCGAAACGGCGCACCGTTGCGCGATGAGCGAGCGCTCGGGCGATGATGCACCGCATCATAGCTTCGCACTCACCACTATTCGACGCATAACAAAGCCCGAAAGTTCCCTGAGGGCGTAGACAATACCGACTCCAATTGGTGGCCCCACCATCGACGCACACCTCCCTTCCCCGGGCCCGAGCTAGAATTTGACCCGCGGGGTCGCGCGCCGCTCCGGCCGCACCCGCCCAATCTTCGAGGGGGAACATGGAAGCGAACCTGCATGACGAGACCGATCGGACCTCGCTTCCACTCCGCGGCAGAGCGCGCTGGGCGACGGGCGCGATTGGCGTAGCCATCGGCCTCGGCGCCGGACTGCTGTCCCTTACCCCGTGGCTGCTCACCGGCGGAACGCTTCCCTTGCAGAATCTCTGGGCCGTGCCGACCATGCCCGAGGACATGCCGTTCTCGCTGCTGCCGCTCAGTCAGTACGAGCTGGTGAATCTGGTCAGCCTGCTGATCTCAGGGGGTGCCACGGCAGCGCTCGTCTTCCTCGTCTGGCGGCCGGCCCGCCGTCGCGCGGCCTTCTGGGCGGTTGCGTCGGGTCTGGCCTCGGCTCAGCTCATCACCGTCGTACAGAGCTTCCTCGTGCTGCATGCCGGGCTCGGTCTCGGGCCCGGCGCCCACCGGTTTGCTGAGATCTACTTCTACGGGATGCTCTTCGGCGTCTTGGCTACGGTGATCGTGTCGCTGGCGGTGTACTGGCTGCTGACCAGCCGCTCCCCGAACAAGATCGCCGTCGGTGCAGCCGTCGGTGCACCGCCTGTCGCCTGGTGGCTCTTCAGCTGGCTGGACCTGACCCTCGCCGGCCTGCTGGTCCCCTTCTCGATCTTCCAGCTCTGGCTCCCGGCTGTCGCGGTCGGCGTCGCTCTCGCCCGGCTGGAGTGGCGATCACTGCGCGGCGGCTTCGCATGGGCCCTGTCGCTAGCCGTGTTGTGGGTTTCGGGGCCGATGGCGTGGGCCGTCATGAGAGTCGCCAGCTCGAGGGCGGAAGTGGGACGCCCCGGCCAGTTTGAAGCCGGACTGGAGGCCCTGTCCGTGAATCTCATCGAGCAGCTTCCCGCGGTCGCGGTCGCCCTGGCCGTCGGAATTGCCGGGGCCGCCCAGTGCCGCCGAAGGTTCACAGGTGGAGACCGCGACCCCGCCGGACGGGTCTCCTCCGAGTAGCCCGGGGGCGACGAAGAGCCGGGCGCCGACTGCATCGGCGGCGCCCGGCTCTCCCACGCGGTCGATCAGTTCAGTTCGCTCTTGAGGGCCGCGGCGGCCAGCGCCGGGTCCTCGGCGCCGTAGATGGCACCGCCGGCAACGGCGACGTCGGCGCCCGCCGCCTTGACGGCCTCGATCGAGTGGATGTTGACGCCGCCGGCCACGGAGAACCGCACTTCCGACGCGCTGCCGGCCTCGAGCAGGGTGGCGAGGCTGAACCCGGGCTGGGCCTGCTCGTCGAGACCGGCGTGGAACTCGACGAACTCGACGCCGAGGTTCGTGACCGCGCGGGCCCGGGCGGTCTTGTCGGCCACGCCGATCAGGTCGACGACGACACCCTTGCCGGCAGCCTGTGCCGCCTGAACCGCACCGACGATCGTCGAATCGTCGGCCGTGCCGAGAACCGTGACCAGATCCGCGCCAGCCTCGAAGGCGATCTGCGCCTCGAGCGCCCCCGCGTCGGCCGTCTTGAGGTCGGCGAAGACGATCTTGTCCGGGTGGGCGTCCTTGATGGCGCGGATGACGCTCAGCCCCTCGCTCTTGATGAGCGGGGTGCCGAGCTCGATGATGTCGACGTGCGGGGCGACCTTCGCCGCGAGGGCGAGGGCGTCGTCGGTGGTCAAAAGGTCGATGGCGACCTGAAGCTTCGTCATAGCAGAGTTCCTAACTGTGGGTGACTGGGTGATGTGTTCTGGTGGTTCATTCGAGGTTTGCGTGGCGGGTCCACAGCTCCTCGGCTGCGGCGCCGCTGCGCTGCCACAGGGCGTGGAAGACCGCGTCGCCGAGGAGCATCACGGCCTGCTCGAAGAGGCTGCCGGCGTATTGCGCCGAGGCGGAACCGCCGTGATCCGTCTTCACCGCGGCCTCGACGGTGATCGTCGAGGCCGCCGCCCGCCCCACCGGGGAGTCGGCGCTTGCCGTCATCGCCACGACGACGGCGCCCGCCTCCGCCGCCGCTGTCGCAGCGCGGACCACCGATCCGGTGGTTCCCGACCCCGACGCGAGGACGAGCACGTCGCCGGTGCCGATAGCCGGGGCGGTGGCGTCGCCGACGACGTGCGCCGAGTGCCCGAGGTGCATGAGGCGCATGGCCAGCCCGCGGAGGGCGATCCCGGACCGCCCCTGGCCGAACACGAAGACGCGATGGGCCCCCTCGATCAGGTCGGCAGCGGCGGCGACTGCTGCCGGATCGACCGAGCGCACGGCAGCGGTGACCTCGGAGGCAACGAGTTCGAGTCCGTCCTTTTCCGGTGTAGCGAGGACTGGCACGGAGGACTCCTTCCGGTTCGGTGTTTCGATGGTTCACCCATCCCACCGCAACCGCGCTCCGCCGGTACCCACCCGTTGTGCTCGATCCGCTACCCGAACGGGTGGGCAGCGCCGCCGGTGCCGACCATACTGTTGGACTATGACTTCACTTCGGCCCCCGGCGAGGCCCGACAACGGAGCCCCCGGCGAGCGCGATGGTGGTGACGATGCGGCGCAGCTCCGGCTGGTCTCCGCGATCGCGCGGATCGTCGAGGCGCCCCTGTCGACGATCGCCGCCGCGTTGAGTGACGCGGTCGCCGCCAGCCTCCCCCACCAGGCACTGGTCATCCTCACCCAGGACTGCACGGGGCGACCGCAGAAGAAGGCCGGGGACCCGGAGATCACTGAGAAGGTGACCGTTCTAGAGATGGACGCGATCCGTCGTCGTCTGCGTGACGGGGAAGAGATCCGCAGTGCCGTGCTCGCCGGCCGCGAACGTGACGTCCGAGCGTGGGAAGCGGCCACCGGCGCGGTGCTGGCCCTGTGCGGGACGGGGGCCGCTCCCGCACCTCCGGCCGGCACCCTGATTCAGGGCCTCTGGGAGATCACGGCCACCAGCATCCGGCGGCAGGTGGACGGCGCGTCCCCGGCCGAGCTGGTGGACGCGAACGCCGTGTCGACCGAACGCGTCCGCGTCACGACGGAGCTGACGGAACGTCACGCGACGGACCTCGAGTCCCTCTTGGCGGTCCTGCGCAGCCGCGATCTGGACGACCGGCGGACTCGCGTGTCGGCCACCGACCTGGCCTCGTCCGCCCTGGTGCGCACACGCACGGCCAGCGACGTCATGATGGCCCTCTCGGAGGAACCCGTGGTCAGCGCTTTCTCTCGCCTGCGCACGGACCTGCGACCGCTGACCCAGTACGGGCGTCTGGACGTCCAGTTCATCGAGCCGCCCGCGAAGGGCCGGGCCCTGCCCGGGGAGATCGCGCACGCGGCCCGCTCCATCGTCCGGAGCGCGGTGCTCGCCATGAATGAGCAGGAGGACATCTCCCGCGTGCGTGTGCAGTGGGATTGCGACGGGAAGAACCTGCTGATCAACATCCGCGACGACGGGCCCGGCGCGTTCGACTCCACGACCCCGGGCCTGCATCAGGCCCAGGCGAACGTGGCGGCCCTCGGCGGCGAGGTCGCTGTGAAGCAGGTGCCCGGCTGGGGCACCGAACTCGATGTCAGGTTGCCGATCGACGCCTCGCGGTCCGAAGCGGTCGACGAGTGGAACCTCGCCCCGCGGGAGCGCGACGTCTTGCGGCTGGTGGTGCACGGCAAGAAGAACCGACAGATCGCCCAGGAGTTATTCATCAGCGAGAACACGGTCAAGTTCCACTTGACGCAGATCTACCGGAAGCTCGGCGTCGGTTCGCGCTCGGCGGCTGCAGCCGTCGCGGCGGCGGGCCGGCTGGTCTAGGAGGAACCGCCGTCGCGCCGCTGGTGAGACGGACGGGGTCCGCGTGATCCCTACCACTCAATCTTGCACCATGAACTAGATAGTGCAAAACTGCACTACATGAGCAATAGTGCAACTAGCGGTGGTGCCCGCGAGCGGCGGAAGGAAGCCACCGCCGCAGCCCTGATCGATCATGCCCGGAGGCTAACCGCCGAACGCGGCCTCGCCGGGTTCACCGTCGAAGAGCTGGCGGAGGCAGCCGGCGTTTCGCGTCGAACGTTCTTCAACTACTTCCAGACCAAAGAGGACGCCGTGCTCGGCGTCCACGTCGACAACGTCCCGCTCGACGTCGATCAGGCCTTCATCGACTCCGCGGAGTCGCTGCCGGTGGCCCTCAAGGACCTGTTCCTGCGCCTGCTCACCTCGACGGAGACGCTCGGCCGCGACGTCGCGGTATTCATGGAGCTGCTCCACTCCGAAACCGCGCTGATGAAGCGCATGATGCAGATCAACGAAGAGCGCCGGCGAGCCCTCGCCGCGCTCATCGCACGACGCGAAGGGCTCGAGGAGGCGGACCCGTTCGCCCTCGCCGCTGCCGGGTTCGTCGGTCACCTCGCGATGACGTCGATGCACGAGTTCGTCGCCGAAGAGCATTCGATCGAGCACGACAACGAGTCAGCCGACCTCGAGAAGGCCACACGCGCCCGCTTCACCCGCATCGTCGAGGCCAACTTCGCCCACGCCGAGCGCCTCTTCTCCGCTTCCACCACGACCCCCAAGGACTGACATGGCCCGCACGCCACGCCCCGGCAGCGACGGCCAGCCGCTGCTGTTGACCCAGCGCCGCATCTGGATCATCTTCTCTGCGCTCATCGCCGGCATGATGCTCGCCAGCCTCGACCAGACCATCGTCTCCACGGCCATGCCGACCATCGTCGGCCAGCTCGGCGGCGTCGAACACCAGGCCTGGATCACCACGGCCTACCTTTTGGCCACCACGATCGTGATGCCGGTCTACGGAAAATTCGGCGACGTCCTCGGGCGCCGCAACCTCTTCCTCATCGCCATCGCCCTCTTTACGCTGGCGTCGATCGGCTGCGCCCTGGCGGACAGCTTCTGGATGTTCGTCTTCTTCCGCGCGCTGCAGGGTCTCGGCGGCGGCGGCCTGATGATCCTGTCGCAGGCGATCATCGCCGACATCGTCCCCGCGAGCGAGCGCGGCAAGTACATGGGCCCCATCGGGGGCATCTTCGGCCTCTCGGCCGTCGCCGGCCCGCTACTCGGCGGCTTCTTCGTGGACCACCTCACGTGGGAGTGGGCGTTCTACATCAACATCCCGATCGGCATCGCGGCCTTCGCGATCGCCTGGTTCGCGCTCACGCTGCCCAGCAAGAAGGCCACGCGCCGGATCGACGTGGCCGGCGTCGTCTTCCTCTCCATTGCGACGACGTGCCTGATCTTCTTCTCCGAGTTCGGTGGCAACGCCGAGCACGGATGGGCCGCACCCGAGACCTGGATGTGGGGTGCCGGCCTGCTCGTCGCCGCCACCGCCTTCGTCGTCACGGAGGCCCGCGCGGAGGATCCGATCATCCCGCTGGGGCTGTTCCGGAACCCGATCTTCCTCAACGCCACGGCGATCGGCTTCACGCTGGGGCTGGGCATGTTCTCCGCGCTCGCCTTCATGCCGACGTTCCTGCAGATGTCCTCCGGGACGTCGGCCGCGCAGTCCGGTCTGCTCATGCTGCCGATGATGGTGGGCATGATGGGAACATCCATCGCCTCCGGCCTTCTCGTCTCGAAGACGGGCCGCTACAAGGCCTACCCGATCGTCGGAACGGTCGTCACCATCGTCTCGATGCTCCTGATGACCACGCTGTCCGCCGACACCCCGCTGTGGCAGATCTGCTCCTACCTGTTCCTCCTCGGCGCGGGACTGGGACTGATCATGCAGGTTGTCGTCCTCGTGGTACAGAACGCCGTCCCCGCGGAGATGGTCGGCACCGCCACGAGCACCAACAACTACTTCCGCGAAGTCGGCGCGTCCCTCGGCGTCGCGATCTTCGGTGCCATGTTCACGAACCGCCTGAGCACCGAGCTCACCGAGGTCTTCACGGGCTCCGGGGCTACGGCAGCTGAGGCCGGCAGCGCGGCCAGCACGTTGGATCCGCAGACCATGGGCCAGCTGCCCGAGGCCGTCCGCGACGGGATCGTCACCGCCTACGCGGACTCGTTGGCCCCCGTGTTCTGGTACCTCGTCCCCTTCCTGGCGATCGCCTTCGTCCTGTCCCTGCTGCTCAAGCAGATCCCACTCTCGGACGTCGCCGGCATGGTCGCCCGCGGCGAGGCCGTCGGCGGGGCGGAGGCGGAGCAGCGCGAGGCGGACGCCGTCCGCTAAGCCCGCTCACCACCGTCGGGCCCCTGGTCATCGAGCTGCGTCAGGATCCGGAGTTCAAGCTGCTCCGCCGGGCCCGGCTGCGGGAGTTGGTGGCCAAGGACGGCCGCTGAACCGCGCAGCGCACACGTGAAGGGGGTGTCCCGCGGCGACCGGTCGGTCGCCGCGGGACACCTCCTTGTGCGTTGCCTCAGTCGCTCAGGTGCTGGCGCGGGACACGGTCTCGCGTGTAGGTGATCTCGGTGTAGCCATGCGGGGCGGGCAGGCCGTCCTCGCCCAGGTTCACGAACACGAGCTTCTCGATCGTCAGGATCGACTGGCGCGTGAACATGTTCCGGACCTCCGCCCGCATCGTCAGCGACGTGCGGCCGAAGTGAGTTGCGGTCAGCCCCATCTCGATCAGGTCGCCCTGCTTGGCGGAGCTGACAAAGTTGATCTCCGACATGTACTTGGTGACGGCGTGCCCGTTGCCGAGCTGGATGATCGCGTAGATCGCGGCCTCCTCGTCGATCCAGCGCAGCAGCGACCCGCCGAAGAGCGTGCCGTTCGCGTTCAGGTCCTCGGGACGCACCCACTTGCGGGTGTGGAACGAGATGTCGCCCCTCTCGGCCATGATCAGCTCCTCCTCCGTTTCGGCCGGCCCGAACAGCCTGCTGGCTTTCCACAGTATCGACGTGCGCACCGCAGCGGCAGTGCGTTGCGTGGGACGTCACTCGGCGCGAGGTACGGCACAGAACCGACGAACAAGATGCGCAAGATGCGCGCGAATTTGACTTACCTCCTCCATGCGGGTGACACTTGTGACACTTAGCTGTTGGCAGCTGACACCCCAAGAGAGCCTGACACACCATGACAACCACACTTAACAGCGCGACTGTCACCTCTGCCGAAATGAGCGAGTTGGCCAAGCTGCAGTCGTCACTCCCCAAGGATTCGCCCCTTGCCAGCGCCCTGAGCACTTTGTCAGAGGGAATTTCGGAGGGCGTCGACGTCACCGTAGCCCGCGACGACGACCAGCTCACCCCCTCCCAGGTTGGCAAGCTATTGGGAATTAGCCGAACTCACGTCTACAAACTCCTGGACGCAGGTGCGCTACCTTTCCACGTTGTCGGACAGCGAGATCGGCGCATCCTGATGTCTGACGTGCGTTCATACATGCGGGCCGTGAACGCTTTCCGGGCTGCCGACGCGAAGTCCATTGCTTCGCGCGCGTCTATGGAGAACGACATCATCGACTCCATGGATTAGCCAGAACCCTCCGGAAATTCAGTAGCATTAGCCCATGCCTATGGATCACCGCGTGACGCTTCGCTGCCTCATTGAGGATTTAACCGACGACTGGCGTGAAGCTTCACAGCGCCGAGCCCTGCAAGAACTTGACGCCCTTGCCAAGCGCGTCGCCGCGGGAAACGGCAAAGACTCCGAGATGGCCGATCAGATTCGTGCGTTGCCTCGACTGGGACTCCTCGAGCATCCCCTCGTCCGCACCTTCGCTGGTTCTTTCCATGAAACGAGCGGAGACTTAAGCCGGGAGAGCATCTCAGGATTGTCAGATCCGCATTGGTGGAAAATGAAGACACAGCAGTGGCGTGGAGCCGCCACCGACCACTCGATCGTAGGCCCCTCGCAGGTGTGGCTTTGCGCTGCCGGGCGACGCCGCGATGGCGACCGGAGTGACTTCTACACCAAGTTCATGTCGGATGCTCGGGACGAAGTTGAGCGCTTTCTTCCTCGCCCAGAGGACAGGAAGGTCGAAAGTGTCGAGTCTAAGATCAACGCACTCGACGCCTGGAAATTGCAGGTCGCGTACGCAACATTGGCGCTCGTATGCGAAACGGTCCGCACCGGCAAAGAAGGATCCGTATCACTCAGTTCACCCACCCGGCGCGAGGTAGACCACCATCCCATTGGAGTACTCCACATCTCGGCCGAGAGCGTCGAACTCGAAGGAACCACCACCTACGAAGTATTTCTTCACGTTTCCTCTCTGGATCGCTCGCGAATCCAGCATCTTGACCTCGCAATCCAAACCGCACGAGCAGTAATCGAATCCGATGCGGAGGCGTGGAGATCGACTGTCGCCGGCGAAGACTACATCTTTTCCGCCGTAGTGTCCGAAGACACCGTACTAGCAGCAAATCAACTCGTTTCGTCTCAAGAAATCGAGCCGGACCAAGTTAACCTCGAGCTGCGTATCGGCCTGCGGGCCCACTACACGCGTAAGAACAGAATCGTTCGTGCTGTGGTGTCTGGAGACCCTGTTTTCAGCCTGTGTGGCTACTGGTTCGTGCCGATCGCTGATCACGAGAGCCTAGAAGTTTGTACCGAATGCCAACGCAAGCATGGTCGCTTGCAGTCGACCTGACACAGTGAGGGGCACGACGCCGGTGCGCGGCGACATCGTACCCCTCTCCTCTGGCGCGGGGCTGCTCAGGCGCGGCCGAACCTACGCATGACTGAGCAGCGCCGTGCTGTCCGCCGTCGAGCCGGCCAGCTGCGGGGCCCACCCGTCGCCCGCCCGCAGGTAGGCGGCCGCGGTGTACTCGGACGCCTGGCCCGCCGGGAGCTGCGGCCGGTCCGGTCCGGTCGCAGCTCCCGGGCCGCGGTTGGCGTACTCGGCGAAGCGGGCATCGCGCCACGAGAAACCGCTCATGTCCGCCCACGGGGCCACCTTGATGTGGCGGTCCAGCCACGAGTCCCGCACCAGGACCTGGGCAATCGCCTCCGGGTCCCCGCCCGGGTGCCACGGGCGGCCCAGGTGAACCGTCCCGCGGGCCGCCTCCGAGGTGAACCGGCAGCGGTCGAACAGATAGCCATGCGCAAACTGCTGGTCGATGCTCGAGGCGGTCACGTACCCGTTGTTCGTCGCCGAACCGCGATCCAGGGAGGCGACGTGACATTCGTTGAACACGGCCGTACCGCGCCCGAAGACGAAGTCCACATCGCCCTCGACGTAGCAGGAATCGATGAAGTATCGCGCCTGCTCGTCACGCTGCGGCGAGTTCACGTAGAGCGTGTCCTGGCGGCCGAGAAAACGCACGTTCCGCAACACGCACAAGTCTGCGGCGAGCAGGAGCGCGACCGCCTGCGTGTTCGTGATCTGCGGGTTGGCGGCCGGGTCGAAGTCGTTGGCGAACGTGAGGTTCTCCGCGTGAAAGTACGCGGCGTCGACCCGAGTCGACGCGCTGCCCGTGGTCCCGTACGTTCCGCCGCCGTCCGGCAGCGGCGTGCCGGAGGCGTTGTCGAACACCAGGACCGTGTCCGCGGGGCCAGCACCCGCGCCGAGGAACGTGACGCGCTGCTTGGGTGAGCGCACGCGCACGACCTCGCGGTACTCACCCGGGGCGATGCGGATGATCGTCCGCTGCGAACTGTTCGCCGGCACCGCGTCGACGGCGGCCTGGACCGAGGTGAAGTCCCCGCCGGGCCCGACGTCGATGAATTCGGGGGCATCCACCGGGCGTTCCGGCGGCCAGTAGGTTTCGGTCATCGGGTCGACCTCGGCGTCGATCCGCGTGAAGGCGCTGCCCTTGACGATGCCCTGAGCCACGAGTTCGGTCGCGACGAGCCGCGCCACGGCCAGCGCGCCGACCGCATGGAAGTGCGTGTTGTCCTCCGCCCCCTCGGGGAACTGCGGGTGCGCGCCGGGCTCGAGGTGCAAGAAGTGGGTCAAGGTGCCCTCGGGCCCGAGCTCCTGCCACAGCGCGCGCGAGGATTCGGTCAGATCCACGAGGGGCGTCCCCGTGGCCGCGGCCAGTTCGCGCATCGCCCGCGGGTACTCGCCGTGTGTCGACCGCGCGGCGCCCGCCGCGTCGAACCGCCGCCGCTCGACCGGCGTGACGAGCACCGGGTGCCCGCCGGCGGCCCGTGCCCCGTCGATGTAGCGCCGCAGGTAGGCCTTGTACGTGGTGTCGGGGTCGGTTCCGCGCTCCGGGTCGGTGGTCTTCGAATCGTTGTGCCCGAAGGAGATCAACAGGGTGTCCCCGGGCGCCATCATCGCCAAGACCGTGTCCAGCTTTCCCGCGTCGGCGAAGCTTTTCGACGACGCGCCGGACCACGCGTAGTCGAACACCTCGGTCTTCGGTCCCACGAGCAGCGCGAGCGATTGACCCCACCCCGTGCGCGGCCGGATCCCGTGCTCGTAGGCGCTTGCGGTCGAGTCGCCGACCACGAACACGGTGCTCGTCGCGCGGGCTCCACGCGAGGTGGTGGCGGGTACGACGGCGGCCCCCGCCGTCGTCGTGCCCGCCGGGACGGGTGCCGCCCACGCGGCGGCGCCGGTGGCGCTCACCGCGGCGGTGCCAGCGGCGAGGGTGAGGGTGCGCAGGATCGCGCGGCGGGAGAGCGTCGCGATGCCCATCAGCGCGCCTCCCCTGCGGTGAAGATCGGGCCCGTGCCCGTGGCGAGCAGGCCCGGGATCGCCTGCGCCGCGTGCACCGTGGTGCGGCGCTCGGGCGTCCAGGAGTCATCGCGGGCTAGCTGCTGGTCAGCGCCGACAGCGTTGTTGTGGGCGGCGAGCAGGTCGACGCTCTTGCCGTTGAGGATGTTGCCGTCCGTGAACACGGCGTCGCCCTTCCAGTTCTTGATGACCGTGGAGGCGTCGACATCGCCGGTGATCGCGTTGTCCGTGGCGTGCAGGTGCGATTCCACGCCGGCGCCGAACAGGTACCCGTAGGGCACGGGCGAATCGTCCGTGACGACGAAGTGGTTGTTGTAGACGTCCACCTGGCCGTAGCGGACGCGCGGGGCGCGCTGGCCGATGTCCTTGAAGACGTTGTGATGGATCGTGACCTTGAGCTTGCCGGGGTCGCCGCGCGTCGGCGAGTCCGTGGAGCCGATGAGCATGAGCTTGTCGTGATCCTCGAAGCGGTTGTAGGACATGGTCACGAAGTTCGAGCCGTTGGTGACGTCGACCGCGCCGTCGTGCACCTGAAACGTGCGGCCGAAGTACTCGGGCAACTCATCGTCGAAGTTCGGGGCGTCGGTGAACGTGTTGTGGTCCAGCCAGACGTTCTCGGCGCCGTTGATGATCTGCAGCAGGTCGTACTCGCTGTTCCAGTTCCCGCTCGAGCCGTCCGTGGGATCCCAGCCCGGGAAGCAGTCGCGGGAGTCGCTGATCGTCAGATTCCGGACGATCACGTTGCGCTGCCCGTTGATGCGCAGCGCGGCGCCCGTGATTCCGGCGTCGGCGTCGGCACCGACGATCGTGGTGTTCGACGGGATGTCCCAGCGGATCCAGTTCCGCTGGTTGATCGCCGCCGCCCGACGGGCCTCCTCGAGCGCCCCGGCCGGCTCGGCGTCCCAACCCCAGTTCTGGGGCGCGTAGGCCTCGAGGTAGTCCTCGAAATCGAAGCCGGTGCCCGCCGCGTAGGCGTCACAGGACTGCGGGAGCCCGTCAGGGCCCTCGTTGCCGTCGATCACGCCGTGCACCCGGATGATCTTCGGGGCGTCCCCGGCGCCTAGGGCGGCGAGCAGCTCCGCCCGGGAGCCGACGTCGAACACGTTCTCGCTGGCGGCCTCGGCGCCACCCGTGGTGCCGGTGCCCGCCGAGCCCCAACCGTCGTTCTCGCCGAGCACCTGCCGCTCGAGGGCGACGCCGGCCGTCTGACCGGTCGCGCTCGCCTGCCCGTTCGGCGCCGCGCCGGCCGCGCCCGCCGCCACCGTGGCGGCGACGAGGGCCACTGAGAGCGTCGCGCCCACCACGCCTGTGGTCCTAATTGTGCTGTTGCTTCGCATGCTCACTTCTTCCATCGTTGGAATGTCTGTAGCCAGCGACCAGCCGCTCGTGACAGGGCTCCCGCAGCGCCCGCCCCACCGGGCGCGAAAAGCGTGTGATGCACATCACCGCCGGTCGATGCTCAGGAAGCTATCAGCAAGCGCATTCCGGCGGGCAGGGGTCATGCGACATCGGCACTACGCGAGTCCCTGAGGGTTGCCCGGCCCGTCCCGCGGCTCCCCCCGAAGCCGCGCGGCAGCCGCGGTCAGCCGAGCGCGACCCGCTCGACGAAGAGCACGATTCCCACCGCGACCATGGCGGCGCCGGAGACCCGCGAGACGACCCGCGCCGCCGTCGGACGGGCGCCCAGGACGCGGCGCGCAGCGAGGCCCACGGAGGCGTAGACCACGCCGCACCCAACGACGTGTACGAGCCCGAGCGCTCCGATCTGCCCCGCGACGGGCCACCCGGTCGAGGCGTCGGTGAACTGCGGGAGCAGCGCGACGAAGAGCAGGAACACTTTGGGGTTCAGGCCGCTGATCCCGGCCCCGGCGAGGATCTGCCGCGGCACGCCGACCGCTCCCGGTGGCTGGGCGCCGTCGTGCACCCGCGGGACCGCCGGGCGGGCGAGCACCGCGATCCCGAGCCAGACCAAGTAGACACACCCGGCCGCAGTGAGGGTCGTCAGGGCCCACGGATGCGCCTGCAGGAGCGCACCCACGCCCGCCGCGACGAGTGCGACGACGGCGAGGTGCCCCGCGAGCAGGCCACCCACCGCGGGCGCCACCGACCGGTGCCGGATACCAGCGCTCAGGGCATAGGCCCAGTCCGCGCCCGGCGTCACGACGAAAAGCAGCGACACCATCCAAAACGCCACGACGGTCTGCACTTCCATTCGATCCCACCACCTTCCGGGCCGCCCCGCGCAGCCCCCTCAGCAGGCTAGGCCGGAGACGCTCGAAGGTGTTCTCAACTTATCCCCCGGATTGACCGGATGTGAGGGAGAATATTCCGCATGGACAGGATTGACCGGAAGATTCTTGCGGAGCTCCAGCGAGACGGGCGATTAACCATCACCGAACTTGCGGACCGCGTGCAGTTGAGTGTTTCGCCGTGCCACCGCCGCCTGCGCTCCCTGGAACGATCCGGTGCGATCTCCGGATATCGCGCGCACCTCGACGCCTCAGTCCTCGGCTTGTCCTTCGACGCGCTCGTGTTCGTGAATATGAGCACCACGGCTCGGGAGACGATCGAGGCTTTCGAGACGGCGGTGGCGGCCATCGAGCACGTCGTCCAGGCGCAGCGGCTCTTCGGCAGCCCGGACTATCTGCTGCGGATCGTCGCTGCGGATCTGCCGCACTTCCAGCGTCTCTACGACGACGAACTGACCACCCTCCCGGGCGTGCAGAACCTCAGCTCCACGCTGGTGATGAAGAGTATCGTCGAGCACCGGGACCTGCCGTTGGGTGGCGTGTGATGCTGTCAGCAACGGCGCCTTTGCCCTGCTAGTCTCATGCTCACGGCCACCGACTGCGAGGTTGGCCGAGTCGGGCCCCGGGCCCATCAAGCGAAAGGCGCGCATGAGCGAGTCGGTCGACACCTTGCACGACACCACGTTGGTGGCTCGTGCGCAGTCCGGTGATCTGGACGCCTTCGAAGAGCTGGTTCGCCGGTACCAGCGCGGAATTCTGCGTTACTGCCGCGGCATGCTGGGCAACGGACCCGATGCCGAGGACGCTGTTCAAGACGTTCTCGTCACGGCGTGGCGCCGTCTTCCGACGTTGCGCGCCGCCGAGGCCGTCTCCACGTGGCTGTACCGCATCGCCTCCCACCGCTGCATCGACATCATCCGCAAGCGACGGCCCGACGGCGGCGATCCCGCGGAGCGCGAAGCCGAACAGAGCGCAAGCGAGTCGGGCCGGCTCCTGGACACCGGCCCCGAAGGCGCCGTCGAGACCCGGCTCGCCTTGTCGGAGCTCCGGCACCACGTCGCCGCACTGCCCGTGCCACAGCGCGAGGCGTGGACCTTGCGCGAACTCCACGGGCTGAGTTATCAAGACATCGCGGATATCAGCGGTGAGCCTCTTCCCACAGTGCGCGGCCGGATAGCTCGCGCCCGTGCCGCACTGGCCGAAAGGATGGACTCGTGGAAATGACGCCAGGGCCTGGGGGGCCACCACCATGCGACCGCTCCGAAGACGACATCTGGGACCGGTTGGACCTACCGCCGGACGACCATGAACGTGCGTGTCCGCACTGCGCCCAGCAACGGCGCCGCCTGCGGCCACTTCTGGAGGCAACCCGCCAGTGGCGCACCGACCCGGAGGAGACCGCCGAAGAAGACGCCGCCCTCGAACGCATCCGCCGCTCCGCCATGGACGGTATTCGCGCCGAAATCCGACGGGGACGGCGCGTCCGGGTCAAAATCTCTCAACGCGGCCCGATCGACATCAGCGTCTACGTTCTCAACGAGGTCATCAGGCGTGCTGCTGACTCCATCGATGGGATCGAGCTTGGCCGCCATGGGGCCAGCGGCACCACCGACAGCAGCGGACGCCCCGCGATCGTTTGCCAGGTCAACGTTCAGATGCGCCCCGGGGAACGTGCCGCCGACCTGTCCGGCCGCCTGCGCACCGCCGTCACTTCTGCCCTGACGGCCGAGCTCGGCGTCACCCCAGCCAGTGTCGATATCACCGTGGAGGACATCATCGATGAGTAACGCCAGTCGCACCCCCTCCCGCGCCGAACGGGCCCGGGCCGACGCGGTGCAGCAGGTCATGGAGCTCGACGGCGTCGCCGCAGTCTTCCCACCGACCCTCGCCGTCGTGAAGTCCCTGGCTACGCGCAGCAGCGAGCCGCACGAGTCCCTGCGCTTGTCCGGCGGCCGCGGGGCGACCGAAGCCGCGATCGATATCGCCGTGACCGCCGGACAACCGGCGTCCGACGTCGCCGCGGCGGTGCAGAACCTCGTGCACGCCGTGCTCACCGGACACGGGATCGAGACTTCGTCCGTTGCTGTCACGGTCCTCGAGCACGGCCCGAACACAGTCATCGGGGACGAAGCGCAAAGCGCTGAGCGAGCACCTTCACCGGACACAGAAGTGGGCGCCTGAAAAGTTTTTCGGATTTCGGCGTGACGATCTGATGACCCCCAACGTCTGTACTCATGTAAGACCAACACCCAGTCAGATGAAAGGGATCAGATCATGACCGAGAACAAAGCCCAGGCCCTGCCGAAGACCACGGAGGAAGCTCAGGCCAAGGAGTCGGCGCAGCCTCAGTACGAAGGCCCCCTGCAGACCGAACATGGGACCACCACGATCGCCGAATCGGTGGTCCAGAAGCTGGCCGGCATCGCCGCCCGCGAAGTCCCCGGCGTCTACGCCATGGGCACCGCAGCACGCCGCGCGATCAACTCGCTCTCCGAGCGCATCCCCGGCTCGCAGACCAACGTCAGCGGCGGTGTGAGCGTCGAGAAGGGTGAGCGCCAGGCCGCGATCGACGTGAGCATCGTCGTCGAATACGGCGTCGCCATCGCCGACGTGGCGGAGGACATCCGCCGCAGCGTCATCCAGGCCGTTGAGCACGGCACTTCGTTGGAGGTCATCGAGGTCAACGTCAACGTGACCGACATCCACCTCCCGGAGGACGACGACGACGCCGCCTCCGACCGCTCCGATCGCCTGGAGTAAGTCATGACGAGCGCACGCTTCTGCATCGTCGTCGGGCTTGTCCTCGGCACGGTCTGGGCCTTCGGCGGGTTCTGGCGCATGCTGCTGGTCGCCGTCGTCGCGGCGGTCGCCTTCGGGATCGGCCGCGTCCTCGACGGGCGTGTCGACATCGTGGACTGGGCAGGCCGTCTCCAAGGCCGGCGCTGACATGGCCGGGAACCACAGCAGCCAGCTGGCGCCCGCGGAACGCGGCCGGCTGACCATCAACGAACGGGTGGTCAGCCGGATCGCGGCAAAATCTGCGGCTTCCCATCCCGCGGTTGGCGCCCGAAGCGGCGGCGTCCTCGGCGTCGGCGCCAGCAACGACTTCGACTCGCTGCCCCCGGTCTCCGCGACCTTGGCCGGCACATCCGCCGCGCTGGAGGTGCGGATCGGGTTGCGGTTTCCTGCCGACATCCGGGCCACCACCGACGAGGTCCGCCGGACCATCGTGGACGACGTCCAGCGCTACGCCGGCGTCACGGCATCCCCCGTCGATATTCAGGTGGACTGGTTCGAATCAGCACCGCCGGCCAGGAGGGTCTTATGAGCAACCACTCACTGCGACGCCGGCCGGCACGCGTCACGCCGGCGAGTATCGTCGCACTCGTCATTGCCGCCGCTGGTGCGGGCCTGGTCACGTTGGCCGTTCTGCGTTTGAGCAACGGCACTTGGCCTGGTGCAGCAACCGCGATTGCTGAGACCGGGGCGCAGCCCTGGGGTGCCCCGCTGGTCGCTGCTGCTGGTGCTGCCGCCGCGGTCATCGGTCTCGTGCTGTTGCTGTGCGCGGTCCTGCCTGGCCGGCCATCGAGCCAGCCAGCACGCAGCACCGAGAGCGTCGAAGCGGTGGTCACGTGGCGCGGAATCGAGCGCCTGGTTGAACATCGAGTCGGCGGTATCGACGGAGTGAGCACGTGCCGCGCTCGCGCCCGAGGCCACAAAGTCAGTGTGGTTGCCCGTACTCCGCTGCGCGACCACAGCGACCTGTCCGCCGCGGTTTCCGCTGCAACCGAAAACGTCCTGCGCTCCGCGTTGGACAGCCGCACCCCGCGCATCACAGTCAGGATGGTGAGTTCCTCATGAGGACCTTCCCAGCAGGGTTGAACCGGACAGTGCTCTTCGTCCTGGGGCTCGCACTCCTGGTCGGCGGGCTGTGGGCACTGTGGCCGTGGGTTGGGCGCACGCTGGACGTGACGACGCCGTCGTGGGCTGCGGGTATCACCGCAGATCCGGAGGCGACCATCGCCGCAGCTGCGCCCGACCTGTTGGAGCTCGCTTGGAGCCCCGCCGTCGTGATGGGCATGGGAATCGTGCTCGTCGCGCTCGGCATCGCGTGGCTCCTGCGCCAAATCCCCCGCTCCGGCCGCGCAGGAACTCTGCGCTTCACGGACAATCCGGCTTCTGGGGCCACCACGATGGACCCGAAAGTCCTTGAGTCGGCGGTCGCTGCCGCCGCTGAGGCACTGCCCCGGGTCAGCTCGGCACGGGCCGTGCTGCGCGGGAGTGCCGGAGCACCGAACCTCTTGCTGCACGTCGAGGCGGACCCGGCAGCACACCTCGGAGACCTCACGAGAGCGCTGGAAGAGGGGGTGGGCGCCGATGCGGCGCTCTCCTTGGGCCGGCCACTCGAGCACTTGGCCATTCACTACGCGGTAGCCCGCAAGGGATCCGGCGTCAGGACCGGCGTCCAACCGACCGCTGGCATGGCGCCGACAACCACCTGACAGGCCACCCGAACATGCACACGGAACGCACCGTGTGCTGCACCAACAACACACATGAAGGAGACCAAAGTGGGACTCGGAGACAAGATCAGCAACAAGGCTCAGGAAGCGTCCGGCAAGGCCAAAGAGGCCGCCGGCAAGCTCACGGATAACGAGCGGCTGCAGGCGGAGGGCCACGCCGACCAGGCAGCCGCGAAGGCGAAGCAGGCTGGCGAGAACGTCAAAGACGCCGTGAAGGACGCCTTCGACAAGTAAGCGGCCCGCTCGCTAGAGCCGACCGAACCGGTGACACAGCGAAGGCGGAGTGGATGCTTCCACTCCGCCTTCGCTGCTATTCGTTGTCGACCCACTCCAGGATGTCGCCCGGCTGGCAGTCGAGCACGCGGCAGATCGCCTCGAGGGTACTGAACCGGATGGCCTTGGCGCGCCCGTTCTTGAGCACTGCGACGTTGGCCGGCGTCAGCCCGACCCGCTCCGCGAAGTCGCCGACGCTCATCTTGGCCTTCGCGAGCTCGACGTCGATGCGCACGACGATGGCCATCAGATGACCGCTTCCATCTCGGCGCGCAGCGTTGTGGCCTGCCGCAGCAAGGCGCGCATCACCACAAACAGCAGGAGGACGGCGATCCCCGCGAGCCCGAGGATGCCGAAAATCAGAACCACGCCCGGCGGGATGTCGGCCTCGGTGAACTTTGCCATCCACCCGATCACGCTGACGAAACCCCACCACAGCGCGACCCCCGAACCAAGGGCCCAGAGGATGCCGTTCACCCAGCGAAAGGCGTCTTCGGTGAAGATGTTTCCTGCCCGCACCATCGTCAGCAGCCGCCACGTGAAGTACGCGATCACCTGGAGGCAGGCGGCGCCGAGGATCACGAGTGCGGGGACGGGCAGCGAACCGTCGTTGGCCGCGGCCTCGTGCAGGAACGTGGCCACCATAACGCCCTGCACTGCAAGCAGCCCGGCGAAGAGGAGCGCGAGCAGCACCCGCAGGGGCGCGACGATTCGATCGACCTTCATCATGCAGTCGAGTATCGATCACTACCTATCGAAAGTCAATAGAACTGGGACCGTCCACTCTACCGAGCCTGACCTGTTGATTTGAGCCTGAAGAGATAGTCAGGCTCAGATCATCACGTCAGGCGTCTCCGGCTCCGCGCGCGCCACGTCGGTCTCGGCGCGACCCCACGGGACCAGCGACGGCGAAGAGGATGTGCCACGCCACGTTGCCGCTCCAGGCGCCCGCGCCGCCGCAGACGCAAAAGGCCCGCCCCCGCGGCGGGGACGGGCCTCGATACGCAGCGCGCCTAGCGGTCGCGCCGCGGTTACTGGTAGACGTGCGGGGCGATGGTGGCCACGCAGTCCAGGTTGCGGAACTTCTCCGCGACGTCCAGGCCGTAGCCGACCACGAATTCGTTCGGGATGTCGTAGCCGACGTACTTCACGTCCAGGTCCACCTTGGCAGCGTCCGGCTTGCGCAGCATCGCGCAGACCTCGACCGACGCCGGGCCGCGCGACTGCAGGTTGGACTTGAGCCAGGACAGCGTCAGGCCGGAGTCGATGATGTCCTCAGCGATCAGCACGTGCTTGCCCATGAGGTCGGAGTCGAGGTCCTTGAGGATGCGGACCACGCCGGAGCTGGTGGTGCCGGAGCCGTAGGAGGAGACGGCCATCCAGTCCATCGTCACGTGCGAGTGCAGCGCGCGGGAGAGGTCGGCCATAACCATGCATGCACCCTTGAGGACGCCGACGAGCAGGATGTCCCGGCCCTCGTAGTCCTTGTCGATCTGGGCGGCCAGCTCGGTGATCTTTTCCTGAATCTGTTCCTTGGTGTAGAGCACATGTGCCAGATCGGCGCTGACGTCGTTCGAATCCACGAAAGGGGCTCCTGAAGTCTCGGGTGTCCGCGCCGGTCACGTGGGGCGCGGTTGACGGCTACAGCACCTAGGTTACCCCTCGATGAATCCCCGCGCCGCCTGCACCAGCAGAATCGGTCCGGCGTGCCCATGCCCGCGCCCGTCGCGCAGTCGCCGGGCCGCGACGTGTCCGGCCAGCTGCACCGGCCCGGCCGACCCGGCGCCGGAGACGAGCCGCTCGAGCGCGAGCGTGCGCTCGTACGTCGGAGCCTCGCCTCCGACCGCTTGCGCGGCGCTGCGCAGCACGCGCCGCCCCAGGGCCGCGGGCAGCGCGCGCACGGCGCTCAGGTCCAGCACGACGACGCCGGGCCCCTCCCGCACGAGGGCCCCGGCGTACGCTTCACCCGCCAGCGCGTCGAGGTGATCGGCGTCCGCCGCGGACAGGCCGGCCGTCCGCGCGAGCGAGGCTGCGAACCCCGGGCCCAGATGCTCCTCGAGGGCGGGCAGCACGTCGAGCCGGACACGGTTGCGCAGCGCGTCGCGCTCGGCGTTGGTGGGGTCGTTCCAGACGTCAATCGACTCGTGTGCGCACACGAATTCCGTATCCGCCCGCCAGAGCCCTTCACTCGCGGCGCCGGAACCGAGGAATGGCCGCAGCACGCGCCCACGGGAGCCGGGGATGCCGGCCACCGACCGGGTCCCGGACCCGCGGGCCAGGCCCAGCAGCACCTGTTCGGCCTGGTCGGAGAGGGTATGCCCGGTCAGGATGGCGACGGGCCGACCATGCTCGGCCTCGAGCGCGCTCGCCGCCGCCTCGAGCTCCCGGTAGCGGGCGAGCCGCGCCCGCTCCTCAGTGCCCGGCTCCGGGACGTTCGCGCGCACGACGACGGCGGCCACCCCCATGGCTCGCACCCGGTCCGCGGCGGCCGCGACCGCGTCGGCGCTGCCGGGCTGCAGGCCATGGTCGACGAGCACGGCCGAGGCACTGAAGTGGGACGCACGGACCAGAAACGCGGCGGTCGCAGCGAGCGCCATCGAGTCCGCTCCACCGCTCACGGCGAGCAGGACGTGCGGCGCGGGAACGGGCGCGGAGACGGACGCCGGAACCGGGGCGGCGCCGTCGTCGTACCCGGAAGCGACGGAGGCGCCGGGGAAGCCGGCGTTCCGCCACGCGGACACGGCGGCGAGCATCGCGCGGCGGGCCGCGGCCAGCTGGGGCGGGAGTCGGCCGCCCATTCAGGCGCCCATGCGCTCGACCCACTCGTGCGGGTGGTGCAGCTCGTGCTCGCTCGGCAAATGCTCGGGGCGCTCCCAGACCCGGTTGAAGCCCTCGAGGCCGACCTCCTTGACGACCGCGGAGACGAACCGCTGCCCGTCCGCATACTGGCGCATCTTGGCGTCCAGGCCGAGGAGCTTCCGCAGCCAGTTCTCGATGGGCCCACGGCCGGCTCCGCGCGCGGCGAAGCGCTGGCGGATGGTCTTCACGGTCGGGACGATCGAGGCGTCGACGCCGTCCATGACCACGTTCGCGTGGCCCTCGAGCAGGCTCATCACGGCCGTCAGCCGGCTCATGATCTCCTTGTCGTGATCGTCCTGCAGCAGGGAGGACAGCGACGTCTTCTCGCTGAGCAGCTGCGAGATGCGGTCGCTGAGGGAGTCCGCCTTGGAGAGCATGCCCGTGACGAGCTCGGCGATGCTCTCGAGCAGGTGGTCGCGCAGCCAGGGGGCGGCGGCGAACTGCACGCGGTGCGTCTGCTCGTGCAGGCACACCCAGAGGCGGAAGTCAGCCGGGTCGACGCCGAGTTCGCGCTCGACCTCAACGATGTTCGGCGCGACGAGCAGCAGGCGACCGGCGGCGGGGATGTGCGGGCGCTTCAGCGGGGCGAACGGGTCGTACTGGCCGAGCACCTTGGAGCCGAGGAACGCGAGGATCGCGCCCATCTCGGCGGCGGTCACGCGGGAGCCGACTTCACCCGCCGCGCCGGAGATCTTGTCGGCGTGTTTGGCGGCGGCGGCGCGCAGGGGCGCGTCGATCATGGCCTCGAAGCTGTGCACGTTGGCGCGCGCCCAGCTGGTGCGGTCGACGATCAGGACCTCGGAGTCACGCAGGTCGCGGGCGGCCTCGAGGCCGGAGATCTCGTGCACGTGGGCGACGGACGCTTCGGCATGCGCGCGCAGGTCCGCGACGACGGCTTGCACCTCGGCGCCGCTGAGGCGCGGCCCGGGCGTGCTGAGGGTTGCGGCGGTCTTGGCGGCGAGCTCGAAGTCGATTAGCCGGGCGGGTTCGACCTCGGGTGCACTCAACTTGTCCATGGGCCTATCCCATCACGAACGACCCCATATTTCCTGAGAGTCGCCCCTTAACGCGGTCGACAGCGCCCGGGCGACCAGACGCCCGTGGCGCGGGTGCAGAAGGGTCGTGCTTAGTCATGTCTGCCTTGCCGCGCTGAGGTATTCACCGCAAGATGAAGTCCTTTCCGCGTTGCGGGCCCATGCTAATCTCTGCCAATGGCTGATTCGAGTGCGATTGCCGGCGAGACAAAAGACTGGTCAATCGTGACCATCGAGGGCTGCATTGAATGCGGCTATTCCCCTCATGCCGGTCCGACGACAGGGAGCCGCCTTCGGCGCACAGCCCGTTCCTGGCACGAAGTGATGGGTCATCCCCGCGTCGCGCAACGGCCCGAACCGCATGTCTGGTCGCCGCTCGAATACGCCGCTCACACCCGCGACATGTGTCGGCTCGCGTGTGAACGCGTAGCGCTCATGCTGACGAGAACCGCGCCGACCTTTTCCAACTGGGACCAGGACGAAGAAGCCGTGATCAACGATTACGCGCATGCGGACCCGCTGATCATCAGCGCGGACCTTGGGCGCCAGTTGGAACGTGCGGCCCGGACCTTCGACGACGTTCCGGCCAACAGTTGGAGTCGATCGGGCTTCCGCGGGGATGGTAAGGCGTTTACCGTGGAAACGTTCGCGTCCTTTGTCCTCCATGAGATCGAACACCACCTTCAAGACGCCGAAGAAGGTCTACGGAAACACCGGTAGGCGCGCCTCGCACGGCACTGCTTTTGGAGAGGTGCAGGTCGATGCCTTTCGCTCGTTGCTCCTCTATCCGGCGAGGCACCGTCACGGCCAGTCGACTCCGTTGGGTTCGCGGTGCCTTGCTCGTCGAATCGCAGAAGCGGATCACTCCCCGGAAAGCTTGCCGATCCCCTCCGGCGCCGAATCGATGTCGCAAGCGTCCATCGAGATCGGACACAACATAAGGGTCATGGGCTCGACCGCGACGCCGGAATCCGCCCGGAGACGCAAGCCTGTCGCTATCCCGATTTCGCCAGGATCGCTCAAGCGGACCTGAAGAACAACGAACGATACTGTCTCGCCAGGCCCAAGTTCATCCTCCGCGCCATCGGGGCAGCGCCCGAGGACCGTCCGGTCTTCCCGTTGGGCGCCATACTCGTCCTCGAGCGTGCCGGGCATGCTCCCCATCCGCGCCTCATCGACCGGTTGATTGATGATCGCGTAATCGACAACCGTGACGCCTTGGTTCTTCTGCCAGTCAAGTCCCAGTACTTCCGTGGGGCCCGCTTCGGCGCACCACAAAGTACTACCCACAAGCTGATCCTGCCCCTTCACCACCGAGCCGATCCCCCAGGGAACCGGCTCAGGTAGCAGTGGATGAACCGCAGCCGTTGCACACCCGGTCAGCATCGAGATCAGGCAGAGAACAGCGACAGCGGGCAGGATTCTGCGCCGCCCGACCAGACGGAATGCGATACGCACCGAAGCTGACGCCTATGAGTCCGCGGCGGCTTCGAGGAGTGCCGCCAGCTCGCTCGCCCCGCATCGTCGTGCCTCGCCCGCGACCGCAGCCAATTGCTCTCTTGAGGCGATCCTGCGTAATATTTCCAGAGCTTCGATACCCGCTGGGGCGCGATTCCCGGGAGCCGCCGCGTCACCTCCTGGACGGCCGTCGCCGACGCTGGCCGAGGGGGCCGATAACGGCGGGGCACCGGTCCCCGTCGTCAGCACGGGCTCGGACGCCTGGACTTCCCGGGCGACCCGCTCCAAGTCAGCTTCGGATGCCCGCATTTCCAGCATGACTAGGCGCTCGTAGACCGCGGGGTTGCCGATCTTGATCCGGCGGCCGCTGCTGAGTTGCGAGAGCATCGGCGCGGAGAGCCCCAGGATTTGGGCGAGGCCGCGCTGCGAGAGCCGGTAGGCCCCCATGACGGCCCCGAAACGTTCGGACAATGGGGTGCCATAGATCGCCCGCTGTTGTTCGATAGGAGTATCCACTCGTCCAGTCTGGCACGAGTGTTTGCAATTGCAAACGCTTCGGCTATATTTGCAATTGCAAACACGCCAGAGAGGAACACATCATGACTCGCCACCTGACCCGCCTGCTGGCGGGCGCCGCCGCGGTCCTTCTGGGCCTGACGGTCGCGACGCCCGCCGGCGCAACCACCACGGAACCCGACGACAGGCAGCTGCAACCGGTCGTCGTCGTGATGGACTACTCCAGCTCAATGCTCAAGAAAGACGCCGACTCCGACGGAACGAGCCGCCTCGACGCGGCCAAGTCCGCGACGAAACACCTGATCGGCAACGCCCCGGACGACGCCCGCTTGGGCCTCGTCGTGTACGGATCGACCGACCCGGACAGCTGCAGCGACATCAGCACCCTCCAAAAGCCCGGAACGGTCGACAAAGCCGCCCTGACCAAGAAGATCGACGAGCTCGAGGCCCTCGGGCAGACCCCGATCGGCGCCTCACTCCTGCACGCCGCCGACGACCTCGAGGGCGTCTCCGGCGAAAAGTCGATCATCCTCGTCTCCGACGGCAACGAGAACTGCGACGAGCCCCCGGCCTGCGAGGCTGCGCAGGACCTCGCGTCCCGCGGCATCGATCTGACGATCCACACCATCGGCTTCCGCGTCGGTTCCACGGCGCGCTCCGAGCTGGAGTGCATCGCGGACGCGACCGGCGGCACATACGTCTCCGCCGAAAACGCCTCCGACCTCGAGGACGAACTCAACGTCAAGACGCTGCGCGCGTTCCAGGGCTACGACGCCGCCGGCGAGCGCATCGAGGGCGGCGCCCGCCTGCACGAGGCACCCACCCTGGTGCCGGGCCAGTACATCGACGAGTACGAGCGCGGCGACTCGAGGGACCACAGCAGCAACGACGGCACCACCAAGTTCTACAAAGTCGGCCCGATCGAGCCCGGCGAGCGCGCGCACTTCGCCGCGCAGGTGATCCCAGAGCAGGGCGCCTACACCGGCGATAAGGCCAGTGGCCACCTCAAGGTCGAGGTCGAGTTCGTCAACGGCCAGGGCGACCGCTGCTCGGGCTCCGGCAACGAGTGGAACTATGGTTCGACCCTCGGCGCCCCGCTCGTCGCCTACGTGCTCAGCCCCGAGTACCGCCAGGATCGCAGCGACCGGTGTTACGCCGACGGGAGCGGCGACCTGTACGCGAAGGTCATCCGCGGCGGAACGCTGCAGAAGGATACTCCGCTCGACGTCGAGCTGAAGTTCGTTCTGGAGCCGGCCGTCGATGCGACCCTGCTGGACCAGCCGGTCCGCGACAGGGACACACCCAGCTCGGTGACGATCACCGGGGATGCAGAGCCGATCAACGGCGGCAGCAGCTTCAACAGCCCCGCGGACGTGGCGTCCGGCAAGGTCTACTCCGACTCCGTCCAGCCCAACGAGGGCCGCTACTACCGGATCCACGTCGGCCACGGGCAGAAGCTGAACTACCGGCTCACCAACGGCAACAATGTCGACGCCGGGGCCCAGCAGATCCAGCAGAAGACGTTCTCCGCGGTCCGCGAACCGGTCAGCATGCTCGGCGGCCGCGACAACCTCTGGTACAACAACCCCAACTCCACGATCACCGTGAACATGGAGACGGCGGTCAGCCAGTCCAACCGCGACGGCAACATCGGCGACGACGCCTACCTCGGCGGCGACTACTACGTGGTGGTCTACGCCGACACCTGGAGCAGCGACCGGAACCGCACCCCGTCCGAGTACGAGATCGCGTTCGAGGTCACCGGGACCGAGCAGCCCTTCCCGGGCGCCGCCCCGATCTTCGAGGGGGAGCGCCACGACGCCGATCCTGCCGCCGGAGACGACGAGCCGGCGTCGGACTCCTCGACAGGCCCCGCCGAGGACGGCACGGACGACGGCGGTGGTGAGGGCCAGAGCGACGACGGCACCGAGGACCCCGTGGCCACCGAGCAGGCCTCCAACGCCGGCCGGCCGATCCTGCCGTGGTTCGCCGGCGGACTGATCACCGGACTCGTGATCATCGCCGTCGCGGGCTTCCTGTTCCGCAACCGCTCGAAGCCGATGCCAGCCCAGCAGCCGGGTCAGCCCGGCACGCCGAACCAGGAGAACCTGTGATGCGACGCGACGCCAGCAACACTCTGCGCACCGGGATCCTCGCGATCCTGGCCGCCGCGGCCCTGACCCTGTCGACCCCTGCGCTCGCGTCCGGCTCCGCCGAACCCAGCGGGAACGACGACGGCGGACAGCCGACGTCAATCACCCTCGGCGAGGCCGTCGGCCCGGAGGTCTCCGGCGGCGACTCGCTCGCCGCCGCCACCGCGACGGAGGCCGGGCTCTCCCAGACGGTCCTCGCACGCGGCGAGAGCGGCAACGGCAACAACGACGGAACGGTCGCGTACTTCAAGCTGCCCAAGCTCGAGGCCGGCGAGCGCACCCTGGTCAGCGCCCAGCTCATGGTCGATACCTACCGCGAGCCGACGTCGAGCGCCTCGGCCGGGATCGAGGGCCGCCTGTACGCGGCGACGGGCGAGTCCTGCTCGAGCGGCGAAAGCGCGCGGGTCTCCCGGAGCAGCTTCGATCGCCTGCCCGCCATCGCGCTGCGCTCGGAGATCTTCGACCCCGAACGGGGCTACGGCTGCCACGAGGACCAGACCGGCGAGACCTACCTCGAGCTGAAACGGACCGGGGAGTGGCAGGACGAGGACCCGATGCCGGTACAGCTGCGGATCACCGTGGAGCCCGCGATCGACCCGACGACGCTCGGCGAGGCCGACACCAACGACCTCCCGCCAGCCGCGGTCTCACTGACCGGCGAGGCGACGCCGCTGGCCGGCGGCAGCTCGTTTACGACGGCGGCCCCAATCGAGTCCGGATCCGTCATCGCCGATGCGGTCCTGCCCTACGAGATGAAGTTCTACAAGGTCGCCGTCGAGGAGGGCCAGCGGCTGAACTACCGCCTCGCCGTCGAGAACAACGCGGACGCAAGCGCGCGCAGCATCGTGGCGCAGACGTACAACCCGGTGCTCGAGCACGACTTCATGCTCTACGGCGCCAACTCCCTGCGCCGTGACGACGTCTCGGAGTTCATCACCCGCAACATGGCCGTCTCGGTGACCCGGGACCTCCACGACGAGTACTTCAAGGAACCGCTGCGGGTCGCCGGCGACTACTACATCGTGATCCTCGGCGACGCCAACGATCCGCGCGGCCTGCGGCCGTTCGAGTATGAGATCGCCGTCGAGGTCACGGGCGAGGCGAAGGAGAGCCTCGACTGGGCCAAGGCCGCGCAGAGTGACAGCGCCAAGGCCGCAGGGGTCGACCCGGCGACCGGTCAGGCCTCCGAGCGCTCCGGCTTCTTCTCGTGGCTGCCGACCGGGGCGCAGGTCGGGGCGTTCGTCGGCGGTCTCGCGCTGGCCCTCGTCCTGGCGATCGGCGCCTGGATCCTGCGCCGGAGCATGCGGGCCAAGAAGGCTGCGCCGGCGCAGCAGGGACCGGCCGGGCAGCCGCCCTACCCGGGCCAGCCGTATCAGGGTCAGGCCCCGCCGCAGCCGCAGCAACCACCGGCACAGGGCTCCTTCGACCCCTGGTCGCAGCCGCCGAAGAACAGCGGGCCGGGACCGGACGAGCAGCAGCGCGGGGGCTGATCCCCGCCGCCCCGATCGGCCGGCGCCGCGGATCCACGGGTCAGGGCGCCGGTCAGTCAGCCGTCCAGCGGTGAGCTCCGTCGTCGTACCGGCACGTCAGGCCCTGGCCGTCGGCACCCTCGACGCGCAGCCCGGCCTCAAGCACGGTGCAGTCGTCGCCGGCCTCGACGTTGGAGCGGATGCCGAGGTCCAGAGTGCTCGGCGCGGCCGAGGTCCGCGGGGCGGAGGTCTCCGCGGGCGCGGTCGTGGGGCCTGACGTTGGCGTCGGCGACTCCGCCGGCTCCGGCGTCCCCGGCGTCCCCGGCGTCCCCGGCGCGGTGTCGCTGGCGCTCGGCGGCGCAGACGTCCCCGGCGCCGCGCCCCCGCCATCGCGTTCGCCGAAAATGAGCCACAGCGAGAGCCCGCCCAGGACGAGCGCGAGGAGGATGCCCGCGCCGATCAGCAGGGCCGGCGTGCGGCCCCCTGCAGGCGGGGCCTCGACGGCCGGCGATGCCGTCTCAGTGGCGGCGGCCGGGGCCTCCCCGGGTACGCCCGGCGGGCCAGCCGCCGCGGGATCCTCCGCCGTCGCCTGGGGCGCTGGGGGCGCAGCGGTCGGGAGCCCAGCGTCCTGCGGCACCGTGGGCGGGGGCGCCACGGATTCCGGGGCTGCCACGGCGTACCAAGCCGCCGCGGGGCCGGGCTCCCCGGTGGCGCCGCGTTCGGAAAGGTGCGTGACATCGAGGTCGAACTGCTCGAAGACCTCGAACGGCTCCCCCGACGCGGCCGCGTAGCCGTCCGTCCGGCGCAGCGGGCGCAACAGGTCGCCGGCCGCGTCGGCGGCGTCGCGGCGGGCGGGCGGCTCGAACGCGAGCAGTCCCGTCACGACGTCCGCGAGCGGCCCGTGCAGCTCCAGCCCCGGGTCGGCGCCGGCTGCGACGGCCCGGCACCGGTTGGCGAGCTCGGGCCCGCGCAGGCCCGGGTTCAGCAGCTGCAGCGCCATCGCGCCGACCGCGTAGAGGTCCTGTTCCGGCTCGACGTCCGCGCCCGAGGCCGGATCGCCCAGCTCAGGCGCCATGAATCCGGGCGTCCCGACGACGCCGCCGAGCTCGGTCAGGCGCGGCTCGTCGGCGTGCACCGCGATGCCGAAGTCGGCCAGGCGCGCGTGCGGCACCGCCTCGCCCGTCGCCTCGAGCAGGACGTTGGCGGGCTTGACGTCCCGGTGGACCCAGCCGGCGTCGTGCACGTGCCGCAGGCCCTCGAGCACCTGGGTGACGATCTCGGCGACGAGCGGCGTGCCGAGCCCGCCGTGGTCGCGCAGCGCGCCGGCGAGGTTCCCGCCGGCCATGAGCTCGGTCGCGATCACGACCCGCTCGTCCACCGCGGCCCAGCCGTACGGGGTGAGCAGGTGCGGGTGGTCGAATTTCACGCCCTGCTCGCGCACGAACCGCAGCAGGTCAGCGCTGTAGCTCTGGCGCATGACCTTCGCCGCGCACCACGCGGTGCGGTCGCGGTCCCAGGCCCGCCAGACGCTGCCGGAGCCGCCCGAAGCGATGTGCTCGACGAGCTCGAACCGCCCCGCGATCACCTCACCCATGCGCGCCCCTACAGCCCGGCCAGCTTGGCTGCCGCCGCGTCGAGCACGTCGCGCGAGTCACCCAGCGCGCCGGGCACGTCCTCGGCAAAGAAGGAGAAAGCCAACAGGCGCCCGCCGTCGGTCACGACGTAGCCGGTGAGCGTCACGACGCCGGTGAGGGTCCCGGTCTTGGCCCGCACCTTCCCGCGCGTCGCGTCCGCGTCCAGCCGCTCCGACAACGTTCCGGTGGCGCCGGCGATCGGCAGCATGTACGACACCTCGCGCAGGTCGCGGCTGCCGGACACGGACGCGGCCGCGAGGACTCCGGCCAGCTGCTCCGGGGAGATCCGGTTGGCGGCGGCGAGGCCGGACGCGTCGACGAGCCGCAGCCCGGCGGTGTCCACGCCCATGTTCTCGACGGCGGCGGTCAGCGCCGCCGAGACACCGCCGAAGCTGGCGGGCTGGCCGGACTCGAGCGCGACGAGCCGGCCCAGCGTCTCCGCCACATAGTTCTCCGAGTCCTCGGTCATCACGCGCACCATCTCGGCGGTCGTCGCCGACTCGAGCCGCGCGATCTGATCGGCCCCCGCGCTCCGCTCCCCGCGCACGACGTCGTCGCCCAGGTCCACGTCGGTCCCGTCCAGCGCTGCACCGAGCGCCCGGTGGAACGCGAGCGCCGCGCTCATCGCGGGGTCGGACGCGCGCGGCGCCCCCTTCTGCTCGGACGTGCGGGCGGCGTTCATGGCGATTGGCATCACGGGGGCGATGTTGTTGCTCGTCACGAGCGACGCGTCCCAGTGCGGGCTCAGCGTGCTTCCGGCGAAGAGCGTGTCGTCGAGCACCACGCCGAGCGTGCGCACGTCGTCGTCCGCGTCCTCGGTGAGGGCCTCGGCGGCCTCGGCCGCCAGCTCCTCGATCCGCTCCTCGGTCAGCAGGACGTCCCCGCCGCCGACCAGCACGATCGCGTCCCCGTCGGCGTATACCTCCGTCGCCCGCCGGGTGTCCTCGCCGAGCACGCTGAGCGCGGCGGCAGCCGTCACGGTCTTCAGGCTGGAGGCCGGCACGCCAGTCTCGTCGCCGTGGCGGGAGTAGTGCACGTCGCCGGCGGCGACGTCGACGACCGCCCCGAAGAGCCGCCCCGCGGCGGCCGGCGCGTCCGCGAGCACCGGCTCGACGGCGTCCGCAACCGCGGACCGGGACACGGCCTCGGCCGCCGGGGCCCCGGTTTCGACGTGAGCCGGCGCCACGGCGGGCAGGGACGCCTGGGGGACGAGCGGCGTCGTCCGCGTGAACACGGCCGGGGCCAGCGGCAGGAGCGCGACGGCGAGCAGCCCGGCGACGACCAACACCAACAGGACCGCGGTGACGGCCTCGAAGACGCGTCGCATGGGGACCTCGATCACAAGTCGGCGGTAAATTCTGGGACGGACGTGGCCGCGCAATATACGCTTGCCACAGCACTGTACAAAACCTTAGTGCCCGCAACCGGCGCGTGCCGGCAGGCCTCGCAGGGCGGGCGCACATTGCAAGGAGACTCTTTTGAGCCACGACGTCACCATCGAGATCCCCACCGGATCGCGCGTCAAGTACGAGATCGACCACGAGACGCACCGCCTCCGCCTGGACCGCGTGCTCTTCACGCCGATGCAGTACCCGACCCACTACGGCTACTTCGACGACACCCTCGGCGAGGACGGCGACCCGCTGGACGCCATGGTGTGGATCCCGGGTGTGGACCTGGTGCCGGGCGTCGTGGTCGAGTCGCGCCCGATCGGCGTCTTCAACATGACGGACGACGGCGGCGGCGACGCGAAGCTGCTGTGCGTGCCGACCGACAAGCGCTTCGACCACATCAAGGAGCTCGAGGACGTCGACGAGTGGCTGATCAAGGAGATCGAGCACTTCTTCACGCGCTACAAGGACCTGGAGCCGGGCAAGTGGGTCAAGGCCGAGGGCTGGCAGGGCCGCGAGGCCGCTGAGGCCGAGCTCGCCGCTTCGATCGAGCGCTTCAAGGGCTGATCCCTCCTAGCGAATCCAACGCAACGACGAGTGGCGGTCCGGAGCTTCATCCGGGCCGCCACTCGTCGTTGCGCTAGTCGGCGTACCGCCGGCCGGGCCGGGATCGAGGGCGACCGGCCGGGGACGCGACCTCCGCCCACGCCTCGGCGATCCGCGGCAGCGCCCACTCCAGCTCGTGGGCCGCCTGCGCGTACGGGACCCGCAGCCAGTGCTCGAGGCCGTGGTCCTCCACCGCGAACGCGGAGCCGGGGGCGAGCAGCACGCCCCGGCGGCCGGCCGCGGCCGTCAGTGCGGTCGAGGCCGGGCGGGGCAGCTCGAACCAGAGCGCGAGCCCACCCGCCGGCCGGCGCGCGCGCCAGTCGGGCAGCAGCTCCGCGGTGCGTTCCAGGACGAGGTCGCGAGTCTCGCGCAGCCTCTGCCGCGTCTGCGGGGCGAGCCCGGAGCCGCGCCGCATGAGCCGCGCCAGCACCAACTGGTCCAGCACGGGCGCGCCGAGGTCCAGGGTCATCCGCATCCGGGCGAGGCCGCCGACGACGGCGTGCGGAGCGCGGATCCAGCCGAGGCGCAGCCCGCCCCACTGCGACTTGCTGGCGCTGCCGACCGTGAGCACGTCGTTCGAGAACGCGGCCATCGGCAGCACGTCCGGCTCCTCGTCGAGCCACAGCCGGGCGCACGTCTCGTCGACGATCCCGGTGGCCCCGGCCCGCTTCAGCACCGCCGCCCACCGCTCGCGCACCTCGTTGGAGGCGAGGGTGCCGACGGGGTTGTGGAAGTCGGGCAGGCACAGCATGGCCCGCGCCCCGCTCGAGCGCAGGGCCCCGGCGACGGCGTCGACGTCGGTCCCGTCGGCCCCGATCGGCACGGACGCGACCCGCACACCGTGGTGGCGCAGGGAGGTCACGCTGTTGGGGTACGTGGGACTCTCGGCGAGCGCGACGGCGCCCGGCTTCAGCAGGAGCCGGGCGGCGGCCGCGACGCCGGCCAGGGCGCCGGAGGTGACGAGAATCTGCTCCGGATCGGTGGGGACGCCGCGGGCGGTGTAGTCGGCGGCGATCGCCTCGCGCAGGGCCGGCACGCCGAGCGGGAAGTAGCCCATCCCGTTGATGTAGGCAGGCAGCTCGTCGAGGGCCTCCTGGTAGACGGCGGCCAGCCCGACGGGCGCGGACGGGGCGGCGCACGTGAGGTCGACGGCGGTGGGCTCGCCGGCGTCGTCGTACTGGCCGGAGCCCCCGCCGCGCGGGCCGAAGCCGCCGAGCGGCAGCGGTTCCCCGCCGCCGGCAACCGGGCCGCCGGGGACCTGGGCGATGGTGCCGGCGCCGACGTGGGCGCTCGCGTAGCCGCGGTCGCGCAGCTCGGCGTAGGCGCGCGAGACCGTGGTGCGGCTGAGGCCGAGTGAGCTCACGAGCTGGCGTTCGCTGGGCAGGGCGGTGCCGTGGATGACGCGACCGTTGGCGATCAGCTGGCGGATGGAATCGGCGAGCCACGCGTAGGCGGGGCGCGCGGAATCGGGCGCGCCGAGCATGGTCGCGAGGCGCGCGCCGCCGAGGCGTCGGGTGGGTGTGACGGTGCTCATGGAGCCATTCTCCTCGAATTGGCTATTTTTTCAAGGTCCAATATGCCGCAGGCTGGAGGCATGGCACAGACATCACACCCCAAGCTCCTCCCCCTCACGCCGCTGCAGCAGGTGCGGGCCGGCCGCCTGCCACTGCGGTTCATGAACCTGTTCATCGGCCTGACGCTCTTCGGGGCGGCCATGGCGATCTTCATCCGGGCCGGGCTGGGCCAGGCGCCGTGGGACGTGCTGCACTACGGGCTGAGCACCCGGATGCCGCTGAGCATCGGCACGATCATCATCCTGCTCGGCTTCGTCGTACTGCTGCTGTGGATCCCGCTCAAGCAGTGGCCGGGGCTCGGGACGATCGCCAACGTGCTGTGGCTCGGCATCGCCGCCGACATCACGCTGTGGCTCGTGCCGCCCATCGAGGGCCTCGCGTGGCAGATCGCGGCCGTCGCCGCTGCCCTGGTCATCAACGGGATCGGTGGCGCCCTGTATATCGGCGCGCAGTTCGGCCCGGGACCCCGCGACGGTCTCATGACCGGCATCCACCTGCGCACGGGACTGAGCATGCGCCTGATCCGCACCGTGATCGAGGTGTCAGTGCTGGCGATCGGCTGGCTGCTCGGCGGCATCGTGGGGCTCGGCACCGTGGCCTACGCGCTCTTGATCGGCCCGTCCACACAGTTCTTCCTGCGCTGGACAGTCGTCGAGCTCCGGCCCGCAGTGCGGGCCCGGGGTGCCAGGGCGGGGGCACCGGGCCGCCCGGACGCAACCCCGGTCGAGCACGCCAGCAGCTGAGACGGCCGGGGCAACGCTACCGAGCCGCGGCCGGCCGGCCGAACCGGAAGGCGACGTTCGCCACGACCGTCGCCACCAGCATTGTGATCGCCAGCGGGAGGGCCGTCCCCTCGCCGCCCAAGCTGACCAGCGGCGCCACGAGGCCGGCGAGCCCGAACTGCAGCAGGCCGAGCAGGGCGCTGCCGGAACCGGCGGCCGGGCGGACGACGTCGAGCGCCATCGCCGACAGGTTGCCCATCACCAGGCCCAGCGACCCGACGGTCACAAGGAACGGCGCAGCGAGCCACATCGTCGGCGCGCCCGAGGCGGTCAGGGCGACGATCACGACGATGCCGCCCGCGTTGGCCGCCAGCCCGATCCCCGCGAGCCGCCGCACCGGCACGGTCCGGGTCAGCCTCGCGTTCACGGCGGTCATGCCCACGAGCGCCAGCGAGTTCAGGGCGAACATCAGGCCGTACTGGAGGGTGCTCAGGCCCATCATCTCCTGGTAGACGAACGGCGAGGCGGAGATGTAGGCCATCAGCGTCGCGAACCCGAACGCGAACGCGAGCGTGTTGGCGATGTAGGTGCGATTGGCCAGCACGCGGAGGGTCGAAGAAGGCCTGGCGGCGCCGTCGTCGTCCGTCGCGATCCGCCGCGGCTTGGTCTCGCGCAGGAATAGCAGCGAGCAGGCCAGCGCAACGGCACCCAGCCCCGCGACGATGAACAGCAGGCCGCGCCAGCCGATCGGCTCGGCAAGCGCACTACCCACCACCGGGGCGATCACGGGGGCGACGCCGCCGACGAGCATCATCATGCTCATGGCGCGCGCCGCGTTCTGGCCGCGCTCGACGTCGGAGATCATCGCGCGGCCGATCACCATGCCCGCGGCGCCCGTGATCCCCTGAACCAGCCGGGCGGCGACGAGGAAGGCCACGCTCGGCGCGAGCGCGGCGGCGACGGAGGCCAGCACGTAGAGCACGACGCCGACGAGGAGCGGCCCGCGGCGGCCGACTCGGTCCGAAATCGGACCGAAGACGACCTGGCCGAGCCCGGCGCCGATCAGGAACGCGGTGAGGGACAGCTGGATGCCGGCGTTGGTGGTGTCCAGCCGGACGACCATGTCCGGGAACGCCGGCAGGTAGAGGTCCGTCGCGAACGGCGCGACGGAAGCGAGCAGCGCGAGCGTCACAAGTGTGGCGCCGCCCATCCGCGTGGGCGCGCGTTCGGCCGGACGGGCTGCGGTTTCCGTGGTCAATGGGCCTCCTCGGGCGCCCCGGAGACGGGACGCGAAAAGTTATGATTTCATACTTATGCTAACATCATTAACTATGACGGATCCAACCCACCCGGTAACCACTGACGACGGCGCCGCCGCGGACGCTAGGCGCCCCGCCGCCCTCGCGGACCTGGCGTGGGCAATCTGCGACGTCGCGCGCAAGATCTCGGACCGCGGCTTCGACGACCCGGCGATCGTCCCGCTCAGTCCGCTCGAGGTCATGGTGATCTCCCGCGTGCACCGCCAGCCGGGCGTGACACCGTCGCGCCTAGCCGAACTGCTGCGGCTCAAGCCGAGCAACGCCAGCGCGGCGCTGCGCGCACTCGAGGCCAAGGGCATGGTCCGGCGCGCCCCGGACCCCGACGACCGGCGCTCGACGCACGTCTTCGCCACCGAACTCGCCGAGGACAGCACTCGGCGGGTGCGCGCCGAGATGAGCCGCTTACTGGCCCCGCTCGGTTTGGACACCGCTCAGGTCCGCACCCTCGCCGACGCCCTCCAGGATCTGGAGGGCCACCTCCCGGCGGCTGGGACCCGGGAGCACTGACGGCGCAGTAGCCGAGCTGCGCGATCTGGCTGCCGGCCACGCGGCCGCCCCCTCGCCACCCCTTCCTCGGCGGCGTACACTCAAGTCACAGCGGTCTTTCGAGTCGATCCGAGGAGTACGCCATGGTCCCCGACATCAACATTTGGGCCGTCATCGTCGCCACCCTGTCCACCATGGTGGTGGGGTCAATCTGGTACACGCCCAAGGTTTTCGGCAATCTCTGGATGCGCCTGGCGAAGGTGTCCCCCTCGGGCGAGACCAAGGACGCGATCCGGCCCATCCTCATCACGCTCGTGGTCAGCTTCGTCTCCGCGTGGGTGCTCGCGGGGTCCGCTGCCATCGCCCACGAGTTCTACGGCGGCGCGTTCATGACCAGCGTCTTCGTCACCGGCGTGATCCTCTGGGCCGGTTTCACGGCGTCGCGCTTCGTCACGCACGACGCGTTTGAGGGCCGCCCGGCCGGCCTGACCCTGCTGAACATCACACACGAGCTCGTCACGGTGCTGGTCATGTGCCTGGTGATCGGCCTCTTCGGCATCAGCTGACTTCGGCGCGGCGCCGGCGCACGTCCGACGCGTTCGGCCCGTCAGGCCGGCGTTGACCTGGGGCAGCAGGCGCAGTCCGGCGCGCACCTGCCCGCGCACGCGGCGCCGTCGTCCTCCGCCACCAGCTGCGAGACCGGGGTGCAGCACGCGTCGCCGCGCCAGGCCTCGATCCCCTCGCGGACCGCGAAGGCCGCGATGACCAGCGCCGCCACAGGGTCGGCCCAGGACCAGCCGAGTAGGGAATTGAGCAGCAGGCCGACGAGCAGCACGGCGGAGAGGTAGGAGCAGATCAGGGTCTGTTTCGAGTCGGCCACCGCGGACGCGGACCCGAGCTCGCGCCCCGTGCGGCGCTCGAACCACGACAGCGCAGGCATGATCGCGAGACTCACCGCGGCGAGCGCGATGCCGACCCCCGAGTGTTCGGCCTCGGCGAACCCGGCGAGCGAGCGCACGGAATCGAACAGAACGACGGCGGCCAGCCCGAAGAACGAGTACGCGATGAGGCGCAGCGCCTTCTTCTCGCGCTGCTGAGGATCGGGCGCCGCGAACTGCCAGGCGACGGCGGCCGCGGACAGGACCTCGACGATCGAGTCGAGGCCGAAGCCGATGAGGGCGCTCGAGGACGCGATGGCCCCGGCACTGATCGCGACGACCGCCTCGATCACGTTGTAGGCGATGGTGCACGCGACGATCCAGCGGATGCGCCGGGCGAGGACCAGCCGCCGGGCGGGGCTCGGCGCGGCGGTGGCGGGCGTCGTTGTCGTCATCGGCACGTGCACCCCTCGGGGCCGCAGCAGTCGGGATCGACGTCGAGGATGACGGCGGCCAGCGCGTCGAGCGCGTCGGCGAGCGCCGCCTGCGTCAGCCGGTAGACCTGGTTGCGGCCCCGGCGTTCGGCGACGACGAGGCCGCACTCGCGCAGGCAGGCGAGCTGGTTCGACACGGCCTGCTTGCTGGCGCCGAGCAGCAGCACGAGCTCCGACGGCGTCGCCTCGCCGCCGCGCAGGCGCATCAGGATGCGCGCGCGGCCGGCATCGGAGAGGGCATAGCCGAGCCGCGCCAGGGCCGCCGCGTGCGTATCGGTCAGAGTGTCCACACCTCAAACGGTACACAACATCGTGTACCAATAGAATCGCGGGATGGGTTGCCAGCAATGGCATACTGACCAGCATGTACGTTGTGACGATCAACCAGCGGGACACGCGTGAGGTGGGCGACCGCGTCGACGAACTCACCGCCGCGCTGGGCGATCTGCCAGCGGCCCTGCCCTTCCAGCGCTCGGTGGGCGACGAGGCCATCGGCATCCTCGCCGAGCCCGCGCCCGCGATCGAGGCCGTGCTGATCGCGCTGCGCCAGCGGCGCTGGAACGTCGGCCTCGGGGCGGGTACCCTGCACGAGCCGCTCCCGGAGGCGCTCGACGACGTTCGCGGGCCCGCGCTCGTACATGCCCGCCGCGCGGTCACACGCGCCCAGCGCCTCGACACGTCCCGCACCTCCACCGCGCCGCTGAAACCGGGAGAACGCCTGCCACTGGCCGTCGCCGGCGCCGACCCGGTCGCGGCCGAGCAGGCCGAGGCCGTCCTGCGCCTCGTCGGCCGGCTCGTCGCCGCGCGGACCCAGGCCGAATGGGCCGTCGTCGACCTTCTGGTCCCCGGCGTGCGCGGCCAGCAGAAGGACATCGCGGCTGCGCTGGGCATCTCCTCGCAGGCGGTTTCCAAGGCGATCTTGCGTGCCCACGCCGAGGACGAGGCCGCCGCCCGACCGGCCGCGGAAGCCCTGCTCCGCCTCGCCGCCTGACCCCGCGCAGAGAAAACCGCCGAAACGGCGTCATGTTTCCGGCCTCGCCTCCTTTAAGAGGACGAGGACCCACCGGAACCAAAGGACGCCATGACTCTCAACCCAGCGCTCGACGCGGGCCCGAGCCCGCTCGCTTCCGCACGCCACCTCGCACTGCCCGGCCCGCGCCGCGCCGGCCTCGAGGACCGCATCCGCACCGCGGCGCACCGCAGCACCGGTGACCGGGACGTGAAACGGTCGCTACCCTTCGCCTCCTCGGTGCACCGGGACGTCAAGCGGCTGGGCGGCCTGGCCGTCGGGATCGTCGCGCTCGGCGCCCTGCTGGTGGTCGGGATCGCCGGGACGGTGGGCGCGCTGCTCCTCGCCGCGGGGTAGGCCTTTATTCGTCGGGCGTAGCGACGCCGAGGACCTCGCCCGAGCCGTCCAGGGCTTCGACGGCAACGTACGACGCGTCTGACGGCACCGGGATGGCGGTCTCGAACGAGATGCGCTCGACCGTCTCCCGTGCGGCGGCGCTGGCCTCGTTCTCACCCGCCATCAGGCGCCACTGCGCGACCTCCGTGGCACCGTTCCAGGAGACGTAGGCGGTGCGTTCGCCGTCGTCGTCCTGCACCACTACATCCGGCGAATCCGTCGGGCGACCCTCCCAGGGGAAGACATAGGCTCGGTAGCTGCTGCCGCCGCCCCCAAACTCGTCGCCGCGGCAGTCGTCTCCGTGGCACGCGTCGTACAGGATCTCGCCGTCGCGGGTGTACTCGGAGTAGTAGGGCTTCTGCCCCCAGCCGATCAGCATGTTGCCGTTCGGTAGCTCCTGAGCGTTCGCCTGGCTTCCGGCGATCCGCTCCTGTGGCGGGCGGTATTCGGTGACCACCGTGGCGGTCATCGCGGATTCGTCGAGCGCCAGGCGCAGCCCGCGGGAGGATTCGTCGTCGTCCGCGCCGTGGGCATGGTTGTCCAGCAGCGTCAGTGTGCCGTCCTCGGACCGCTGAGCGTCATGCTGCCAGGTGAACTCAGCCCCCTCTCCCATCTCGAAATCGCTGGCTGATCCGCCCAGGGTCCAGACCACCCGACCGGTGGCGCGGTCCAGCTCGTAGACGGCGTTCGTGTGCCGGGCCGAAACCAGCAGGGCGCCGTCCGCGTCTTCGGTGACGGAGTTGATGTGGAAATAGTCGAACGGCTTCTCCTCGGTGCCGAGCGCGTGGAACTCCTCGCCTTCCTCCGCCTCCTCGGCCTCCTCCTCCAGCTCAGCCTTCTTCTCCCGGAAGTCGACCATGGTCTCCGCGACGGGAACGTGGTCCAAGGCGCTCCACTCGAAGATCACATCGCCGGTGGCGATGTCGACCTCTTGAATCACCGCGTCCTCGGCGTAGGCGTCGACGGGGCCGCCCACGGAGGAGAGGTCTGCCGGCACGGGCTCGTAGGCGGCGATGAGCATGGTTCCGTCGCCGGTGATGGTCGTGTCGTGGAAATCCGCGTGCCCCGGCGGCAGGGATCCGCCGGTGGTGACGCGCGCGATCTCGGTGTAGGTCTCGTCGAGGATGAGGACCTCCCCGTTGCCCCGGCCGCGGTCGTTGGTGCCCTGGTACATCGTGAGCACCGGCTCGCCGAGGTACTCCTGCACGCGGAAATCAAACAGATTGTTGCCCGGCTCGTCCCCGTCGACGGCGCGCATCCACACCAGCTGCCCATCCGCGTCGACGATCACCGCACCGTCGACCGGGGTGTCCGTTCTGAACTTCGGGGTCAGGAAGACGTGACCTGCTGAGGCCCCCTCCCCGTGCCGGGTGATGGTCACTTCGGGAGGGGCCAGGTCCGGTCTGCTGACGAAGCTCTGGTGGGGTACGGGAAGCTTGTCCTCATCGTCAGCCCCCTCGGCCGGGCCGCAGCTAGCCAAGAACGCCATGAGCGTCCCTGCAAGGGCACCTGCGAAGAGAGTGCGGAGCACTGTCGGGTGCCGTCCAGCCCGGCCTCCCATATATCAAATCTAGACTCTGCGACCATCCCCGACAAGGGTTGCGGTTGTCCGCGACAACGATGCCGGGAGCCGCACACCGAGGAAGCCCCCAGGTTGCGAATCAGCGACGTGTCGGGCCAAACCATTGCCGAGTCGCGCTTCGGCTACTAGGTTCGTCGTACAGGAACCGATGCCCTCAGAGGATCGGAGATCGCTCATGAGGCGTGCAACCGCCGCTCTGCTCGCGGTCCTTACGGCCGCCGCTCTTTCGGCTTGCGCCGGGGCCAATCCGGCGTCCAAAGGAGGCCAAGTCGACGTCCCGTACTACGAGTCGGTGGCATCGCTCGCCACCTCCGCCGATCTCGTCGTCACCGGTCACGTCGTCGCGAGCGAAGCAACGAAGGAGCACCCGACGTACGACAGCGACGACCCGGAACTCAACCCCTACGCCGGAAGGGATGACGCACCCACCGACGAAGAAATCGAGGCGGCCGCAATCGTCGTCACCACACACACGGTGGAGGTCGAGTCGGTTCTCGGCCGGCGCAGCGGAATCGACATCGAACCGGGCGCCGAGATCAGAGTCGTCGAAGCCGGCGGGGTGTTCAACGGAGTCACGCACGAGGTCCCCGGAATCGGCTTGCTGGAGCGAGGGGACGGACCCCTCCTGTTCCTTGCGCGGGGCGAGCATGACTATTACGTCGTCGGCCTGGACCAAGGCAAGTTCATAGCCGACGAGACCGGAAACTTCACCTCGGTCGCCGAGGGCCGCACCGACCTGACGGCGCATCCCGACGAGCTCGGCGACACGCAACGCCTCCTCGACACCTCCGAGGGCCGATGAACAACGCCGCGACGGTCGCAGCCTCCCTGCTCGTTGGCACGCTCATCGCCCTCGGGGCGACCGCCTGCGCGCCGCGCACCGTGGCCGACGCGCGGTACGGTGGGCTTCCCGAGGGCTTCGAGCGCGAGTTCCTGCCCGGCGAAGAGCAGCTGATCGCCGTCGAAGTCGACGGGTCGCTGGCCGTCGTCACCTGGGGCAGCTCCTCGTGCCTGCCGACCGCCGTCGAGTTCTCGGTCTCCGGGGAACGGGCCGACGTCGTCTTCGACCCGCCACGCGAAGACGTCTGCACCGCCGATCTCGGCCCGACGACCCACGTCTTCAACGCCTCCACCGTCGGCCCTCGCGTCCCGTCGGAGGTCGCCGTCACCTTCGAGGACGACGGCAGCACGCACGTCGTGGACGTCGTACGCGACTGAAGCGCCGCTCCCCTGCCCTTGACCTTGACGTAACGTCAACTTCTAGCGTGGTCTACACGGCCCGCCACGGGCCCGCCGCGAGAAAGGAAGCACGCCATGCGCAGCAGCGAATACGGCATCGGCCGCTTGGCCCGGATCTCCGGGACGACGAGCCGCACCTTGCGCCACTACGACGACGTCGGCCTCCTGCCACCCTCGCGCGTCGGGCACAACGGGTACCGGTACTACGACGACGCGGCCCTGCTGCGCCTGCAGCGGATCTTGCTGTTCAGGCAGCTCGGCCTGCCTCTGCCGACGATCAAGGCGATCCTCGACGCGGCGGGCAACGCGCCGTCGTCGTACCCGGAACCTCAGGCGGGCGCGCTGCGCACGCACCTTTCGGTGCTGCGCGGCGAGCAGGAACGGCTGGCGCGGCAGATCGCGGCGGTCGAAGACACGCTGAAAACACTGGAAGGAGGTGGCGAGCTCATGCCGGAGAACATGTTCGACGGGTTCGACCACACGGAACACGAGGAAGAAGTCACGCAGCGCTGGGGCGCCGACGCATACAAGACGTCGGATGCCTGGTGGCGGTCGATGGGCGAGGCGGAGCGCGCCGACTGGCAGGAACGGACGCGCCGGCTCGGTGCCGACTGGATCGCCGCCGCGGAGGCGGGGACGAACCCGGGCTCGGATGAGGCGCAAGAGCTGGCCGCGCGGCACGTCGCTTGGCTCGCGGGCATCCCGGGCACGCCGGGCGCGGGAGGCGAGCCCGTTCCCGAGTACATCCTCGGGCTGGCCGACATGTACGTCGCGGATCCGCGATTCGCGGCCAACTACGGCGGCGAGGCCGGCGCGGAGTTCGTGCGCGCCGCGCTGACCGAGTGGGTGGGCCGCCGTTAGCGCAGGGCGGCCCGGTCGTCGAGGAGGCCGTTGAGCACGAGGGCCAGGCCGTCCTGCTCGACGGGGGCGGTCACCTCGTCGGCGGCCGCCTTGACCTCCTCGGGGGCCTGGCCCATCGCCACGCCGCGCTGCGCCCAGGCGAGCATCTCGATGTCGTTGCGGCCGTCGCCGGCGGCGAGGGTCGCCTCCGCGTCGACGCCGAGCCGCTGGCGCAGCGCCTCGAGCGCGGTGGCCTTGTTGATGCCTTCGGCGGCGATGTCGAGCCACGCGGTCCAGCCGACCGAGTAGGTCACGCCCTCGAGCCCGAGAGTGCGGACCGCGTGCCCGAACTCCTCGGCGGTCGAGTCCGTGGAGAACACCACGAGGCGCGTCGCCGTCGCACGCATCATCTCGTTGATGCTCACGCCCTTGGCCTCGACGCCGAAGCTCGCGTCCTGGAACCGCTCGGTCGAGAGGAAATTGCCCTCGTCGTCCTCGAGCGCGTACTTCGCGGTCGGCAGGGACTTCCTGATGGCGCGCAGCGCGGGGGCGGGGTCGAACGTGCGTCGGTCGATGACCTCGTACCCGTCCGGCAGGGACGTGTCGATGCGCAGAGTTACTCCGCCGTTGGAGCAGACCGCGTACCCGTGCTCAACGCCGAGGAGCTCCACAATCGGCAGCGTCGCCCCGAGCGAGCGCCCGGTCGAAATCACCACGGTGTGCCCGGCGTCGACGATGGCCCGGCCGGCCTCGCGGACCGCCGCGCTCATGTGCCCCTCGTGGTTCACGAGGGTCCCGTCGACGTCTAGACAGATCATCTTGCTGCTCATGGAACCAGTCAACCACTGACTCGCCCGCCCCGCGATTCGAGACAGGCCGCGCGCCGGAAAATCCGCGGCCGTTCACCGGCCCGTCACCTTCAGCTCGACGCCGAGGCTCAGTCCTCGGCCGCCGTCGCCAGCGTCTCGCCGCGGAAGAACGCGGGGCGGCGGACATACTGCACGATCATCAGCACGACGCCGAGCCCGAGCACCACCATGCCGAGTACGAACACGAGCCCGACGCCGAAGATGCTCGAGCCCGAGCCGTAGGCCGGGTCCATGCTGTCGATGATGGTCGTGAAGAAGAGCACGATCAGGATGATGCCGCCAACGCCCGGGCACAGCAGCTGGAACACGAAGTTCCGTACCGAGCGGGAGTAGGTGCGGCGGAAGTACCAGACGCTCGCGAACGCCGTAATGCCGTAGTAGAGGCAGATCATCATGCCGAGCGCGGTGATCGTGTCCCACAGGACGTTCTCGGAGACGAACCGCATGACCGCGTAGAACACCGAGGCGACGACGGCGGAGACGATCGTCGCGTAACCCGGAGTGAAGAAGCGCGGGCTGACGCGGGCGAACTTCGGGGAGATCGCCCCGTAGTGGCCCATGGCCAGCAGGGTGCGCGCCGGGGAGACGAAGGTCGACTGCAGGGACGCGGCCGAGCTCGAGAGCACAGCCAGCGAGACGAGCCACGCGAACGGCCCGAGCACCAGGTGCGAGAGGTGGAAGAAGACGTTCTCCTGAATGGACTCGTTGCCGAGCCCGTACTCCCCGGTGCCGACGCCGGCGAACGCGATCAGCGACACCGACAGCAGCAGGTAGAGGCCCACGATGATCAGGACGGTGAGCGTCGCGGCGCGGCCCGGCGTCGTCGCCGAGCCCTCGGTCTCCTCGTTCATCGTCAGCGTGACGTCCCAGCCCCAGAAGATGAAGATCGACAGGGACAGCCCGGCCGCGATCGCGGAGAAGGAGTCGACGGCGAACGGGTTGAACCATTCGAGGGCGATCGGCTCCGGGTCGTAGCCGTTGCCGTTGACCACGTGCACGATCGCCGCGATCGCGAAGACGATGAGCACGAGGATCTGGAAGCCAACCAGCAGGTACTGCACGCGCTGGGTGGTCTGCATATCGCGGTAGGAGATCGCCGTCGCGGCAGCCATGAAGGCCAGGCAGGTGATGACGTTGATGAACGGATTCGCGGCCAGGTCGGCGATGCCGGCATTGCCCGTGATCTGCGCGATGAGCAGGTAGAGGAAGTCGACGGCGACGCCGGCCAGATTGGACAGGACCAGGATCGTCGCGGCGATCAGCCCCCAGCCACCGAGCCAACCGATCCACGGGCCGAACGCGCGCGTGGCCCACGTGAAGGACGTGCCGCTGTCCGGCATAGACCGGTTGAGCTCGCGGTAGCCGAAGGCCACCAGCAGCATCGGGATGAAGCCCGCGAGGATGATCGCGGGCACCTGCAGCCCGACCGCCGACGCCGTCGGACCGATGGCCGCCGTGAACGTGTAGGCCGGGGCGATGCAGGAGACGCCGATGACGATCGCGCCGATGAGGCCGACCGATCCGGCGCTCAGGCCTTTCTTGCTCAGTCCGCCGGTCTCGCCGGACTGCTCGGAGGCGTCGGTGCGCCCTTGCGCCGTCGCGTCGTTCATGATGTGGGTTCCTTGTCCTCGAAAGTCGGTTCCATGTCCCGCGGGACGATGACCAGCGGCACGGTCAGGGCGCGCAGCATCTTGCCGGCGGTGCTGCCCAGGAACGTGCGCCCGCGACTCGCGAGCCGCGATGAGCCGACGAGGACGATCTCGCCCGGCTCCCAGTCCACGCGCCGCACGGCGTCCTCGATCCGGCGCCCGGCGGCAACCGTGACATCGGGTGCGACGCCGTCGGGTGCCACCTCGCGCACAAACGAGCGCACCCGGTCACCGTGGGCCGCGGCCAGGGCCTCACCCTCCGCTTCGGAGCCGAGTTCGCGGGCGTCGAGCGTTACGAGCGAGAGCACGCGCAACTCGGCGCCGGCGCGAGCCGCGGACAGGGCCCCGGCGCGCATCACGGCCTCGGCCCCGGGGCGCAGCCCGACGGCGGCGGTCACCCGCCGCAGCGGGGCCTGGGCCGCCCCGGCGTGCCCGGCGGGTGCCACGGCCACGGGCACACGGGAGGCGTGCAGCAGGGCGTTGCTCACGCTGCCGGAGCGCTCCCGGCCGCCGACGACGATCAGGGTCGTGCCGAGCTTCCGGCTCGCTCCCAGCAGGCCCGCGGCGGCCGACTCGGCGAACTCGAGGCTCGTGCTCGCGACCACGCCGTCGTCGACAGAGGCGTGCGCCTCGGCGAGCCAGCCGGCAGCCGTGTCACGCACGTGCCGCAGCCCGCCGGCGTCGCCCGTGACCACCATGACGATCTCGAGCGGCGCGTCGAACGCCTGCGCTAGCTGGGTGCCGAGCCGCAGGGCGTCGGCCCCGCCGGCCGTGTGGGTGTAGCCCACGAGGATCTTCATCTGAGTCTCATTTTCTCTGTCGGAAGCGGTCGCGGTCCGCGGATGCGGGAACGACGACGCCCGGCCGGCGCGTGTGAGCGCCGACCGGGCGTGCGTTGGCGTCGCTAGGCGTTCAGCTCGTCCGCGATGACCGCGGCGGTCTCGCGGCCGACGCGGATGGCGCCGTCCACGTGCTGGAAGCCTTCGGCGGCGAGGTCGGAGCAGGACCAGTGGATGACGCCGACCGGCTTGCGCAGGTCAGCGCCGTAGCGGCTGAGGCCGCCGAGATCGAAGCTGGCCGCGTACGCGCCGCGGGTCCACTCCTCGGTGCCCCAGTCGCTCTCGTAGTAGACCTCCGGGGTGAGCGCCTGCTCGCCGTAGTAGTGCGAGAGCGAGGTGAGGATGCGGTGCTTGCGCTCCTCCTCGCTGAGCTCAAACAGCCCGTCGGCGGTCTCGTCGGAGACGAAGCCCACGAGCGTTCCCTTGGAGTCGCCGTGGTTCGTGTTGTCGTAGGCCTCGTGCACGGTCTCGTACGGGCTGAAAGCGGTCCCGGAGAGGCCCGCCTCGCGCCAGAACGGGCGATCGTAGACGGCGTGTACCTTGATGACCAGGCCCAGCGAGAGGTGCTGGTGCATCTGGTGCTGGCGACGCGGCAGCGACGGCTGGAAATCGATGCGCGAGTACAGGTTCGGCGGCACGGCCACGATGACGCGCTTCGCCGAGACGGTCATGCCGTCGGCAACCACGGTGACGGAATCGTCGTCGTGCTCGATGCGGCGCACCGGCTGGTTCAGGAAGACGTCGTCGCCGAGCTTCTCGGCGAGCGCGATCGGCACAGACTGCAGCCCGCCCACGACGCGCTTGTCGAGGATGAAGTCGGAGTCGACGAGGTGCGTGAAGCTGCCGGCGGAGGCCGCCATCTGCACGGCCTGCAAAGCGGAGACCGCGTGGGACGGCTTGGTCAGCATGGCCTCGGCGATGAAGAGGCCGATGTTGTCGCGGGCCTCCTGGTCCTCGGTCTGTGCTTCGAGCCACGCCTTCCAGGAGACCGTGTCGAGCTCCTTGGCGCGCGGGTGGTCCCAGGGCGCGGCGATGCCGATCTCGGCGACGAGCTCGTCGAGGACGCCGATGAGGCGCTCCATCTCGCGCTGCGTCTCCGCGGAGACGGGGAAGATCTCGCCCGTGAAGGTCGTCAGGGCACCGTCGGCGTCGATGTAGACGCTGTCGCCCTCGCGGTAGCGCGAGTACGTCTCGAGGCCCAGGTCCTCGAGGGTGCCGATGAGGGCGTCCTGGTCCGGCGAGACCCACTGGCCGCCGATCTCCAGCATCGCGCCGTCGATCTCACGGGTCCAGAGGCGGCCGCCGACGCGGTCGCGGGCCTCGAGCACGGCGACGGTCTTTCCGGCCTTGACGAGGTCGTTCGCTGCGGTCAAACCGGAGACTCCGGCGCCGACGATCACAACGTCGCGGGTAATGTCAGTCATTCTTGTTCTACTCCTGAAGTGGCGCGGGGCCGCCACGGCGTGTGCGCCGGGACGACCCCACTTCCCGATTCAGCTGTTCGGGATCAGCGTGTATTTGGTGGAGAGGTACTCGTGGATGCCCTCGGAGCCGCCCTCGCGGCCGATGCCGGAGGCCTTGACGCCGCCGAAGGGGGCCGCGGCGTTGGACATGACGCCGATGTTCAGGCCCATCATGCCGGTCTCCAGCGCGTCGATCATGCGCTGTCCGCGGTCCAGGTCCTCGGTGAAGACGTAGGAGGCCAGGCCGTACTCGGTGTCGTTGGCCAGGGCGACGCCCTCCTCCTCGGTGGAGAAGGTGGCGATCGCGAGCACCGGGCCGAAGATCTCCTCGGAGAGGATCTTCGCGTCGGCGGTAACGCCGGTGATCACGGTCGGGGCGTAGAACGTGCCCGGTCCGGGCAGCACCTCGCCCCCGGTCAGGACGGTGGCGCCGCGTTCGACGGCGTCGCGCACCAGTTCGCCCGCCTTCGCCACGGCCTTGGCGTCGATGAGCGCGCCGATCGCGACGCCCTCCTCCGTGCCGCGCCCGATCTTGAACGCGTTCACACGCTCCGTGACGCGACGGGCGAACTCGTCGGCGACGGACTCGTGCACGATGAACCGGTTCGCGGCGGTGCACGCCTGACCGATGTTGCGGAACTTCGCAGCCATCGCGCCGTCGACCGCCTTGTCCAGGTCGGCGTCCTCGAAGACGACGAACGGGGCGTTGCCGCCGAGCTCCATCGAGGTGCGCAGGATGCCCTTCGCCGACTGCTCGATGAGCTTCTGGCCGACGCCGGTGGAGCCGGTGAAGCTGAGCTTGCGCAGGCGGTCGTCCTCGATAATGCGGGAGGAGACGGCACCCGTCTTCGTCGTCGTGACGACGTTGACCACACCGGCGGGCACGCCGGCGTCCTCGAGCAGCTGCGCGAAGTAGAGGGTCGTCAGCGGGGTCAGCGTCGCGGGCTTGACCACCACGGTGCAGCCCGCGGCGAGCGCCGGGGCGATCTTACGGGTGGCCATGGCGAGCGGGAAGTTCCACGGGGTGATGAGGAAGCACGGGCCGACGGGGCGCTGGGAGACGACCATCTGGCCGGTGCCCTCGGGGGTGGAGCCGTAGCGGCCGCCGATACGCACGGCCTCCTCGGAGAACCAGCGCAGGAACTCGCCGCCGTAGGTGACCTCGCCGTTGGCCTCGGCCAGTGGCTTGCCCATCTCGATCGACATGAGCAGCGCGAAGTCCTCGCGGCGCTCCTGCAGCAGATCGAAGGCGCGGCGGAGGATGTCCGAACGCTTGCGCGGCGCCGTCGCGGCCCACTCGGCCTGCGCGGCGACGGCGGCATCGAGGGCCGCCACGCCGTGTTCGACGTCGGCGTCGGCGATCGCGGCGATCACGTTCCCCGTCGCGGGGTCCTTCACGTCGATCGTGGCCTCGGTCGAGACCCAGGCCCCGTCGATGTAGAGGCCGGTGGGGACGCGGGCGAGCAGCTCGCGCTCGGCGGCGCTCGCGGTGGTTTCGGTGGTGGTGGTCATCAGGCGTTCTCCAGTGCTTCCACGACGACGTCGAGGCCCTCGCCCAGCAGTTCGATGGGGATGTTCAGCGGCGGCAGGAAGCGGAAGACGTTCCCGTAGGTGCCACAGGTCAGCACGATCACGCCGGCGGCGTGGGCGGCCTTCGCGACCTTGCCGGTCAGCGCGGCGTCGGGCTCACCGGTCTCGGCGTTGACGAGTTCGATGGCGATCATGCCGCCGCGGCCGCGGACGTCACCGATCCGGCCGTCGCGCTGCGCCAGCTCGGTGAACCGGCCCTTGATGGTCTTCTCGATCTCGCGGGCGGCCTCGATGAGCCCGTCCTGCTCGTAGGTTTCGATCGTGGCGAGCGCCGCGGCGCACGCGATCGGGTTGCCGCCGTAGGTTCCGCCGAGGCCGCCCGCGTGCGGGGCGTCCATGATTTCGGCGCGGCCGGTGACCGCGGAGAGCGGCAGGCCGCCGGCGATGCCCTTGGCGGTAACGATCAGGTCCGGGACGATGCCTTCGTGATCGCACGCGAACATGGCGCCGGTGCGGGCGAAGCCCGTCTGGACCTCGTCGGCGATGAAGACGACGCCGTTGGCGGCGGCCCACTCGGTCAGGGTTGCGAGGAAGCCGTCGGCCGGGACGATGAAGCCACCCTCACCCTGGATCGGCTCGATCACGATGGCGGCCAGGTTCTCGGCGCCGACCTGCTTCTCGATCACGGAGATCGCGCGCTTCGCGGCCTCGGGGCCGGTCAGCTCGCCGTCCTTGTAGGGGTACGACATCGGGGCGCGGTAGACCTCCGAGGCGAACGGACCGAAGCCGTGCTTGTACGGCATGTTCTTCGCCGTCATCGCCATCGTGAGGTTCGTGCGGCCGTGGTAGGCGTGGTCGAAGGCCACGACGGCCTGCTTCTTGGTGTACGTGCGGGCGATCTTGACGGCGTTCTCGACGGCCTCGGCACCCGAGTTGAACAGCGCGGTGCGCTTGGCGTGGTCGCCCGGGGTCAGGCGGTTCAGCGCCTCGGCGACCTCCACGTAGGAGTCGTACGGGGTGACCATGAAGCACGTGTGCGTGAACTGCTCGACCTGGCGCTGGACGGCCTCGACGACGCGCGGGGCGCTGTTGCCGACGCCGGTCACGGCGATGCCGGAACCCAGGTCGATCAGGGAGTTGCCGTCGACATCGACGACGACGCCGGCTCCGGCGGCCTCGGCGAACACCGGCAGCGTGGTGCCCACGGCGGCGGAGACGGAGTTGAGCTTGCGCTCCATCAGCGCGCGCGAACGCGGGCCGGGGATCTCGGTGACGAGCTCGCGCTTCTGCGGCAGGGAGGGTCCGCCCTTGATGGCGGCGGTGGGAACGGCAGTCATGCTCTTATCCCTTTCGTGGGGGTGGGGACCGGCGCGCCGTCGGCACGTCGTCGTTCTTCTCTCTGTCGAGCGTAGAGTCACCCGCGCCACATTCGCAGTGCCGAACCGTCGAAAACTAACGCCGTTCTTCGACGAATCGGCAGCTCGGGCTACTCTGGTGCCATGACCGCGACGCTGCGCACCCTCATCAAGGACTCGAACCTCGGCCTGCGGCTGCACACCCGCCCCGCGGACGACTCGTCGCTCGACGAACCGCTGACGTGGGTGGCCAGCTCCGACCTCGCGGATCCGACCCCGTTCCTCAGCGCCGGCAACGCCCTGCTGACCACGGGAGCCCAGTTCCGCAGCGACGAACCCGTGCCGTACGCGGAGTACGTCGCCCGCCTCATCGAGGACGGCATCGTGGGGCTGGGCTTCGGCTCCGGCGTCCTGCGCGAGCGCGTGCCCGATCCCCTGCTCCACGCGTGTGAGGCGGCCGGCCTGCCGCTCTTCGAGGTCCCGTACCGCGTCCCGTTCCTCGCCGTGATTCACCACGTGGCCGACAGCGTGGCCGCGTCCCGTCACGCGCGCGAGAACTGGGCACTCAGCGCCCAGCGCGCCATCTCGTTCGCGGCGCTGCGCACCGACGGGCTGGAATCGTGCCTCGCCGAGCTCGCCCGCCAACTCGGCGCCTGGGTCGCGCTCTTCGATGGCGACGGGCGCCGCGCGTATCTCACCGGCCCCGGCTCCGCCACCGCGGACGAGCCGGCCCTCGCCGGGATCGTCGGATCCGAGGTCGACCGGTTGCTCGCCCGCGGCCAGCGCTCGAGCTCGACCGCCGAACACGACGACGTCGCGCTCACCTTCCAGACGATCGGCCGCCGGGGTGAGCTGCGCGGAGTGTTGGTCCTGGGCGGCCCGCCCGGCGCCGGCGGTCTCGATCAGGCCGCGCGCACGGTCGTCTCGAGCGTCATCGCGCTTGTAGGCCTGGCGCTCGAGCAGAGCCGGTCGCTCACGCGCTCCCGCGCGGCCCTGCGCACCGGGCTGCTGGCCGCGCTGACTGCCGGCGACGTGCGGCTCGTCAAAGACATCGCGCAGCGCATGAAGTCGCCGCTACCCCCCGAGCCGGTGCACGTGCTGCAGCTCGAGGTGCCGGAAGCCCGCCTCGACCGGCTCCGGGACTGGCTCGAGGACCGCATGAGCGCCCACCCGGGCAGCCTCTTCGCCGGGCGCGAGGAGGACGGCGTCGTCGTCCTGACCGCGGAGGCGGAGACCGCAGCGACCGTGCGGCGGCTCGCCGGGACCTATGCAGAGCGGGTCGGGGTCTCCGACCCGCACGCCTACGCCGATCTGGCGGCCGGGTTGCGGCAGGCGCGTGCCGCGTGCGAACGGGCCCGTGCGCGCGACGAGCCGAGCGCGACGTTCGCCGAGATCGCCGCGTCCGACATGGCCGACTTATTGCCCGCGCAGGGCGCCCGCGACGTGGCCCGCTCGCTGCTGGGGCCGCTGATCCGGCACGACGCCGCCAACGGCACGGACCTGGTCGGGGCCCTGCGGGTGTGGCTCGAGCACAACGGGCAGTGGGAGCCGGCGGCGCGCGAGCTCGGGGTGCACCGGCACACGCTGAAGGGGCGGATCTCGCTTGTCGAGCGCGTGCTGGGGCAGTCCCTGGCCGGGTTCGACGGGCGGGCGAACGTCTGGCTCGCCCTGCGCGCGCTCGACTGACCCTGAACCCGAAAAAGCCTGAGCAGTTGACCCAGGGGGCGCCTGGAAGTCAGGCTCAGGTCAACGGCTCAGGCTCAAACGGGGCGCAAGCGGTGGCACAGGTGGTGCGGTGGTCGAACCGCCGCGGCCCGCCTATAGGACCGGGAGGACCTCCAGGCCGCCGAGGTACGGGCGCAGGGCCTCCGGCACCGTGACGGAGCCGTCGGCGTTCTGGTGCTGCTCGAGGATCGCGACGATCCAGCGCGTCGTCGCCAGCGTGCCGTTCAGGGTGGCCACCGGGCGCGTCTTGCCCGGCTTGCCGTCCGCGCCGACCTGGCGCTCGCGGATGTTCAGGCGCCGGGCCTGAAACGTCGTGCAGTTCGACGTCGAGGTGAGCTCGCGGTACTTGCCCTGCGTCGGAACCCAGGCCTCGCAGTCGAACTTGCGGGCGGCGCTCATGCCGAGGTCGCCGGCGGCCGTGTCGATCACGCGGTACGGCAGGCCGACCTTGGCGAGCATCTCCTCTTCCCAGGCGAGCATCTTCGCGTGCTCGTCCTCGGCGTTCTCGACGGAGGTGTAGATGAACATCTCCAGCTTGTTGAACTGGTGCACGCGGATGATGCCGCGGGTGTCCTTGCCCGCCGAACCGGCCTCGCGGCGGTAACACGAGGACCATCCGGCGTAGCGCTGAGGCCCCGCGGAGAGGTCCATGATCTCGTCGGCGTGGTAGCCAGCGAGCGCCACCTCGGAGGTGCCCGTCAGGTAGAGGTCATCGCGCTCGAGGCGGTAGATCTCATCGTCGTGGGCGACGTCGAAACCGGTGCCCTGCATGGTCTCTGGGCGCACGAGGGTCGGCGTGATCATCGGCGTGAAGTCGTTCTGCAGGGCCAGATCGAGCGCCATGTTCATGAGGGCGATCTCGAGGCGGGCGCCGACACCCTTGAGGAAGTAGAAGCGGGATCCGGAGACCTTGGCGCCGCGCTCCATGTCGATCGCGCCGATCAGCTCGGCGATCTCGAGGTGGTCGCGCGGCTCGAAGCCTTCCGCGGCGAAGTCACGGGGCGTGCCGACATGCTTGACGACTGCGAAGTCGTCCTCGCCGCCGGCCGGAACACCCGCGGAGATCAGGTTGGGGAACGCGCGCTGGAGGCTGTTCAGCTCAGTCTGCGCCGCATCCGCGGCGGCTTCGGCGGCCTTGACCTGGGCGGCCAGTTCCTTGACCTCCGCCAGCAGCGCCTGCTTCTCCTCACCCTTGGCCTGGGCGACCTTCTTGCCGAAGGCTTTCTGCTCCGCGCGCAGGGACTCGAAGGAGGCGATCGACTCGCGACGGGAGACGTCCGCCGCGATGATCTGGTCCACGAGGGACTCGTCCGCACCGCGGTCACGCTGCGAGGCACGGAATACGTCTGGATTCTCTACGAGTTCTTTTACGTCGATCACACGTACAGGGTATCGAACCCGGCTACGCTGAGTGCACTATGTATCTCGAGATCCTCGCCCTGCTGCTCGTGGTCGTCGCGGTGCTCGTCGCCGTCGTCGCCCTGGTCTCCGTCCGCGCCCTCAGAACCCGGCTCAGCCGAATCGAGGAGGAGGCTCCAGCGGCCGAACGCGAAGGCGAGCGCATCGGCGTCGTACTGAATCCTTCGAAGAAGGGGGCCGCGAAGGCGCTCGAGCAGCTCAACGCGGCGTGCGCGAACGCGGGCCGGCCGGCACCCTCGGTCTACAAGACGACCGCGGAGGACCCCGGCTATGAGATGGCGCGGGCCGCGCTGGCGGACGGGTGCACCACCGTGATCGCCGGCGGCGGCGACGGAACCGTGCGCGCCGTTGCCGAGGTGATGAGCGGGCGCGAGGAGATCATGGCACTGCTGCCGCTGGGCACGGGCAACCTGCTGGCGCGCAACCTCGACATCGACGTCGACGACGGCGACTCGTGGCTCGCCGGGGCCCTGTTCGGCACGGTGCGCTCGATCGACGCCGCGCGGGTCCGGCTCGTGCGCGACGACGGCAGCGAGGAGACGAAGGAATTCGCGGTCATTGCGGGCATCGGGTTCGACGCGGAGATGATGGACGCGACCGACTCGGAACTCAAGGCGCGCCTCGGCGCCGTCGCCTACGCGGAGGCGGGCGTGCGCAAGATGCCGGGGGCGCGCAAGGCCGTGCGGATCCGGCTCGACGACGGCGAGGCGCGGGAGCTCCGCATCCGCTCTGTCATGATCGCCAACTGCGGCCGACTCCAGGGCGGCATGCAGCTCGCCCCGGACGCCCGGATCGACGACGGCGCCCTCGACGTCGTCGTGATGAGCCCGCGCTCGCTCGCCGGCTGGGGATGGATCGCCCTCAAGGGCCTGGTCCGCAGCCGCTCGTACGACCCGATCGTCAACTTCGCCCAGTGCCGGAAGATCTCACTGATCTGCGACGAGCCGATCGCCGCGCAGCTCGACGGCGACACGGACGGCTACGTGCGCGAGCTCGACGTCGAGGTGCTGCCCGGGGCCCTGAACATCCGCTGCTAGTTGCGCGATGGGTGGGTCGGGGCGCTAGAGCCGCTTCGTTTGGCTAGGTAGCGGCCGGGCTTCGACTCAAGCGCACCAGCCAGAGAACGAGCCCGAGATTGACGAGGGAACCGAGGTAGTCCCCGTAACCAGGCACGTAGAGCAGCGCCAGGCTGACGATCATCGAGACCACCACTGTCCACAGCCCGGCCGACAGTAGTCTCTTCCTCAAGATTTGGCGCTTTTCTCCCCACAGGACTCCGGCCAGGAGGAGCCACACGCCGATCAAAGCACTCGGCGGAACCATGAACCACGTCAGCATAGTGATGATGCCGGCGGCGATGACGTTGATAACAGCGGCAAAGAAGCCGAGGAAGATCTGACGGTCACGAAAACCGAAGAGGATCGTGCCGACGAGCGGGACCACAAGGCAAACTTTCATTGCCGTCACCGCCGCCAAGGCCATCGGGTGACCGGAATATAGCCAATCGACCGAGAACGCGGGAATCGCTACGCCCGCAAGGCATCCGACACCGGAACTTCCCAGTAGCCATTTTGATGCGACAGTCGTCTGATCGATCGACAAGATGTGCCCCCGCTCTGCGTCATCCAAGGATGAGGAAGATTCCTCTAGCTGCCCGCCCCGCGGATCGACGCCACCCACTCGGCCGCCTGGGCGAAGGCCTCGTCCGTGTTGTGGCGCCTGAGCGAAGGCGGATCGATCTGCGCCGGGCCGGCCGCCGGGTAGGACCCGAGGAACCTCAGGTTCGGGCTGATCCGGTGCAGGCCGGCGAGCGCGTCGGCCATGCGCGCCTCCCCGATGTGCCCGTGGGTGTCGACGGAGAAGAAGTAGTTTCCGAGGCCCTGCCCCGTGGGGCGCGACTCGATGCGGGAGAGGTTCACGCCGCGGGCGGCGAACTGCTCGAGGATCTCCATGAGCCCACCCGGACGATCCTCCGGCAGGGGGATCACGACCGTCGTCTTGTCCCGGCCGGTTGGCTCCGGGATCGACCCCGGCCGGCGCACCAGCACGAAGCGGGTGACCGCACCGGCGTTGTCCTCGATGCCGTGACGCAGCACCTTCAGCGGGTTCTCCTGGGCGACGAGCGGCGAGCAGATCGCAGCGTCGACGTCGGATTTCGCGTCCATGATCGATAGCGCCCCGGCGGCCGTCGACGAGGCCGGGATGAACTCTGCCGCCGGCATGTTCGCCTCCGACCAGCTGCGGCACTGCGCCCACGCGTGACCGTGGGTCGCGACCGTGCGGATCTGTCCCGGGTCCTCGATCCCGTCGCGGACGACGAGATCGAACGTGATCGGCACCAGCGCCTCCGCCACGATCTGCAGGCTGCCGCCGGTCGCAATCGAGTCCAGCGTCGCGGAGACTCCGCCCTCGACGGAGTTCTCGATCGGCACCATCGCCGCGTCGGCCGCGCCCTCGCGGACGCGATCCAGCGCGTTGTTCACGCTCGTCGCGGGCACCCGTTCCGCCTCGGCGGCGCCGGGAACCTGCAGCAGCGCGGATTCGGTGAAGGTGCCCGCCGGGCCCAGGTACGTATAGATCATGGTGGTCGCTTTCGTGGGCCGGTCCCCCGGCGGTGGTGCTAACGAACGGTGGGTTCGTCGCCGTTCTCGCTGGTCAGGGGGAGGCCGGCCTCGAGCCAGGCACCGGATCCGCCGGCGACGTTGAACGCGGTATAGCCGTGGGCCGTCAGGTAGGCGGCGACCTGCGCCGAACGCCCGCCCGTCCGGCAGATCACATAGGTGTCCGCGTCCGGGTCCAGCTCCTCGAGTCGCTCCGGGATCTCGTTCATCGGGATATGCACGGCACCGGTGGCGTGGCCCGCCACCCACTCGTAGTCCTCGCGGACGTCGAGCACCAGGGCACCGGTCGGGATCTCGCCAACCTCGACCGTCTCGAAGTCACTCATCACTTGCTCCTTTCGCATCGGCGCCGTCGCGATCGACGGCAGGCATGCCAGGCATGTCATGGCATGGCATCCGCCCCAGCCTATAGCGGGTGCGCCTCAGGACGCGGAAGGTTTACGCTCGCACTGGACACCCGAGTACGCGAACCGACGGAGCGAACATGCACATCGAGGAATACACGGTCCGCCAATTGCGCGAGACCGTGCTCTCGGGCGAACTCTCCGCCCGCGAGGCGGCGGCCGCGCACCTGGATCGCATCGCCGATTCCAACGCGGAGCTCGGCGCCTTCGTGAAGGTCACCGCAGATCTCGCGATGACGACGGCGGCGCGGCTGGACCGCTCGTGGGCCTCCGCTCCGCCCGCCGCCCGCCGCACCCGGCTCGGCGCCCTGCACGGGGTCCCCGTCGCGTGGAAGGACCTGTGGGACGTCGCCGGGGTGCCGACAATGCGCGGGACCGCGGCGTTCGAGCCCGCCGTCGCGGAGGCGAACTCCGCGGTCGTGGACCAGATCCACGCGCACGCAGCGGTGAGCCTGGGAAAGACGCAGGTCCCGGAATTCGGCCTCGCCTGCTACTCGGAAAATCTCATCTCCCCGCCTTCGCGGAATCCGCTGGACCCGACCCTGACGTCCGGCGGCTCGAGCGGCGGCAGCGCAGCGGCAGTGGCGGCGGGCATGTTGCCAGGCGCGATCGGCTCCGACGCCGGCGGCAGCATCCGCATCCCGGCCTCAGCGTGTGGGCTGGTCGGACTCAAGCCGGGATACGGCGTCGTGCCGGCGGACCTGCGCGCAGCGCGCGCGCTGGATCCGGACGCCGAGAAGCGGGCCGGGGCGTTCTACGTGACGCGCACGAACGCGCCACGCATGGCGGTCTCCGGTCCGATCGCCCGGAACGCCGCCGACGCCGGGGCCCTATTCGACGCCCTCATGGGCTCCAGCCACCCCAGCGGTGTGGGCCGCTTCGAGGAGGCTGCGCTCTCACACGACCCGAGCCGCTTCACTCCGGCGCTGCGAAGCGCCGGCGGCCGCAACGACGCCGGGCCCCGGCCCGGGCGGTCGCTGCGCGTCGGGGTGTCGACGGCGAGCCCCTTCGAGTCCGCCTACCCGATCACCCTCTCCCCCGAGAGCCGCGCGGCGCTCGAGGCCGCCATCGAGGCCCTTGAGGCGGCCGGCCATCAAGTGGAGGAGGCCCGCCTGGCGTACGACCCCCGTTATCCCGACTCCTTCTACACGACCTGGACCTCGGGCCTGACGGACATCCCGCTCGGCGCGGGCGCGGAGGCGAAACTCGGCGTCCTCGCCCGCGACTTCCGCACCGCGGCCCTCGCGCGCGACGAAGCGACGACCCGCTCGGCCGCGAACATCCTGCTGGGCATCGCCCGGGACTTCCGGGCGCAATGGGGCGCCTACGACGTCGTGCTGACGCCGGCGATGGCGAACACGCCGCCACCCGTGGGCTACTTCACGGGGGACGCGAGCGGCCCGCACGACGGCGCAACCGACTATCGGCTGCAGTGCCAGTACACGCCATTCACCTCGATGGTCAACGTCAGCCAGCTGCCTGCCATCGCGATCCCCACGCTGACTACTGAGGCGGGGCTTTCGATGGGAGTGCAACTCATCGGAGGCGCGGGGGCCGAGGCCCAGCTGCTGGCCCTCGCGGGGCAGCTCGAGCCCTACATTCCGGTGTCGAGATAAGCGTCGCAGAACACCGTGAGTCAGATCACTTAAGTATGCTGTACGTCGCATATTGGCGTTTCATTGTGTGAATGACCACTACACACGAACCGCACACCCCCGCGGTCAAAGGGGCGGAGAAGTCCTTCTTCGGGCACCCTCCGATGCTGTTCAACCTCTTCACGGTTGAGCTGTGGGAGCGCTTCTCCTTCTACGGAATGCAGGCCATTCTGGCCTACTACATGTATTTCTCGGTCACCGATGGTGGCCTCGGAATGGAGCAGGGCCTGGCCCTGAGTCTCGTTGGCGCTTACGGCGGCGGCGTCTACCTGAGCACGATCCTCGCCGCGTGGATTGCGGACCGGCTCCTCGGCTCGGAGCGCGTCCTCTTCTACTCGGCGATCGTCGTCATGGCTGGCCACGTGGCCCTGGCAGTACTGCCGGGGGCCGTCGGCCTGGCGGTCGGCCTGATTCTCGTCGCGCTCGGCTCCGGCGGCGTGAAGGCCGCGGCCGGATCGCTCGTCGGCGCACTCTACACGCGTGAGGACACCCGCCGCGACGCCGGCTTCTCGATCTTCTACATGGGTGTGAACATCGGCGGCCTGGTCGGCCCGCTGCTGACCGGCATGCTGCAGGATCGCATCGGCTTCCACTTCGGCTTCGGGGCCGCGGCTGTCGGCATGGCCCTCGGTCTGGCGATCTACGTCTCCGGCCGCAAGAACCTGCCCGAGTCGTCGCACCACGTGGCCAACCCGCTGCCGGCATCGGCGCGCCGGCGGGTCATCCTGGCCGCTCTGGCGGCGCTGGCGCTGATCGTCGCCGTCTTCGCCGTCGGACTCGTCCACGCGGACAACCTCGCCAACACCATGGCGATCGCTGCGGTCACGGCGTCCGTCCTCTACTTCGTGGTGATCCTGCGCTCCCGCAAGGTCGAAGCCGTGGAACGCAAGCGCGTCGTCGCATTCATCCCGCTCTACATCGCCTCGGCGGCGTTCTTCGCCCTGTTCCAGCAGCAGTTCACGTTCATCGCCGTGTACTCCGAGCAGCGCCTGGACCGTCACATCTTCGGCTGGGAGATGCCGGCGAGCTGGGTGCAGTCGATCAACCCGGTGTTCATCATCATCTTCGCGGCCATCTTCGCGGCGTTCTGGACCAAGCTCGGCAACCGCCAGCCGTCCACGCCGCTGAAGTTCGGCACAGCCCTGGTGATCATCGGCATCGCCTACCTGGCGTTCATCCCGCTCGAGGCCCTGGACTCGACGCCGCTGCTGGCCCTCGTCGGCATCCTGCTGCTGGTCACGTGGGCCGAGCTGTTCCTGTCGCCGATCGGCCTCTCGGTCGCGACGAAACTCGCACCCGTCGCCTTCACGACGCAGATGCTGGCGCTGTTCTACCTGTCGATCTCGCTGGGCACCACGCTCGCGGGCATCCTGGCAGGCTTCTACACGGAAGGCAACGAGATCGCCTACTTCGTCGCCCTCGGCGGCACGTCGATCGTCCTCGGCATTGCCCTCGCGGCCGCGACGCCCGGCATCAAGAAGCTGATGTCCGGCGTGAAGTAGCAGGCACCGCCTCCTGGCTCCAAGAGCAGTACGACGGCGCCGCGCCGGTTCCCCGTGAACCGGTGCGGCGCCGTCGTCATTTCGCGGACCAGCTACGGCGCAGCCATTCGCCGAGGCGGACCGAACGCACGCGCAATTCGCCGTCGACGGCCGTCGAACCGCGGGCGGTCCCGCGGTTGTCGGTGACAAATCGCGCTGAAAGGCAGCGAGGAGATCTGCCTCGTCCCGGTCGACGATCAGGGCGGTGCGGACATGATGGGCTGGACCTACGTGGTGGGGTTCGGAGGCCTCGGTCTCACGTTCGGCTACGACAGCGAAGCAGCGCGGCTCGTGACGCCGGCGGGAGCCGAGAGGGTCATGAACGGCGCCGACGGAGCCGAGTGGGAGCAGAAAGCACCCAACCTCATCGTTAGAAGAGCGTCCGAATAGGTCTTTCACGCCCCAGGATCCACGGGCATGGCGTCCCTGCGATGTTCCGGGATGAGCCCGACCCGGGCCGATCCAACTTGCCCATGGCCAACAGCTCGGGCGGCGCTTCGGGTACGGGACGGCGCCGTTTGACTATCTCTCCGAATCATCGCGCGTCGACCACAGTAGGGCGGCGACCTGGCGATCGGGCGCCACCACCAGGTGCAGTGCTGAGCCCACCGCCCCAAGCGCGGCCAAGATCAGCAGCAGGAAGACAGCGAACGCACTGGTGAACCCGAAAAACAGGACAAAAGGGAGGGCCGTGGCCGCACCTGCGGAAAGACGCGTCAGAAAACCTGAATGCAGGAGCCAGCGACCACGACTCTGGCTCCACGTGAGCGCGGCGAAAAGCGTCGCCGCACCTGTCAACGCCTGGGCCAACGCGGCCAGTGCCGCACTGCCCACCGCGCCCGAGTAGAAGATCACGGCGAAGGCGAACGACGGAAGGAAATGGCAGACTACCGCCGACAGATAGAGGATCCACACCCCACGGCCGCGCGCCATCGACTCTCCCGATCCCGCGCTGGTCGTCCGCCGAGCGCCGCTCCCAATGTATCGCGGCCGGGACAGCGGTCCAGGGTCGGCGGGGCTGAACTATTCCGCGGGTCTCCGCCGATAAGGTGGTTGACCGTGCCGGCGGCCATCGTCCCTCGTCGGCGCCACGTCGAAGCCGAATCATGGAGGCCACCCGCCCGTGTCCACACGCCGCACCACGCGCCTGCTCGCCGCTCTGGCCGGCGGCGTCGTCGTCCTCTCCTCCCTCACCGGGTGCACCGCCGCCGAGAGCATCCTCTGGGACATCGTCGACGAGCTGGAGGCGACCGCGCCGGACACCCCACCGGACGCCGAGAGCGACGCGAACGCGGGCTTCGACGAAAGCGACGAGCCGCTCCTGGAACAGCTGGCGACGATCGACATCAAGGGGCGCGCACCGAAGACCGGATACGCCCGCGACGAGTTCGGCTCCGGCTGGAAGGACCCGGACCGCAACGGCTGCGACGCCCGCAACGACATGCTGCGTCGGGACCTGCGGGATGTGGAGCTCAAAGCCGGGACGAACGGCTGCGTGGTGCTCACTGGAACGCTGGACGACGCGTTCACCGCGACCGAAATCGACTTCGTGCGCGGGCCGAACAGCGGCGACGTGCAGATCGATCATCTGGTGGCGCTCTCCGACGCGTGGCAGAAGGGCGCCCAGCGGCTGGACGAGGAAGAGCGGGTCCTCTTCGCGAACGACCCGCTGAACCTGCTTGCGGTCGACGGGCCGTCCAACAGCTCCAAGGGTGACGCGGACGCGGCCACCTGGCTGCCGCCGAACCGCGGATTCTGGTGCGACTACGTCGCCCGGCAGACCGCAGTCAAGGCCAAGTACGAGCTGTGGATGACGGCAGCCGAACGGGACGCGATCGAGGACGTCGTCACCGAGCGATGCCCGGATGCGCGAGCGCTCGCGATCGACTGATCACCAGGTCAGTCGGGCAGCCCGGCCTGGTCGCCGCCCGCCGCGAGCCCCGCCTCGATCTTACGCCGGTGCGCGTACTCCCACTCGTCGAGACTCTCCTCCGCGTCGGCAGCCTCGCGCTGCTCTGCCGCGGCGAGCAGCTCGGCCGCCCGGTCGGCCCCCGCCACGACGATGCCTTCCTCGTCCGCCACGACGACGTCGCCGGTGCGTACTTCCACTCCCCCGACGACGGCCTCACCGGAGGCGACGACGTGCCCCTTGGTGCCCGGCTTCGGGAAGACCCCGCGCGCGAACACCGGGAAACCCATCTCGCGGACCTCCTGCAGGTCGCGAATGCTTCCGTCGACGACGAAACCGGCGATGCCACGGCGCTGGGCGACGGCGCACACGTTCCCGCCCGCGACCGCAAGCGGCGATCCGCCGGAGTCAACCACAATGACCGATCCCGGCTCGGCACGGTAGATCGCCGCGTGCATCATCAGGTTGTCGCCCGGAGCGCAGCGGACGGCGTAGGCAGGCCCGGCCACGCGCGGCATCGGCGACCACAGCGGTCGAATGCCCGGGTCCATGACCCGGTCCCGGTCCACGAGGTCGGCGAGCGACGTCGGCGACACGTCGGGCAGGTTCGGGCTGTTTGTCATCGGGGCTCCCTCGTCGTCGGGCCTGCCGCGCAGGCCGGTCACCAACCACTCTACGAAACCGGCGGGCGCCGAACCGAAGCGGGCGGGCCGTGCCCGATCGTCTGGCTCGATGGACGAGTTTCGGGCATCCGGGCCACGTCACGCGCGGAAAGCCACAGAATCCCACACGTGGGTGCGAAACATAGCCACTGATTCATCCGATCGCCTATTGTCCGCCATCCGGGCATGGTAAAGCTGATCACTATGGTTGCGAATCGCGCGGGGCAGACCGCTGAAACACAGGACCTGATCGACGTCGACGCAGTGCTGGGAGCGTACTTCGACGTCGTCCCGGACGCGGAGAATCCAGACCAGCGCGTCGCGTTCGGCACGAGCGGACACCGCGGTACGTCGCTGAAGGGATCGTTCAACGAACACCACATCGCCGCGATCACGCAGGCGATCGTCGACTACCGGACGGCTGCCGGGATCGGCGGCCCGCTGTACCTGGGCAAGGACACGCACGCTCTCTCCGCGCCGGCGCAGGACACCGCGCTCGAGGTGCTCGCCGCGAACGGCGTCGAGGTCCGCACCGACGCCCGCGAGCGTTTCACACCGACCCCGGCACTCAGCCACGCGATCCTCACCCACAACCGCGGCCGCACCAATCCCGCACACCAGGCCGACGGCGTCGTCATCACCCCCAGCCACAACCCCCCGGCCGACGGTGGATTCAAGTACAACCCGCCGCACGGCGGCCCCGCCGACTCCGACGCGACGGGATGGATCGCCGACCGGGCCAACGAGTACCTGGCCAACGGGCTCGCGGGCGTGCGCCGCCTGCCGCTCGCTGAGGCGAAGGCCGCGTCCACGAGCGGCACGTACGACTACATGACGCACTACGTCGACACTCTGGGCGCCGTGCTAGATCTGGACGCCATCCGCTCCTCGGGTGTACGCATCGGCGCCGACCCCATGGGCGGCGCGTCCGTCGACTACTGGGGTGCGATCGGCGAGCGCCACGGCCTGAACTTGACCGTCGTGAACGACGTCGTCGACCCGCGCTGGGCGTTCATGAGCCTGGACTGGGACGAGAAGATCCGCATGGACTGCTCCTCGCCGTACGCGATGGCCTCGCTCATCAACAAGGTCGCCGACGGCGACGCGGCCTTCGACATCGCCACGGGCAACGACGCCGACGCCGACCGGCACGGCATCGTCACCCCGGACGCCGGGCTCATGAACCCGAACCACTTCCTCGCCGTCGCGATCGACTACCTGTACCGCAACCGGCCCGAGTGGCCGCAGACCGCGGGCGTCGGCAAGACGCTGGTGAGCTCGTCGATGATCGACCGGGTGGCCGCATCCCTCGGCCGCGAACTGGCGGAGGTGCCGGTGGGCTTCAAGTGGTTCGTCCCCGGTCTGCTCGACGGGACGGGCGTCTTCGGCGGCGAGGAGTCGGCGGGCGCATCCTTCGTGCGCTTCGACGGTTCCCCGTGGAGCACGGACAAGGACGGCATCCTGTTGTGCCTCCTCGCCTCGGAGATCCAGGCGACCACGGGCTCATCGCCGAGCGACCACTACCGGGGCCTGACCGCGGAGTTCGGCTCGCCTTCGTACGCGCGCATCGACGCCCCGGCGTCCCGGGCGCAGAAGGAGGCCCTGAAGAAGCTCTCCGCTTCCGACGTCTCCGCGTCGACGCTGGCGGGCGAGGAGATCACCGCGAAGCTGACCGAGGCGCCCGGCAACGGGGCGGCGATCGGCGGTCTGAAGGTCACCACCGAGAACGCATGGTTCGCGGCGCGCCCGTCCGGCACCGAGGACGTCTACAAGATCTACGCGGAATCGTTCAAGGGCGACGAGCATCTGGCCCAGGTCCAGGCCGAGGCCAAGGCCCTCGTGGACTCTGTCATCGCCTGATCGGCGACATGGCAAGGGCCGCGGAATCCTAGGATTCCGCGGCCCTTCGCGCGTCTGCGGGGATCAGCCCTGGGCGACCAGGTTTTTCTCGGCCGCGCCCTTGAGCGCCGCCAGCACCTCGGAGACCTGAGCCGCGACCTCGGCGTCGTCCTTCGGGTGCAGTTCGGCGAAGCGGGTCAGCGAGCCCGGGATCGCCAGCTTGGCGTCCTCGAGCACGTTCGCTCCGGCGATTCCGGCGGCCTTGCGGGCCTCGTCCTGCGCCCACACGCCGCCGAACTGGCCGAAGGCGGTGCCGATCACGGCGGTCGGCTTGCCGGTCATCGCCCCGGCGCCGAACGGTCGGGAGAGCCAGTCGATGGCGTTCTTGAGCACGGCCGGCATGGTGCCGTTGTATTCGGGCGAGACCAGCACGAAGGCGTCGGCGGAGCTGGCGGCCTCGCGCAGCTTCGCGGCGGCCGCGGGGACCTGGCCCGCGACGTCGATGTCCTCGTTGTAGAACGGCAGGTCGGCGATGCCGGAGAAGAGCGTGACCTCGATACCTTCGGGGGCGTGGGCGACGGCGGCCTCGGCGAGCTGGCCGTTGGTCGAGCCGGAACGCAGGGAACCGACGAGAGTCAGAACGTTGATAGCCATCAAGGGCCTCCTAAAGCGGGATGTGAAGAGCTTCCACACCATAGAACTCATCCATTTGCATGAAAGATTCCCACCCGCACCGTGAGTCGGGTCACATCCCGGGCTTGTCCCCCGGTTTCACCTCAACGTCCTGCCGGCTGGCCGAGCCCAGGTTCACCGACCGCACGACGCGGGTCTTGCCCTTTCGGTACGGCGGGTAGGCGATCTTCAGCGTGTCAACAAGGGCCGTCTTCGAAAACACGGGCCGCAGCTGGCTGAACGTGTCGAACCCGTACCGCCCGTGATAGTTACCCATCCCGGACGCCCCCACGCCGCCGAACGGCAGGGTGCTCACGGCTGCGTGCATGTTGCACACGTTGAACGCGATCGCACCGGCACGCACCTGATCTTCGAAAATGCTGTGCGGGCGCGGCCGCTCGCTGAACAGGTAGGCGGCCAGCGGGCTCGGTCGGGCGTTGATGAAACGCATCGCCTCATCGAGGCTCGCGACCGTCAGGATCGGCAGGATCGGGCCGAAGATCTCCTCCTGCATGACCGCCGACTCCGGATCCACCCCCACGAGGATCGTCGGCTCGATGTACAGCGTCTCGGCGTCGTAGCCGCCTCCGATGACCCGCACGGACCGGTCGATCTCCGCGTCCTCGATGAACCCGACGAGCCGATCGAACGCCTTCCGGTTCACGATCCGGCCGTAGTCGCGGCTCGCGGAGGCGTCCCGCCCGAAGAACCGCACAAAGGCCCGGTGAATGACCTCGGGCAGCTTCTCCATGCCCTGCCCCACCGCGAGGACGTAGTCCGGGGCCGTGCATGTCTGCCCGGCGTTGAGGATCTTGCCGTGCGCGATCCGCCGCCCCGCAGCGTGCAGGTTCCCGTCCAGCACGACGGCGGGGCACTTGCCTCCCAGCTCGAGCGTCACCGGCGTCAGGTGCTTGGCCGCCGCCTCGGCCACGATGCGCCCGACCCGCTGACTGCCGGTGAAGCAGATGTGGTCCCATTCGAGCCCGAGCAGCTCCGCGGAGACGTCGGCTCCGCCCTCGAGCACCTGCACGGCCCGCTGATCGAGATACAGGGGCACGAGCCGGGCGATCGCCGCGGAGGTCGCGGGGGCCAGTTCGGACGGTTTGAGCGCGGCGACGTTGCCGGCGGCCAGCGCCCCGACCAGTGGGCCGAGCAGCACCTGCACCGGATAGTTCCAGGCACCGATGATGAGGACCGCACCCTTGGGCTGCGGCTCCGTCTTCGCCGATGCCGGCTGCAGCAGCATCGGGATCTTCGCGTGGTGCGCCTCCATCCACTCGCTCAGGTGCAGCAGCGCGAAGTCGATCTCGTGCTTGACGAGGTCGATCTCCGTCAGGTGCGCCTCGACCGCGGGCTTGCCCAAGTCGGCAGCGAGGGCCTCGAGGAGCTCCTGCTCGCCCTCGACGAGCAGCCGGCCGAGGGCCTTGAGCTGCAGCGCACGCATGCGGCGCGTGTGCATGAGCCGGGTGGCACTCGCGTCCCGCAGCTGGACGTGCACCTCACGGACGCTTGGGGCGCGGCCGACGCCGTCGTCGTGCTGCTTGGAGGCGCGCGGCGGCGCGGCGCGGCGAGAAGTCAGTCCCATGCGGCAACGGTATCCCGCAACACAGGCGCGAAACCAGAGGCATGACGCCAGCTCGCCTGCGTCGTGACGGGTGCGGACGGCGGATCACCCATCAAAACGACGCCGACGACGCCCCCTCGCTCTCCTCGCCGCCTCCACTGAGACGGACGTGGCGCTCGAGCCGCATGACCGAAGGGCCATGGGGTTCGGAGTCTGCGGGCGCCAGCGCTGCGTCGAGGGCGGCGCGGGCCGCGGATTCGTCGAGGTCGACCCCGATTGCGACCAGCACGTTCTGCTTCGGCGGGCGCCGCTCGACCAGGTGCAGATACCCGCCGACGGCGTTGGCCGTGAAACCGCGCGCACCCCCGGCGGTGTGCACGGCGAAGTGGCCCTTCATCCGGTAAGCACCGCGGACCGGGCGCTCGAGCGCCGCAAGCACGCGCGCCGCGTCAACTGCTCCTTCGCTGGTGGCGGTCGCCGCGTGGGCGTGCACGTGGTCATGCTCGTGTCCGGGCAGCGGGTTGCCGGACGCGGCGGCCTCGATGAGCAGGTCGCGCAGCGGCAGCTGGCCGGGGTCCTCCTCCGGGTGCGCGACGTCGAAGAGCAGCGCCGCGTCGATCCGCCCGCCGACGGCGCCCACAACCTCCGCGCGGGTATTGCGCTCCCGCACGCGGGCGCGGATCCGCTCGACGATGCTCTCGCGTTCGTTGTCGGCAAGGCGGTCAAGCTTGTTGACGACGACGAGCGAGGCGACCTGGTAGCGCAGCGGCGGCAGGCCGCCGTCGTCCACCGTGCCGAAGTGCTCGACCGCGTCCACCACGTCGACGACGGCCGCCAGGCGCGCGTGCTCGGAGGGGCGGTCGCGGATGAGCTGCGCGAGCGCGACGGGGTCGGCGAGCCCGCTGGCCTCGACAATAATCGCGTCGAGCGCGAGCCGCGGGGCCGAGAGCTGCTCGAGGGCCTCGTCGAGCTCGGAGACATCCTCGATGCAGCACAGGCATCCGCCAGCGATCGAGGCGGGGCGGTCGATCTGGCCGGCGACGAGTCCGGCGTCGATGTTGATGTCGCCGAAGTCGTTGACGATCACGCCGATGCGGGCGCCGGGCTGACGCAGCACCTGGTTCAGCAGCGTCGTCTTCCCGGCGCCGAGGTAGCCCGCCAGCACGATGACCGGCACCGGGGCTGGAGTCGCCACGCCCTACTTCTGCGTCGGGCGGACCGACACCGACTCGATGGTGCCGCGCTCGGGCATCTCGACGACGGTGCGCACGGCGGCGGCGATGTCCTCGGGCGCGAGGTGGCGGCCGGCGTCGTACTCCCGGCCGTAGGCCTCGGTGAGGCGCTCCTGCATGGCCGTGTCGACGCGGCCGGGGTGCACGCTGGAGACGCGCACGCCGTTGCCGCGCTCCTCCTCGCGCAGCGCATCCGTCAGGGCGCGCAGGGCGAACTTGGAGCCGGCGTAGGCGGAGAACCCCGCCCCCGCCGTGAGGCCGGCGCCGGAGTTGATCGCCACGACGAGCCCGCGGGCGGCGCGCAGTGCGGGCAGGGCCTGCCGCGTGAGCTCGGCGACGGCGAAGACGTTGACGTCGAAGAGGCGGACCCACTCCTCGCGGGCGGTCTCCTCGACCGTTCCGAAGGCCTCAAGTCCCGCGGAATGCACCAGCACGTCGAGCCGCTCCGGCAGCGGGGCGAGCTCGCCGGTCAGCTCGCAGACCCAGGGCTCGGCCGAGGGCAGCGAGGCGACCACGGCGGCAACGGCGGCCTCGTCGCGGCCGCCGACAAGCACGTGGTGGGTGTCGGCGAGCGCGCGGGCGATCGCTTCGCCGATGCCGCGGCTGGCTCCGGTGACGAGTGCGGTGGGGCGGGCGGGCGACTGGCTCATGAACGACTCCTCGGATCGGGTTTCGGCTTCCAACCTACTACCGTCTGCCCGGAAGAACCCTCGATTCGGATCCCGGGTCGTCGGATGTGCGCAACACCCCGTTATCGATCGCCGCTTCGTCCGCTCACAACCCACTGGCCTTGTCTTCTGGGTCATTTCGCACTCAAAGCGGGGCGATCCGCACACCGGCCCTTGCGGGGCGCGCCGCGGAGAGAATAATAGGCGCGTGACCTCCTACATCAGCCACACGTCGATCGACTGCCACGATGCCTACGCACTCTCAGAATGGTGGAAGCCGGTGCTCGGCTACGTGGACGCCCCCGCGGACCCGAACCGGCCGGGCGACGAGGAATGCATGATCGTGGACCCTGACGGCACCGGGCCGAACATCCTCTTCATCGAGGTGCCCGAGCCCAAGGGCGCCAAGAACCGCCTCCATCTAGACCTCCGCCCCCGCGAAGGCGCCCGCGACGACGAGCTCGCCAGGCTGCTCGCACTCGGGGCCGTGCAGGTGGCCGATCTTCGCGGCACGTACGGACCGGGCACGGGCTGGGTCGTCCTCGCCGACCCCGAAGGCAACGAGTTCTGCATCCTCCGCTCCTCGGCCGAGGTGGCTGCCGCGGCCGAGTCCCCGGCATGACCGAGAAGATCGACGTCAAGAAGAGCCTCGACGCCTACCGGGCGACGCGGGGCCGGTTTCGCCTGCTCGAGATCCCCGAGATGCGCTACCTCGCCATCGACGGCCGCGGCGATCCGAATACGTCACCGGCCTACGCCGACGCCATCGCGGCGCTCTATCCGCTCGCGTACACGCTGAAGTTCGCGAGCAAGCGGGAGCTCGGCCGCGACTACGTCGTCCCGCCACTCGAGGGGCTGTGGTGGGCCGAAGACATGCACGCGTTCACCACGGCGCGCGACAAGTCCCGGTGGCAGTGGACGCTGATGATCATGGTCCCGGACTGGATCGAACCGGGCCTGTACGACGACGCCGTCGCACGCGTGCGGGCGAAGAACCCGCCGGACCGCCTCGGCGACGTCCGCCTGCAGGCCCTCTCCGAGGGCCTCTGCGTGCAGACGCTGCACGTGGGCCCGTACGACGACGAGGCCGCCGTCCTGGAGGCGATGCACGGGGAGTTCGTGCCGGCGAACGGGCTGCGGCTGAGCGGCCGCCACCACGAGATCTACCTGAGCGACGCCCGCCGGGTGGCGCCGGAGCGATTGCGGACGATCCTGCGCCAGCCGGTCGTTTCCGCCTGATTCAGCCGTCCGCCCGGAGATCGACGTAGGCGCCCTCGACCAGCGAACCGGCATCAATCCCCAGGACACCCAGGAGGCGGTGGGCTTCGGCGTACGCGCCCTCAGGGGTCGCCGCGTCGTCGACCGGGACCTCCAACTCCACGAAGTCGCCCAGCCCCTCGACGGCGTCTAGATGCACACGTGTGTGTCCGATCCGGTAGACCGTCCGCCGCTTGCGCACCCGCCCGATCTCGTCGTTGGCCGCGGCCAACACCGCGCGCACCCCGTCCGGATCGGAAGTTTCCGAGCAGACGTAGTAGGACGAGGTCGGCCCGGGAACGTCCACCCGCCGGTAGAAGATCAGCACGCCGCGAGCCGAACCGAGGACGCGGAGCTTGAGCCGACCGTTCGGGCACGCGAAAAACGTGTCGTCCTGCTCGACGACGTCCGGGCCCGCATCCGCCATCGCGGCGACCGCCGCCCGGAGCCCTTCCGGGTCGCCAGCCCGGGCCTTGATCTCGATGTTCGTCGGCATGCGCGTAGTCAATCACAGCGTGACGCCCCGGAGGCCACCCGAAGTGACGCGGCGCCACGCCGACGCGTAAGCTGGCCCACACAGTGGCACGGGGTGTCCCGCACAGGGACTGAGAGAACACCCGCACACACCTGATCTAGTTCGTACTAGCGGAGGGATGTCGCTTCATGGTTCCCATGGCGCCCACCTTGTCGGACCCCGTACCCGCGGGCGACGGCTTCACCAGACGCGCGGCGGCGCTGACCGCAGCCGTGCGCGCAACCAGCCCGTTGATCCAGTGCGCCACCAATCAGGTCGTCGCGAACTTCACCGCCAACGTCCTGCTCGCCGCCGGACCGGCCCCGGCGATGGTGGACGTCCCAGGTGAGGCCGGCGAGTTCGCCGCGATCGCCTCCGCCCTGCTCGTGAACCTCGGCACCCCGCACGAGGCCCAGCGCGTCGGCATGCTCGAGGCCGTCAGTGCGGCAACTGTGCACGGCACGCCCTGGGTGCTCGACCCGGTCGCCGCCGGCGCCGTCGGACTCCGCACGCGCTTCGCCCACGAGTTGCTCACCCACTCCCCCGCCGTCGTCCGCGGCAACGCCTCGGAGATCCTCGCCCTCGCGGGCTCCGGCTCCGGCGGACGCGGGGTCGACGCGACCGACGAGGTCGACGCCGCCGTGCCCGGCGCGGTCCGCCTCGCACGCACGGCCACCCGGCACGACGGCGTCGCGCCCGCCCGCGTGGCGGCCGTCTCCGGCGCCGCCGACCTGATCACCGACGGCCGGGGCGTGATCCGGGTCGGCGGCGGTTCGGAGTTGCTGACCCGCGTCACCGGTGGCGGGTGCGCTCTCGGCGCGATCATCGCGGCCTTCGTCGCGGCCGGGAGGGCCGAGCGGGTGAGTGACGTCGAATCGGTCGCGGCCGCCCACGCCTTCTATTCCGCCGCCGCTGAGCGCGCCGCCGCCGTGGCACCGGGCCCGGGCTCGTTCCAGACAGCGTTCCTCGACGCGCTCGCCACGATCACCCCCGACGACGTCGGCGTGTTCGTGGGCGCCCACGCTAGGGTCGCCCGTGTGCAGGACGAGGCGGAGCCGAGCGGCCGGGATTCTCGTGGCCCGGACGCCGGAGACACCCAATGATCCGCCGCTACTCTGCCGATGACTTGGCTATATACCTCGTTGCGGATGCTGAGAGCACCGGCGGCCGGGATCTCGCGGACATTGTGGCCGCTGCAGTCGCCGGCGGCGTGCGCATGGTGCAGCTGCGGGCCAAGAACCTGCCCGCCCGCGACTTCCTGGCCGCGACGATCGCCTCCGCCGCGCACACCGCGGGCCGCGCCACGCTGGTGGTGAACGACCGCGTGGACGTCTTCCTCGCGGCCCGCGCCGCCGGTGCCGCCGTCGACGGCGTGCACGTCGGCCAGTCCGACCTGCCGGCTGCCGCGGTGCGCGGCCTCATCGGCACGGACGCGGTGCTGGGCCTGAGCGCATCGGAGCCGGGTGAGCTCGATAGCCTCGCTGGCCTTCGCGCGGGCACCGTCAACTACCTGGGCACCGGCGCGATCCGCGCGACGCCGACGAAGAAGGACCACCCGGACCCCCTCGGCTGGGACGGCTTCGCCCGCTTCGTGGACCTCGTGCGCGCGGGCGCCGACGCTTCCCCGGGCTCCGGCCTGAACACCGCTGCGGGCCAGCACCTGCCCTGCGTCGCGATCGGCGGGGTCGCTGCGGGCGATGCCGTAGCCGCCCGCTCCTCCTCCGCGGCCGGGCTGGCCGTCGTGCGCGCGATCTGCGCCGCCGACGATCCCACTCGTGCCGCCGCCGACCTCGTCACCGAATGGAACCAAGCACATGTCTGAGATCCCCAACGTCCTCTCCATCGCCGGTTCCGACCCGTCCGGCGGTGCCGGTATCCAAGCCGACCTGAAGTCCATCGCCGCGTGCGGCGGCTACGGGATGGCCGCCCTGACGGCCCTGACCGCGCAGAACACCCGCGGGGTCACGGGCGTGCACCTGCCGCCGGCCGACTTCGTCACCGCCCAACTGGAGGCGGTCGCCGACGACGTCCGCGTCGACGCCGTGAAGATCGGCATGCTCGCCAACGTCGAGACCATCGAAGCAGTCGGCGCGTGGCTCGCACCCCGGCGCGGACCGGGCGGCCCCGCGGTGGTGCTGGACCCGGTCATGGTCGCCACGAGCGGGGACCGGCTCACGGACGACGACACCGTCGCGGCCCTGCGCTATCTGCTCTCCCACGCGGATCTCGTCACCCCGAACCTGCTCGAGCTCGCCGTCCTGCTCGACACCGAACCGGCCACCACGTGGCCCGAGGCGCTCGAGCAGGCCCAGCGCCTGGCCCAGCAGGCGGACGTCCTGGTGCTCGCCAAGGGCGGGCACCTCGCCGGGCACCTCGCCGGGCACGACGACGGCGCGACCGACGGCCGGTGCCCCGACGCGCTCGTGGGACTCGACGGCGTCGTCCTGGAAATCGACGGCGAGCGCGTGCACACGACGAGCACGCACGGGACCGGTTGCTCGCTGTCGTCGGCGATGGCGACCCTGTACGGGCGGTTCGGCGACTGGCCCACCGCGCTCCGCGCCGCGAAGGGTTGGCTGACGCAGGCGCTGCGCGACGCGGCGGATCTCGACGTTGGCTCCGGCCACGGGCCGGTCGGCCACCTCGGCCAGCTCTGGGCGGGGAAGTCCGTCCCGGACCCGCGCGCCGACGTGCAGTACTGGTGGGACCTCATCGAGGATCTGCGGGCGCGGATCGACGACGTCTGGTTCGTCAAGCAACTGGCCGACGGGACGCTCGAGCGCGCGGACTTCGAGCATTACCTGGCGCAGGACTCGATCTACCTGCGCACATACTCCAAGGTCCTCTCGCGGGCGGCGCAGCTGGCCCCGACCCTGGACGAGCAGCAGTTCTGGGCGAACAGCGCCAGCGAGTGCCTGGCGGTGGAGCTGGGGTTGCACCAGGCGCGGCTGGCCGAGGCGGAGGCCCGCGGGGAGACGCCGGCGGACGGCGAGGCGCCGATGTCCGCGGAGACCCGCTCCTACCTGAACCACCTGCTGTCCGCGGCCGCGATCGGCTCGTATGCGGTGGTAGCTGCCGCCGTGCTGCCCTGCTACTGGCTCTACCAGGACATCGGGACGCGGCTGGCCGCGGCCAACCGGCCCGACCACCCGTACGCCGACTGGTTGGGTATGTACTCCTCCCCGGAGTTCGACGCGGCCACGCAGCGGGCGATCGAGATCACCCAGCGCCTCGCCCGGCAGGCCGACCCGAGCGAACGCGAGGCCATGCTGGACGCGTACCTCGAATCCTCGCGGCAGGAGATGGACTTCTTCGCCCAGCGCCGCCCCTGAGACGGGTGCGGGGTACCCCCGCCGATTCGCCGCGCGGCGTCCGCGCCCCCGGGTAGGATGCTCTGTGGCCGACGAGGCCGGCGTTCCTGGGCGTCGAACCCTCCGGCCTCACCCGACCACCCCCGGAAGGCCACCATGAGCAACCCCCTCGGCTTCGGCTGGACGCTGCACGGCGACGGCAAGACCATCCGCCCCGGTTCGGTCGTCGCCCCCGACGAACGCCTGAACTGGCTGCAGACCACCGGCATCGGCATCCAGCACGTCATGGCGATGTTCGGCGCGACCGTCCTGGTTCCGGCGATCACGGGCTTTCCGGCCACCACGACGCTGCTCTTCTCCGGCGTCGGCACCCTCCTCTTCCTCATCGTCACGGCGGGACGTGTTCCGAGCTACCTCGGATCGTCGTTCGCGTTCCTGGCCCCGGTCGGCGCCGCGATGAACACCCACGGGATGGGTGGCGCGCTCGGCGGCATCGTTGTCACGGGCGCGGCCCTGTTCCTGGTCGGGCTCATCGTCCAGAAGGCCGGCACGGGCTGGATCCACCGCCTCATGCCGCCCGTGGTCATGGGCACGATCGTGGCCCTGATCGGCCTGAACCTCGCCGGCACCACGTGGGAGCCGATGGAGAAGTTCCCGCTGACGACATTCGCCACGGTCGGCGCGATCGTGATCTCCGCGGTGCTGTTCAAGGGCCTGCTCGGCCGCCTGTCCATCCTCGTCGGGATCGTGATCGGCTACGTCGTCGCGCTCGCCCAGGGCCAGGTCGACTACTCGGCCGTCGAGGATGCCGACGTCTTCGGGCCGCCGACGTTCACGGCCCCCACCTTCCACCTGGACGTGATGCTGGTGTTCCTGCCGGTGGTCTTCGTCCTGATCGCGGAGAACATCGGCCACGTCAAGACGGTGGGCCTGATGACCCGCCGCGACCTGGACGGCGTCTACGGGCGCGCCATCATGGCGGACGGTGCCGCGACGATCCTCGCCGGCACGGGCGGCGGCTCCGGTACGACGACGTACGCCGAGAACATCGGCGTCATGGCTTCGTCGCGCGTGTACTCGACGGCCGCGTACTGGGTGGCCGGCGTCGTGGCGATCCTGTTGGCGTTCTCGCCGAAGGTCGGGGCGGTCATCAACACGATCCCGGCCGGCGTGACGGGCGGCGCGGGCATCATCCTCTACGGCATGATTGGCATCATCGGCGCGCGCCTGTGGGTGCAGAACAAGGTGAACTTTGCGAACCCGATCAACCTGATGACCGCCGGCGCGGGCCTGATCATCGCGATCGCGATGGGCAAACTAACCCTCGCCATCGGCGACCTGCAGCTCGGCGGCATCGCGATCGGAACCATCGCTACCCTGGCAATCTTCCACGTCATGACCGTCATCGCCCGAGCCCGCGGGACGGAGCCGATCGACGAGGACGAGGAGCAGGCCACCGAGCCGAGCAAGCTCGGCTAGGGAGCACCCCGGACCAGTGAGGAGCCCCGCGCGCCGGGACCGCGTGCGGGGTCGGAAACGCGTCGTGGCCCTAGAATGAACCCGTGGCCGACTGGAATGAAGCGTGGATGAGCGAGCAGTGGCGCGCTGACGCCTCGCAGTGGATTGATCTGGTCCTGATGACCTACGAAATCACCCGCGCCGGCGAGCCACAGCAGACGCTGAACGACATCTTCTCCACGCAGATCGCCGTCCCCACCGACCACGGCAAGCTCTTCTTCAAGGCCAATAATCCCGGCCAGTATGCCGAAGTTTCCGTGACCTCCGTGGCCGCCAACCTCGCACCGGACCAACTCGTCATGCCGCTGGCGATCGAGCCGCAGCGCGGGTGGATGATCAGCCCCGACTACGGCGAGACGCTGCGCGCGCTCCCGACAACGGACTACAAGCTGTGGGCACGCATCCTGCGCGAGTTCGCCACGGTCCAGCGCAGCCTCGTCGACTTCGGCGAGACCCTTTTCGACGCCGGACTGCTGCACCTCGACCCCGCCTGGCTGCCGCACTACATCGACGAACAACTCATGCTGCACGCCTCGATGCCGCGCGAGCACGCCCTGCACCTACCGGCCCGCGACGCCGAGGAACTAGACGGCCAGCTCGGTGAGGTCAAGGGCATGTGCGAGTTCCTCGCCGCCGGCCCGATCCCCCTGTCGCTCGAGCACAACGACCTGCACCGCGGCAACGCGTTCCTCCCGACGACGCCCGACGAGCCGTTGCGGTTCATGGACCTCGGCGACTCCTACTGGGCCCACCCGTTCGGTTCCCTCGGCACGCCTGTGAAGGTCATGTGCGAGGAGCTGGACACGACGCCGAACGATCCCCGCATTCGCAGCGCCATCACGAGCTACCTCGAGCAGTGGACGGACTACGGCACCGTCGACGAACTCTGGGCCTATGTGGAACCAGCCCTGCGTGCCGGCAAGCTGCAGCAGCACGCCATGGCGATGCGCGTCCTCACCGGAGCCTCCGAATCAGATCTGCAGCGGCTCGCCGGACTCGCGCTGCAGCCCCTCGCCGAGCTCGCCCAGCCGGTCTTCACCGATTAACGGCTATCCACCGGTGCAACTCGGAAACAGCCAACAACCGTCGAAACATGATCATGAGGACTCATATCGAATGAGCAAACAGCGAAACTGGCTGCGACTATCTCTTATTGCTGCCATCGCCACCGGAGCCTTGGCGCTGCTACTCGCTGGCCTGACTTCGATCCTGTTTCAAGAGATTGAGAGCCGAGGAGACGTAACCAACGCGCAAGATTTTGCCTGGCGGGCAGTCGCGCTTGCGGTGTTGTCCGTCGCGCTTTTTGCAGTATTTTTCGTCGGCCGCAGCGCTCAGCGTCGGAAGCTCAGTAAGACGTGGCACGAAATGACTCAGTAAAACGGATCCTCATCTCCAGTAGGGCCGGCATATGGAATACCCAGCACCTCCGGTACCTACTCTGCCTTTTCAGTGAGTTCAGCGACCTAGCCTGGTGCGCTGGGCTTGAACTTGTACGCCCTTTCCATTCGCCTTCCGGGCCTTCGGAGCGTTCTTACCGCCCGATTACCGCCGTGCCGAGCCACCCGGTGGCATAATCGCTCACATGTCGATCCTCACGCATGACGTCCTCGTCTTTCAGCAGACAAAGAATTTCTCGAAGAACGACTTCGCGATCATGGACGGAGCGGGGCAGCAGGTCGCTCACGTCGAAACGGGCGGCAGCACCCTCGGCCGCATGTTCGCGGGCGCGCGCCACCTCACCGTCTTCGACGGGCCCCAGAACCCGGTCATTCAGGTCAAGGACACGATGACCTTCGGCCGGGACCGCCTGGAAATCCTCGACGGCGCAGGGAACCCGCTCGCGAGCATCGTCAAGCGCATCACCTTCTTCAAGACCCGGATCACGATCGATGTGCAGGGCGAAGAGCTGGACCTTGTCGGCAACATCTGGGGCTTCGACTTCCAGGTCACCGGCGGCAACGGCGTCGTCGCCACCGTCTCGCGCGAGTGGTCGGGGATGGGCAACGCTTTCCTGGGCAAGTCAACCTACGCCCTGCACCTCGCCGCCGAACTCACCGTCCCGCAGCGGCAGGCGGTCATCGGTTCGATCCTGGCCCTCGACCTCATTCGCGAGAAGGAGCAGCGCAGCAGCTGAGGCGGCCCGTCGGCTCCGCGTCCAGCGGCACGGCCCATCACCGGGGCAAGGTGCCCGCTCCCTCCTCATGAGGTGGGCTCTGCCTGCTGCGGCGTTCCTCGACGTCTTGCAGCGCTCCACGCACGGCAGCGCGGACCACGAAGTACAGCACATAGAAGAAGACCGCTGCGGACAGCACGGTCAGGACCAGCGACGACAGTACATCCATACCTCGACGCTACGTTGTCACTCCCGGCACGGAGAGCACCCCAGCCCCACTAGGAACGGCGTCGGGGGGCCGCAGGGGGCTATCGGGCCGGGGGCCAGGTCCCGCGCTCGGTGAAAACTTCGATGAGCGTGTCCGCCTCGTCCGTCATGATGGCGTCGACGCCCACATCGAGCATGGTTCGCATGGTCTCGACGTCGTTCACGACCCACACGTGCACCTCGAGCCCGACCTCGTGGGCGCGCTCGACAAAAGCTCTCGTCGCGACCGGGATCGGCCCCTGCTTGACGGGCACCTGCAGAGCGACGACGTTTTTCAGGATCGGCTTCAGCACCCGCCACGGCTGGAACGCGCCGCGGCTCATGAGCCCGAGCAGCGTGAACGCCCCGATCAGCTTGGCGCCCGCCGTCACTCGGACCGGCGGCAGGCCGTGCTCGGCCAGGTATTCCGTGAACCGGCGTCGCCGGACGTCGGAGAACGAGGCAACCACCACGCGATCGGACGCCCCGTGCCGCGCAATCAGTTCGGCCATGAGCGGCACGGACGCGTCGTCCTTGAGGTCCACGTTGATGTGCGCGTCGGGGAATTCCACGAGCAGTTGCTCGAACGTCGGGATCGGTTCCCGCTTCGCGACGCGCAGCCGTGCCAGCTCGCCGGACGTCAGCTCGCTCACGCGACCGAAGCCCTCGGTGACGCGGTCGACGTGTTCGTCGTGAAACACCATCGGCACTCCGTCGGCACTCGTGCGCACGTCCGTTTCCAGGTGCGTGAATCCGCGTTCGACGGCGGCGCGGAACGCGGCCAGGGTGTTCTCGGTACCGTCGGGTGCGTAGCCGCGGTGCGCGTACGCCGTCGTGGTCTTGCGGTTCATGGCGCCTGCGCTTTCCGGCCAAAGCCTTCGTCGTCTTCGCGTCGTTCACCCGGCACCGCGCCGTCGAGGATTCGCTCGATCATCTGCGCGACGCCGTCGTCGTCCAGCGTGCCGGTGACGGCCGCGGCGGCCTTCTTGGCGAGTTTGTGCCCGGAACCCATCGCGCAGCCAAACCCCGCCCACGAGAGCATCTCGAGGTCGTTGGGCATATCTCCGAACGCGGCGACGTGCTCCCGCCTCAGGCCGAGCTGGACGGCGAAGCGTTCCAGGGCGACGGCCTTGTTCACATCCGGGCGCGACATCTCCAGGAGGGCGACCCCGGGTGCCGAGTGCGTGACCGCGACGAGGTCGGAGACTTGCGGGTAGACGGCCTTGCGGAAGGCCTCGGACGTCGTCGTGCTGAGCTTGGCGAGCAGCTTGACCGTGCCCTCCACCTCAAGCCGGTCCATCGGCAGCTCATCGGGCTCGACGCCCTCCAGCAGGTCGGACTCCTCCGGCTCCACAAAGCCGGGTTCGAGGTAGAGGCCGAGCGGGGTCTCAGCGGCGAAGCGCGCGTCGGATTCGAGGCGCAGGATACGACGGCGGACCTCAGCGACCGTGGCCCCGGTCAGCGTCCGGGACTCCAAGATGCGGTCTGTTTCCAGATCGTAGACGAGCGCCCCGTTGGAGCAGATGACCGTGCCGAGCTTGCCGAACGCCTCCTGAATCGGCGTCAGCCAGCGGAACGGGCGGCCGGTCACGAACACGATTTCCAGCCCCGCAGCGCGTGCAGCCTGGAACGCGGCGACCGTGCGTTCCGTGATCCGGCCGTCGGGGTGCAGGATCGTTCCGTCGATGTCGCTGGCGATGAGCTTGATGGCGCTCATGCGCGCCCGCTGATCACTACTGGACCTCGCTGCGGTACGGCGGGTTGGCACCGGCGCGGGAGACGGTCACGGCCGCGGCGCGGATCGCGAAATCGAGAATCTGGCGCAACTGGTCGGCGGGCAAGGCGCGCAGGTGTTCACGCTGCGCCGATCCGATGAGCTCGCGGTCGACGATCCCGGAGATCAGGGCCGCCATGAACGTGTCACCCGAGCCGACGCTGTCGGCGACCTCCACGGTGCGGTTCGGCACCGTGACCTCGCCGTTCTCGACGAACCCGGACGCCCCGCGCGAGCCATGCGTGACCGCGACGAGTGCCGGGCCCATGCTCCGCCAGGCGCGGGCCGAGTCGGCGATGCTGCGGCGCGGGTAGAGCCAGTCGAGATCGTCGTCAGATGTCCGGACGACGTCGGAGAGCTTCACGAACCGCTCCGCTTGGGCCACGGCCTCGGCGTGATTCCGCACGAACGTCGGGCGGATGTTGGGATCGTAGGTGATCGTCGCATGCGGACGGGCGGTCTCGACGGCGCGCAGCACCGTCGACGCTCCCGGTTCGACGACACACGCGATCGACCCGGTGTGCACAAGCTGCGCGTCCTTCAGCGCGGACTCGAACTCGCTCAGCTCCGGCAGCTGCCAGGCGAAGTCGAAGTCGTACGTCGCGGTCCCGGCCGGATCCAGCGTCCCGCGTGCCGTGCTCGTCGGCATCCCATCCGGGCCCAGCGCCTCGCGCACCGAGTTCGCCTGCAGGTAGTCGCGGATCATGGTTCCGGGACCGTCGTCGCCGTACCGACCGACGAACGTCACCGGGTGGCCGAGCCGCGCCAACGCAACCGACACGTTCAGCGGGCTACCGCCCACGTAAGTTTTGGGCGCGCTGATGCCGCCGGATAGCACGTCGACGAGGCCCTCGCCCATGACTGTCAGCAACGTTTCAACCCCTCGCTAGTCTGCGACCCAACATTACCGGCTCGTAGCGTCGCCGTCAGCGAGTTCACCCAATATTCAGCCCTCAGCGCGCGGCTTGGAAGCGTGCGCCTCCTCGAGGCGATCCAACTCCTTCAGGCACATCTGCCACGCCCGGCTCTCGACATCGACCACGGAGAGGTGGTCGCCCGGGATCGCGCGGAAGCGCGGGTCGCCCCCGGCGGCGGCGGCCGCCTCACAGTAGGAGTGGGCGATCGACGCCGGTACCGACTCGTCCGCCTCGGGGTGCAGCACGACGACGTCCACGGGCGCTGGGACGAGCCGTGTGGGGTCGGCGTGCTTCCACGCATCGGGGTCCTCCTCGGGGGTCGAGCCCATGAGGAGCTGCGCCGCGCCGTTGCTCAGGCCGAGCTCGTGGGCCTGGTGCAGGTCAAGCACGCCGGCCTGGCTGAGTACGCCGTCGAGGGCGACGACCGGGTCGGCGCCTACCGTGCCGGGTGCGAAGTCTGTGCGGCTCGCGGCCCACGCGGCGAGGTGGCCGCCGGCCGAATGGCCCAGCGCGAAGACTGGAAGATCGAAGTATGCCTCGGGCAGTATCTTCCGGGCGTGGTCGATGCCGGCGGCGACGTCCTCGAAGGTTGCCGGCCATCCGCCAGCGTCCTCCGGGTCCTCGGATTCGGTGCGCCGGTACTCCAGGTTAACGGCCGCCCAGCCGCGCCGGGCCAGGTCTGCGGCGAGCGGGAGGCCCAATTCGGCGTCGTATTTCGCCCGCCAGTATCCACCATGGATCACGATGACCACACCCCGGGCGTGCCCCTCCGGCAGGATGACCTCGACGAATTGGCTTGGTAGATCGCCGTAGTGGTCGAGCGTATATGCGATATCGGAAATATTCTGCGCGGCCGATGACATGACTACCTCCCTGGGAACGATGCGGTTTCTTTGGCCAGAAACGCGTCGCGTCCGACGCGTGAATCTTCGGTGGTGAACGCGGCGCGGAACGCGGACGCCTCGATGTCGAGCCCGTCGCCGACAGGACGATGGGCGACGGCGTTCATGGTCGCCTTGGCACTGGCCACCGCCGTCGGCGCCTGTGCGGCGATGGTGTCGACGGTGTCCCGGGCAGCGTCCAGCAGCGAAGCGTGGTCCGCGAAGACCTGGTTGACGAGGCCGATCCGATGGGCCTCTGCGGCCGTGATGCGGCGCCCCGTCATGATGAGCTCGCGCGCCGCGCCCGCACCCACGCGCTGCTGCAGGCGGACGGAGCCGCCGAACCCCGGCACGAGGCCGAGGGAGACCTCCGGCTGACCGAAGAGAGCGTTCTCGCTCGCGTAGATGAAGTCGCACGCCAACGCGAGCTCGCAACCGCCGCCTAGCGCGAAGCCATTGACCGCAGCGATCACGGGCACGGGCAGTGCCTCGAGGTTCAGGGTCACCCGGTGCATGTCACGGGCATAGGCCTCGGCCTGCTCCGGCGTCATGCCGGACATCTCGCGGATGTCGGCACCGGCAACGAAGGCCTTCTCTCCGGTGCCCGTGATGATGACACCGCGGCAGACCCACTCGCCGGCCGCGGGCGTGTCAGCGCTGGGCAGGGCCTCGGCGAGCCGCCCGGTCAGATCGAGGAGTTCGGCCACGACCTGCTGGGCCAGCGCATTGAGCGCGCGCGGCCGGTTGACGGTGACCACCAGCGCGGGGCCGTACCGCGTGACGAGGATCGTTTCGTAGTCGGTCGCGGCGTCGAGGACGTCGTCGCTCATCCCTGCGTGCTCCTTCGCGTTGCGGGTCTTCCTTACCGCCAGCTTGCCAGATCCCGCGCCCAACCAATAGCCCCCGGCCGTCAGCGGCGGGGCGGATACTGCTTGAACTTGCGGAACTGGTTCAGCAGCGCGGCCCCCACATAGAACCAGCGGCGCGGGTGCCGCTCGGCGCGGTAGGCGAGCGGATTCGTCGTCGTCCGGGTGGCGAGCAGGTCCGCGGCGCGCTCGCCCACGGCCCCCACGAGGTGCCGGCGCAGCAGGGCCTTCGGGAGCACCGTGTAGAGCAGTTCGGAGTCCGAGACGGCGAGGCCCTCCGGCGGCACGGAGTCCTCGTAGGCCGGGCCGAGGTAGTCGCGGACGTAGACGCGGGCCGGGTTCGCCCAGGCCCAGTCGTCGGCGTAGGCGGCCGCCGTCAGGTAGTAGTGGTTGCGGCCGAGCCGCGGGTTCAGCTCGAAGAACTTCACGACGCCGTCGCGCGGGTCGAGCTTGCCGTCGAACATCGCGAAACCGCGCCAGCCCAGCCGCTCGAGAAGCGTCGCGCCCTGCTCGATGAACGTTTCGGCGGCGGCGTCCGGGACGCCGGTGACGATCGCGGCCGAATTCCCGAGCACGATTGGCGCGTGCTCCTCCACGAGCACCTCGCCGTAGGCGGCGTAGCGGGCGTTGCCCTCGGCGTCGGCGTAGAACGTGGCCAGGCGCATATTGGAATCGCCCCCGGGGATCAGCTCCTGCAGGATGAACCGGCCTGCGTATCCGCTGGAATCGATGCGGCCGAGCAGGTCCTCGAGCTCGGCACGGTCCGCGATGGTGTGCACCTTCTTCTTGCCGGCGAACTTGGCCGCCACCCAGCCGGAGGAATCCGACGGCTTGCCGATCAGCGGGAACGGCAGGTCCTCCGGGATGCGACGTGAGCCGGGCGTGTAGACGTGCGTGAGCGGGTGCGGAATGCCGAGCTCGACGCACAGCTCGTAGAAGTTCTCCTTGAGCGCGGCCATCTCGATCATCTCGAGCGAGACGTACGGGATCGTGTAGGCCGGCTCCAGCTCGGCGCGGTTCCGCGTGATCATCGTGACGTGCAGGTCGAGCGACCCGAAGAGCAGCAGCGGGCGGGCGCGGCCCGCACCCAGTTCGCGGGCCAGCTCCTGGAGGTGCGCGACGACGTCGTCCTCCTCCATGGTCCCGGCCGGCCGGACGTCGACGGCAACGGAGTGCTCGATCACGCCGTTCCCGCCGGCGGGCACAGCGACGCTCACGGCACCGTAGGCCTCGTGGAACTCGCGGGCAAGGGAATAGGTGCCGATGTCGCCGCCGAGGATCACTGGGACGAAGGGCTGAGAGTCGGGAACGCGCATGAACCCAATCTATCGGGCGCGGGCGGCCCGGCAGCGCAGGCGGCCTACTCGGCCGGGTTCGGGGAGTCCATCGCCCGCCGGACCTCGTCGACGAGCACCTGCATGTGGCGCTCGGCGGCCTCCGGGTCGCGCCGGGCGACGGCGTCGGCGACGGCCTCGTGCTCGGCGAGGGCCTCCGGGCGCGGGTGGAAAGGCATCAATCCCTGCTGGGTGCGCCCGGTCAGGACCTCGGCGATGACGCCGTCGAGCTGCGCGAACATCGAGTTCCCGCTGGAGCGCAGCAGCAGCTGGTGGAATTCGATGTCCGCCTCGAGGAACTCTTCGAGCTGCCCGGCCTCGCCGAGTCGGCGCATGTCCGCGGCAAGTTCCGTGAGCCGGTCCCGGACGACGGCGCTCGCCCCGCGCGCGGTACGGGCCGCGGAGAGCGGTTCGACGGCGATGCGAAGTTCGGTGAGCTCGGTGAACTGGTCCTCGCGCCCCGGCCCGGCGAGGCGCCACCGGATGACGCGGCGGTCGAACTTGTTCCACGCCTCGGGCTCCTGGACGACGAGGCCGACGCGGCGGCGCGAGACGACCATCCGCAGGGATTCGAGGACCCGCATGCAGTCGCGCATGACCGTGCGGGAGACACCGAAGCGGTCCTGCAGGGTCTCGAGGGTGAGGCGATCACCCGACGTCAGGACACCGTCGACGATCTCGCGGCCCAGAACCTCGAGGATGGGGTTCTGGAGCAGGGCGGCAACGTCGTCGTTCGGCATGACATCGATCCTAGCGAGATTCGCCGGGCCTGCCGCATGCACTCAGGTCACGCCCGGATTCTGGCATGTGTGCCAGCCCCCTACACGAACAACTCATTACAAAGGTATTACCTTAATCACAAAAAGATGTTATCTTTGTGTAACGCCTATAAGGTAAGTCACATTCCGCGCCGCTCGGGCGCCTGGCCACCGCCGCCCAGAAGGAGTCAAGATGGCAAGCACACGCACCGAACCAGCTACCCACGTGGTGGTGATGGGTGTCGCCGGATCCGGAAAGACCACCCTGGCCCAGCTGTTGGCCGAAGAGCTCGGCTGGCCCTACGCCGAAGCGGACGAGTTCCACCCCCGGGCCAACATCGACAAGATGCGCAACGGAACACCCCTGACGGACGAAGACCGCTGGCCGTGGCTGCGAGAGATCCGCGACTGGATGTCCCGGAACCAGGCGGGCGGCACCATCGTCACCTGCTCCGCCCTCAAGCACAGCTACCGCTACCTGCTCCGCGAGGCCGACGGCGACGTCGTCTTCCTGCACGTCAGCGGGACACAGGAGCTGCTGAGCGAGCGCATCTCACAGCGCAGCGGGCACTTCATGCCGCCGAGCCTCCTGCCGAGCCAGCTCTCCACTCTCGAGCCGCTCACCAGCGACGAGCCCGGCGCGGTGCTCGTCAATGACAAGACCCCCGACGCACTCCTCGCCGCTGCACTGCAGGTGCTGCGGGGCGTCAACGCCTGACCGACCATCACCACCACTTCGACCATCCGGAGAATCCCATGACCATTGAAGGTTGGACCCAAACCCTCGGGGCGGGACCCCTGCTCGGCATCGCCGCCGCCGCAATCCTCGTCCTGCTCTTCCTCATCATCAAACTGCGCGTACACGCCTTCGTTGCGCTGATCCTGGTCAGCCTGCTGACCGCTTTCGCCACGGGCATTCCCGCCGGTGAAGTGGTCTCGACGTTGACGCAGGGCTTCGGTTCAACGCTCGCTGCCGTGGCACTCCTCGTCGGCCTCGGTGCGATGCTCGGCCGCCTCGTCGAGATCTCCGGCGGCGCCAAAGTTCTGGCGGACACCCTGATCGGTCGGTTCGGCGAGAAGCGCGCACCGTTCGCGCTCGGCATCGCGTCGCTGCTGTTCGGCTTCCCCATCTTCTTCGATGCCGGCCTCGTCGTGATGCTGCCGGTCGTGTTCGCCGTCGCCCGCCGCCTGGGCGGATCGGTCCTGCTCTACGGCCTGCCCACGGCCGGCGCGTTCTCCGTGATGCACGTCTTCGTCCCACCGCACCCGGGCCCCGTGGCCGCCGCAACCTTCTTCGAGGCCAACGTCGGCTACGTGCTGCTGATCGGCCTGATCATCGCCATCCCCACCTGGTACGTGACCTCCTATCTCTTCGGTCGCTGGGCCGGCCGCAAGTGGGATCTCCCGATCCCGAACCTGCTGGGCCGCGCCGACGAGCAGCACGAGACCAACCCGCCGAAGTTCGGCACCGTCGTCGCACTGCTTCTCCTCCCCCTGGTCCTGATCTTCCTCAACACCGGCCTGAGCACCTTGTCCGAGGCCGGCGTGCTGCCGGAGGGCTCCGCGGACGCCGGCTGGTTCCAGCTCCTGCTCGCCATCGGCTCGACGCCCGTCGCCCTGCTCATCACCCTGCTGGTTGCCGTCCTGACGATCGGTACCGGCCGCGGCATGGAGAAGTCCGCCATCGAGCAGACGCTCGAGGGCGCACTCGGCCCGGTCTCCTCCGTCATCCTGATCACGGGCGCAGGCGGCATGTTCGGCGGCGTGCTCCGCACGTCCGGCATCGGCGGCGCACTGGAGTCCTCGCTGACGGGCCTCGGCATCCCGCTGATCCTCGCAGGCTTCCTGATCTCCTCGATCATCCGCGTCGCCCAGGGCTCGGCCACGGTCGCGCTCACGACGACGGCGGGCCTCCTGAGCTCGGCGGTGCTGGCCGCCGACCTCAACGAGATGCAGCTGGCCGCCATGGTCATCGCCGTGGCCGCCGGCTCGGTCATCGCCTCCCACGTCAACGACTCGGGCTTCTGGCTCGTCGGCCGCTTCTTCGACATGGACGTCAAGACCACGCTGAAGACGTGGACCGTCCTGGAGACCCTCATCGCGCTCATGGCCTTCGCCCTGGCCGCGGTGGTCTACCTCCTGGCCTCGATCGGCTGACACTCGCCAAGGTAGAGGCCAAAGAGCCGGGGTATGCGAGGGCGCATACCCCGGCTCTTGCCGTCCATCAGCATCTCCCGCACGACGGCGACGTACCGGTGGGCCGCCGTCTCTTCGGCCGAAACGGGTTGCCCCGCGTCCCGGCCACGCCGATACGATGGCCGCGTGACAGCTTCGAGCCCGGATACACGCGTCTGTTTCGTCGGCGACTCCTTCGTCGCGGGAATCGGCGACTCCACGGGCCTCGGCTGGACGGGACGGGTCGCCGTCGAGGCCAGAACTCAGGGCATCGCGCTGACCGCCTACAACCTGGGCGTCCGACGCGAGACATCGGTTCAGATCGCCTCCCGGCTCCCTGCCGAGACGACGCCGCGGCTGCAACCGGCCGAAGACGCACGGATCATCCTGTCATTCGGTGTCAACGACACCACGGTGGAGGCCGGCCGGCGCCGGGTGGAGCTGTCCGCAAGCGTGGACGCTCTGCGGTCCATGCATGCCGACGCTGGTCGGGCCCGGCTCCTGCTGCTAGGCCCACCTGCCGTGCCGGACGACGCGCAGAATGCCCGGCTGTCGGAGTTGAACGCGGCGCTGCGCACCACGGCATCCGAGCTTCGCATCCCGTTCGTGGACGTATTCACCCCGACGTCGACCGACGAGACGTGGCAGCGCGAGGCGAAGGCCGGCGATGGCTTCCATCCGGATACTGGCGGCTATACGGTCCTGGCGGCGATCGCTATGAGCCCCATCATCGAGTGGCTCCGCTCGCCAGCTGGCGCCTAGTCCGGCGACCCGGGACCCTCCAGCAGTGCATCCACCGATTCGAGTGCGATCGCGAAAGACGTCACCGTGACGCTCAGCGGCGTAGCTGGCTCCGTCCGGAGGTGGCCACCGAAGAGGACCGTGAGTCCTGGCAACCGCCCGGCCTCGGCTCCGGCAAATTCGGCGTACGCGTCGACAAGTTCCAGGACGTAGCGGCGCTCGGACTCGAACTCGTCCGCCGGAACAGCCACGACTTCAATGGCCGCTTGCGCCAAGCCGCCCATCGGAGCGTCGGGCGGGGTCCGGAGGACCGAAACGACGACACCGGCGTCGGCAACGTATCCGCTCACGCGGCGCCCCGTGTCCTCGCCGGCAGGCCGAGCACGTCCACGCCGGCCCGCCGCGCGAGCAGGCGAGTCACGCCGCCGTCGGACGCCCTGGCGCCGACAAAACCCATGAAGTGCAGCGGCGCACCAATCAGGTCCTCACCGCGGCGCGCCAGCGTCGCCGCCTCGGGTTCCACCACGGTGACCAGATAGCTGCCCGCGTCCGATCGCACGCGCACGACGACGCCCTCCGGGTTGGCCGACTCGATCGCCTCCACTCGTCCGGTGTCGTGAACGAACATCATCGCTTCCCCCGGCGCCGCGGCTGGATCACTTCCGCTTGCCGCGCTTCGGTCCGCCACGCTTGGGCCCGCCGCGTCCGCCCGCGCCGCGGTGCCCACCCTTGGGTGCCGACTTGCCGCCCTGCTTTGGTCCGCGCTTCGCTGCGGCCGCCTTGTCGGCCCCCTGCCGGCGCTTCTGCGCCTTCGCGGCCTCGGCCTGTTCGCGCTCGCGCACCGAGGGCTGCCGCGACGACGTCGCCTTGCGCCCGCGCACGATCCCGACGAATTCCTCGATGAGCGCGGCGCGCTTGGCCTCGTCGCTCTCCGGGTCCGCGAGCGCCGCCTCGAGTTCGGCATCCTTGATGTCCGGCCGCGGCCACGCCAGGCCGATCCGGGTCGTACCGCCCAGGTCCTCCGGTGCACCCGTCAATACCCTGTGGATGACGTCCTTGCGGTGATAGAGCCGCGCGACGGACATGGGCAGCACGAGCAGCCCCGCGCCGGTGCCGACGACCTCGAGGGCCATCCGCTGCCCGCCGGTCTCCGCCGGATAGTCGGCGAGATCGAGGAACGTCTCGTCGGCGATCTCGGCGAAGGGAACCTCGTCCTCGTACGCCTCAACGATGTGCTCCTTCGGCGCACACACCACCGGAAGCTCGGTGTAAAGGGGGATGCAGTGCAGCGCGGGGCTGGCCTGCGACTCGTCCTCGCGAAAACGCACGAACACCAGATCGGCGCGCCCGTCACCCAGCAGCTCGAGCGGGTCCCCGTCGTCGTGCAGGACCGCCTCGAGCGGGGCGGTCAGCCGCTCGTTCCAGCGGTCCAGCCACTTGCCCGGCGTCACGCCGGGGACATACGCGACCCGCAGCCCGGCCCGCCCGTTCGATTCCTGCGCTCGCTCTTCCACGGCACAACCCTACCGGGCCGGGCCGCGGGAGCCTTCGGGCCGCGCCAGGGCCCGGAACGACGACGGCGCCGCCCACCACGGATGGTGAGCGGCGCCGTCGAACTACGCGCGGGTGGGAGACGGGGTCAGGCGTCCGTCTTGACCACGTAGACGTCGCACGGCGAGTTGTGCGCCACGGAGGTGGCGACGGAGCCGAGCACGCGGCCGAGGCCCTTCATGCCGACGTTGCCGACGACGATGAGCTGTGCGTCCTCTTCCTCGGCGGCCGTGACGAGCGCCTCGGTCGGCTTGCCCTTGACGGCCTTGGTGACGATCGTGGCGCCCGGGACGACCTCGCGCAGCTTGAACGCAACCTGGTTGGTGAGCTTGTCGGCCTGCTCAGCCGAGTCCAGGACCCAGGTGTCGTTGCCGATCTCGACGACCTCGGTGCTGTCCTTGGCGTAGGCGGTCACGACGGTCAGGGTGGCGCCGAGGCCTGCGGCGACGGTGGCTGCGCGGGTGGCTGCCTTGAAGGACGTGGTGCTGCCGTCGACACCTACGATGACGGTTCCGGACATGGTGTATCTCCTTATTTACTTGACGTGTGCTCGCAGGAACGAGATGGCTCGATCCCACGCGAGTTCTGCGTGCTCGCGGCTGTAGTTGCCCGCGGTGTTCTCATCATTGTGGAAGGCGTGGCCGGCGTCGTAGTAGTGGAACACGACGTCGGCGCCCGACTCCTCGCGAATCTGCTGCTCCTGCTCCCGTGCCGCATCGGCCGGGTACATCTGATCCTGCAACGCATAGTGGCCCTGCACGGCCGCCGTGAGGTTTTCGTACGAATCTGGCACCGCTTGGCCGACCCCGTAGAACGGGACGGCCGCGGAGACCTTCTCGCCCTGCTGCGCAGCGAGCGCCAGCACGAAGCCGCCGCCCATGCAGAAGCCGATCGCACCGACGGTATGACTCTCGACCTCCTCGCGACCCAGCAGGTAGTCGGTCGCCCCGGCCAACAGGCGGGCACCCTCCTCGGCCGGAAGTTCGGACATCATCTGTCCGGCCTCGTCAGCGTCGTGCGTGGTCCGTCCGCCGAAAAGGTCCGGGGCCAGCGCCACGAAACCCTCCGCCGCCAGCCGATCGGCAACGTCGCGGATGTGGTCCGTCAGTCCCCACCATTCCTGGACCACAATGACACCGGGCCCCTGCCCGTCTTCGGGAATCGCAAGATACCCGTGGGCTTCGCGCCCGGCTGATTGAAAGGTGACGTTCTGGTGTGGGGTCTGTTCCGCCACAACACTCCCTTCGCGCGACAATGGTTCGTTTCAATTCGTGCTCAGCCTAAGCGGCTGTTCGAGCCAGTCTATGCATGTGATGCAGGTTACGAATAGATTCAACGTCATTGTCGTGCGGGTTCGATGTTCGGACTCGTGCGTCCGCACCGAACTGACCGTTCAATTCTAGCCGCGCTTCCCCTGCAACAACAGGGATCGTGGCGGAGATCATGCCGCGAACCGCGCCTCCCTAAGGGCCGACGACGTCGACCTGCGCCCGCTCCCCACGCACGTCCCTCACCGTCGCAATTTCCGGGATCGGCTCGGGCGCGTCGTCGAAGACGTACGTCATGGGCGCCAGGTCATCCGTACAGGGCTGCGTTTGGTCCTGGTCGAGCGCGAACTCCCATTCGCCGTCGTCGGAGTCGAACGCGGTGGGGATCAGCGGGCAGCTCGAGCTCCCCCACGTCACCAAGTGGGCCCTACCGTCCTCATCAACGAACACGACGGGCTCCGCCTGGGGCCGCGACGCGTCCCAGTGGTCCCGAACCTCGGGCGGCACACCGGCGTACTCGGAATCGGCGACGTTCGCCGGTCCCGCGCACGCCGACACAGACGCCGCCAGCACCAATGCCGCGGCCGCCATCGCCGGCCTCACGTAGCTCCCCATGGGCACCTCCCTCGGTCCTATCAGCGAGAATACTCGGTTGACCATGAACCGGCAGGTGCCGCACTTCAGGATCCGCGGATTAACGACAGAGGTAGCGTGAAGGGCGCACTACTTGTCAGGCGAGAGCACGATGATGCCCTCGTCCTCAGTGGCGGTCCACCGGGCATCCGAGGCGTAAGGCCCCTGCCCCGGCCGGGAAATTGCGCAGAAGTCGACCGTTGATCGGTCCAGAATAAGTGTTCTCACCTCACCAGCGGCAGCGAAGAGCAGCCACTGCGAGGCATCTGTGCTGTCGGTATCGATCCGGGACGCGGCTTCGGCCAGAGAGGCATGCACGCCTTCGGGTTGGGCGTCATATGGACACATGACCAATAGTTCATCCCAAGACGCGCCCCCAGCGCCCGCGGGCAGTTCGAATGACTCACTGCTCGCGGCACGCTCCTGGATCTGCGATTCAAAGGAGGGTGACGATCGCGTTGTCGAGCATCCGGAGACTGCGAGCATTGCGGTCAATGACACGACAAAGAGCGGGACAATGAGAGCCGATCGACGGTTGCGCTGCATGATCAAGTCACTGTAGCGAGCTTTCCGCCGCGCGCGGTACGTGCATTCGGTGCGACTCATCCAAGGTCGCCAGCGGACCGCTTCGCCACTCACGCTGGCCGATGCCGCACTTCGGGATACACGGATTAACGACAGAGGCGGCCTCCCCGAAGGGAAGCCGCCTCTGTTCGAGTGGTGCGCGAGGGGGGACTTGAACCCCCACGATCTTGCGATCACTGGCACCTGAAGCCAGCGCGTCTGCCAATTCCGCCACTCGCGCATGAGTGATATTCACTTGCTCCGCACGACGATACCTCGCCGAACAGCGAGAACTATCTTATCCACACTTCACCAGATCCGCCTAATCGGGGCCCATCCCGTGAGCAGGCTCACCCCGGGATGCGCGGCCACCCCGCGCGTTTCCCCTCCGCTCCCCCGCGATTCAGCGGTTCATCGGCAGATTCGCCCCCTCGATTTTCGGCGACTGACGGGAACCATGTTTGTTCCAGATTCGTTGCGATCCGTGCAGGCTGTGTGCTTTCTCAACACCCTTCAGGGGTGCGGCAAGTAGTATCGACATGCGTCACGTCATTCACACCCGCTACGAACCGACCGGAAGGAGCAGCGCCCATGGGCCTTGTCGACAATGTTGAGCGCGGCCTCGAGAAGCTGGTCACCAGCGTCTTCCGCGGTTCCAGCGGGGGCGGGATCCAGCCGGTCGAGATCGCCAGCAAGCTGCGCAATCAGATGGACCGCGGAACCCTCACGGTCGCCCAGGGGCGCACCACGGCGCCCAACAAGTTCACCGTCGCCCTCGCACCGGCTGACTACGACAAGGTCGAGAAGTACGGCACGGCACTGGCCGAGGAGCTGTGCGACGTCGTGATCGCCCATGCCAAGAGCCAGCATTACACGCTCACCGGCCGCGTCGAGGTCGTGTTCGAGCAGGACGCGGACGTGCGCGAGGGCGACCTCGCCGTCGACGCCCGGATCGCTCGCGGCTCCGACGCGCCCCGCGCGCCGCGGCCCAGTACGACGACGGAGGCCCCAGCGCCGATGCCCGCCTCGCCTCCCGCGACGGTCGCCGCCCCGAAGCTCCAGCCTGTACTGCAGATGAACGGCAAGCGTTATGGCCTGAACTCAGAATCCATCATTCTGGGTCGCTCGTCGGAGGCCGATGTTGAGGTCGACGACACGGGTGTCTCACGCAAGCACTTGGAAATCCGTTCGGAGCACGGCAAGGTGTGGGCTGTGGACCTGGGGTCAACGAACGGCAGCTACGTCAACGGCCAGAAGGTCGACGGGCGCGCAGAACTCTTCGACGGCTCCATCATTAGCATGGGCCGCACCCGCATCACCTTCCGAATGTTGCCCCAACGCACTGGAGGTCAGCAGTGACCGAACTCGCGCTCACCGCGATGCGCCTCGGCTTCCTGATCCTGCTGTGGATCCTCATCCTCAGCATCGTCGGGGCCCTGCGCCGTGACCTGATGATCGGAAAGCGCGCCGCCGCGGCACCCGCCCCCGCTCCCGCGCGCACCGAAACCGGGGAGCAGCCCTCGCAGCAGACCCCGCGGCAGCACCCGACGTCCCTCGAACTCGTCGAAGGCCCGCAGGCCGGCACGAGCGTCGAGCTCGCCGCCAGCCCGATCCTCCTGGGCCGCGCACAGGAGGCGACTCTCGTCCTCATCGACGACTACGCGTCTGCTCGGCACGCACGCCTCTTCCCGCAGGGCAGCCGTTGGTTCATCGAAGACCTCGGCTCCACCAATGGCACCTATCTGGGTGAGTCCCAGCTGACCCGCGCTCAGCCGGTCGAGTTGGGCCAGCAGATCCGCATTGGCAAGACTGTCATGGAACTGAGGGCCTGACGTGGCGTTCACCCTCCGCTTCGCCGCGGCATCCGACGTCGGCAAAGTCCGGTCCAATAACCAGGACTCGGCCTATGCCGGGCGTCACCTTGCGGTCGTCGCTGACGGCATGGGCGGACACGTCGGAGGCGACGTGGCGTCCGCGTCGACGGTCCTGGACCTGGTCCACTTGGATCAGGAGACCACCGAAGACGTCGAGACCGTGCTGCCAGACGAGATCCAAGCCGCCAACTCCATCCTGAACGAACTCGTCAGCGCCAACCCGAAGCTCTCCGGGATGGGGACGACGGTAACCGCCCTGCTGCTCACCGGCGATACATTCCAGTACGCGCATATTGGCGATTCCCGCGCGTACCGGCTCAAGGACGGCAAATTCATGCAGATGAGCCGCGACCACACGTTCGTGCAGCGGCTCGTCGAGGAGGGGCGCCTCTCCCCGGCCGAGGCCGAAAACCACCCCCACAAGAACGTCCTGCTGCGCGTCCTCGGGGACTCCGATGCGAGCCCCGAGCTCGACATCCACCAGTTCCCGGTGTCTCCCGGCGAACGCTGGATGCTCTGCTCCGACGGCCTGAACGCCGTCGTCTCCGAGCCGGTCATCGAGCAGATCGTCCGTGGCACCAAGGACCTCCAGGAAACCGCAGACGACCTGGTGCAGGTCACCCTCGACAACGGCTCCCCCGACAACGTGACCGTCGTCGTCGTCGAAGTCGTCGAGGACGACGAGCAGCCGATGACGACGCCGTTCGTCTCCCTCGAGGCCCCCGCTGAGCCCGATGAATCCGTGGACACCGGCATGCTGCAGCGCATCACCGGTTCCGAGGACATCGAGGCCAGCGCCGCGATCATCCGGCACGAGATGAATAACCGGCCGCACGCTCTCGTCGGGTCCGCGCTCCTGGCGACGCAGACGGGCCACATACCGATGGTGACGACGCGTTCCGCGCAGAAGCGGGCCGCCGCCCTGCTCATGCACAAGACGCCGACCCAGCAGGCCGAAGTCCTCGAGCACCACGAGGACCAGCAGGCGCCGCGCAGACGACTGCTGATCCCGATCTTCCTGACCCTCATGGGCCTGCTCCTGGCCTCGGTGTTGTGGTTCGGCTACGTGTGGACGCAGACCCAGTACTATGTCGGCAATTACGACGGACGGGTCGCAATCTACAACGGTGTCTCGCAGGACCTCGGGCCAATCAAGCTGTCCCAGCTCGACTCGGTCACCGACATCCCGCTGGACGCCCTGCCCGCATATACCCAGCAGCGCATCAAGAGTTCGCTACCTTCTCGGGACCTCGAGCACGCCCAAGACATGGTCTCCGAGTTGCTCGTGACCGCTCGCCGTTCCTGCCCCGTCGTCGTTCCGGGCGAGGACAAGAACGAGAAGGACGTTGCGGCCAAACTTCCGTCCTACTGCCTGGAGGCCGACGATGAGTGAGTTGCGAACCGCGCCGATCTCGCGCCGGAACACTGAGCTCTGGCTGCTTGTCCTAGCGATGCTCGTCGCCGTCGGCGCCGGCTACCTCGCCGGGCTCAGCAACCCGGAGGGCCTCTCCCCCGAGTTCGCCAAACAGGGCGCCATCCTGTGCGCCCTGGCTCTGGGAATGCACATCGTCCTGCGCATCTGGGCGAAGTATGCCGATCCGATCATTCTTCCCTGCGTCGTGGCCCTCAACGGCATCGGCGTGGCCATGATCCACCGACTGGACATCACCACGGGAGACACCGCGGCCACTCGGCAACTGATGTGGACCGGCGTGGCCATCGCGGCCGCGATGGCGGTCATCTGGGCGATCCGCGACCATCGGATCCTGCGCCGGGCGATCTACATCTGCCTGGTCGTCTCCGGCGTGCTGATGGTCCTGCCCCTCATCCCCGGTCTCGGCCAACCCGTCAACGGCGCCCGCATCTGGATCTTCATCGGCGGCATGTCCTTCCAGCCGGGCGAACTCGCGAAGATCACGCTCTCCATCTTCTTCGCCGGCTACCTCTCCAGCAACCGCGACCTGATCCTGCTAGCCGGACGCAAGATCGGCCCGCTTCAGCTGCCCCGCGTGCGCGACATGGCACCCATGGTCCTGGCCTGGATCATCAGCATCGGCGTCCTGATCCTGCAGCGCGATCTCGGTTCAGCGATCCTGTTCTTCGGCCTCTTCATGGCCATGATCTACGTCGCCACGGCGCGCATCAGCTGGATCATCATCGGCCTCGGGCTGGTGGCGGTCGGCGGCGTGTTCGCCGTCAAGTTCATGGGTCACGTCGAACGGCGTATCAACGCGTGGATCCACGCCTTCGACCCGGAAGTCATCAACGCCCAATTCGGGTCCCACCAGATCGTCCAAGGCATGTTTGGGCTCGCCAACGGCGGCCTCTTCGGCACGGGATTCGGCAACGGGCGGCCCGACCTCGTCCCTTATGCCAATTCAGACATGATCATCACAGCGCTCGGCGAAGAGCTCGGACTCATCGGCGTCATCGCCGTGGTCCTCCTCTACGTCCTGCTCGTCAGCCGCGGCATCCGCGCCGCGCTCGGCACCCGAGACGCCTTCGGCAAGCTGCTCGCCTCGGGGCTGTCCTTCACCATCGGTCTGCAGTGCTTCGTGGTGATCGGGGGCGTGACGCGGTTGATTCCCCTCACGGGCCTGACAACGCCCTTCGTGGCGGCCGGCGGCTCGTCACTGCTGGCGAACTGGATCATTATCGCGTTGTTGCTGCTGGTCTCGAACAACGCCCGCAAACCTGTCCCGAGCGCGGACCTGACCAACGAAGTCGTACTGAAGAAAGGGGTGAACGCATGAACCAGGCCATCCGCAACGTCTGGATCGCGGTGATCGTCTTCTTCGTCGCGATCATGGGCTCACTCTCCTACATCCAGTTCTTCGCCGCCGACGAGCTCAACGCCAACCCGCTGAACAAGCGGCAACTCTTCCGCGACTTCGACCTGGCCCGCGGCGCGATCCTCGTCGACGGCAAGCCGATCGCCGAGTCCGTGAAGACCGACGGCCAGTTCGAGTACCAGCGCGTCTACAACGAGCCGGAGCTCTACTCACACCTGACGGGCTTCTACTCGCTCGCGCACGGTTCGACCCACTTGGAGTCCTACCTCAACGACTGGCTCACCGGCCGCGGCGACAGTCAGTTCTTCAACCGCATGATGAACATGATTTCGGGCGCCAGTGACGAGGGTGCGTCCGTTCAGCTGACGATCGACGGCCAGCTGCAGCAGCAGATCTACGACATCCTGCCCGACAACGTGCCGATGACCGCCATCGTCTCAGAGGTGAAGACCGGCGACATCAAGGCGATGGTCTCCAAGCCGACGTACGACACCAACGAGCTCGCGGTGCACAGCACGGCGCAGGCGACCTCCAACATGGACGCCATCCTCGGCCGCTCCAACCTGAGCCCCTACATCAACCCGGCGATCGGGCACCTGAGCGCCCCGGGCTCGACGTTCAAGATCCTCGACGTCGTCGCCGCCCTCGAATCGGGCGACTACGATCTCGAAACGGAGATCGACAACCCGGAGACCGCGACCCCGAAGGGCACCTCGCGTCCGATCAGCAACTTCAACGAGGGCATCTGCACACAGCAGAAGAAGGCGAAGCTCGCCTTCATCATCGGGCAGAGCTGCAACACCCCGTTCGTCGAGATCGCCGACTCCGTGGGTGAGGAGGCCCTGCGGGACGTCGCCGAGCGCTTCGGCTTCGGCCAACAGCTCTACATCCCGCAGCGCGTGGCCACCTCCGTCTTCCCGAGCGACATGGACGACGCGCAGCTCGCGCTCTCCTCGATCGGCCAGTTCGACGTCAAGGCCTCGGCGCTGCAGATGAACATGGTCTCGATGGGCATCGCGAACGGCGGGGTCATCATGAAGCCGAACCTCATCGACGAGATCATCGCCCCCGACCTCAAGGTGCTGGAGAGCCCGGAGCCGGAGGAGTTCAGTACGGCGACGACCAAGGAAGTCGCGGACCAGGTGACCGAACTCATGCGCGAACCACTCAAGGGTGGCACCGCGGCGGCGGCCCAGGTCCCCGGCCTGGAGATCGCGGCCAAGACGGGCACCGGCCAGACCGGTCGGGTCGACGCCAACGGAAACCCGACCAACACGGTGAACTCCTGGATCACTGGTTTCGCACCGGCGGATGACCCCGAGTACGCGGTGACAATCGTCGCCGAGAATATTGACTACGCGACCGGCCACACACTGACCAGTCCGAACATGAAGAAGATCCTAGAGGCGGTGTTCAACAAGTGAGGCCTACATCGGGAATCACCCTGGGCGGTCGGTTCAAGCTGACCGACCGGATCGCTATCGGCGGCATGGGCGAGGTGTGGAAGGCCCAGGACCTCGTGCTCGGCCGCGTGGTCGCCATCAAGATCCTCAAGGAGGAATACACGGGCGATCCCGGCTTCCTCAAGCGCTTCCGCGCTGAGGCGCGGCACACAGCCCTGCTGAACCACAACGGCGTGGCTTCGGTCTTCGACTACGGCGAGGAAGAGGGATCCGCCTACCTCGTCATGGAGCTGGTCCCGGGCCGTCCGCTGTCGGCCATCATCGAGCGTGAGCGCGTCCTCAACGCCGACCGAACGCTGTCGATCATCGCGCAGACCGCCCGCGCGCTGGCCGCCGCCCACGAGCTCGGCCTCGTTCACCGTGACGTCAAGCCGGGCAACATCCTGATCCTGCCCGACGGCCGGGTGAAGATCACCGACTTCGGCATCGCCCGCCTCGCCGATCAGGTGCCGCTCACCGCCACGGGTCAGGTCATGGGAACGGCACAGTACCTCTCCCCCGAGCAGGCCACCGGTCAGCAGGCCACGGGCTCGAGTGACGTATATTCGCTCGGCGTCATCGGCTACGAGTGCGTCGCCGGCCGCCGCCCTTTCTCAGGCGAATCGCAGATCGCGATCGCACTCGCGCAGGTCAACGACACTCCCCCGCCGCTGCCCGACACGGTAGATCCGAACGTGCGCGCGCTCCTGATGTCGATGCTGGCCAAAGACCCGGGCGACCGCCCCGCCAACGCGAACAAGCTGGCCGAAGCCGCCGAGGCGCTGCGGGCGAACAACCCGCGCGCCGCCGAGGCCGCGGTTCCGGGCATGCTGCTCTTCGCCTCGGGCACGGCCTCGACCCAAGTGATCCGTCCGGATTCCGCCCCGACTCAGGCGCAGACCATCGCCGGCACCAACACGTCGTCGCTGCCAGTCGTGGGCCAGAGCGAGGGCGAAGGTGACGGCGACGAGTTCGCCGCCGTCGTCGGCGCCAGCCGCGACTGGACCCCGGGTGACGACGAGGAGCCAGAGGAGGACGCGAACGAGCTCGCTCGCAACCGCCGCAGCCCGTGGACCTGGCCGCTGATCGCACTGCTGGTGCTGGTGGTCTTCGCGATCCTCGGCGCCCTACTGTTCCCGATGCTGTCCGGCGGCGACGACGACCCCGACGCCTCCGGTTCACCGTCGTCCTCCATCTCGGAGACCCCCTCGGAGACGGCGTCCGAGACGCCTTCCGAGACTCCCACCCCGACCGAGACCGAAACGTCCGACGGGAACGACCCCGACCCCACGACCCAGGCGCCCGACCCGCAGACGGCGACGATCCGGGAGAACCAGTACCTCGGTCAGCAGCTCGAGTCCGTCGTCGGACGCCTGGAGAACCTAGGCTTCCGCGTCGACGCCCAAGGCGAAGAAAACCAGCAGTACGCGGAGAACACCGTCTTCGCCGTATCCCCGTCGGGAGAACAGCGTCTGGGGACGACGATCGCTGTACGCTACGCCGTCGCACCCGAACAGCCCTCGAAGGTGACGGTGCCCAACGGGCTCGCGGGGAAGACCGAAGCCGCGGTGCGAAGCACTCTCACCAACGCGGGACTCGTCCCAGTGCACGGCGGCACGGTGGCCTCCGACCAGCCCGCGGGCACGGTCGTCGCCGTCAATCCCGGCAGCGGCCAGTCCGTGGACGAGGGCTCCGACGTGGCCTACACGGTCTCGGAAGGCCCCCAGGACACCGAGGAGTCGGAGACACCCGAGTCGGCCCCGAACCCTACCCCGTCCAAGTCCCCCGCCAGCTAGATGACTTCGACTCGAATTCTCGACGACCGCTATGAGGTCGGCGCGCTCATCGGGCGCGGCGGCATGGCCGACGTGCACCGCGGCCGCGATACACGCCTCGGCCGCGAAGTCGCGATCAAGCTGCTCCGCCGCGACCTCGCGCGGGATCCGATGTTCCAGACCCGGTTCCGCCGGGAAGCTCAGGCCGTCGCCGGGCTAAACCACCCGGCGATCGTCTCGGTCTACGACACGGGTGAGGAGCAGCTCGGGACGGATGCGGAGTCCGCGAGCGGGTTGAAGGTCCCCTTCATCGTCATGGAGTACATCGACGGCCGGACGCTTCGGGACTTGCTCGCCGCCGGCGAGGTCTCGTTCGATCAGGCCGTCGACTACGCGCTGGGTGTGCTCTCCGCACTTTCCTACAGCCATCGCATGTCGATCGTGCACCGCGACATCAAACCGGCGAACGTCATGGTCACCGCCGACGGCAGCATCAAGGTCATGGACTTCGGCATCGCCCGGGCCCTCGCCGACTCCGCGGCCACGATGACGCAGACGCAGGCCGTCGTCGGCACCGCCCAGTACCTCTCCCCCGAGCAGGCGCGTGGCGAGAACGTCGATGTCCGCAGCGACCTCTACTCTGCAGGTTGCCTACTCTTCGAACTGCTCACGGGCCGGCCGCCGTTCGTCGGCGACTCCGCTGTGTCCGTTGCCTACCAGCACGTAGGCGAGGACGCTCTGGCGCCGAGCGCGCTGAACGACGACGTCCCCACCGCCTTCGATCCCCTGCTCGCCAAGGCACTGCAGAAGGACCGTGAGAACCGCTTCCAAGACGCCGCAGCCTTTGCCCACGCCCTGCGCGAGGCCCGCGAGGGTGTCCCGTACTCGGACGACCCGGCCGAGGCCCCGACCCAGCTCATCGGCACCGCAGCAGCCGCGTCGGACCTAAACGACGCGGAGGCAGCCACCGAGGCCCTCTCCCTGCCGTCAGCGGAAACCTCGGCTCTGCCGGCACAAGCGTCAACCGACCCCACCGTCGCGATGACCGCAGCGGCCCCGCACGCGACAACCCCCGACGATTCGTGGCACGAGAACGACGGGGGCGAAGACAGCGGACACGTCGTCGGCGCCCACGCGCGCGAACGCTCACCTTATGAGAAGCGGCGCCGCCGCGCCTGGATCACCGTTTTCACCCTCGTGACGCTGCTCGTCGTGGGCGGTGGCGGCTGGTTCGTCTGGAACTGGAGCCAGGAGATCCAGGCCCAGAACGTCCGGGTGGAAGTGCCCTCCGTCGAAGGCATGACCCAGACGGACGCCCAGAACGCGCTGCTCGCCGAGAACCTCCGGATCGCGGAGATCGTCGAGGAGTTCAGCGACGACGTCGAATCGGGCCTCGCAATCAACACGCGACCCGGCGAGGGCGAGTCCATCCGGGTCGATTCCGCCGTCGTGCTCCTCATCTCCAAAGGCCCATCTTCGGTGACGATCCCGGACCTGGCCGGCGCGACCGAGTCGAGCGCCCGGGCGACGCTCGAGGACCTGGGCCTCGAAGTCGAAACGGAGATGAAAGAAGAGAACAGCGCCACGGTCCCGGCCGACCGTGTCATCAGGACCAACCCGGCGTCCGGCGACCCCGTCGCCGGTGGAAGCACGGTAGAGCTGACGCTCTCGACTGGCCTGGTCACCGTACCGGACCTGCTCAGCGGGCTGACGGTGGAGGAAGCGGAAGAAATCCTCTCCGACCCCGCCTACGGCCTGAACATCGTGGTGAATGAGGTCGAGAACGCGGTGGTGGATCCGGGCACAATCACCGGCCAGTCCCCGGAACCGGGGGACGACATCGAGCAGGGCGGAACCGTGACGGTAGACGTCGCCGTCGCACCCCCATCGCCGACCCCGTCGCCGACCCCCACTGACGAGGAATCAGAGGAACCGAGCGAATCGCCGTCCGCCGACGAGTCGCCCTCCGAGAGCGACGAGCCGTCCGAGTCGCCGTCGGAAGACGACTGAGCGGTCTAGTTGCCGGAGCTGATCAGCGGGCTGAGCGTCGCGGCCCGCTGCGCCGCGCCCTCGACGCCGAGCGACTCGAGCCAGTTGCCGAGCATCAGGTAGCCGCCCTCAGTCAGGACCGACTCCGGATGGAACTGCACCCCCGACAAGGGTGCAGTCTTGTGTGCGAGGCCCATCACGGTGCCGCCCGGCGCAGCCTCGTTGGGCGCGGTCCAGGCGGTAATGCGCAGGACATCGGGGATCGACTCGCGCACGGCGGCCAGCGAATGGTAGCGGGTCGCGGTGAACGGGCTGGGCAGGTTCGCGAAGACGCCCGTCCCGTCGTGATCGACCAAGGACGTCTTGCCGTGCATGAGTTCCTCGGCGTGCGTGACGGTGCCGCCGAACGCCTCGGCCAGCGCTTGCTCACCCAGGCACACGCCGAGCATCGGCTTCATCTCCTCGCCGCACCAGCGGATCATCTCGATGCACACGCCCGCCCCGGCCGGATCTCCGGGGCCGGGGGAGACCAGCACGCCGTCGCGGGCGGAGGCGAGTTCGATCGCCTCGGCGAGCGTGACGTCGTCGTTCCTGACTACGGTCGTCTCCGCACCCAGCTCCTGCAGGTAGCCCACGAGGGTGTAGACAAACGAGTCGTAGTTGTCGATCACCAGAATGCGGGCGGTCATCGCGTCACCAAGCCAATCGTCGACTGAGTCCACAGGCTCAGCTGATCGCTGACCCACGGAAAGACATACATCATCAACACCAGTATGATCCCGGCGAGCAGGACCAGCGAAATGAGAAGCCGCACCCACACGGGCCCCGGGAGCTGCCTGAACATCCATGCGTACATGAGGTCCTCCTAGTTCTGCGTGCGCTCGTAGGCGGACATGATGGCGAATTGCGGCCCGTGGTCGGCCGGTCGGAAGGATTCGAGTTCCGCGTAGGCGATGATCCGCTCGCGCGTCGTGAAGAGCGGGTGACAGCTGGTCAGCGTCAGGACCGAGGACGTCGGCTCGACGCCCGGCTGCCGGGGGACCGGCGCCAGCACGTCCACCTGGGAGGGCGAGACGATCTCCGTGCCCGTGTACCGGTACTGATAGAAACCCTCGCGCGTCTGCACGTACACGCGGTCCCCGTCGCGTAGTTTGTCGATGTTGTAGAACACCTGACCGTGGGTCTGCCGGTGCGCGGCGACCGCGAAGTTCCCGGCCTCGCCGGGCATCTGGGTCTCCGGGTAGTGCCCGATGCCGAGGTTGTTCAGCACGTCCAGTCCGACGCCGCTGCTCACCGGCCGCACCCAGTCCTCACCGAAACGCGGGACGTACATCAGGGCGAAGGTTCCGGCGTCGTCGAGGGAGGCCGCCGGCGGAGGGCCGAACTGCTCCGCGTCGTCGGCCGCCTGATCCTCCGGGTCCACGGGATCGCCCGGGGCCGGGAGCGCGTCGGGCCGCTCGAAGGATTCGATGAGATTGGTGGCGGCATCGTTCTGGTTGCGGTCAGCCTCTAGGTTGGTCCACCACAGCTCCCAGGCGACGAAAAGCAGCACGATGACGCCCGCGGTGATGAGCAGCTCGCCGATCACGCCGACGACGGCGCCGCCGCGCGAATACCTCCGCCGCGGCCGGCGGCCCCGGGAGGCCGACCGCGCCCCGCCCTCGTTGAGCATGTCGTCCAGCGACCCTTCGGGTGGTGCAGACACGTGAGGCTCCTCAGGACGTGGAACGGACCGCGGCCGGGGCGCGGGGTTCGCTAGTATGGTGTAACCAGACTATCGAAGACGCGACCCATATTTCAGGAGTTTCAGTGCCCGAATCCAAGACGCGCCGCAAGGCTCGCGCCCGACAGGATCCGGCGGCTTCGACCGAGCGGAAGCCACTCCCGCTCTGGTACAAGATCGTCATGTTCGGTTCGATGATCCTGGGACTGCTGTGGGTCGTGACCTACTACATCACGCAGGCCCTGTTCCCCATCGCCGCCGCTGGCGGCTGGAACATCATCATCGGCTTCGGCATCGCGATGGTCGGCTTCTTCATGACCACGCGCTGGCACTAGTCGACCAGCTTCAGCCCGACGATGCACGCGATGAGCCCGGTGACCAGCAGGATCTTGAGCCAACTCATCGATTCGCCACCGAAGATCATGCCGTAGGCGACGGCCAGCGAGGCTCCGATGCCGACCCAGACCGCATACGCCGTACCGGTGGGGATTTCCTTCATGGCCCAGGCCAGCCCGACCATGGAGACGATCAGCCCACCCGCGAAGACCAGGGACGGGACAAGCTTGGTGAATCCCTCCGATTTACCAAGGGCGACCGCCCAGACGGCTTCGAGGAGACCTGCGATAGCGAGAATTAACCAGGACATGGCTACAGCCTTTCGACGGCCGTCTTGTCGCCTTCCGGGTACGGCTCCCTCGTCCGGGGACCGCTGACATCGAATGCGGCCCGACGTTAACGTAGCACCGCGGCGCCTGAGGTGTCTGTGACATCCGCCGCGGCCATGCTCACCAACCGCCTCACATGCTCACCAACCGCCTCAAAGGAGGCCCGCAATGCGCTTGAAGATGACATCGGTCCATGTCAGCGACCCGGCATCCGCCTATGAGTTCTTCACCCGGCAGCTCGGATTCACCGACGTCGACGTCCAGCCCGAGCACAACCTCTACGTCGTTTCCTCTCCGGACGAGTCCGACACCGCCGCCTTGCTGCTCGAGCCGAGCGATCACCCCGTGGCCGAGGCCTACCGCTCAGGAATCTACGACGCGAGGTTGCCGGCCCTGACCCTCGGCGTTCCGGATGTCGCCGCCGAATATGATCGGCTCTCCGCGGCCGGCGTCGAATTCCATACTGAACCCGTCTCCGGCGACTGGGGGACCATCGCGGTCTTCGACACCGGTTGCGGCATCCACCTCCAACTCCACCAGGACTGAGTAATGACCGAGACCACCGCCACCGCCCGCGAACCGCGCGTCTCCCCGCGCCGGTTCTACGCCGCCGTCGCCCTCGCCGAGGTGATCACCTGGGCCCTGCTGATCATCGGCATGGTCTTCAAGTACTCCGGGGTGACCGACATTCTGGTGTCGGTCTTCGGCCTGGTACACGGCATTGCGACCGTGGCCTACGGGCTGACCAGCGTGTTCGTGTGGGTCAACGAGCGCTGGAGCCTCGGTACGGGCGCCGCCTCGCTCGTCGCGGCGATTGTCCCGTTCGCGACGCTGCCCTTCGAGAAGTGGGCCGAGCGCACGGGCCGGCTCTCCGCACGATGGCGACTGGCGGGCCCCGCGGCCGAGGCCCCGCGCACCGTCGTCGAACGCGCGCAGGCCTGGTGCCTGGCCCGCCCGTTCGCGGCGCTGGGCCTTGGCGTGCTCGCCGTCGCGGCGATCACGATCGCGCTGCTGCAGGCGGGACCGCCCGTCGGCTGACGCCCGGCCGCGCCAACGCGGTCACGGGTAGCGGCCCTCCGGGCCCTTCGCGGCCCGTTGCGGGCGGGCGACCCCGACGGCGAGGGCGTACAGGACGAGCGCTAGGGGCAGCGCGAGGGTCAACAGGTCGAAGGTCTTCAGGAACGCGAGGTATTCGGCCGTCTCCGCCAGCCCCGCCCCGGAACCGAGGAGGGCGGCCAGGTGTGCGGGCGTCGCGTAGACGAAGACGACCGCCACCAGGCCCACGACCGACGCGGTCGTCACTCCGGGGCCGGAGTGAGCCCGGACGACGACGGCGATCGCCAGCACCGCGAGGGCCGACGCGAGACGCCAGGGGTCGAAGACATCGGCAAAGTACGCGCCAACGTCCGCCCCGAGCGGGCCGCAGTCGTCGTCCACGACGCAGAGCCGGGCGGCCACATGGGCCGGCAGCGGCGGCAGCAGGACCAGCAGCACGCCGATCCCGACCAACCGCCTGGCGCGCCCTGCACGGGCCGTCACGGGCGCTCCCGCCCGCCGGAAAGCCCGCGCGCAGCCGCGTAGCGCACGGTGTCGCTGAGCCAATCGAGGCCGGGGGAGTCGAGCGTCCACCGCTGCCAGTAGAGGTGCACCTCGCGGACAACCTCGGGTTCGATCTCGCGCAACGCGCCTCCTAGTTCCGCCGCCTGCCAGGCGGGGATCATGCCCCAGCCCATGCCGGCGGCCACCGCCCGGCCGAATTGCGCGGGGTCCGGTACGTAGTTCGCCGGCGGGCCGCCGGCGAACGGGTCGGCCGCGACGCCGGCGGAGCGCAGGACCTCGTTCTGCAGGGGGTCGTCCCGGCCGAAGTTCACGACGGGCGCGGCAGGGAAACCCTCACCTCCGGGACCAAACCAGCGGTCCACGAACTCCGGTGCGCCCATCGCCCGGTAGCGCATCACCCCCAGGGCCGACGTCGAACACCCTTGAACCGGCTGACGCTCGGTCGTGATGGCGCCCATCGCGCGGCCGGAGCGCAAGTGCTCCTCGGATTGGTTCTCGTCGTCGCGCAGGATCTCCAGGACGTACCCGTCTTCCGTGGCCGCCGCGTCAAGCACGGGCCCGAACCAGGAGGACAACGAGTCCGAAGGGACCACAATCGTCAGCACGCGCGGTGCTGCTGAGGCGGCTGCGCGGGCCCCGCTGAGCTCCGCGATCGCCTCCGCCGCGACGAGCTCGACCTGGCGCGCCAGGCGCACCAGCACACGTCCGGCGCCCGTCGGTTCGGCCGGATTGCTCCTACGCACGACGACGGTGCCGACCTGCCGCTCGAGCGCGCGGATCCGCTGACTCACCGCGGACGGGGTCACGTGCAATCGGCCGGCGGCGGCCTCGAAGGTCCCGGTGTCCACGACCGCCGCGAAGGCTCGGAGCTGCTCTGCCGGGAAATCCACATTAACGATGCTAATGCACCATCAGAATCATTAGCTGTACTGAATTCGTCCGCGTTTCTAGATTGTTCAAGTGACTCTCCTGCTTCCCGCCGCCTCCGGCCTGGCCATGGGCCTGTCCCTGATCGTCTCCATCGGCGCCCAGAACGCGTTCGTCCTGCGCCAGGGACTGCGCCGCGAGCACGTCGTGGTGTGCGTAGCGATCTGCGCGGTCTCCGACGTTCTACTCATCCTCGTCGGCGTCGCCGGATTCGGCTCCCTTGTCGCCGGCACGCCGTGGGTCCTGCAGGTCGCACGCTTCGGCGGCGCCGCGTTCCTCACCGCGTTCGGCCTCATGGCGCTCAGGCGCGCGGTACGTCCCGCCGCCCTCACCGCGGCAGACGCCCCGGCGGAACGGTCAGGAGCGGGCCGCACCGGCGTCGTCTTGGCCTTGTTGGGCCTGACCTGGCTGAACCCGCAGGTCTACCTAGAGACGATCGTTCTGCTTGGTTCGGTCGCGGCGACGCAGGCTGAGCAGCACGGCCCCACCGCACGGTGGTATTTCGGCGGCGGGGCGATGGTCGCCAGCGTGCTCTGGTTCAGCGTCCTCGGCGCGGGCGCGCGCCTGCTGCGCCCCCTCTTCGCACGCCCGTCAGCGTGGCGCTTACTCGACGGCGCCGTGGCCGCCATGATGTTCGCGCTCGCCTCGCTGCTCGTGCTGCATCCGCTCTAACCGACGGCCGGCATCCGCTTCGAGTACTCGACGCTCGAGCGCACCGAGCGGAAGCCGACCCGCTCGTAGACGCCGCCGGCGCCCGTGGGGCTCGCCGCGTCGACCCCGAGCGTGACCGCAGCCAGACCAGCTTCCTGGGCCTGGTGCACGACGTCGGCCAACAGCGTGGTGGCCAGGCCGCGGCCCCGCGCCCGTCGCCGCGTACCGACGAGGGCGACGTACAGCTCGTCGTCGGTATTCTGCTGGCAGAAGATGTAAGCGTCCACGGGGTCCTCCGGGTTCGAGGCGTCGAGGGCGAGCCGCGAATACTCCGGGCGGAATGTGCTGCCCGACGTGAAGTGTTCCCACTTCTCGATCGTGCCCGGCGTGTAGTTCCAGTGGTCGCGGAACGCCTCGAGATGGGCGCGGTGCGCCAGCGTGCTGAGTTCGGCGTCGATCCGGGAGGTCGTCGCCAGGATCTGTTCGGCTCGCGCATCGACCGTCGGTGCCTCCCACCCCTCGAGCTCGACCCGCATCTCGCTGAAGTAGCGCACGGGGGAGTAACCCCAGTCCGCGGCGAGCGAGGCATACGAGCTCTGTGCCGTCATGTTCCAGGTGTCCAGCTGCACCTCGCGCCCCGGGTGCCGTTCCGCGGCCAGGGCCAGGGCCCGCTGCTGCCCCCAACCCATGATGGCAGTGCCGATTCCTCGCCCGCGGTATGCCGGGTGCACCGCGCCGTCGACGAAGGCCTTGGCGATCCCGTCCTCGGCCGTCAGTTGCCGCACGGAGACCTCTGCGGCGGCGATCATCACGCCCCCGTCCCACCACGAGAGGGAATCCGAGGCAGGCGTGAAACCAGGAGCCTCAAGGCCTTCTGCCAGCTCCACCGGCGTAAACGTTTCGCCGAAGTCGTCGGTGGTGCTCACGGCGTTGAGCAGGTCCGCCCACGGCTCGACGTCGCGCGCGGTGATCGGTCGCGGCTGGGTCATCTTGATCCTCGTTCCATCCAGTGATTGAGTTATACCAATCATTCTCTGACCAAACTAGCCGGATGCGACGCCCGAGGCAAGCAAGGCTGCGGCACTGGCGAATCCCCCCCGGTTATCCACTGCCTCACGACGCCCAACTGTGCACACGGTGTGAACTAAAGTTATCCACAGGTGGGGACAAGTCTGTTGGTAAGTGTGTTCGATTCGCCGAAATGACGCCGATCTGGGCGAGTCGGAGTTATCGAATCACACGCCTGTAAGTTTTCTACAGTGTGGAGAACCCCTGTGGACAACGGATCTGTTACTTAGGACACCTGACGGGCAAATTGAGGCTTGAACCTTCTTAGATCCCTGTAAACACGGGGGTTCACGCCCGATCACGAGCTTATCCACAGGGCCTGTGGGAAAGTCGCGTATCCACAAGCATCCACAGGAGCGTTCACCGTCTGTGGATCCGTGCACATGTGTGTACCGCGGTTATCCACAGCTGGGGATAGATATGTGAATAGCGGCACCAAAAAACGGATCGGGCCCCGTCGATCGGCGTCTACATGCCGATCGACGGGGCCCAGGATCTGAAGTATTCGGCCCGAATCACACGTGTGTAAGTTATTAACAGTGTGGATAAGGGTTGTGGACAGCTAGTAGAGGCGCTGCGGAACCGTAGCGGCTCCCCACACCGTCAACACCACCAGCACCAGGGCCACTGCAGCGACACCCAGCGCCTGGAGCGACGCCCGGCGGGCATGCCGACTGGCTGCCGAGCCGGCGTCGTGTATCTGCTCACCGCGCGCAGCGACCCGCGGGGCGTAAACCATGACAGCGGCGAGCGCGCCGCCGGTGAGCAATCCACCCAGGTGGGCCTGCCATGAGATGTTGAATCCGGGGATGAAACCGATGACGAGGTTGATACCCACCAGGATCAGGATCGGCATGAAGTTCCCACCACGCGCCCGGGTGATCACGAGCAATGCGCCGAAGAGCCCGAAGACCGCGCCCGAGGCGCCGACGACGCCCTGCAAGGGGTGATCGAGCAACAAGACCGCCACGGAGCCGCCGATCCCAGAGAGCACATAGAGCAGGCCGAACCGCAGACGGCCCATCATCGGTTCGAGAATTCGGCCGATGATGTACAGCGCGTACATGTTGAAGCCGATGTGCATCAGGAATCCCTGCGAGTGCAGGAAGGTGCTTGTGAGCATGCGCCACGGCTCGAAGTCGAGGGTCGAGGCGTAGAGCCCCGCCCACTGCATCGCCCGCGTCAGCCCCGGGACCGCGTACTGGGCCAGGAACGTCAGCGCGCAGAGGCCGATCAGCGTGAAGGTCACGACCGGGCGACCCCCGCGCTGCACGCCGCCGAGGGCCGTGCGCTGGGTCGGGATGGACTGGTTGGCCTGCTGCACACACTCGACGCACTGCACGCCGACCGCAGCGGGGCGCTGGCACTCCGAGCAGGTTGGCCGGCCACAGCGCTGGCAGCGCACGTAGCTCGGCCGCTCGGGGTGCCGCGGGCACGCCGGGACCTGTTGATCGGGGACAGAACCGTAGGACATGTTCCTGCTCTCGACGAGGATGGTTAAAGACGAGCGGTCCTGCAGCGCAAGGGCGGCAGGACCAGCTCGGTGGTGACGCCGTCCGGAATCACGGGCGGCATCGGATCATGCTTGTCAGACGGCAACGACGTCGATGCTGGAGATCACGACGTCCTCGAGCGGCTTGTCGCGGCCGTCGGTGGCGACGGTGTTGAGCTGGTCAACGACGGCGCGGGAGGCCTCGTCGGTGACGTCGCCGAAGATGGTGTGCTTGCCCTGCAGCCACGTGGTCGGGACCGACGTGATGAAGAACTGCGAGCCGTTGGTGCCGCGGCCCATCTGGATGCCGGCGTTGGCCATGGCCAGCTTGTACGGCTCGGTGAAGTTCAGGTCCGGGCTGATCTCGTCGTCGAACTGGTAGCCCGGGCCACCGACACCCATGCCGAGCGGGTCGCCGCCCTGGATCATGAAGTCGGAGATGATGCGGTGGAAGATCGTGCCGTCGTAGAGGGGCGTGTCCACCTGCTTCTCGCCGGTCTGCGGGTGCGTCCACTCGATTTCGCCGCTGGCCAGGCCGACGAAGTTTTGCACGGTCTTCGGGGCGTGGTTGCCGAACAAGTTGACCTCGATGTCGCCGAGGTTCGTGTGGATAGTCGCCTTGTGCGTGGGGATTGCAGTCATGGCTTCATTGTTCCATGCACAAGAGCCACATGTGCGGTGTGTGGCACGGGTTCACTACGCGTTCAGTGAAAATCTGCTGGGATCTCACCCGGAGGACAGGGCGAAACGTGGTCTGGCCTACACACACGGCGTAGGCTGGAGCGGGAGAGGCTAGATACCTACGGGAGGAAACCTGTGAAAAAGTCAGAACGTGTAGCCCGCGACCTGGGCGATTCGGTTACGACGTCGGTAGAGAACGCCCGCGACTGGGCCGCCCCTCGTGTCGATGCCGCCGTGACGTGGGCAGCGCCGCGCGTCGAGAAGGGGCTCGAAGCCGCTTCGCCGAAGGTTCAGGCCGGCGTCCAGCGGGCAGCAACCGAGCTGTCCGACGGCGTCGCCAAGGTGACCCCGCGCATTCAGGAGGAACTCTCGAAGTTCGGTCCCAAGCTGTCGAAGTTCGTCGACGAGGCCTCCCCCAAGATCCAGGCGACCCTGGACAAGACCACCCCGGCGCTGCACCACGCCCGCGACCGTGTGGTCTACGACTACATCCCGACGGCCAGCGCCAAGCTCGGCGAGGCCGCGGACTACACCGCGCACCGGCTCGAGGATCTGCGGGTCCCGGAGCAGGTCGAGCGGACCGTCGCCAAGGTCACTCACAACAAGAAGACCATCAAGAAGGCCCAGAAGGCTGCCGTCGCCGCCGCCAAGCAGGCGTCCAAGGAGCTCAAGAAGGCTGAGAAGGCGCGCAGCAAGGGCAGCAAGAAGGGCCTCGTGATCTTCCTGGTGATCGCCGCGGCGGCGGCGGCCGGCGTTGCCGCCTGGAGGGCGTCGAAGCCCGTAGAGGACCCGTGGAAGACCCCGACTCCGGTTGAGCCCGCCCCGGTCGCGGCCGAAAGCAACGAGACGGAGGCCTCCGTCGCTGAGGCCAAGGATGCCGTGAACGGCGGTTCCGGCGACAAGTAGGCGCGAGGGAGACTTTCCTCCCCCGATCAGGCACGACGGCGGCCGGTTGCGATACGCGACCGGCCGCCGTCGTTCTCTGCGCGTTCCCCGGGAGCGCACCGACACACTGGTACATTGACACTTGTGACTGGCAGACCGAGCGTTTCGATCATCATTCCGGCTTACAACGAAGAATCAGTCATCCGGCAGTGCGTCGAGGCGGCGATCTATCAGACGGTGCCCGCGCACGAGATCATCGTGGTCGACAACCGTTCCACGGACTCGACGGCGAAGATCGTGCAGCAGGTCGCCCACGAGTTTCCGGAGTCACCCATCCGGCTCCTGCGCCAGGACGAGCACCAGGGGCTCATCCCAACCCGCGATTTCGGGTTGGCTTCCGCCACGGGTCAGGTGCTGGGCCGCATCGATGCCGATTCCCTCATCGAGCCGACGTGGGTGGAGCGCGTCGCGGAGACGTTCGCTGACCCGGCCGTGGATGGTGCGACGGGACCGGTCCTCTACTACGACATGCCGCTGCGCAGGTTCGGGCTCAAAGCCGACGACAGGATCCGGCAGCTCGTGCTCAAGGTGGCCTACCGGCAATACCATTTCCTGTTCGGCTCCAACATGGCGCTGCGCGCGTCTGCCTGGGAGAAAGTAGCCGGTGAGGTCTGCCGCGACGAAGAGGACCAGATGCACGAGGACATCGACATCTCCGTGCACATGGCCCAGCACGACATGCTGATCCGCTACGTGCCGGACATGATCGCCGGGATGTCGGCGCGACGGCTGGAGGACTCGCCGAAGGACTACCGCTACTACGTGACCCGGTTCGACCGGACCTACCGCGCTCACCAGATCAATCGACCGCTGCTGAAGATCCCCCCGTTGATCTTCATGGCCATCTATTATCCTGCGAAGGCCCTGCGCTACCTCCATGCGGGACTCACGCGCACGGTTTAACGAAGAAAGGCCCCGGGCGATGCCCGGGGCCTTTCATGCGGTGGAGGCAAGGGGACTCGAACCCCTAACCCCCTGCTTGCAAAGCAGGTGCGCTACCAATTGCGCCATGCCCCCGCACGAGGATCAGTCTACTCGATCGGTTTCCCGGGACCAGACTGCTTTTTCCTCTTCGGTTTCCCGCCATTTCCGATAAGCGAGGATTCCCGCAATCGCGACAGCCAGTGCCACCAGCTTACGCATGCGTTCCTCCTCCGGAAGGGGATTCCGTGGGCGTACCAGGACTTGAACCTGGGACCTCTTCGTTATCAGCGAAGCGCTCTAACCGCCTGAGCTATACGCCCCCTTGGCCTCTTGGACCGAGATAAGACTCTACAACACGTGTTTGCATCCAAACAAATCGGAGCCGCCGGAACGTGTCGAAGGACACGGCCCGGCGGCCCCGTTTGCCGGCCGAGTGAAGCCTAGTCGTCGGTCAGCGTGACGCCGATACCGCCGACGAGGGAGGCCGAGATGTTGTAGAGGACGCCTGCCAGCGTGGAGATCGCAGTGATCAACACGACGTTCACCACCGCGATGATCGTCGCGAACGCGGCGACCTGGCCCAGCGACGCGATCTCCGCGAGGTTGAAGCTGCTCTCCGACCCCGCGATCTCGCTCAGGAGGTTGTTAACGCTGTCGAACACGCCCGTCAGATCGAGCACGGTCCACAACACGACGGCGGCGACAACGGTCACGATGCCCAGCGCCACCGAGAGCAGGAACGACAGCTTCAAGACGGACCAGGGATCCAGCTTGCTCACCAACAGGCGAGCCTTGCGGACCTTGGCCTTCGGTGCCGGGCGGACGAGCTTCTGCTGCTGTCCAGCCGGTCGCGCACCCGCGGGGCGCTGACCAGCGGTCTGCGCGCCCGCGGGACGCTGCCCCGCCGACTTGGCGGCAGCGGGACGCTGACCTGCCGGCTTGGCGGCAGCCGGTGCGGGCTTCGCGCCGGCGGGCTTCTGCGGTGCGGGCCGCGCCGGGGCGGGCTTGGAACCGGCCGCATCCCGGCCGTTGCTCACGGGCTTGTCGGCCGGCCGGGCCGCGGGCCGGCCCGTGCCTGACGGGCGGGACTCCTGATTACCTGCGGGCCGGGGCGCTCCCGGACGTGGGGTGTTAGGGGTGCTCACGCGTTACCTCCGTCAGTATTGGCTGCCTCGCCCGACTCCGCTGGCATCTCAGCCTCGTGCGGGGTCTCGGTTTGGGCGGTGGCTTCGGACGCAGTATCTACCGCGTCGTTCGTAGTTTCAGGATCCAACGGTACTGCATCCTCATCAGCGTCCGCTGAGAGTCCCCTCTCCGAGTTCCGTGCGACTGCGATGATGCGATCCTTCTTGTCCGGCTTGGCGAAGATGACTCCCATCGTGTCGCGGCCCTTGGCTGGGACCTGGTCGACGCGTGAACGCACAACCTTGCCGGACTCCATGACAACCAGCACCTCATCGTCCTCGCTGACCACAATCGCGCCGGCGAGGCCTCCGCGTTGTTCGGCCAGCTTGGCGACCTTGATCCCGTATCCGCCGCGGCCCTGGACTCGGTACTCGTCCATCCGGGTCCGCTTGGCATATCCACCGTCGGTGACGACGAGGGAGTAAGAATCGTCGGTGACGACGTTGGCGTTGAGCAGTACGTCCTCGTCCTTGAACTTCATGCCCGTGACGCCCGAGGTGTTGCGGCCCATGGGGCGCAGCGCGTCGTTCGTCGCGGTGAAGCGCAACGACTGGCCGTTGCGGGAGACCAGCATGAGGTCGTCGGTCTCGTCGACGAGGCGGGCGGCCACGAGTTCGTCGCCGTCGCGCAGGTTGACGGCGATGAGGCCGTTAGAGCGGTTCGTGTCGTAGTCCTCGAGTCGGGTCTTCTTCACGAGACCGTTCCGGGTCGCGAGCACGAGGAATGGCGCCTGATCGTAGGACTTGAGCTCCATGACCTGGGCGATGGTCTCCTCCGGCTGGAACGCCATGAGATTCGCCACGTGCTGGCCCTTGGCGTCGCGCCCGCCGTCGGCGAGCTCATATCCCTTGGCCCGGTAGACCCGGCCGTGGTTGGTGAAGAAGAGCAGCCAGTTGTGCGTCGTCGTGACGAAGAAGTGCTCGACGACGTCGTCCCCGCGCAGGGTCGCGCCCTTGATGCCCTTGCCCCCGCGGTTCTGCGACCGGTACTGGTCGATGCGGGTCCGCTTGACGTAGCCGCCGCGGGTGATGGTGACGACGACCTCTTCCTCGGGGATGAGGTCCTCCATCGACATGTCGCCGTCGAAACCCATGAGGATCTTCGTGCGGCGGTCATCGCCGTACTTGTCGACGATCTCGGCGAGCTCCTCGGAGATGATCGACCGCTGGCGCACCGGGTCGGCGAGGATCGCCTTGTAGTCGGCAATGCGGGCTTCGAGTTCCGCGTGTTCGTCCTGGATCTTCTGGCGCTCCAGCGCGGCGAGGCGGCGCAGCTGCAAGTCGAGGATCGCTTGGGCCTGCACGTCGTCGATCTCGAGCAGGGTCTTCAGCCCCTCGCGGGCTTCGTCCGCCGTGGGGGAGCGCCGGATCAGGGCGATGACCTCGTCGATCGCGTCGAGGGCCTTGAGCAGGCCGCGCAGGATGTGCGCGCGCTCCTCTGCCTTGCGCAGCCGGTACTTGGTGCGCCGGACAATGACCTCGATCTGGTGCGCCACCCAGTGGCGGATGAACGCGTCCAGGGACAGTGTGCGCGGTACCCCGTCGACGATGGCCAACATGTTGGCCGAGAAGTTCGTCTGCAGGTCCGTGTGCTTGTAGAGGTTGTTCAACACGACCTTGGCGACGGCGTCGCGCTTGAGCACGACGACGAGGCGCTGGCCGGTGCGGCCCGAGGTCTCGTCGCGCATGTCGGCGATGCCCTGGATCTTCCCGTCCTTGACGAGATCCGCGATCTTCACGGCGAGGTTGTCGGGGTTCGCCTGGTAGGGGAGCTCGGTGATGACGAGGCACGTTCGCCCCTGGAGTTCCTCAACGCTGACCACTGCGCGCATCGTGATGGATCCGCGGCCGGTACGGTAGGCGTCCTCGATGCCCTTGTGCCCGAGGATGGTGGCCCCCGTGGGGAAGTCGGGCCCCTTGACGCGGCGGATGAGCTCCTCGAGGAGCTCTTCCTTCGGGGCCTCCGGGTTCTTCAGGAACCACTGGACGCCGTCGGCGACCTCTCGCAGGTTGTGCGGGGGGATGTTCGTGGCCATGCCGACGGCGATGCCCGAGGACCCGTTGACGAGCAAGTTCGGGAAACGGGCCGGCAGGATCGTCGGCTCCTGGTTCTTGCCGTCGTAGTTGTCCTGCATATCGACGGTCTCTTCGTCGATGTCGCGGACCATCTCCATGGCCAGCGGGGCCATCTTGGTCTCGGTATAACGCTGGGCGGCCGCACCGTCGTTGCCCGGGGAACCGAAGTTGCCCTGGCCGAGCGCGAGCGGGTAGCGCATGACCCAGTCCTGGATCAGGCGGACCAGCGCATCGTAGATGGCCGTATCACCGTGCGGGTGGTACTGGCCCATGACCTCACCGACGACGCGGGCGCACTTGTTGTACGAGCGTTCCGGGCGGTAGCCGCCGTCGTACATCGCATAGAGCACGCGGCGGTGCACCGGCTTCAGGCCGTCGCGCACATCGGGCAACGCGCGGCCGACGATCACGGCCATGGCGTAGTCCAGGTAGGAGCGCTGCATCTCCGTCTGCAGGTCGATCGGTTCGATCCGGTCGAGTTCTTCTTCGGTGACCGGAGCCGGCGCGATGATCGTCGCTTCGACGTCCTCGGGTGCGTGCTCCGGCTGGTTCTCTGGGGTCTCGTCGCTCATCGAGTTCTTCCTCTAACTAATTCTGCATCCGCGCAGGTCTGGGTGTCTGACTGGTGATAACGCCCGTCAGATGTCCAGGAAACGCACGTCCTTTGCGTTCTGCTGGATGAAGTTTCGGCGCGATTCCACGTCTTCGCCCATCAGGATGGAGAAGATCTGATCCGCGGCCGCGGCGTCGTCCATGGTGACCTGCTGCAACGTGCGCCGGGCGGGGTCCATGGTGGTGTCCCACAGTTCGGAGTAGTCCATCTCGCCTAGACCCTTGTAGCGCTGAATGCCGTTGTCCTTCGGCAGGCGGCGGTTGGCGGCCAGACCCTCGCGGACCTTGGCGTCGCGTTCTGCGTCGGTGAAGACGTAGTCGTGCGCGGCGTTCGACCACTTGATCTTGTACAGCGGCGGCATCGCGAGGAACACGTAGCCGTGTTCGATCAGCGGGCGCATGTAGCGGAAAAGCAGCGTCAGCATCAGCGTGGTGATGTGCTGGCCGTCCACGTCGGCATCGGCCATAAGCACGATCTTGTGGTACCGCAGCTTCGCCATATCGAATTCTTCGCCGATACCGGTGCCGAAAGCGGTGATCATCGACTGCACCTCGGCGTTACCCAGGGCCTTGTCGAGGCGGGCGCGCTCGACGTTGAGGATCTTCCCGCGCAGCGGGAGGATCGCCTGGGTGCGGGGGTCGCGGCCGCGCTTGGCGGAGCCGCCAGCCGAGTCACCCTCGACCAGGTAGACCTCGCACTCTGCGGGGTTCTTGGACGAGCAATCCGAGAGCTTGCCTGGCATCCCGAACGTTTCGAGAGGGGACTTGCGGCGGGCGTTGTCTCGTGCCTTGCGGGCAGCGAGCCGGGCTTGGGAAGCCATGAGCGCTTTGCGCACGATGTCGCGCGCGATGTTCGGGTTGCGCTCAAGCCAATCGCCGAGTTCCTGGTTGACCACACCCTGGACGAATCCCTTAGCACTGGAGTTGCCCAGTTTCGTCTTGGTCTGGCCCTCGAACTGGGGCTCGGAGAGCTTGACGGAAATGACGGCTGTCAGACCCTCGCGGATATCGTCGCCGGTGAGGTTGTCGTCCTTCTCCTTGAGCAGGTTCTTCTCGCGGGCATAGCGGTTGATCAGAGACGTCAACGCTGCGCGGAAGCCTTCCTCGTGCGTGCCGCCCTCGTGCGTATTGATCGTGTTCGCGTACGTGTGCACGGACTCGGAGTACGCGGACGTCCACTGCATCGCGATTTCGACGGAGATCTTCCGATCATCGTCCTCCGACTCGAACGCGATGACGTCCGGGTGCACCAGCTCGACCTTCTTGGAGGCGTTCAGGTGCTTGACGTAGTCAAGCAGGCCGTCCTCGTAGAGGTAGTCGACGACGCGGTGCTTCGGCTCGTCGTCCTGGTCCGATGCGCCGTGTTCGAGTTCGCCTGGCCCCTCGTTCTCGGGGTCGGTCACGTCGTCCGCCGAGTCGTCGGGGCGGCGCTCGTCGGTCAGCGTGATGCGCAGGCCCTTGTTGAGGAAGGCCATCTGCTGGAAGCGGGCGCGCAGGGTCTCGAAGTCGAAGTCGATGGCGTCGAAGATCGAGATGTCCGGGTAGAACGTCTGCGTCGTGCCCGTTTCGGTCGTTTCCTCTTCGCGGGTCAGCTCGTTCTGCGGGACGCCGCCGTCGGCGAAGCCCATCCGCCAGACGTGGCCCTGGCGGCGAACTTCGGTCTCGACGCGGCTTGAGAGCGCGTTCACAACCGAAATGCCGACGCCGTGCAGGCCGCCGGACACGGCGTAGCCGCCGCCGCCGAACTTGCCGCCGGCGTGCAGGATCGTCATGACGACCTCGACCGTGGGTTTGCCCTCGGTCGGGTGCATGTCCACGGGGATGCCGCGTCCGTTGTCCTGGACCCGGACGCCGCCGTCCGCCTGCAGGATGACCTTGATGTGATCGCAGTAGCCGGCCAGGGCCTCATCGACGGAGTTATCCACGACTTCGTAGACCAAGTGGTGGAGACCGCGCGCGCCAGTGGACCCGATGTACATTCCGGGCCGCTTGCGGACGGCTTCGAGCCCTTCAAGCACGGTGATCGCGCTGGCCCCGTAGTCGTTGGTCACCTTGTTCGGCGCCCCTGACGTCGCCCCCGTTGTGTCGTTGGGTCCCGCGTCAGCGGTACCCCCGACCAGCGTTTCGTCAGCTGGTCCTTGGGGTTCGGTGTTCTCAGTATCCACAGGCGCTGCAGACTCCTCAGTACTTAGGGAAGCGGTCTGCCACAATTCTAGCGCGTCGGACGTCAAAACTTGGTCCGTTTGGGCAGCAATATGCCGCTAAAAGCCAAAAAACTGGCCCAGAACCGCGATGAACCTCGTTCGTGAGGGTCTCTATAGCCGCGGCGTTGAACGCGCCCTAGGACGCTTCACCGTTTCATGCGTCACGCGGCATGCTTCGGGCGTCGCATTCGTCTACCCGTATGTGTCCCTGGGGCCACGCCCCTCAACCGTCCGCCGACCACGTCGCCACGACGGCGCCTGGGGCCCCAGCACCTGGATCGTCGTGATGACCCCATGACCCAGCTTCTCGTCGAAGGTCTTGAGCAGGTTGTGGCTGAGCAAGCGCAACTGGGTCGCCCAGCTGCTCGAATCGCAGCGGACGACAACGGTGCTCGCCTCGAAGCTCTCGGGCTGGCAGTGCGCCGCGATCTGGGGCCCGACGAGCGCGTTCCATTCCGAGAGAACCGACCCGACGGCAACGGGCGACGACCACCCACGGTTACGCACAAGCCGGTCCATGACGGCGCCTACTCCGAGTGGATCGCGGCCGTTGTCGTACATCGCTGATTCCGTGCGCTTGGACCGTCGGGCCCGCGCGGCCGCTTGTCGGTCGGCGATGGCTGCCGCACGTTTGGCGTCGATTCGGGCCTCGCCGCGGCTCTCGGCGATGAGCCGCATCCTGTTGAGCATGGCATGCGCAGCGTCGAACTGGGGCTCCGGCGTCGCATTGCGCCTGGGCTCGGGTGTCGCCGCGTCGCGGTCCCGGTTCATACGCCCGGCCCCTCCCCGGCGGCGTGGATGGCTCCGGGGGTGACGCGCAGGACGTGCCCCTTGAGGGAATCGGGCACGTCGGCCTCGACGGCGGCCGTCACCAGGACCTGTTCAGCGTCCGCGACGACTTTCGCCAAGCGGGCCCGCCGGTCCGCGTCCAACTCCGCGAAAACGTCGTCGAGGATGAGGATCGGCCCCGCCCCGGGCCGGGAATCGTCCTCGAGCATGGCTTGGTATGACGCCAGCCGGAGCGACAGAGCAAGTGACCAGGTCTCACCGTGCGAGGCGTATCCCTTCGCCGGCACTCCACCGAGGGTGAGCAAGAGCTCGTCGCGGTGAGGGCCTACAAGAGTCATGCCTCGCTCAACCTCCTGCTGCCGTTTCGCCGTCAGCGCCGCGAGGATCCGCTCCTGAAGTTCGCTTGCCGATGACTCGAGCAGCGCGTCCGCGTTCCCGTCCAGCTGGACGGTTGCCTCTCCGTCGTCCTCGATGTCGGAAACGATCGTCGAGCGATAGTGGGCCGAGGCGATCTTGGAGCCATCGGTCAGCGACGCGTATGCGGCAGCCAATGGCCCGGCGACCTGTGCGAGGACATCGAATCGGCCCCGCAGAACCCGTGCCCCTGCCTGGGCCAGGTGCTGGTCCCAAACATCAAGTGTCGCCTCGTGATTCGTCGTCAGCTTTCCCGCGGCGCGGGCGGACTTCAGCAAGGCGTTGCGTTGACGGAGTACCCGGTCGTAGTCGCTCCGTGTCGCGGCCTGGTGAGGTTGGAGGACAACCAACAGGTCGTCGAGAAACCGCCGGCGGGCCGAGGGATCTCCCTTGACGAGTGCGAGGTCCTCCGGAGCGAAGAGGACGGTACGAACGATGCCGAGAATATCGCGTGCGCGAACCGGGTTAGCGCGGTTGATGCGCACCCGGTTCGTCTTGCCGCGGGTGATCTCGAGCTCGACCGCTGTGGCATGCGACGTCCGCACGACTTGGGCCCTGACGAGAGCTCGTTCCGTGCCAAAACGTAAAAGGGCGGAATCGGTGGTCACCCGGTGGGAGGAGAGTGTGGCCAGGTACCCGATGGCTTCCGCGACGTTGGTTTTCCCAACGCCATTCGATCCGACCAGCACCGTGGTCCCAGGGGAGAGCTCGAGGTCAGCTTGGGCATAACTTCGAAAGTCCGTCAGGGAGAGGTGCGAAATGTACACGCTGCCGTCGACGCGTCCGGCTAGTTGTTCGGCAGGCGCACCGGCATCACGAGGTACCGGTAGGCGTCGGAGTCGCTGCCCTCGAGGGAATCCTGAGCCGTCAACATCGCGGGCTTCGGAGCCGAAGTGAACGAGAAGCGAACGAATTCACTCGTGAACGCGTTCAGACCCTCGCTCAGATAAGCGGGATTGAAAGCGACCGTGATGTCCTCGCCGGTGAGGTGCGCTTCGATGGTCTCCTCGGCCTTGGCATCTTCTCCGGTTCCGGCGTCGAGGGTCAGCTGGCCATCGGTGAACGCGAGCCGGACCGGGGTGTTGCGTTCGGCGACGACGGCGACACGGCGCACGACCTCGACGAGAGACTGGGTGGCAACGGTCGCGTGGATCGGCGTGTTGTCCGGGAAGAGTGAACGGATCTTGGGGTAGTCGCCGTCGACGAGCAGCGACGTCGTCTGGCGAGTCCCGCTTTGGAAGCCGATGAGGTCGCTTTTCTCGCCCAGGGCGATGTTCAGTTCCCCCGCACTGGCCAGAGTCTTAGCGACTTCGCTCAGGGTCTTGGCCTTCACGAGAGCCGAGGTAGAAATTCCCGGGGTTGCCGGGCGCCAAGTCACTTCGCGCATGGCCAGGCGGTAACGGTCCGTCGCCAGGAAGGTGATGAGGTCGTCCTCGATCTCCATCTTCACACCTGTCAGCACGGGGAGGGTGTCGTCCTTGGACGCCGCGACGATGACCTGGGTGATCGCCTGGGCAAAGGCCTCGCCATCGACGACGCCGGCAATTTCAGGAAGTCCGGGCAGGTCAGGGTATTCGGTGACCGGCATGGTTGCCAGGTTGAACCGGCTGCGTCCGCAGGCGACAAGCACCTTCGAACCTTCGGTCTCCAACGTCACCTGCGCTTGGGGCAGACTCCGGGTGATCTCGGCAAGTAGTTTGCCGGAGACGAGAATGGTTCCTTCTTCGGCGATGTCCGCAGGGATCTCGATACGTGCGGAGATCTCGTAGTCGAAACCTGCCAAGGTGACGGTTCCGCCTTCGGCAGTCATGAGGATGCCTGCGAGTACAGGGGACGGCGGCCGCTGTGACAGGGATCGGGCAGTCCAGGAGACTGCTTCCGCCAGCACGTCCCTTTCAACACTGAACTTCACGTAGCGATCCGCCTTTCACAGCAAGGTAGTGACAAGTATTCGTTGCAAGCTTAGCCCGAAGAACGGGCCGACCGTTATCGGTCGTGCATGCTCTCCGACGCTCCGCGTTGGCGTCGTTCGATCCACGAGTGCCGGGATGGAGTCTTGTTATTTGGATGAGGGGTTTAAAGGGTTAGTAGTGTTAACAACGGTTGTGGAAACTGTGGATAACCACCCTGCGCCGTGCCAGTGAACCAAATCTGCTTGTTCACAAGCTGTGGGCGGCCTCCCGTCTGAGCAGGGGATAGCAGTGGACAAAAATCCGCGTCGTTTAAGGGATCCACAGGACCCCCCGTACTTATGCGCAGGTTTGCGGTGTCGTCCACTTAACTATCCACAAAGTTATCCACAGGTGTGGCTTTCGTTGCCTCCGCCAGCGTCGGCAGCAGCGAAAACCACTGCTTATCCCTTGCGTTGCTGCTGCTTGATCCGGTTCGTCAGCTCGGTGACCTGGTTGAAGACTGAGCGTCTTTCGGCCATAAGGTCGCGAATCTTGCGGTCGGCGTGGATGACCGTGGTGTGGTCGCGTCCACCGAGCTCGGCACCGATCTTCGGCAGCGACAGGTCCGTGAGTTCGCGCAACAGATACATCGCAATCTGGCGGGCCGTCACGAGCGTGCGGGTCCTCGACTTGCTGTTGAGTTCTTCGATCGTCAGCCCGAAGTACTCGGCTGTTTGCGCGATGATCGCTTGGGACGTGATTTCCTGGGCGTCTTCATCCGTGATCAGGTCCTTGAGCACCGTCTCGGCCAGCGCCATGTCCACGGCCTGATTGTTCAACGATGCAAACGCGGTGACGCGGATGAGAGCGCCTTCGAGCTCGCGGATGTTGGTGGAGATCTTGGAAGCGATGTACTCCATCACGTCATCGGGCGCGCGGAGTCCTTCGGCTTCAGCCTTCTTGCGAAGGATCGCGATGCGGGTTTCGAGCTCCGGCGGCTGGATGTCGGTGATCAGGCCCCATTCGAAGCGAGAGCGCATGCGGTCCTCGAACCCTGCGAGCTGCTTGGGCGGCAGGTCGGAGGTGATGACGACCTGCTTGTTGTCGTTGTACAGCGCGTTGAAGGTGTGGAAGAACTCCTCCTGCGTCGCGTCCTTGTTCGCCAGGAACTGGATGTCGTCGATCAACAAAATGTCGACGTTGCGGTACGTCTGTTTGAAGCTCGTACCCTCGTCGTCTCGGATGGAGTTGATGAAGTCGTTCGTAAACTCCTCCGAGTTCACGTAGCGGACGCGGATTCCGTTGAACAGGTGCCTGGCGTAGTGTCCGATCGCGTGCAACAGGTGTGTCTTGCCCAGCCCCGAGTCGCCGTAGATGAATAGCGGGTTGTAGGCCTTGGCCGGGCCCTCGGCGACTGCGGCTGCGGCCGCGTGGGCGAAGCGGTTGGAGGCACCGATCACGAACGTGTCGAAAATGTACTTGGGGTTGAGCCGACCGATCTCCTGCGAGTTCGACGGCGGCGTGGGCACCGGAACCGGCTTGTTGCGAGGGCCGTGTTCATTATCGGAGCGGGAGCGGGCGACGCTTCGCAAGACTTCGTGTTGGTCAGCGGCGTTCGAGATGGCCGACTCGGAGGTGGCCTGCTCGGCGATCTCAACGGGCGGGGGTGTCGGGAGTTCCTCGGCGGAGGTCTCAGGCTCCAGATTCGTGTCGACGCTGAAGGCAACGCGGATGTCATCTTGGAAGACTTGGCGGAGAGCCGCGTCCAGCGGGGCCATCAGCTGTGTCTGCATGACGTTTCGCGTGAGGTCGTTGGGAACGGCGACCAGGAGGGTAGTCCCGATCAGCCCTTGGGGCTGTGCCAGTTCGACGAATGCTCGCTGACGCGGCCTGACTTCGGTGTTGTCCTTCATCAGGTCTACGACTCGACGCCACTGGGAACCGAGATCGTTGTTTGCGTCCGTGGTCACGTTGTGTGATTTCCCTTCGCGAGGAGCCGCCGTGCTGGTCTTCGACCGCTGTGGGCCGTGCCGTCTCCCGACGGGCCGGAACGGAACGTCGGGAGATCAACTGTAGCCGACTATCCACAGATTTATTCACAGGCGGTGGATAACTTGAACCTTGACGCAGGGTCTTCACGGTGTTGTCCACAAAAGTGCTTACATCCTTGTGATTTCGGGGATGATCCGGTCTTTGCGACGCTACTTTTCGGGACGTTCACGTTCCACGCCGTCCACAGGTGTGGATTGTGAGTTCACAAGTTGTGGAGATCTGTGGGAACCTGCTTCTGACGTCCGATGACGAAGACGTCCCGCACGTTCCGGTGCGGCTGTGCTGGACGCCACTCGTCTTCCCATTTGACTGATAGTGCGGTAGACCCCTATCGTTGTTTAGTCCTGTGTGTCCGCTTTTGAGGGAACCTCAGGCCGCGACTACCGTGCAGATCTGCTGTTCAGATCGGCGCCGACCCCCGTCTGGGGCCGGTTGGAGTCGCCGGCGAGGAGTTCGGAAGCGGCACGCGAATATCGAGCGTCAGCCTGTTCTTCCCCCTGTAGCAACGGGTTAAGGCGCATCAAATGATCGTCTTGGAGTTACTACTGTGAGCAAGCGGACTTTTCAGCCGAATAACCGCCGTCGTGCCAAGAAGCACGGCTTCCGTCTGCGTATGCGGACCCGCGCCGGCCGCGCCATCCTGGCTGCCCGCCGCACCAAGGGCCGCACCGAACTTTCTGCCTAAATAGAGCAGTCCCCTTCGTGAACATCTCGCTGTTCCCTGCCAACAGATAGGCCTCATCGCCATGTTGCCCAAGGTGCATCGGGTACGTTCCGCGAGGGACTACTCAACCACTGTACGTTCCGGTGCCCGTATTGGGCGCCGGAACGTCGTGTTATATGCACGTTTTCGGGATCCGGCGCCGACGCGGTTTGGGTTCGTCGTGTCTAAGGCCGTCGGGAACGCGGTGCACCGCAACCTCGTTAAGAGGAGACTACGCGCGATCAGCGCTTCGCTTCTTGACGAGTTCCCCGTCGGTTTCGACGTTGTCATGCGGGCTCTGCCCGCTGCTTCGGCGGCACCGTGGGAGGAACTGAACGCGGAAGCACATTCATTGATGCGTTCGGCTGCGAAGTCTGCGCACCACAAAAATCGTCGGCGCGTTCCGGCAGATGCGGACGGACACGGTGACTGAGGCACGGACCCGGCGCGGCGCCGTCGTACCCTTCATTGTGGACCTCCCGCGGAACCTGATCATCGGGTTCCTACTGGTCTACCGCAAACTGATCTCACCCATCTATGGTGACGTCTGCAAGTACTTCCCGAGTTGCTCGGCATACGCTCTCGAGGCTGTCACCGTGCACGGGGCCATCAAGGGCGTCTACCTGGCGACCAAGCGCATTTTCCGGTGTAATCCGTTCAGTCACGGGGGCATCGATCACGTTCCGGAGGGCCGACGGATTTGGCCCGATGGCAAACTGCCGCAGATCATGGTGATGAATCATCCGCCGATTCCAGCGGACGATGACGAGCACGCCGCGGACGCGGCACAAGGAGCATAACGAGTAATGGGTTTCTTTGACACGATCTTGTGGCCGTTCCAATGGGTCGTCACCTGGATCTTGCGCATCTGCCACCAGATTCTCACGGGCATCGGCCTCGACGAGACCTCCGGCTGGAACTGGACGCTGTCCATCGTGCTGCTGGTGCTGCTCATTCGTGCCGCGCTGATTCCGGTCTTCGTCAAGCAAATCAAGGCGCAGCGCGCCATGCAGGCGCTACAGCCTGACCTGCGCAAGCTGCAGGCCAAGTACAAGGGCAAGAAAGACCAGCTCTCGCAGCAGGCCATGCTGGCCGAGCAGCGCGAACTGTTCAAGCGCCACAAGACGAACCCCCTTTCGTCCTGTCTGCCGCTGCTGATCCAGATGCCGTTCTTCTTCGCGCTGTTCCACTCGCTGAACAACGCCCGCGGAGCGTCGGAGAACAACGAAGGCATCGGTCAGCTGACGGTCAACCAGACCCACCACTTCGCCGACTCCTCGATCTTCGGCGCAGGCCTCTCCGAAACGTTCCTGGGCACGTTCAACTCGGGTTCGCCGCAGATCGCCGTCATCGTGATCTCCGTTGTCATGATCCTCGCGATGGTTGCTTCGCAGTTCATTACGCAGAAGCAGATCATGACGAAGAACATGACCAAGGAAGCCCTCGAGGGCCCCTTCATGCAGCAGCAGAAGATGATGCTCTACATCCTGCCGCTCGTCTTCGGTATCGGCGGCATCAACTTCCCGATCGGCGTGCTGATCTACTGGACCGCCACCAACTTGTGGACGCTGGCCCAGCAGTACTACATCATTCGCCGCAACCCGACGCCGGGGTCCCAGGCCGAGCGTGAGCTCAACGCGCGCCGCGCCGCGAAGGGGCTGCCGCCGGTTCATGAAAAGAAGAAGAAGGCTGAAGCTGAGGCGCCCGAGGTTCCGGAGCCCCCGAAGGTCCAGCGTTCGCAGCCGCAGCGCAAGAACCGCAGGAAGAAGTAGCCATGAGCGAGACACCGGCACCAGCAGATTCCGTCGAAGCTGAGGAGATCCCGCCGTCGCGACTCGAAGAAGAAGGCGACATCGCCGCTGACTACCTCGAGGAACTGCTGGACATCGCGGACATCGATGGCGACATCGATATCGAGATCCGCAAGGGGCGCACCCACATCTCGATCGTCCAGGATGAGGGCGACCAGTCGGCGCTGCGGGAACTCGTCGGCCAGGACGGTGCCGGCCTGGATGCCCTCCAGGAGCTCACACGGCTGGCTGTTCTCACTCAGACGGGGCACCGCTCACGTTTGATCCTGGACATCCTCGAGTACCGCAAGGGGCGTGCCGCTCAACTGCAGAAGATCGCCGAAGATGCGGCCGCACAGGCCAAGGAAACGGGCGAACGAGTCTCCCTGGAACCCATGAGTGCTTACGAGCGCAAGCAGGTACACGACGTTGTTGCCGATCTCGGCCTGCACAGTGAATCAGACGGAGAAGGCTCCGGCCGTCACGTTGTCATCTCGGCGGTTGCTTAGTTCTCAGCACTTGAATCGGGCGGTCCTCAGGACCGCCCGATTTTTGAATTTTGATTCCGGGCGAGCGCCCGTCGGCTTCCGGAAGGGACAGAAGTGGAAGAACACGCATTGACCATCGCCGAACGCGATGCTGCGCTGGAGGTCTTCGGGGAACGCCTCGAACTGACCGAACGCTACGTCGAGCACCTCGCAACGTCCGGCATCGAGCGAGGGCTCCTCGGCCCGCGTGAGGTTCCGCGCCTCTGGGGCCGGCACGTGCTCAATTGCGCGGTGGTCACGGAGCTGATTCCCCCGGGCGCCGCTGTCGCCGATGTGGGCAGCGGTGCGGGGCTGCCTGGCCTGACATTCGCTTTGGCCCGGCCCGACCTCGATATCACGCTGATTGAACCACTCGAGCGGCGATGTACGTGGCTGGGTGAAGTGATCGAGGACCTCGGCTTGGAGAACGTCAGAGTTCTTCGCGGGCGCTCGGAATTGTTTTTCGAGGATGTCAACGTGGACGTCGTTACAGCTCGTGCCGTCTCTGCGCTGAGCAAGCTGGCCGACATCACCCTGCCACTGCTGCACGGACGTGGAGAACTGCTCGCTTTGAAGGGCCGTAGCGCGGCCGAAGAGATCGAGAAGGCGCGGAAGGTGTTGCGGAAGCGTGGGGCTCTAGCGACGGAGGTTTTGACGGCGGGGGAGAGCGTGCTGGAGGAACCGACAACGGTCGTTCGTGTCCGGGTAGGCTCCGCTTGAACCGATAGTCTGTACCTGTGATGATTTTCTTCAGTTTGATTCGAGCGAGTTCGGCGAAGTGAGCGGCACCGAAGGTCGGGTGCCGTCGCTCGCCGCGTTGTTCTCGGCCGGTAGGAGTAGCTCGGGGCAGGCACGAGATTTTCTGAGCGGAAATGGGGACGCTCGGCAGAATGTACCAGAACAACCGGTAAACGTTTCAGAGTCGACGTCATCAACTGTTTCACGTGAAACGCTTTCGGAAACCGGCAATTCGGTGGCGACCGAGCCGGTTCACCAACAACTAGAGGCACGGGTTCGGAACATTATGGACACCATGGACGACAGCACCCCATTGGCTAGCCAACTGGTCAATGAGAATATGCGCCGCGAGCGGCTCAAGGGGCGAGGCCTGCCGAAGCCTGACAGTACGCGCTACTTTACAATCAGCAACCAGAAGGGTGGCGTCGGAAAGACGACGACCACCGTGAATGTCGCTGCAGCGCTGGCCCAGTCCGGGCTCAACGTTCTAGTAGTCGACATCGATCCCCAGGGCAATGCCTCGACAGCTCTAGGTATTGAGCACCACTCCGAGATCGACAGTATCTACGACGTGCTCATCAACGATATGCCGTTGCAGGACGTTGTCGCTCCCTGCCCAGATCTGGACAATCTCGTCGTGGCACCGGCCACCATCGACCTCGCCGGAGCTGAAATTGAATTGGTATCGCTCGTTGCGCGCGAACAGCGGCTGCGCCGTGCCTTGGATCAATACGCGACGTATCGTGACGCCGAGGGGATGGAACGCCTCGACTATGTCTTCATTGACTGCCCGCCAAGTTTGGGGCTTTTGACTGTCAATGCCTTCGTTGCCGCACGCGAGGTACTCATCCCGATTCAGTGCGAGTACTACGCACTTGAGGGCCTCAGCCAACTGCTGAAGAACATCGAAATGATCCAGAAGCACTTGAACGCTGACCTCGTGGTCTCGACAATTCTACTGACAATGTATGACGGTCGGACCAACCTGGCAGCTCAGGTCGCCCAGGAGGTCAGGAACCACTTCCCCAACGAGGTGCTTGAGGCGGTCATCCCGCGGAGCGTTCGAATCTCCGAGGCTCCCAGCTATCAGCAGTCTGTCATTACGTACGATCGCAGTTCGACGGGCGCCCTCTCCTACATGGAGGCCTCAACAGAGATTGCCGACAGGGGTGTCGCGAAGAAGAGCTAGAGCCCATGCGATTGCCGCTGGTCGGTGTCGGCTTGTCGTGCAACGGGTCCGAAGCCCTTGAAGGGCTTCGGGCCTTTTCTTTTGTCGCTACGTGTGCAGTGTCGTGGACCGCCTGTCTCACGGTTGATGTGCTGCATGTAGCGCCCGGCCCCGACATATCGGTGTCTCTCTGAGGTGAGTCACAATTCGCACAGTGCCTGAGTTGTCAACAGTTCTCTACAGGACGACCCTCGTCGCGCGGAAGCAGCGTGCGAGGCCCGCAAGGATGTACTTGATGAACTTGGCGATGTTTCACGTGGAACGCGACCGGGCAGCGGCACGCGGTTCGGCCAGTAGGTAGGTTCGTTGCTCAGCATGATGCCATGTAGATTCCGTTCAGTCACAGTCCGAACGCGCACTGCGGCGATGCACGCACGCATCGACAGCCTTGAAATGATCACTGACCTCGGCGGACGCTTGAGGAGCAGCGCGGGTTGGCGATCGTTGACTGCACAGGGGGAGAACGGCCGGCGTGCCACGGCCGTCGTTGTGTTACTGCCAGGCTAAGCCTCGGCTGCCTGATCTTGGGCCCAGTTGAATCGTGCATGATTCAGTAGTGGTTGGCACTCAGAGTGATCGTTACGAACAGGCCCGTCTTCGTTCAACGTTGCCAGCCTGTATTCACCCGGGACTCTAAGCTCAGTGTGAGCTGGAACTTCGACGCCTGCGATGTTTCACGTGGAACACGCCTGACCCCGGTAGTACATCTACTGCCCGACCGGCGCGTGTCTGGACAAAATGGGCCGGATGTCGACGTCGTTCGATGACCAGTCGTCGGGAGCCGGCCTCCTTTGAGTGTCTTGAGATCCGTAGGCGTTCACGACACCATCGTGCGTTTCACGTGAAACGACCGATAGTTCACGCAGTCACGTGATGACCTGCAGGGTCGTGCAGCAATGAGAGTTCATCGGGCGCAGTTCACCTCAACCGTGGTCGTTCTCAATGTCGGGGCAGCACGACGAACGGAGCAAAACCGGGGTAGGACTGGGGCTATCTGCGCGGCCCATCGAACTAGCCTCCTCCGAAAGATGTCGCCACGTGTCCTTGTCCGACAGAGTGGACGACCATCGGTGATGAGTATTCACCGAAGGTAGCCAGGAGGGTGGCTCCCGCTGAGGTCGAGTGGGGTCGAGTCAGCGAACGAGGGGAGTGGGCCCGTACAGGCCGTATGAATGGAGGCCTCCGAGCAGTGTCTCTCGCAGAGGAATTCGTTGCCTAGAATCCACGGGTGGGCTGGCAGCACCTAGTCGGACATCTTTCGTGTGCGCGGGGCTCTGAGGCCAATCAATCGGCCCAACTACCCCGACCGACTGCTAGGTCTACCCCGTCAGGGCGACGTGACAGTGTGGCCGGGCCTCCGGGTGGCGCGCCGAAAGGCGGACCGAGGCTACCCAGAACTCGCCCAGGTTTGTGCACCTTGCTTCACGTGAAACATAGATCGACAACAGTGAACTGCCCAAGGACTAAAGCAACGGTCCACAGACTGGACGCACCAAGGGTCTACTCAATCAGCATATATGCGTCCTGCTGCTCGAGCTGAGGTTGCCGTTAGAACTGTGCGCCGTAGCCTATTCCTTCCGATTGTTCCTGGAGCAGATGTCATCACAAGTCTCCTCTGTCGTGCCTGCGTATTGCCTTGGGACCCCTGCTCGGCGCCGCCCACTAAGCCGGCCGTGCAGAAGCGGCACGGCAGGGCCCGCTACCTAGCCGTGTGGCGGAGGTCTTGGCCTCGTGATAACGGCATAGCGAACGGTGCCCGTTTCACGTGAAACGTAGATACTCGTAGTAGTGGCCGACCATTACGTTCAGCTAATTGCACGGTGCGGCGGTATGACGGGTACTACAGGCCTAGTGTTGATGCGTGACGTGCGGACGTTTCACGTGAAACTCGTCTGAAGAGTGGATCAGGTCGCCTATACGGGGTGGTTCGGAAGCCCCGTGCCACGCGTCAGAGCGGCTGCCTGGCGCGGGCCTGTACCGAGAACTCCGTCAGCTTTCCACAATCCTTGGCTTGAAGTGGATTGTTCACGAAGGGACGCGGTAGCCGAGGTGGGGGCCGATGCGGACAAGCGCGAGTAGGATTGAACTCAATCTGATGAGGCGCCATGACTTGCGGTGCCTAGAGTCACTGAGAGGGAGAACATGGCAGAGAAGCGTCGCGGCCTAGGTCGCGGTTTGGGTGCACTAATCTCTAGCTCGCCGACAGCTGATAGTGGACAGGAGAGTCCCGTCCCTGAGAGTAAGGCAGAGAACGGGGTCAACAAGCCGGCCGACCTGAACACTCAGGCATCGTCCCGGAAGGCCTCCAAGCAGCCCAAGAAGCCAAGTGACGACCCAGGCGAGAAGTCCTCGCCAGAGGCCTTGAGCGGCCCTGAGAAGCGCTCTGGGACGGCTAGGGGCGCAGCATCCGGGGGAGGCGTCCGCAAGCCCTCTGTCGGCGCCGATAATGGAGAAGCGCGTGTGTCGACGGGGGCCCCGGTCAAAGCTGGTGCCAAATCGGGCACCGTTGCGCGAACCAAGGTCCGCCCAGTTGACATGTTCTTCACTCCCGGGCGTACTGCTGACACGGATGACGATGGCAACAACGGAACGGCGTCGTCGAGCCGAACAGCTCAGTCGAGGGGCGGTAAGCGTCCCGCTATGCCAGATGTCATTGGACAGGCTCGATCGAGGTCGGCTACATCGGCTGCCGACGCGGTAGAAACGGAGTCTCCGGGAGCGGACGCCAAGGAGGAGCCGTCGCTTGTTCCCGTTCCGGGCGCCACGTTCGCCGAGCTTTCCGTCGAGGCGATCCACCCGAATCGTAAGCAGCCACGCCAGATCTTCGATGAAGAAGACATGGAAGAGCTGGTGCATTCCATCAAGGAGATCGGCCTTCTGCAGCCGATCGTGGTTCGCCCGTCCACCGAGTCAGGCGATGCCGACTACGAACTCGTTATGGGTGAACGCCGCTGGCGTGCCACACAGCAGGCGGGACTGGAGACCATTCCCGCCATCGTCCGTATGACCACGGACGAGGATCTCCTTCGTGATGCCCTCCTCGAGAACTTGCACCGTTCGCAGCTCAATCCGCTCGAAGAGGCGGCTGCATACCAGCAATTGCTTGGCGAGTTCGGCTGCACTCAAGAAGAGCTGTCCGAACGAATCGGCCGTTCCCGTCCACAGATCTCCAATACGATTCGCCTCATGAAGCTGCCAGCACTCGTGCAACGCCGAGTAGCGGCGGGTGTCATCAGCCAAGGACATGCGCGCGCATTGCTGGCACTGGCGGATCCGGCAGAGATCGAACGCCTCGCACAACGCATCGTCTCTGAGGGCCTATCCGTTCGGGCGACCGAAGAATTGGTCTCAATGAACGAAGGCGTCGAAAAGAAGCGGCGGGAGACCAAACCACGCAGTACCGCACGGCACGAACGGTTGGACTACCTCGCAAACTCGCTGTCGGATCGGTTGGACACGAGTGTGAAGATCTCACTTGGGGCTAAGAAAGGTCGGGTCGCTATTGAGTTCGCCAGTGTCGACGACCTGAATCGCATCATGGCTCTGATCTCGCCGGACGGTGACAAGTAGTCAGACCCGCCTGACAAAGAGGGAGGGTTGGTTCGTTTCACGTGAAACGAACCAACCCTCCTCTCTTTTACGGCCGTGGGACCCGGGAGTGCGCGGTGAGTGCTGAACTCACGGCTGTTGAGGATTTGCACAGGTAGCTGTGGGTAATAGCTAAATCTGTGGAAACTCGTGAAGGATCATTGAAGGGTTTCCAAGTTATCAACCGGCAACCGGTGGATAGCTTGTAGAACTGTGGAGAACCGATGCTCTCAGCGTCCGCAGCGATGAGCAGAGAAAAGCGGAGCAGGGGTTAACCCCTGCTCCGCTCTTCAAGACGCAGTCAGACGACTTACAGGTATTCGGCGAACTCCTGCTCGATGACCTGCTTCGGCTTGGCGCCGATGGAGCTGGCGACGTGCTCGCCACCCTGGAAAACGTAGACGGCTGGAATCGAGGTGATGCCGTACTTTGCGGCGATCGCCGGGTTCTCGTCGACGTTGATCTTGACGACGTCAACCTTCTCCGAGTGCTCGTCGGCGATCTGGTCGAGGATCGGGGACAGCATGCGGCAGGGGCCGCACCACTCGGCCCAGAAGTCGACGATGACGGCCTTCTCGTTCTCCAGCACGTCGGACTGGAACGAGGCGTCGGTGACGTCCTTGGCGTTGCTCATGACGAATCCTTTCGGGTACGAACTCTATTCTTGGTAAAAATCTAGACAGCGGCCGTTGCGGCGCCGGATTCCTCCGTGGCGCCCAGTGTACCGAGGTAGTGCTCCACGTCCACGGCGGCCACGCAGCCCGAACCCGCCGCGGTAATGGCCTGCCGGTAGGTGGGGTCGATGACGTCGCCGGCGGCGAAAACGCCCTTCAGGCTCGTCTTGGAGGTGCGTCCGTCGACGGCGATGTTTCCGCCGGCAGTCAGTTCGAGCTGATCCTTGACGAGGTCCACGCGTGGGTCGGAACCGATGGCCACGAACAGGCCCGTCACGGCGAGCGAAGAGACCGAACCATCGATGAGGTTCCTGACCTTCACTCCCGTCAGCTTTCCGTCACCTTCGTAGGCCTCGACGGCGCTATTCCAGATGAACTCGATCTTCGGGTCGGCGAGAGCACGGTCCGCCATGGTCTTCGACGCTCGCAAGCCCTCGCGACGGTGAATCACGGTGACCTTGGACGCGAACTTGGTCAGGAAGAGGGCTTCCTCCATTGCGGAGTCGCCACCGCCGACGACGGCAATTTCCTGATCGCGGAAGAAGAATCCATCACACGTCGCGCACCACGACACGCCGTGACCGGAGAGTTCCTTTTCTCCGGGCAGGCCGAGTTCGCGGTAGGCGGAGCCCGTGGAAATGATGACGGCCCGTGCTCGGTACGTCGTGCCGTTGGCCAGCGTGACGGTCTTGATTTCGCCACTCAAATCCGTCGACTCGACGTCCTCGTACATGATCTCGGCACCGAAGCGGTCTGCCTGGGCACGCATGTGCTCCATAAGTTCAGGACCCATGACTCCGTCGGGGAACCCCGGGAAGTTCTCGACGTCGGTGGTGTTCATCAGGTCGCCGCCAGCAGTGACGGAACCTGCGATGACCAACGGATTCAGGTTGGCGCGCGCGGTGTAGATCGCCGCGGTGTAACCCGCTGGGCCGGACCCGATGATGACGACGTTGCGGATCGATTCAGCTGCTTCAGTGGCCACTCGAAGTGAACCTCTCTTTGTGGTCGGCGCCTGTGCGCCTGCTGGTCTGATGTGCTCTGCCTAGGTCAACCATGCGGCTGCCAGTGCTATTCCCCGGCTGTTGGGCGCCGACTACTGCGACGCCCCGCAGCATTGCTAGGAAACCTTGAACTCCGCCACCTGCAGTCCGAACGGTCGCGAGTCGTTGAGCGGATTGGAAAGTCGCGGCAACTCGGTGACATTGAAGAACACGTACTTGCCGGTGGCGGCCTGTTCGTCGGTAACGGGTACGGACACCGTAGGACCCGTAAATGAACCCTGGGTTACGGACGTCGCAGCGCCGAGATCGTTGGTCTCGCCGATGGCGATCTCGAAGGATCCGCCTGTTCCATTCAGGCCCGAGAGCTCGACCTGGCTGACCTTGGCGGCGTCCTCGAGTTCAACGACGAGGACCATGTTTGAAGCATATCCGCCGAAGGCCGGCTGAGAGTAGGTGTACGTGGAGTACAGCGTCGCCTCGTTGCCATCAATGGCTCGGACCAGCGTGTTGTCGGTCTCTGCGTTGAGTTCCTGGTTGCCGGGGACGACGCGCTGGATGCCACTGACAACAGGCTCTGCCGCCGGCGTGTCGGACTCCGAGGGTTCGTTGCTCTCGTCGGGTTCACCCGACGCGGACGGGTCGCCATCCGCGGAGGTTGACGAGTCTCCTCCCGCGCGTGGTGCCTCGTCGCCGCCGAGACCACCGAGCATGTTGAACGCGAAGACAACCGCGACGATCAGCACGATGCCCAGGACAGCGCCGACGATCAGTCGCGTCCAGCGGTTGCCGCCCTCTTCTTCCTCGTCATCGTCGTACCCGGCCCCCGCTCCGCCGGCACCGGCGAATGCCGCCTCTTCCTCGTAGCCTCGTGCCGCAGCTGGGAACGTTGCCGCAGGGCGGACGTCGTCGGGGTCGTATTCGGTGCGAGGAGTGGCTGCGGTCGGCGCCGGGCCGGCGGCAGCGCTGGCTGCCGCGGCCCCTGCGCCAGCACTTGCGGCGTCGTCCTCATCCTCGTCTTCGTAGATCTCGACCTTGGGCGCAGCGGCCGTCGCGGCCGCGGGAGGCACAACGGGGGTCTCCTCAGTGCTGGGCGAACCGAACGTGCTTTCCTCGGCGACGGGTTCGACGGCGGTGTTCTCTTCGGTGCTGGGGGAGCCCGCGGTGTCGGCGTCGTCCTGATGAGCGGAGGCGCCTGAGGCGGCGCCGGCTGCTGCCGCGCCTCCCGTGACCCCGGCCACGCCTCGGCTGAGCCGGCTACGCAGTCCGGAGAAGCGGTTGGCGAGCGGGGTCCTACGCTCGTTTTCCTCGAGTTCGGCGTAGTACTCGTCGTCGTCTTCGTAGCGCTGGGGTTGCCGCGATCGTGACTCGCCGAAGATCTCCGAGCCGAGCGTGTCCGTGTAGAACGGCTCGACGTAGGTGGTCTCCTCGAGCAGCTCCATCAGGTCGCCGGAATCCGCGGTGTTGGTGATCAGGTAGGTCGCGTGCTCAGACACCCCGAGGTCCAGGACCTGGACGTTGCTGGGGCGCTCGCCCGTGGCGATTTCGCGGGCGCTGGCGGTCATCCGGGCGGTGTTGTCCACGCTGGCGATGAGGATGCTGACGGCCCGGTTCAGGACCTGGTCCATGCCGTCCAGGACCATGTCACCTTCGGTCGAGCTCAGCACGGTGCTCGTCACCTTGTACCGTCCGCCGAGCACGGTTCCGACGTCGATGGGCTGCGACACTATTGACTCCCAAGCTTGGTTTTTGGGTGCGGGGCACCCAATAGATGTGTTGCTTGAGTCCATGCTACCGGGCGCGTCGAGCCCCTGCGTGCGGCGGCGTCGCCTAGCGGGGGCGGTCTTCTCCAGGACGACGACGGGGCGTCGCCTTCGCGCTCGCGCGGCGCCGGGAGAGGTCCGGGATCCTGCGTGCCAGGGGTCCGATGAACTCGTCGAGCTCCTCGAGGTGCGCGGCCCTCAGCAGCAGCAGGTAGACGACGGTCATGACAACCCCGCAGATCGCGAGCGTGGCGACGGCGGGGAAAATGCCCGAGAAAGCGAACCCGAACGAGAATCCGCCCAGCAGCCAGAGCGCGACGGAGCCGGCGGCCCCCGCGACAAGGGCGAACCAGCCGACTCGGATGTAGGTGTCCACGACCCGGCCGACCCCGTAGTCGCCGTGCCGGCGCACGACCAGGAAATGGGCGAGGATCGCGCTGAGCACGTTTGTCGCGCCGTAGAGCAGCGCGATCCCCACCACGATGTTGGTCGGGGGAATGAGCGCCGCCATCGTGAAGGCGGCGACGAGTCCGACGACCGCGATCGCGGTCTGGATCAGCATGGGCGTTTTTGTGTCCTCCTGCGCGTAGAAAACGCGGATGAGGAAGAAATGGACGCTCTTGAAGGGGAGCCCCAGCGCGGTCAGCAGCAGCAGCTGCCCGATGGCCGCGCCGGCCGCCGCGCCGTCGGCGGACGTGCCGCCGAAGAGCCGGCCGAGCGGACCGGCGAGGACCACGATCGCGACGGACGCGAAGACGATAGGCACCGCCGTCGTACGCAGTCCCTTGGAGAGCAGGGCGGGCACGTCGTGCGCCCGGTCGTCGTGGAAGGCCCGGGTGAGCTCGTTGAAGAGCACCGTGGCCAGCGAAAGCGCGAAGATCGAGTGCGGCAGAACCGTGATCAGCTGCGAGGTGTTCAGCGCGTACTCGCCCGCGACCGAAGCGCCGCCGGCGGAGAGGCCCTCACGGGCGGCCGTCGCCTCGGAGGCGATGCGCGAGTAGAGCAGCGAGGCGAGGTTGCCGACCATCATCGATGCGAGAGTCCACGCGGCGATCTTCCCGACGTGGGTCAGGCCCATGCCGCGGAAGCGGAAGTTCGGGCGGATCCGCAGGCCCGTGGTGCGCAGCGGGGCGAACAGCACGAGGGCCTGGAGGGCGATGCCGAGCGTCGAACCGCCGGCCAGCAGGATGGTCTGGGTGGTTGTCCATTCGGCGAGCTGGTCGGTGCCCGCGCGGAACGCGCCGAACAGGCCGATATAGGTGCCGATCACGGCGATCTGCACGATGTTGTTCACAACGGGCGCCCACATGAACCAGCCGAACCGCCCGTGCGCGTTGAGCACTTGGCCGACGACCGAGTAGACGCCGTAGAAGAAGACCTGCGGCAAGCACCAGTAGGCGAACGCCGTGGCCAGGGCCAGCATCGGCTCCGACCAGCCGACCGTGAGCGCCGAGATGATCGGCCCGGCCAGCAGGGTCAGCAGGAGGGTCGCCGCCGCCATGAACGTCACCGTGAGGGTGATGAGCTTGGACGTGTACGCGGACCCGCGGTCCGCGTTCTTGGAGGCCTTGATCAGTTGGGGGACGAGGACCACGTTGAAGATGCCGCCCGCGACGAGCATGAAGATGATCGTCGGGATGACGTTGGCCTTCTCGAAAATATCGCCGATCGGGGTGTTCGAGCCGATGGCGACGGCGAGCAAGGCCGTCCGCGCGAAGCCCAGCAAACGGGACACCGTGGTGCCGCTGGCCATGAGAGCGTAGGCGCGAGAGTTTGATTGGGGGGCCGGCGCTTCGGGGATCTCCGGCTCGGAACCGGCGGCCTCGGCTGCCGGTCGTTCGCTACTCGACATGCTGCGGCAGGACCTCGCGGGCCAGTTCGGCGATGCGCCGTTCGTTGGGGAAGGACAGCCTCCGGCCGAGATCCCTGAGCGGGACCCAGGCGACATCGACGGCCTCCTGGTCCGGGTCGTTCTCGATCGTCAGCTCGCCGCCCGTGGCCTTGAGCAGGAAGTGGTGGACCGTCTTGTGCACCCGGTAGGTAGAGACCGTGAACCAGTAGTCGATGCTGCCGAGCGCGGCGAGTACCTCGCCCGCGATGCCGGTCTCCTCCTCGACTTCGCGGACCGCGGCCTGCTCGTTGGATTCCGTGCCCTCGGGATGCCCCTTAGGTAAGCACCATTCGAGGCGTCCGCCGCGGTTGTAGCGGGCGATGATCGCCACCGGCAGCTCGGGCTTGCCGAGGTCGACAACGACGCCACCGGAGGAGACTTCCTCCACGGTGGGAAGCGTGTGCTGGCCCTGCTGCTGCGCGTGCGCATGGGCCATTGACGCAGTCAACGGGGTGCGCTTCGGAGCACGAGGAACTGGATGGGCCATGCACTCCACTCTATCTATCTTTTGGCCCGACTTCCGTTCTTCCCCACGTCCGCCGCGAGTGCGCCGGGCCCGGCGTGGATCCCGCGTGAAAATCTGACACCATTAAGGGACTATGCACCAGCTTCCCGAACCCGCGGCTCTGCGCGAGAGCCTGCCAGCCGTCGTCTTCGACCTCGCGGACCGTTTCAGCGCCGCCGGTTTCGAGCTGTCGCTGGTCGGCGGTCCCGTCCGCGACCTGTTCTTGGGCCGCGTTTCCCCGGACCTCGATTTCACGACCGACGCCACGCCCGAGCAGACGCTCGCGGCGATCGACGGCTTCGCGGACGCGGTGTGGGAGGTCGGGCGCGAATTCGGCACGATCGCCTTCCGCGTCGGCCGCGACACGATCGAGGTCACCACCTACCGGGCCGAGGCCTACGATCCGGCCTCCCGCAAGCCGATCGTCGCGTTTGGCACGAGCCTCGAGGACGACCTCTTCCGGCGCGACTTCTCCATGAACGCGATGGCGTTGCGGCTGCCGCAGCTCGAGCTGGTCGATCCCTTCGGCGGCTACACCGACCTCGAGGCCGGCGTGATCCGCACCCCGGGCGCGCCGTCGTCGTCCTTCTCCGACGATCCGCTGCGCATGATGCGCGCGGCGCGCTTCGCCTCCCAGCTGGGCGTCGACGTGCACAACGACGTCCGCACCGCCATGGTCGACATGGCCGAGCGGATTTCGATCATCTCGGCCGAGCGGGTCCGCGACGAGCTCGTCAAGCTCATCTGCGGCGCGTACCCGCGCGCCGGCGTCGACCTGCTCGTCGAGACGGGCCTGGCCGACATCGTGCTGCCCGAGGTCTCCGCGCTGCAGCTCGAGACCGACGAGCACCATCGCCACAAAGACGTCTACCAGCACAGCCTGCAGGTCCTCGAGCAGGCCGCCGGGTTGGAGACGGACGCTGACGGGCCGGTGCCCGGCCCGAGCTTCGTCCTGCGTTTCGCCGCCCTCATGCACGACGTCGGCAAGCCGGCCACGCGCCGCTTCGAGCCGTCGGGGGCGGTCTCCTTCCGCCACCACGACGTCGTCGGCTCCAAGCTCGTCAAGAAGCGCATGCGCGCCCTGCGCTTCGACAACGACTCGATCAAGGCGGTGGCCCGGCTCGTCGAGCTGCACATGCGTTTCTACGGGTACGGGGAGGCCGGATGGTCGGACTCGGCGGTGCGCCGGTACGTGAACGACGCCGGCGACCTGCTCGAATTCCTGCACCGGCTCACCCGTTCGGACGTCACCACGCGTAACCGGCGCAAGGCCGAGCGCCTGGCGCACGCCTACGATGACCTGGAACGCCGCATCGAGCAGCTCGCCGAGCAGGAGGAGCTGGCCTCCGTCCGTCCTGACCTGGACGGCAAGGCCATCATGGACCTGCTGGGCATCCGCCCGGGCCCGGTGGTGGGCCGCGCCTACAAGCACATGCTGGAACTTCGGCTCGACAACGGGCCGATGGAACACGACGACGCCGTCGCCGCCCTGCGCGCCTGGTGGGCCTCCCAGCCGGAGAGCTCCGCGGCACCGGCCGCAACCGGCGACTGAGCGCGACGCGAGGAGAATCATGACGAACCGACCGACCCTGTGGCTCGTGCGCCACGGCGAGACCGAATGGTCGCGCTCCGGCCAGTACACCGGCCTGACCGACCTGCCGCTGCTGCCCGAGGGCGAGGCGCAGGCCGCCGAGGCCGGGCGCACCCTGGCCGCGGCCGGCGTCGACTTCGATCTGGTGCTCTCCAGCCCGCTGCAGCGCGCGTGGCGCACCGCCGAGCTGGCCGGCTTCGCCGACGTCGAACGCGTGCCGAACGCGCACGAGTGGGACTACGGCGACTACGAGGGCGTTCGCAGCGCCGACGTGCGCGCCAAGGACCCGTCCTACCGGATCTGGAACGACGGCGTGCCGGGCGGTGAGACGCTCGCTCAGGTTGCGGCCCGCGCCGACGGCATCGTCGAGCGCGTGCGTGCCGAGCTGCGGGACGACCAGAACGCGATCCTCTTCTCCCACGGCCACTTCAGCCGGGTCATGGTGGCCCGCTGGCTCGGCTTGCCGGCCGACACGGGCCGGCACTTCCTGCTCGGCACGGCGAAGGTCTCGAAGCTCGGCTGGGACAAGACGACGCCGGCCGTTGAGGCCTGGGGCCTCTAGCGCCAGCTGGGCGCGCGCCAGTAGGTGAACGCCCGGAACAGCCCCTCGATGGGTCCGCGCTCGAAGCGACGCATCCAGAAGGCGCTGAACGCCAGCTGCACGGCGAAAACGCCGAGGCAGACGAGCATGGCGGCCCCCGGGTGGACTCTCCCGCCCAGGTCGAGGCCGTAGTCGGTGTAGACCAGTGCCATGACCGCTGACTGGGTCAGGTAGTTGGTCAGCGCCATGCGCCCGGCCGGGGCGAGCGCGGACCGCAGCTTCGTGCCCGCCCCGGAGCGGAATGCCAGCAGCAGGGCCGCCACATAGGCGGCCGTCAGGAACGGGCCGGTCAGGGTTGCGACGCCGAACGCGAAGAGCTCGGCGGGCAGCGAGCCGGCGTAGACCTGCAACCAGCCCGTGGCGACGGCACCCGGCACGCCCACAGCGAGCCCGACGGCCAGGATGCGGCGCAGGCGCGCCGTCGTCGCGTTCTCGATCCAGCGCGACTTGGCGGCGGCCAGGCCCACGAAGAACATGGCCAGCGCGACGGGGCCCTGGATGAACAGCACGTTGGCGAGGGTCATCGGGTACACCCCGAGCAGGAGGTGGAGGTACGGGCCCTCGAGCAGTCCCTCGAGCCCGCCGGCCTCCTCGGCCACGAGCGCGTCGAAGTCCATGAACGACTCCATCGCGAACATCATCGCCGCCAGCGCGAGGACCCCGAGCCCGATGACCACCGTCAGCACGATTGCTGTGGTGCGGGCGGCGGTGACGCTTGCGTGGCGGGCCGCCAGCAGGATCAGCCCGCAGAGGGCGTAGGTGACCAGGATGTCGCCCGTGAAGAGCAGCAGCCCATGCGCCAGGCCGAGGACGAACAGCCCCAGGAAGCGCCGGAGGGCGACGCGGGTGACGTTCGCGCCACGGCGGGCGCTCGCGTCCCAGAGCAGGACGAAGCTGTAGCCAAAGAGGAACGAGAACAGCAGGTAGAACTTGCCCATGAAGACCGCCGCCGTCACGGCGTTGACGACGTCGCCCAGAGCGTCGGTCTCCGCGCGCTGGTTGACGATCACCCCAGGGTCGACGAAGAACTGCACGTTGACCAGGAAGATGCCGAGCAGGGCGAACGCCCGCAACGCGTCCAGATCAAGTACGCGCTGCGGCGCTGCTGCAGGCGCGGTGGCCGGGGGATGTGGAGTGTCCTCGTGGGTCATAAATTCAGCCTAGTGCCGGATTGGCGACCGTGGCGTCGGCCGTGAAGCTGAGAATTTCGCCGGCGGGGCCCGTGGAGTCCTCCTTAAGGATGATCTTGAAACTCGGGGAAGAAATTCCTGTCATCCACTGGCGCTCGGCCACCGGCGCGAGTAGGCTCTACAGTGCGATTGAGAAACGTCAACCGACGAAATGTCGGGAACGTGACCAATCGGGACATCTGGCCCACGGGCCACAGGCTGTGCCGCTACGGGAAACCGCGGGGGCCGATCGAATAAGGAGGTGGGATACGTGAACAACATGAATCAGACGCAGGCATACGCCGCTGATGCACTCGGCTGGGGCGTTCCGTTTACGGGCGCAACCAAGACCGCCACAGGCACCGGCACGTCCAAGCGACGCCGTCCGAACCATTTCACCGCCCGCCTCCGGAGCAGCCGCCACTAGCGAATCATCGCACCGCTGCAGCCGCCGGGGGCCTCCATACCGAGGCAGACCACCAGGAAGAGCAGCGATGTCCGCGAAGTATTCGCCCCAGTCCACCCGCCATCTCGCCGCACAGTTGGCCACCGGCCACGGCGCCGAGTTCTATTTCTCCGGTCCCGAAGTCATCACTCCGCGCTCGCACAAGACGACGCACACCGACTCCGTGGACGCCCTTCTCGAGCGAGAGGAGGTGACCCTCTAATGAAGCGCAACAAGAGCAACCCCAAGGCCAGCGCCAAGCGCCGGCCCCACGAGGTCTACGATGCTGAGGCCGCGCGCCGCAAGCAGCAAGCACGCCTGGACGCCAATATTCCACAGGAAATGTGGTTCCGCGTCCGCTGATCAGGACCGGACGGTCCCGATCAGCAAGGAGCATCATGGGATTCATTCACTTACGATCCGCAGAGCAGCCCGCCGGCTACGTCGGCGGGCTGCCGCCTTTAACGGTCATGGCTTTGGACACGCGGGCCGTGAAGAATGCGGACAATGTCTCCCCGTGAGCCCCCGACCGTTGGTAGCCTCGGCAACGTGAACAATGAAGCTCTCGACGACGCGAGCATCGACGCGGCCGCCCACCTCAAACCCATCGCTGAGATCGCCGCCGCCGCGGGGGTCCCGGACGAAGCCCTCGAACCCTACGGACGACACCAAGGCAAGATCGATGTGGCCCGCCTCGGCGCGGGCGAACCCACCGGGGCTGTTGTGCTGGTCAGCGCGATGTCGCCCACACCGGCGGGGGAGGGGAAGTCCACCGTGACGGTCGGCCTCGGGGATGCCCTGGCTGCGGCCGGGCATCGCACGATGATCGCACTGCGCGAACCCTCACTCGGGCCGGTTTTCGGCATGAAGGGCGGCGCCACCGGCGGCGGAAACGCCCAGATCGTGCCGATGGTCAGCATCAACCTGCATTTCACAGGTGACTTCCACGCCATCACGAGCGCCAACAATCTCCTGGCCGCCATGATCGACAACCACCTCCATCACGGCAACGCCCTGGACATCGATCCGGACTCGATCTCCTTCAAGCGCGTGCTCGACGTCAACGACCGCGCCCTGCGCCGGATTCGACTCGATTCCGGCGGCGGCCGTGAGACGGGGTTCGATATCACCGCCGCCAGCGAGGTCATGGCCGTTCTGTGTTTGGCTCGTGACATGGGTGACCTGAAAGCCAGGCTCGGCCGAATCACGGTCGGCTTCACCCGCAGCGGCCTGCCCGTGACAGCCGGAGACCTGGAGGCGTCCGGCGCCATGGCGATTCTCCTGCGCGACGCCCTCAAACCCAACCTCGTACAGACCATCGCCGGGACCCCGGCGCTCGTCCACGGCGGGCCGTTCGCGAACATCGCCCACGGCTGCAATTCGGCGATTGCTACGGACACCGCCCGCAGGCTCGCGGACGTGGTGGTGACGGAGGCCGGTTTCGGTGCCGACCTGGGGGCTGAGAAGTTTCTCGACATCAAAGCGAGGGCCGCCGACTGCGCGCCGACCGTCGTCGTGCTCGTGGCGACGGTCCGCGCGCTCAAGATGCACGGCGGGCGGGACAAGTCCGACCTCGCCAGCAGTGACCCGACGGCGGTCGCGGCCGGGTTGCCGAACCTGGCCCGGCACGTGCAGAACGTGCGCCGGTACGGGTACGAGCCGGTGGTGGCCCTGAACCGGTTCGGCACGGACGGAGACGAGGAGCTCGCGGTCGTCGAGGACTACTGCGCGAACAACGGCGTGCGCTGCGCGATCACCGAGGTCCACGCCAGGGGGGCCGCTGGCGGGGCCGAGCTGGCGGGCCACGTGGGAGCGCTGCTCGGTCAGACGCCGTCGTACCGCGGGATCTACCCACCGGGCGCGGACGTGGAGGAGCAGATCGAGGCGATTGTGCGCGAAGTCTACGGCGGCGACGGCGTCGAATTCGCCCCCGAGGCGCGCGCCCAGCTCGAGCGCATCCGCGCGCACGGCTGGGAGCGGCTGCCGGTGTGCATCGCCAAGACGCAGTACTCGTTCAGCGACGACCCGTCGCTCCTCGGCGCCCCCACCGGGTTCACCGTGCGTGTGCGCGAGCTCGTGCCAAAGACCGGTGCCGGATTCGTCGTCGCGTTGACCGGCACGGTCATGACGATGCCGGGACTGCCCGCCGCGCCGGCCGCCGAGCGCATGGACGTGCACGACGACGGGGCGGTCACCGGGCTCTTCTGAGTTTCCTAGTCGTCCGCTCGCGAGGGGGCTTTCGCGACGCCGCGGCGCAGGGCGACGAAGAGGGCGGCGCTCAACGTGATGACCGCGCCGGCGATGAGGGCGACGAGCCAGGGGTCGGTCGCGAGCGTGCGCTGGATCGTTCGCGCCGGCCCAGCCGCCGCGAAGACGAAGGCGATCGCGGTCCCGGTGTACGCGCCGATCATCCAGCCGGCGTGGGCCTGCCATTGGTGCCGCCGGGCGAGTGTCCAGCCCATCGCGACGGAGAACAGGGTGAAGATCGCGAGGCCGTGCAGCCAACTGAAGCCGTCGGGCATGATCGCGAAGCTCGAGGTGCACGTGGCGACCATGGCACCGAGCCACGTGCGGCCGACGTAGCGGTGCACCCGGTCTTTGGTCCGGCGCAGGAACTGGACCGGGCCCAGCACCAGCACGAAGAGCGCGGCCACGGCGTGCGCGCCGATGACTGCGGCGCTGACGTTCTCCATGGTGGCCCCTCGCTAGACGCTGAGACGCGGACGCGGCGGCGCGTCCCGTGAGTGCTCAATTTACGCCGGGGACGTGACAGGCCCGGGAACGAGAAGTGAAGAGCTTGCTTTTCCCCGGCAAAAGCGAAAGGCCGGCGCCCTCCCCAGTCTTGGGGTTGGGCGCCGGCCTGGGAACGTTCGGTTCCTAACGCTCGACGTCGCCGCGGATGAAGGCCTCGACCTTGTCGCGCGCGGTGTCGTCGTCGTACTGCTCGGGCGGGGACTTCATGAAGTAGCTCGACGCGGAGAGGATCGGGCCGCCGATGCCGCGATCCTTCGCGATCTTCGCGGCCCGCACGGCGTCGATGATCACGCCGGCGGAGTTCGGGGAGTCCCAGACCTCCAGCTTGTACTCGAGCGAGACCGGGGCGTCGCCGAAGTTGCGGCCCTCGAGGCGGACGAACGCCCACTTGCGGTCGTCGAGCCACGCTACGTAGTCGGACGGGCCGATGTGCACGTTGCGGTCGTCGAGCTTGTCGGCCAGCTCGCCCTTGAGGTTGGACGTCACGGCCTGTGTCTTGGACGTCTTCTTCGACTCCAGGCGCTCGCGCTCAAGCATGTTCTTGAAGTCCATGTTGCCGCCGACGTTGAGCTGGTACGTGCGGTCCAGGGTCACGCCGCGGTCCTCGAAGAGCTTGGCCATCACGCGGTGGGTGATCGTGGCCCCGATCTGGGACTTGATGTCGTCGCCGACGATCGGCAGGCCGGCCGCGGTGAACTTGTCCGCCCACTCCTTGGTGCCGGCGATGAACACCGGCAGCGCGTTCACGAACGCCACACCGGCGTCGATCGCGCACTGCGCGTAGAACTTGGCTGCGTCCTCCGAACCGACCGGCAAGTAGCAGACCATGACGTCGACGCGGGCATCCTTAAGGGCCTGCACGACGTCGACCGGTTCCGCCGCGGATTCGTCGATCGTCTCGCTGTAGTACTTGCCCAGGCCGTCGAGGGTCGGGCCGCGCTGCACGTTGACGCCGGTCACGGGCACGTCGGCGATCTTGATCGTGTTGTTCTCGGACGCGCCGATGGCGTCGGCCAGGTCCATGCCGACCTTCTTGCCGTCGACGTCGAACGCCGCCGCAAACTTGACGTCGTTGACGTGGTAGTCGCCGAACTGCACGTGCATCAGGCCGGGCACGGTGCTCTCCGGCGCGGCGTCCTTGTAGTACTCGACGCCTTGAACCAGCGAAGCGGCGCAGTTGCCCACGCCTACGATTGCGACCCGGATGGGGTTACCCGACAACTCGACTCCTAGAAACTCATGTACTGCGGGGATCATCTTCACGCGGAAGCGGCCGCGCATCGCAGAACGGAGGGCGCGGCAAAACTCCTACGAGTCTAAGTGACGCAGCCGCCCGGGTATTCCCGCGCGCGCCCGTGCGGCCACGACGGTTACGCTGGACCGCATGTCTGAGCACGCACCCGAGCCGGCGATCGGCATCGACATCGGCGGCACCAAGATCGCCGCCGGACTCATCGACCACGACGGCCGGGTCGTGCGCGAGGTCCGCCGCGAGACCCCGCGCCACGACGCCGTCGCGGTCGAGGCCGCCGTCGTCGATGTCGTCCGCGAGCTGGGCGCCGACGCCCCTGACGCCCCCGTCGGAGTGGGTGCGGCCGGGTGGATGAACCTCGACGGCAGCGAGGTGCTCTTCAGCCCGCACCTCGCGTGGCGCAACGAGCCGTTGCAGGCCCGCCTCGAGGAGGCGCTCTCCCGCCCGGTCATGCTCACGAACGACGCCGACGCGGCCGCCTGGGCGGAGTACCGGTTCGGCGCGGCGCGCGGCGAGAGTCACGTCGTCTGCCTGACGCTCGGCACCGGGATCGGCGGGGCAATCGTCATCGGCGGCGCATTGCGCCGCGGCCGGTTCGGCGTCGCCGGGGAGTTTGGACACCAGAGCATCGTGCCCGGCGGCCACCGCTGCGCGTGCGGAAACCGCGGCTGTTGGGAGCAGTACGCCTCCGGCAACGCGCTCGGCCGCGAGGGCCGAGGGCTCGTCGCCGCCAAGTCGCCCGTCGCGCACGCCCTGCGGGCCGCCGTCAAGGATGACCCGGATCTCGTTACGGGCGCCCTCGTGACCGCACTGGCGGCCGAGGGAGATCCGGCCTGCACGGACCTCATCGTCGAGATGGGTGAGTGGCTCGGCCTCGGACTGGCCAACCTCGCCGCTGTCCTAGACCCCGGAGTCTTCGTGATCGGCGGCGGCCTCGGCTCGGCCTCGCCCGCGCTCATCGAGACCGCGGAGGCGAGCTACCGCAAATCGCTCAGCGGCCGCGGGTACCGGCCCTTCGCCCGGGTGGCCCGCGCGCAGCTGGGTGCCGCTGCCGGCCTGGTCGGCGCCGGAGACCTGGCGCGCACCCACCGCTGACGCCGCGGCCGCCGGCGCTTTCCCGCGTGCGGCGCCCGGGCGCTAGGGTGTCTTGCATGGCCCCACGAACGCCGAAGCGCATCACGGTCCCGTCGCGCGAGGACCCGCTCCTGCGCCGCTTCACCGAGGTGCTCGGCGGACCGCTCGGCCGGCACACCGAGCCCGGTCGCACCCCGCCGGGCTTCTTCACCGTTGAGCGCGTGCTCGTCGCGCTGACGATCATCGCCGCCCTCGCCGCCGTCGCGGCCAAGAACGCGTGCCGCGTGGGCGGTTGGGGCGGCGTGAACCCCTACGTGTGGGCCTGCTACTCGGATCTGCCGCCGCTCTTCCACGCCCGCGGGTTCGCCGAGAACCCGTTCGCACCGTTCGTCGCGGGCGCCAATTTCGAGTACCCGGTGCTGATGTCGTTCGTCGCCTCGATCACGGCGCTGCCGATCGTCCCGGGTGATTACAACCGCTCACTCGCGTACTTCGACCTCAACGTGCTGCTGATCGCGGCGCTGTGGGTCGCCGTCGTGCTCATGACCTCCCGGTCCGCCGGGCGGCGCCCCTGGGACGCGGCAATGGTCGCGATCGCGCCAGGCATGATCCTGGCCTCGACGATCAACTGGGACATGTGGGCCGTCGCCGCGCTGGCCGGCGCGGTGCTCGCGTTCTCCCGGAAGCGGACCGTGCTCGCCGGGGTGCTCATCGGCGTCGGCACGGCCACCAAACTCTTCCCCATTCTGTTCCTCGGGGCCGTCCTCGTCCTCGCCCTGCGCACGGGACGCTGGCGCGCGTTCGGCACGACGACGGCCGCGGCCGCCGGTGCGTGGATCGCCGTGAACCTGCCAGCCATGCTCGTGAGCTTCGAGGGCTGGAAGGTCTTCTGGACGTTCACACGTGAGCGCGAGGCCGGCTGGTCCTCGCTCTGGCACGCCTGGAACACGATCGCTGACGCGGTCGGGGCCGAAGGGCTGAGCTCGGAGACCATCAACACGGCCGGGTTTCTCGCGTTCCTCCTCTGTTGCGTGGGCATCGCTGTCCTCGGGGTCGTCGCCCCGCAGCGCCCCCGCCTCATCCAGCTCGTGTTCCTGATCGTGGCGTCCTTTGTCCTCTTCAACAAGGTCTACTCGCCGCAGTTCGTGATCTGGCTGATCCCGCTCGTCGCCCTGGCTTGGCCTAGGTGGCGGGACTTCCTGGCGTGGCAGCTCGTCGAGGTCCTGCACTTCTTCGCGATCTGGGCGTTCCTCTACCAGATGACCGCGGACCTGGACGCGCAGCACGCGCTGGCCCCGGCCGCCTACGTGCTCGCCGTGTTCGCCCACATGGGCATGGTTCTCTATCTGATGGGCCGCGTGGTGCACAGCATGTGGGACCCGCACGCGGACCCCGTGCGGCGCGTGGGCCAGGACGATCCGACCGGCGGCCCCTTCGCCGGCGCCGAGGACGCGGCCTGGCTCGAGCACCTGCGGTCGAGGCTCATGCGTGCCGCGACCTCCCGCCGGGGAGATGGGTCGCACGAATCGTGACCGCGGATGCCGCCGTCGTCGGATCGGGACCCAACGGCCTCTCCGCCGCCCTGACGTTGGCGCGCGCCGGGCTGAGCGTGCGTGTCTACGAGGCCGCCGATCACCTCGGCGGCGCCGCGTCCACGATCCGCGTGGACGGCGCGCTGTACGACACGGGCTCGGCCGTGCATCCGACCGCACTGGTCTCCCCGTTCTTCCGCGCGATCGGCCTCGCCGACGCCGTCGACTTCGCCGTCCCGGACCTGTCCTTCGCGCATCCGCTGCCCGGGGGCGAGCCCGCCCTGATCTGGCGCTCGCTTGAACGCACGCTCGCCGGCCTCGAGCAGCACTCACGCGCTGACGCGGCCGCATACCGGCGCCTCATCGGACCGCTCGCTCATCGTGGAGTGGCGCTGGGTGAGCTGCTGCTGCGGCCGCTGCTGCCGGTGCCGCCCGCGCTGGTCTCGCTGACGTACTCCGGCACGACGGCGGCCGCGCGCCTCGGCGTCGCCACACTCGCGGCCGCCGCGGGCAGCACGATGGCGGGTTCGGGTCTGCCTGGCCAATATATGCCGGAGGCGGTATCGGCGGTCCTCGCCGGACTGCGTGCACATATGCCCGGTGGTTCATATGGGCCCGCGGCCCAGGGGGCCGGGCTGTTCCTCGGCGCGCTCGCCCACCACGGCTGGCCCATCCCGAAGGGTGGATCCGGGGCGATCACCGCGGCACTCGCGGCCATGATCGACGATGCGCTGGCCGACACGCGGTACGGGGCCGGCGGACCCGCCGCCCAGGCAGCCCGCACCCGAGCGAACGGCCGCCCTCGTGCGTGGCTTGAACTCGGGCACACGGTCGCCGACCGGGCCGAGCTCGACGAGCCGATCGTGCTCTTTGCGACCTCCGCCGAACACGTCGCCTCCGCCGTGGCCCGGATGCCCGAGCGGTACCGCGCCGCCCTCCGGAACACCCGCCGGGGGCCCGGCAGCGCCGTGGTGCACCTGCTCACCGACGCCCCGGCCCCGTGGGCTGACCCCCGGCTGGCGGCGGCCGGGACAGTGCACCTCGGCGGGTCCGCGGCCGAGATCGTCGCGGGGGAGCGCGCCTCGCGCCGGCGCTTCGATCCGGCGAACCCCTACGTCCTGCTCAGCCAGCCGAGCCGCTTTGACCCCGCCCGCGCGCCGGCGGGCCGGCACGTGGTCTGGGCGTACACGCACGTCCCGCACGGCGTCGACCTGGGGGAGATCGGGGGAGAAGCGGCGGTCATTGACGCGGTCGTCGGGCAGATCGAGCGCAGCGCTCCCGGCTTCCGGGACGCCGTTGTGAGTGCGTGGGTGCAGGGCCCGCGCCAGCTTGAGCGTGAAAACCCCGCACTCGTCGGCGGGGACATCACCGGCGGCGCCGTTGACCTGCGCGGAATGCTCGCCCGGCCGGCCGCCTCCCGGTCCGCGCTGGCGGGGGTGCCGTGGCGAACGCCCGTGCCGGGTGTCTACCTCGCCTCGAGTTCGGCGGCGCCCGGGCCGGCCGTGCACGGCATGGCTGGTCACCTCGCCGCGCGCGCCGCGATCGCGGACGCGCATCCTCCTCAGGGCTGAGGCGAGCCGGCCGGCGGGGGCGAAAGATCATCCGGAAGGGCGGCGCGCGCGAAACACCTCGCGCCTAGGGTGGAGAGCATGATCGAAGTACACGGGCTCACCAAGGACTACGGCAGCAAGCGCGCCGTCGACAACGTGACTTTCACCGTCCGGCCCGGCCTCGTGACCGGGTTCCTCGGGCCGAACGGCGCGGGCAAGTCGACGACCATGCGGATGATCATGGGTCTCGACACTCCCTCGAGCGGCACGGCTACTGTGGGCGGCAAGCGGCTCGCGCAGCACGCGGCCCCGCTGGGCGTCGCGGCTGCTCTGCTCGAGGCCAAGGGCGTGCACAAGTCCCGCAGCGCGCGGAACCACCTGCGCGTGATCGCCGCGACGCACGGCATTTCGACCAAGCGCGTCGACGAGGTGATCGAGCTGACCGGCCTCGGGTCGGTGGCCAGCAAGCGCGTCGGCGGGTTCTCGCTCGGCATGGGTCAGCGCCTCGGCATCGCGGCCGCGCTGCTCGGCGACCCGCAGACGCTGATCCTCGACGAGCCGGTCAACGGGCTCGACCCCGAGGGTGTGCTGTGGGTGCGCAACCTCGCCCGCCACCTCGCCTCCGAGGGGCGGACGGTCTTCCTGTCCTCCCACCTGATGAGCGAGATGGCCCAGACGGCCCACCACCTGATCGTTATCGGCCGGGGGCGTATCCTTGCCGACGCCAGCATCGAGGACGTCCTCGCCTCCACGGAGGAGCAACTCTCGCTCGTGCGCACCGACGACGTTGAGGCGCTCTTGCGCACGCTCGCCGCCGACGGCGTGCGTTGCACCGTGACCGCGCCCAACACCCTTGAGGTCGTGGGCCTGCCGCCACGCGAGATCGCCGCCGCGGCGCTCGAGGCCCGGATCCTGATCTACGAGCTCACCCCGCGCTCCTCCAGTCTGGAGGACGCCTACATGGAACTGACCAAGTCCGAGGTCGAGTACGTCTCCGGAGGGATCGCATGACCGTCACCGCCGACAAGCCGCTGCGGAACCGCGACCGCGGGCGCGGCGTGGCGCACCCAACGAGTTTCCTGCGCGTGGTGCGCTCGGAGACTCTCAAGCTCTTCACGATCCCTTCGCCGTTGGTCCTGATGCTCTGCACGATCGTCGTGATGGTCGGCCTTGCCGTCCTCATGGCCTTCCTGACTGGCAGCATGTCCGAGCTGGCCGCTGATGACCCTGAGATGGCCGGAATTCCGACCATGACGGCCGCCATGACGGTGTTCGCCGGCGTCGGCTTCGCGCAACTGATCGTCGGCTCGCTCGGCGTCATCATTGGCAGCAGCGAGTTCACGACGGGTATGGCCCGCACGACGTTCACCGCTGTCCCGCGCCGTCTGAGTGTGCTCGGCGCGAAGATTGTCGTCCTCGCCGTGGCAGTCGCCGTCGTGACGATCGTCGGCGCCCTGCTTTCGGCCGCTTCGGTGTGGCCGATCGCTGAGAGCTACGAACTGGGCTTCGAGATGTGGGACGCGGAGAGTCTGCAAGGGCTCTGGACGACGACGGCCTACCTTGCGGCCGTGGCGCTGATCGGCCTCGCGTTGGGGATCATGCTGCGCAACGCGGCCGGCGGCATCGTGATCCTTGCGGCGCTGCTCTTCGTGCTGCCGACGGTCCTGACCATGGTCCCCAGTGATCTGCTGAACACGATGGCGACCTACCTGCCGGACGCGGCGTACGCGGCGGTTTCGGGCACCGGACTTGACCCGGCCGAAGCCGAGGCGATGGGCATGCAGCCGCCGCTCGAGCCCTGGCAGGGCTGGCTCACCCTTGGTGGCTGGACGCTCCTACCGATCCTCGCGGCGGGCGCGCTCCTGCGCCACCGCGACATCTAGACCGCGTTCGCCGGGGCAGAAACGAACGGCTGCCCCGGCGAACGCCTTTTTTATTCCAAACACCCTGTGTTTTCGCGGTAGGATCGTGCTATGGACCACAGCCCCGCGCGCGGGACCGCCGAATCGGTGCGGGTCAGCTTCGCCGAGCTCGCCGAGCGCCGGCGGGGGCCCGTGCGGCGGTACCTGCACCGGCACCCCCGGATCGGCGACGGCCTGGTTGTGGCGGCCTACCTGCTCTCCAACGCGATCGCGCTTGTCATGGTCGCCGACGCGCATTCGCTCTGGCCTCTGGCCGTGATCCTCGGCATCGCCGTCACGCTCTGGTTCCGGCGCCGTGCCCCCTTCGTCGTCCTCTCCATCATCGGCCTCACGACGCTTGCGTTCATGATCGTCGACCCCTTCCACGGGGTCCTGAGTACGGGCCTCTGGTTCGCGCTGTACACGGCGGCCACGAAGTACTCTTCGCGCCGGATGCTCGCCATCGCAGTGCTCATGTGCGCCGCCCAGGTGTTGATGATGGCGCTCTGGGTCGTGCCACACCTGCAGGGGTCCCGCCACGACCCCCACGCCGGCCTGGACGTCGGGGAGGGCACAACGGCGCTCGTGGTCGCCGCCGTGATCCTGCTCGCCGCGAACCTCATCTCGACCGGCATCGGATCCGCCGTGCGCAGCAACCGCCTGCACCAGGCGGAGCTGACCAACTGGGGGCTGCGCGTCTCGCGGCTCGCGCAGACCGAAGAACGCACCCGCATCGCCCGCGAGATGCACGACGTCGTCGCGCACTCGCTCTCGGTCATGATCGCGCTCTCCGACGGCGCCGGCGTCGTGATGCGCCGGGATCCCGACCGCGCACAGGGCGTCCTGCGCGAGCTCTCGATCACCGGCCGGTCAGCGTTGCGCGACATGCGGCGCGTGATCGGCGTACTGCGCGACGGCTCCCAGGCCCCGCTCGCGCCCCAGCCGGCGAGCTCCTCGCTGACGGAGCTGCTCGAGGGGTTCCGGGTCGCCGGGCTGCCGTTGACCTACACCCATACCGGGGCGCCGCTGCCCGAGGATGCCGGCCTGCGCCTGACCGTCTACCGGATCATCCAGGAGTCCCTGACCAACGTGCTGCGCTACGGGCGCGGGGTGCGCCGGGTCGCCGTCGACTGCACGGTGGTCGACGGCGAGATCGCCCTGCGCATCACCGACGACGGCCGGGGCGCGACGCCGCCCGTCGGGAGCGGCCAGGGCCTGAAGGGGATCGCCGAGCGCGTGGCGATCTATGACGGCGAATTCGTCGCCGGGCCGGCGCCCACCGGCGGCTGGGTCGTCGACGCGCGCCTGCACGTGAACGGGCAGAGTCACTCCGCCGGGGGCGGGGACTCGGAGCCCGCCTCGCCGCAAGCGCCCGGGAGTGGGAGTATCGAAGCAGAGATGGGGGAGGACGGACGATGACGGAGAAGACGAAGGTGCTGCTGGTCGATGACCAGCCGCTGCTGCGCATGGGGTTTTCGCTGATCCTCGAGGCCGAGGAGGCCATGGAGGTCTGCGGCGAAGCCTCCGACGGGATCGAGGCGGTCGAGCAGACCGAGCGGCTCGCGCCGGACGTCGTGCTCATGGACGTGCGCATGCCGCGCATGGACGGGATCGAGGCGACCCGCCGAATCACCGCCGCGCACCCGGGGACGCGCGTGATCATCCTGACGACTTTCGACCTCGACGAGTACGCGTTCGACGGCCTGCGGGCGGGTGCCTCAGCCTTCCTGCTCAAGGACGTTGCGCCCGAGGAGCTCGTGCACGCGGTGCAGCTCGTGGCCAGCGGCGACGCCGTCGTCGCCCCGCGCGTGACGCAGCGCCTGCTGGAGACCTACGTGCGCCCCGCGACCGGCGAGGCGGGGGCGCCGTCCTCGTCCGCGGCGGAGCGGGCCGAGGACCCGCTGCTGGCCGACCTGACCCCGCGCGAGCGCGAGGTGCTCGAGGCGATCTCCGAGGGCCTCTCCAACGCGGAGATCGCGCACCGGTTCTTCCTCTCGGAGGCCACGGTGAAGACGCACGTGCGCCGGATCCTGACCAAGCTGCACCTGCGCGACCGCGTGCAGGCCGTTGTTTACGCCTACGAGACGGGTCTCGTGATCCCGAGCCAGGGCCTGGATTACTGAGGTGCGGCGATGAACATCGAGTTCCTGCGCAGCCCGTGGTTCATGATCGCGGTCCTGCTGCTCGTCGCCGGCGCGTTCCTGCTGGCGGTGCCCCAGTGGCCCGGGCCCGGCTGGGGGCTGATCGTCGCCGGGCTGGCGTTCATGGGGTACGCCCGCTACCGGCAGGGCACGTGAGCGCCGCTAAGATCGTTACCGAAGCAAACCATCAGCGTCCGCCGCGCGCGGACAGCACGACGACGGAGGCCGGCTTGGCAGACATGAGCACGTTGGGTGCCGCACGGGAGATCAGCGACGAAGCCCGGGCCCACGCCCGCGACTTGGGGGACTTCGTCTCCGCCTCGCCCTCGAGCTACCACGCGGCCGCCGAGGCCGCCCGCCGGCTGACCGCGGCGGGCTTCACGGGCCTCGACGAGGCAGCGGACTGGCCGACTCGGCCCGGTTCCTACTTCGTGGTCCGTGATGGGGCGATCATCGCGTGGGTCGTGCCGGAAGGTGCGGGGCCGCGGACCGGCTTCCACATGCTCGGCTCGCATACGGATTCGCCGTCGTTCAAGCTCAAGCCCAAGCCGACGACGGGCGCCCACGGCTGGCTGCAGGCCGGGGTCGAGGTCTACGGTGGCCCGCTGCTGAATTCGTGGCTCGACCGCGAACTGCTGCTCGCCGGACGCCTCGTGCTCACGGATGGCACCGAGGTGCTCGCGCGCACTGCACCGCTGCTGCGCTTCCCGCAGCTGGCCATCCACCTCGACCGGCAGGTCAACGACGGCCTGACGCTGGACAAGCAGCGGCACATGAACCCGGTGTGGGGTACGGGTGTGCCGGCGCAGGAGGACCTGCTCGCGGTGCTCGCGGAGGCCGCGGGCGTTGAGGCGGAACGAATCGGCGGCTATGACGTCGTCGTCGCCGACGCGCAGGCTCCGGCCGAATTCGGACGCGACGGTGCATTCTTCGCCTCGGGCCGGCTGGACAACCTCTCTTCGATGCACGCCTCGCTGGTCGCCCTCATCGAGCACGCCGGGGCCGGCGGCGGCGAACACATCGCGATGCTGACCGCGTTCGATCACGAGGAAATCGGATCTGGCTCGCGCTCCGGTGCCGCCGGCCCGTTCCTGCAGGAGGTCCTGGAGCGGATTTCGGGCGGCCTCGGCGCCACCGACGCCGACCGCTACCGCGCGTACGCCGACTCGGTGTGCGTTTCCGCCGATGCCGGGCATTCGATCCACCCGAACTACCCCGAGCGCCACGACCCGGCGAACCAGCCGCTGCTCGGCGCCGGTCCGCTGCTGAAGATCAACGCGAACCAGCGCTACGCGACCGACGGCGTCGGGGCCGCGCTCTGGGCGCGGTGGTGCGACGAGGCGCACGTGCCGTACCAGGAGTTCGTCTCCAACAACGTCATGCCGTGCGGCTCGACCATCGGACCGCTGACGGCGACGCGGCTCGGTGTGCGCACGGTCGACGTCGGCATCCCGCTGCTCTCGATGCACTCGGCGCGAGAGATGTGCGGTGTCGCCGACCCGTGGCGGCTGGCCCGCGTCGGCGTCCGGCTCTTCTCCAGCTGAACCACGGGTGGCACCCGGCCCGTCCACAGCCGGCTGTGCGCGGCCTGTGCCGAACGTGGCGAAGTGCTGGTGATGCCCTGAGATTTGGGGTTCTGGCTTGCGCTGGCCCGCCGTCGTTGCCTTACCGTCGTTAAGTCACGGTTTGGTAACGACTTGTTTATGGTCGTTCCGGACACCGGGCGCCCGCATCCCGACCGTCCGCGCGGCGCCCCGGCACAAACTCGAAACGACGCCGGACGGTCGCGCGCAGCAGGGCCGGGGACGGTCCAAGCGTTGGGGGTGGCACACAGGAGATCCATGATCCGGAAGCACAAGAACACCAAGCACTCTGCACGCGTCGGCCTCGCCGGCTCCGCGGCCGCCATTGTCCTTGCGGGCGCCGCTGTCGGAATGGCCGCCGTTCCTGCGAATGCCGCCCCGGCCTCCACCTGGGATGCGGTCGCCGAGTGCGAGTCCGGGGGCGACTGGTCGATCAACACGGGCAACGGCTACTACGGCGGCCTGCAGTTCAGCATGAGCACCTGGGAGGCCTTCGGCGGCACAGGCAACCCGGCTGACGCCTCGAAGTCCGCTCAGATCGCCGTCGCCGAGCAGGTTCTTGCCTCGCAGGGCTGGGGCGCATGGCCCGCGTGCTCGGCGAAGCTGGGCCTCTCCGGCACGGGCGACGCCGAGCCGGCGCCGGTCGAGGAAACCGTGGAGGAGGCGGCCCCTGCCGAGGCCGAGGCCCCTGCTGAGGCGCCCGAGGAGGAGGCTGCTCCGCAGGCCCCCGCCACCGCTGAGCAGGCTGCCCCGACGGAGGCACCTGAGGTTGCACCACAGGCCGCAGAGGCACCGCAGGGCGCCAGCCAGGAAGCCCTCGAGATCGAGGCCGAGGATTCCGGCGAAAACCACACGGTCGAGGCCGGTGAAACCCTGGCCGACATCGCCGATGAGCACGGTATCGAGGACTGGCGCGCCGTCTACTCCGTCAACACCGACGTCATCGACGACCCCAACCTGATCTTCGTTGGCGAGGAGCTCAGTCTCCCGGTCAAGTAGCCCGGACCTGCACAGCTTCGCACCCGGCTATGGGGTGCGCGTGGTGGGTGGGGCGGGCGGTCAAATCCAAGTGATTCGCCCGCCCGCCGCACCCTTTTCTCATGCCACCAGCGGTGATCGATGCCTCAGGGGAGGCGTCTCGGTCGCCCATGGGGATCGGGTAGAATAGATGAGGTTGTCTTCAGCCTGCCCGAAAATCGGGACGGCGGGACGACCAACGCAAAGAACCTCCTGTTACGGAAAGACCGTGACCGTTTAGCCCAAAGGAGGTGGGTTCACATGCGTGCTTACGAACTCATGGTGCTCCTCGACCCAGAGGTCGACGAACGCACCGTCGAGCCGACCCTCGGCAAGTTCCTGGACGTCGTCCGCAACGATGGCGGGACCATCGAAAACGTCGACATCTGGGGCCGCCGTCGTCTGGCCTACGAGATCCAGAAGAAGTCCGAGGCGATTTACGCCGTCGTCAACTTCACCGCAACCCCGGCAACCTCTGCCGAGCTTGATCGCCAGCTGTCTCTGAACGAGACGATCCTGCGCACCAAGATCACCCGCCCGGAGGACCAGAAGGTTTCCGCCAAGTAGTCCTCGCGACTACTTGAACTTCATTCGAACCGACACGTTAGAGAGACCTTCATGGCAGGAGAGACCGTCATCACGGTCGTCGGAAATCTCACCGGCGACCCGGAACTGCGTTTCACCCCGTCGGGATCAGCGGTGGCGAACTTCACCATCGCATCGACTCCGCGGACGTTCGATCGCCAGACCAATGAGTGGAAGGACGGCGAAACGCTGTTCCTGCGCTCTTCGGTGTGGCGCGACGCTGCCGAGAACGTCGCCGAGACGCTGACCAAGGGCATGCGAGTCGTCGCCCAGGGTCGGTTGAAGTCTCGTTCGTTTGACACCAAGGAAGGCGAACGGCGCACCGTCATGGAGCTGGATGTCGATGAGATCGGCCCCTCCCTGCGCTACGCCTCCGCAAAGGTCACCCGCTCCCAGCGCAACAACGCTGGTGGCAATCAGGGCGGCTTCGGCGGCGGCAACGCAGGCGGCTTCGGTGGCGGCAATGCCGGGTTCGGCGGCGGCAACGCCGCACCAGCCGGCGGCGGAAACAACGCTGGCGGCGGAAACAATGCCGGCGGAGGCTGGGGCGCCCCGGCCGAAGACCCCTGGTCCACCCCGTCCACCGGAGGCAACAACGGTGGAAACAACGGTGGCGGCTGGGGAGCCGGAAACGACGAACCGCCTTTCTAACAACATTTCTATTCACCATCCCGCAGAAAATTCTGCGGGCTCCAAAAACTAAGGAGCTCCACGATGGCTAAGGCTGATATCCGTAAGCCCAAACCAAAGTCCAACCCCTTGAAGGCCGCTGACATCACCGTCATCGACTACAAGGACGTCGCCCTGCTGCGCAAGTTCATCTCCGATCGCGGAAAGATCCGTGCTCGTCGTGTGACCGGCGTGTCCGTTCAGGAGCAGCGCAAGATCGCGCAGGCCATCAAGAACGCCCGCGAAGTCGCCCTGCTGCCTTACTCCGGCGCTGGCCGCGGCTAAGGGAAGGGATAAAGAACATGGCAAAGCTCATTCTGACCCACGAAGTGACCGGTCTCGGTACCGCTGGCGACATCGTCGAGGTGAAGAACGGTTACGCCCGTAACTATCTTCTGCCCCGCGGCGTTGCCATCACCTGGTCCAAGGGTGGCGAGAAGCAGGTCGAGTCCATCAAGGCCGCGCGTGCTGCACGCGCTGTCGCCTCGCTGGAAGAGGCCAAGGAACTGGCTGCGAAGCTGTCCTCCAAGCCGGTGAAGGTGCAGGTGAAGACCGGCGAGTCCGGTCGCCTGTTCGGCACCGTCAAGGTCGACGACGTCGCGAAGGCCGTCGAGGCCTCCGGTCTCGGCGCCATCGACAAGCGCAAGGTCGAACTGCCGGAGCACATCAAGTCCACCGGCAACTACGAGGCCACCGTGCGCCTGCACGAGGACGTCTCGGCGACCATCTCGCTGCAGGTCGTCGCAGCCGCGAAGAAGAAGTAGTCGCCTGCGGCGTCAGCCGCACGCATTCTTCGCGCTCCACGCGAGGCCCCCACCCGCACGGGTGGGGGCCTCGCGTGGCTTAACACGCCGGACGGCGTCGTATAGGTCGTTGCCGGAGCGCTGCCGCGTCTGTTCCGGCGGCCTTAGCCTCGGCCGGACATCTGGTCGACGAACTTCTTCGCATCAACCAGGCCGATGCCGGTGTCCTGACGGACCTTCTTCACGGCCTCCACGATCCGGCCCTGCTGCACCAGCGCGAGGACGGCGTGGTACTCGGGATTCGCGTCGGCGCCGCCGGGCATGGTCCCCGACGGGTGCATCATGGACGGTCCGGCGGCCGCGGTGGGATCGTTGACCGAGGCGACCGGAGTGTTGCGGTTGCCCGGCAGGCGCTGCTCGGTCTCGCGGCGGATTCGCTCCGCCCGCTGGGTCTCCTCGTGGCGCTGCTGGGCCCACTGCGAGTTGAGGCGCTGGATGTACTGCTCCTCCTCGCTGACGGCCGTCTTGGGGCGCGAGACGAAGATGGCCCAGAGGACACCGACGATGATGCCGAAGACAGTCAGGAAGATGATCGCCTCCGCGATCGAGACCTCGAACATGTCAACCATTCCTTCGCGCGTGGCCGTTCGCGGGCGCCCGGTGCGCCCGTCCCTCCAATCTACGCCGGTGGCACTGTCTGACGCATCAGCCTGAAGTATCACCTTGGCGAGGTTCGGAGGTTCCTCGTCGATGGTTCCCGCCACGCAGCGAACGCGAGCACAGCGCCGACGGCACAAGTTCCCGCCAGGACGACGGCGGCCAGCGACAGTCCGTACACGGCGCCGAGGCCTCCGGCGAGCGGGTACGTCAGCAGGAAACACGCGTGTGAGAGGGAGAACTGGGCCGTGAAGACTGCGCCCCGCGCCTCCGGGCCGCTGTTGCGCGTCAGCAGCCGCGCAGAGGGGGTGAGGACGGCCGAGGCCGCCGCGCCCACGACGAACCACAACCCGATCAGTGCCAGCCACTGGGACGGGCCCGACCCCCAGCGGATCGTGGCCGCCGTCGCCGTGAGGGCGGCTGGCATGAGGGCCGCCCCGGCAAGCATGAGCGTGCGGTCGGGCCTCGCGTCGAGCAGCCGGGGCACGGCCAGCGCGACGGCCATCGAGCCCGCCCCGCCCGCCGCCAGCAGGAGGGCGACGTCCGACTGGTCGCGGCCCAGATCGGCCCGGACGAGGACCACGGTGTTGACGATCAGCATGGCGGTCCCGCTCGCGACCACAAGGTCGAGGGCCAGCAGGCTGCGCAGCTCGCGCCGCGCAATGAATTGCCGGGCACCCTGGGAGAGTCGATCGAGGAAGCCGGTACCGGACGCCGCATCGATGGCTGGCAGCCGGGCGGAGGCGACGAGCGCGGCCGAGAGGGCGAATCCGGCGACGGTGCCGACGAACAGGTCGTGGTAGCCCGCCACCGTCAGCAGCAGCGCGGCGATGACGGGGCTGAGGAGGGACTCGAGGTCGTAGGCGAGCCGAGAGAGGGAGAGCGCCCGCGTGTAGTCGCGCTCTTCGGGCAGCACGGACGGAATCACGGCCTGGAAGGCCGGTGTGAACGTGGCCGAGGCCGACTGCAGCAGGAAAATCAGGACGTAGATCTGCCAGGCCTCGCCTACCAGCGGCAGGCACAGCGCGATCAGCGCGCGGACGACGTTGGCCGTGATGAGCAGCTGCTTGCGCCCGACGCGGGTGGTCAGGGCGGTCACGACGGGCGCGACGGCCACGTAGGCGACCATCTTGATGGTCATCGCCGCGGCCATGACGACGCCGGCCGCTCCGCCGGCCACGTCGAAGGCCAGCAGGCCCAGGGCGACGGTGAGTAGACCAGTGCCCAGCAGGGCGACCACCTGGGCGCCGAACAGCCGGGCGTACACTCCGTGGCTCAGGACCGCGAGCATCGGATCACTCCTGCGGACGGTGGTGGTGCGGCGGCGCCCCGCCGGCCACGGCGTGCTCGGCCTGTTTGACGGCCTCGGCGACGAGGGCGGCAGCATGTTCGTCGGCCAAACGGTAGAGCACCCGCGTGCCGTCCTGGCGGGTCGTCACCATCCGCGCCATGCGCAGCCGCGCCAGGTGCTGGGAGACACCCGAGGGGCTCTTGCCCACGGCCTCGGCGATCGCGTTGACCGAGAGTTCGGGACTCGCCCGCAGGGCCAGCACGATCCGGATCCGCGTGGGGTCCGAGAGGATCCCGAAGACCTCGGCGGCGAGGTGGACGAACTCCGACGACGGATCGAGCCCGCAAACCTTATTATCTGCATCCATACGCGGAGACTAACATTTAAACTCCCGTACGGTTAGCCCTTGACCTCACCCGTTGCGCCGCCCTTGCTTCTGCACCCACCGATCACCTCGGGCGTGTCTGTGGGTAAGTGGACAATAACTGTGGATAACTAGTCGAGGTTCGGGGCGAGGGGGTGCCTGAACACGCAATGCAAGGTTGAAGGTTGGGGGTAAAAAACTTTCCGTCCACACCTGTGCATCAAGGAAATGCCTAGTCACAGCGAAATAACGGTGAAAAATAATCCCCTGTCCACAGCTCTGTCCCCAGTCTGTGCACAATCGCCCACAACTTCTCCACAGACCCTGTGGATAACTCAGTTGGAGTGGGGATAAACAGGGTCTACTGTTTCAACATCCCTCCCGTGGCGAATCCGTTCGCGCGCGCACGTCGGGCGCCCCATTCTGCGGGTGCGGCGGCGGATCATGGAGGTGATGACGGCGCCAGGCGGCGTTCGGTGGCGAAAGGAATGCAGTGACTCTGACTCACTCGGATATCGACGAGAACCGGTCCTCCGACGTCGGGCGCACCCCGCCGCAGGACATCGTCGCCGAGCAGTCCGTGCTCGGCGGCATGATGCTCTCCAAGGACGCGATCGCCGACTGCGTCGAAGTTCTGCGCGGACCCGACTTCTACCGGCCGTCCCACGAGCTCGTCTATGAAGCGATCATCGACCTCTACGGTCGCGGCGAGCCCGCTGATGCCGTCACGGTGGCCGACCTGCTGACCAAGCGCGGCGACATCTCCCGCGTCGGCGGCCCGGCTTATCTGCACACCCTCATCCAATCCGTGCCGACGGCCGCGAACGCCGGGTTCTACGCCGAGATCGTGCGTGAACGCGGTGTGCTGCGCCGGCTCGTCGATGCCGGGACTAAGATCGTCCAGCTCGGCTACTCTCAGGATGGCGAGGTCGACGACATCGTCAACACCGCGCAGGCTGAGGTCATGAACGTGGCCGAGCGCCGCGGCGGCGAGGACTACGTGGCGCTGCGCGACATCATCGAGGGCACGGTCGACGAGATCGAGTCCGCGGGTAGCCGCGGCGAGGGGATCATCGGCGTGCCCACGGGCTTCTACGAGTTCGACGAGCTCACCCAGGGCCTGCACGGCGGCCAGATGATCGTCATCGCCGCCCGCCCCGCGGTCGGCAAGTCGACGTTCGCCCTGGACTTCGCCCGGTCGGCGGCCATCGCGAACAACATGACCACCGTTTTCTTCTCCCTCGAAATGGGCCGGAACGAGATCGCGATGCGCCTGCTCTCTGCGGAGGCCTCGATCGGGCTGCAGGACCTGCGTAAGGGCACCGTGAAGGACGACCAGTGGGGCAAGATCGCCACCACGATGGGCCGGCTGAACGATGCGCCGCTCTATATCGACGACTCGCCCAACATGTCGCTCATGGAGATCCGCGCCAAGTGCCGTCGCCTGAAGCAGAAGCACGATCTCAAGATGGTCGTTCTCGACTACCTGCAGCTGATGAGCTCCGGCAAGCGCGTCGAGTCGCGCCAGCAGGAGGTCTCCGAGTTCTCGCGTGCCCTCAAGCTGCTGGCCAAGGAGCTGGACGTCCCGGTCATCGCGCTGTCCCAGCTCAACCGTGGTTCCGAGCAGCGCACCGACAAGAAGCCCATGGTTTCCGACCTGCGTGAGTCCGGCTCGATCGAGCAGGACGCCGACATGGTCATCCTCCTGCACCGCGAGGACATCTACGACAAGGAGTCCCCGCGCGCCGGCGAGGCCGACGTCATCGTCGCCAAGCACCGTAACGGTCCGACCAAGACCATCACCGTCGCCTTCCAGGGCCACTACTCGCGTTTTTCCAACATGGCCGCCGAAGGCGGGATGTAGGTGGGCGAGGTCGCGGCCGACATCCGCCTCGTCGTCGCCGACATGGACGGCACGCTCCTCGGGGCCGATGGCAGCGTGCCGGACTCGTTTTGGCCGGTCCTGGAGCGTATGCGCGCGGCCGCGGTGACCTTCGTCCCCGCTTCGGGTCGGCAGTACGCGACCCTCGTCCGCGATTTCGCCGGCGAGGGGCTGGCCATCATCGCCGAGAACGGCGGCCTGGTGATGCGCGACGGCGTCGAGGTCTCCTCGCGGACGCTCGATACCGACCGTGCCCGCGAGATCGTGGGCCGGGTCCGGGCGCTCCCGCGCGACCGGCACAACCTCGGGATCGTGCTGTGCGGCAAGGCCTCGGCTTACGTCGAGCGGAGAGAGCCAGCGTTCCTGGGGGAGGCCGAGAAGTACTACGCGCGCCTCACCCCGGTGCCGGATCTGCTAGCGGTCGACGACGAATTCCTGAAGGTCGCTGTCTTCGACCTCAACGGCGCAGCCCACCGCGTGGCACCGGTCCTCGAAGAGATCGCGCCCGCCAACCGGGTCGTTGTCTCCGGCCCACAGTGGGTCGACATCATGCGGCCCGACGTCAACAAGGGCCACGCGCTCGAGGATCTACAGGCCGCGCTGGGTGTCACGCCGGCGCAGACGGTCGTCTTCGGGGACTACCTCAACGACCTCGAGATGATGGGCCGGGCGGAGCACTCCTACGCCATGGCCAACGCCCACCCGGACATCCTGGCGGCCGCGCGCCACCGGGCCCCGTCGAATGTCGAGAACGGTGTGGTCACCACCCTGGAGCGGTTCTTCGGTTGAGCCCCGCCCCGCGGCCGGTTAGCGCCCGCCGCGCGCCCGGTGGCGGCGCACCGCGTCCCGGTTGGCGCAGCGGACCGAGCAGTAGCGCTGGCGGCCATTGCGCGTCACGTCCACGACGATAGCGTCGCATCCGTCGCCCGGGGTCTGCCCGGCCGCGCAGCGGGACAGGCGGTGCATGCCGCGCGTTGTCAGGTGCAGCGCCGTGCCCACGCTGATCACGGCCCGCAGCACGTGCGGCAGGGTCTGCTCGTCGTCGCGGTAGTGCAGGTGCCAGCCCTCGGCGTCGTGGTTGGTCAGGCGCGGGTAGGCCGTCGCCGCCGCCATGTGCGCGTTGAGCAGGCGCGCCCGCTCCTGGTCGTCCCCCGCGTCGACGATCTCGAGCCACGCGTCGATCACGGCGCGGGTCTGCCCGTGATCGTCGTCGGCGGTGGGGAACGACATCGTCATGCCGAACTCGCGGGTTCTGTCCTCGATGCCCGCCCGGTCCGCCGGCCAGTCATTGGCGAGGGAGGCGGCGAGCAGGACCGCGTACTCACCGTAAGGGTTGAGATGCATAAGGGCATTACATCATGGTGGATTCATGAGAACCAGAGAACAGCGCGCCGTCCGCCCCGCAACCGCCGCAACAGGCCTGTCCGCCGCGCACGAACACGGCTGGCGCGTCGAATCGAGCCACGCGACATCGGCCGGGCGCGTGCTCTACGTGACGTGCGGCGACTGCGGCACGCGCCGCGTCGACGTGCAGCAGGCTGCGCACCTGCCGCCGTTGGCGCTGAGCCGCGAACTCCCTTGACGCGCGGCCGGGCTAGAGCAGCACGGCCGGGTCGATGAGGTCCGTGCGCGGGTCCAGCGGGTAGTCGCTGTCCTTGTGCCGATGCACGGCCGGCATGCCGATCGCGATCGAATCCGCGGGCACGTCCCGCACAACGACGGCGTTGGCGCCGATCGCAGTGTCGTTGCCGATCGTGAGCGGGCCGATGATGCGGCAGCCGGCGCCGAGCATGACGCGGTCGCCGATGATCGCGTGGCGGCGCTCGTTGACGTCGCACGGCACCTGGAGGGTGCGGCCGCCGACCGTGGTGCCTTGGTACATCATGATGTCGTCGCCCATCACGGTGGTCTCGCCGATGACGATCTCCGAACCGTGGTCGATGAACGGGCGCCGGCCGATCTTCGCCCCCGGGTGGATCTCGACGCCGGTGAAGAAGCGGGCCAGCTGGCTCAGCACGCGTGCCGCCGGCCGGAACGGGGGCCGCTGCCAGAGTGCGTGCGCGATTCGGTACGCCCAGATTGCGTGCACGCCGGAGTAAGCGAGCGCCACCTCGAGGTCGTTGCGGGCGGCCGGGTCCTGGGCGCGCGCCGCCTTGAGGTCCTCGCGCAGCAGGCGCAGCAGCGCGATCATGCGACGCCGGCGTTCTTGGCGACCGGCACAAACAGGTCCGTTCGCATCGAGGCCGGGTCAGCATCGGGGCTCGGCTCGGTCACGTAGACCTCCCAGAAGGGCAGCTGCGGGGAGTAGCCCTGCTCCTCGATCCAGGCTATGAACGCGTCCCACGCGTCGCCCAGAGCGTCGTAGGCGCCCAGGTGGGAGGCGGCCGCCGTCGTCCCCTCGGGCAGGATGGAGGGTTCAACGACGACGCCGGAGCCCGCGGTGTGCGAGCCCTCGAGCGGGTGGTCGATTGCGAAGCCGACCTCCAGATCCATCGTTTCGGTCGGCGGGCGCGTCATGAGTCCGAACGCCGGTCCCACGGGCGTCAGGTTCCGCTCGGCGAGCACCTCGGAGAGAGCCGCGAAGGCGGCGTCGTAGAAGGACGTCAGGTCGGCGAAGGCCACGTCCTGGCCCCTCACCACGGCCGTCCGGGCCTCGGAGACCTGGACGATCACCGGTTCGGTGTGCGGTTCTGAATGAATCACGGCGCTCTCCTGCCCTCTTCCTGCTAGGTGACGGCGTTTCGTACCTTGAACTCTGCGGCGTCCCATGCGCGCGTGTCAAGGATGTCGCGCAGCGCCTCGACCGCATCGTAGACGTCGGCGAAGCCCACGTACAGCGGGGTGACGCCGAAGCGCAGGACGTGCGGTTCACGGTAGTCGCCGATGACCCCGCGCCCGATCAGGGCCGCCATGACCGCGTAGCCCTCGGGGTGCAGGAAACTCGCGTGGCTGCCGCGGCGCGCGTGCTCCTCGGGCGTGACGAGGGTCAGCGGGTGTTCGCCGCAGCGCTCGCGCACGAGCCGGATGAACAGGTCGGTCAGCTCGAGCGAGACCGCCCGGACGGTGGCCATGTCCGCCGCCAGGGCGATGTCCAGGCCGTTCTCGACCATCGCGAGCGACGTGACGGGCTGCGTGCCGCACATGAACCGGCGGATGTCGTCGGCCGGCGTGTAGGAATCGGCCATCGCGAACGGGCTCGCGTGCGACCACCAGCCCGAGAGCGGCTGCCAGAAGCGCGCCTGGTGGCGCGCGTTCACCCAGACGAAGGCCGGGGAGCCGGGGCCGCCGTTGAGATACTTGTAGGTGCAGCCGACCGCGTAGTCGGCGTCCGCGCCGTTCAGGTCGACCTCGACTGCGCCCGCCGAATGGGCGAGGTCCCAGATCGCGAGGGCGCCGGCGTCGTGCGCTGCGGCCGTCACGGCCGCCATGTCCCACATGGCGCCGGTGCGGTAGTTGACGTGGGAGAGCGCGACGACGGCGACGTCGTCGTCCAGCGCGGCCTCGAGGGGCAGGTCCTCGTCGATGAGGCGCACCTCGTAGGCGGCGCCGGTCTCGGCGGAGACGCGCTCGATCGCGCTGTTGAGGAAGTCGGCCAGGCCCTCGGCGATGTAGACGTCGGTGGGGAAGTTGTCGCGCTCGGTCAGGATGACGCGCCTGGCCGGGTGCTCGGCCTGCTGGATGCGCACGGCCGAGGCGAGCGCCTTGAAGAGATTCAGGGTGGTGGTGTCGGTGACGACGCACTCGCCCTCGTTGCCGCCGATCAGCCGGGCGACCTTGTCGCCGAGGGTGCCCGGGAGGTCGAACCAGCCGGCCGTGTTCCACGAGCGGATCAGGCCCGTGCCCCACTCCTTCTCAACAACCTCCGCCGCGCGTTCGGCCGAGCCGACAGGCAGGGCGCCGAGCGAATTGCCATCGAGGTAGATCACGGATTCGGGCAGGCGGAAGCGGTCACGGAAGCCGGCGAGCGGGTTCGCCGCATCGGCGGCCACGCAGTCTTCGCGGGTCACGCGATCGCCGGTGGGCTGCAGGATCTGGGTCATCATCGTCCTTGTCTGAGCGGGTGTGCCCAGCAAGTCTATGCGCCGGCGAGGGCTCTCAGCCGCCGGCGACCGACTGCACGATCATGACCCGCGCGCCCGCCGGCACGGGCGTCTCCTGCCCGGCCAGGTCGCGGATGTTGTCCTGCCCGACGAAGACGTTTGCGTACCGGCGCACCTCGCCGAGTTCGTTGCGGATCTTGCGCCCGAACCGCGGATAGCGCTCCGCGAGCACGTCGAGCACCGCGCCGATGCGCGGGCCGGACCCGCCGTCGTCGTCCACCTCGACGCGCAGCTCGCGCGCGCCGTCCACCGACGCCGCGAGCACTTGCGGGACGTCCACGATGACCTCGCCCACGGCCCTACTCCTCGGGGAAGGTCGGGACGTACTTCTCGGATCCCTGCGGCAGGGCGGTCTTCGGCACGACGGCGGCGCGCACGCTGAGCACGTCGGGCAGCCGGTGCGCGACGCGGGTGAAGGTCACGCCCTCGTCGGCGCTCGCGAACACCTCGCCCGCGCGCGTTCCAAAGTAGACACCCGTGGACTCGGGGTGGTCGTCTACCGCCGAGGCGTCGCGCAGGATCGTGTTGAAGTCCTTGTCCGGCAGGCCCTCGTGGTTCTCGGTCCAGGTGCCCCCGCCGTCCTCGGTCTTGTAGACGGAGACGCGGGCACCGGCCGGGATGCGGTCGATGTCCGCGGCCATCGGAATGACCCACCCCGTGCCGCCGACGCGCGGGTGGGCGAGGAACGTGAAGCCGAAGTCGCCCGGCAGCCCGTCCGCGATCGAGACCCATTGCTCGCCGGCGTTGTCTGAGCGGTACACGCCGCCGTGGTTCTGCGCGTAGAGGCGTTGCCGGTCCCCGGCGTCGCGGGCGATCCGGTGCACGCACTGGCCGAATTCGGGCTCCTCGCCGGGCAGGAAGCCGGCGGAGATGCCGCGGTTCGCGGGCGCCCAGGTGGCGCCGCCGTCGTCGGAGCGGTAGACACCCGCAGCGGAGGCGGCGATGTGGATCTGCTCGCTGTCCGGGTCTGGGTCGACGGTGTGCAGGCAGGGTCCGCCGCCGCCGGGCTGCCAGCTGGAGCGCTGCGGGTGGTCCCACAGGCCGCGGTTGAGCTCGAAGGTGGTGCCGCCGTCGTCCGAGCGCCACAACGAGTGCGGCTCGGCGCCGGCCCAGACGACGCCGGGGCGGGACGCGGCGTCCGGGCGGAGGTGCCAGACGCGCTCGAGCGCGGCGCCGGTGTCCGGCGGAAAGGTGATGGCGCCCTGTTCCGGGTCGGTCCAGGTGGCGCCCAGGTCGTCGCTCGTGACGACGGTGGGGCCCCAGTGCCAGTCCAGCAGGCCGGCGAGGACGCGCGGGGCACCGTTGCGGTTGTCGATTGCGACGGAGGAGGCCTCGAGGATGAGGAAGTGCGGATCGGACAGGGTCCAGTGTTCGCGGTCCTCGCTCGCGGCGAGCCACAGGCCCTTCTTTGTTCCGATCGCCAGCAGAACCATGGTCTCGGCCGCGGCCGTTTCTGGTGCGCTCATGCCCACATTCCAACACCGAGGGCCCGTGCTGGCAATGGTTACCAGTCGGTAGCGAGGGTCAGTCGCGGGCGATCAGGCCCGCCAGGCGGCCCCACAGCGACCTGCGCGGTGCGCCCGCCGAGTATGAGCGCGGAACGAAGTCCGGGTCCAGGCCGACGGGGGCGTAGAAAGACGTCGGCGCTACCGCCGCCGCGCGCTGGGGGCGCGGCGCGGAGTCTGCGGAGTGGTCCGGGGTGTGGGGGCCGGTGGTGGCGTTCATGATGTCTCCTCGTATCGAAAACTCTCCTGCATTCCATGATGTGGAATCTAAATTCTGAATCCTGAAAACAAGTATGAGTGTAGCCGGCGTCTCTGGCAAGGGGCGCGCGCGAGGATGATGGGGTACGACCCCGCCAGAGCGCACCCGACCCGCGGGCTGTGGCGGGATGCGCCACGGAAGTGCATCGAAGAATTTTCGCGATGAATTTCCCGGCCGGGGTTGACAGGCGCAACGCGACCGGCGTTACATGGGTGGAAGAGAAGTTCCACCATACAGAAACATCGAATCAAGTTGGTGCGGGTCCGCCCGCCGGGCCCCGGCCCGCCAATGGTCAAGGGTGTTCAGCACCGAGGTGGACGTTGTCTAGACGACGAAAGAGCTGAACCCCCATGGATTTGAGTACCTTCAATTCACTGTCCCCGGACGAGGCCCGCTCCGCGCTGCGACCCTGCCTGGACGTCGACCGCTGGGTCGACGAGCTGGTCGCCGGACGGCCCTACGCCGATGCCGAATCGCTCGTCGTCGCCGCCTCCCGCGCCGCCTCGCCCTTCACGGACACCGAAGTCGACGCCGCCCTGGCCCATCACCCGCGCATCGGCGAACGCGCCGAGGGCTCGGGGGCCGAAGCGCGCCTCAGCCGCGGCGAGCAGGCCGGGCTGGACCCCGCCGCCGAGACAGCCGCCCGCCTCGTCGAAGCCAACCAGGCCTACGAGGAACGCTTCGGCCGGGTCTTCCTGATCCGCGCCGCCGGGCGCAGCGCCGAGGAGATCCTCTCCGAGGCAACCCGTCGGCTGACGAACACGGACGAGGCCGAAGCCGCCGAAACGGCCGACCAGCTGCGGCAGATCGCCGTGCTGCGCCTACGCGGCGCCGTCGCCGAACCGGCTGCCGCCGGCGCGCAGCACCCCTGACGAACCACATGCCGGTGCGGGCGCGGCCGCCGTCGTGCCCGCACCGGTGGAGACCTGCAGACAAGCGCAAAGGAGAGACTCGATGAGCGCCAGTGGACACACGAGCCACATCACCACCCACGTCCTCGACACCGCGGCCGGACGCCCGGCCGCCGGGGTCGCCGCGACGCTCGAACAGCTCGCGGGCGACGGGTGGACGGCCATCGGCGACGGGAGAACCGACGACGACGGCCGGATCACCGACCTGAGCCCGCCCGCCGTGGAGCCGGGCACCTACCGCGTCACCTTCAGCACCGGCGACTACTTCGCCGCGCAGGACACGGACTCCTTCTTCCCGGAGGTCGTCATCGCCTTCCGCGTCACCGACGCGGACGCGCACTATCACGTGCCCCTGCTCATCAGCCCGTTCGCCTATTCAACCTACCGAGGAAGCTAGAACCATGACTCTGACAGCACCCGAAACCTCCACCGGCACCAAGATCGTGCTGGGACGCAACCAGTACGGCAAGGCTGAGGTCCGCCTCGTCAAGATCACCCGCGACACCGCGCGCCACCAGATCGAGGACCTGAACGTCACCTCCCAGCTGCACGGCGACTTCACCGCCGCGCACACCGAGGGCGACAACGCCGCCGTCGTGGCCACCGACACCCAGAAGAACACGGTCTACGCGTTCGCCCGGGACGGCGTGGGCACCCTCGAGGGCTTCCTCACGCGCCTTGGCGACCACTTCACGACCGAGTTCGAGTGGGTCACGGGCGGCCGTTGGGCCGGGCAGCAGTTCTTCTGGGACCGGATCGAGGACCACGACCACGCGTTCTCGGCCAACAAGTCCGAGGTCCGCACCGCGATCCTGGAGATCGCCGACGGCAAGAAGAACATCGTCGCCGGCATCGAGGGCCTGACCGTCCTGAAGTCCACGGGAAGCGAGTTCCACGGCTTCCCGCGCGACCGCTACACGACGCTGAAGGAGACCACGGACCGCATCCTCGCGACTGACGTCACCGCCCGTTGGCGGTACAACACGGACGCCGTCGCCGGCGGCGAGATCCGGTTCGACGACGTCTACGCCTCCGTGCGCCGCCTGCTGCTCAAGGCGTTCGCCGACACCCACTCGCTCGCGCTGCAGCAGACGATGTTCAAGATGGGCGAGGCCGTGCTCGAGGCGCATCCGGAGATCGACGAGATCCGCATGAGCCTGCCCAACAACCACCACTTCCTCGTGGATCTGACCCCGTTCGGCCAGGACAACCCCAACGAGGTCTTCTTCGCCGCCGACCGCCCGTACGGCCTGATCGAGGCCGCGATCAAGCGCGACGGCGTCCCGGACACCCACCCGATCTGGGAGAACTCCTCCGGATTCTGCTAAACCGCCGCACGGAATCTGTCTGACAAGGAGGTCAGCTGTGACAGTTGCACGAAAAAGCACATCGACACGGCCGGAGGACGAGCGGCTGCCCCTGGGGCGGACGTTCGCCTACGGGCTCCAGCACGTCCTGACAATGTACGGCGGCATCATCGCCCCGCCGTTGATCATCGGCGCGGCCGCGGGGCTCGGGCCGGGCGAGCAGGCGGTCCTGGTCGCCTGCTGCCTGTTCGTCGGCGGGCTCGCGACGATCCTGCAGACCGTGGGCATCCCCTTCTTCGGGTGCCAGCTGCCGCTCGTGCAGGGCACGTCCTTCGCGTCCGTCGCCACGCTCGTGGCGATCGCGCAGGACGGAGGGGGAATCCAGGCTGTGTTCGGGGCGGTGTTGGCGGCTGCCGTCATCGGGTTCCTGATCGCCCCGTTCTTCGCCCGGATCGTCCGCTTCTTCCCGCCGGTTGTGACCGGCGTGGTGATCACGATGATCGGGCTGTCGTTGACGCCCGTTGCCGCGAACTGGGCCATGGGCGGGAACTCTTCCGCCGCGGACTACGCGAGCTTGGAGAACATTGGCCTCGCCGCGATGACCTTGGTCATCGTGCTGGCGCTGAGCAAGGTGGGCAACGCGGCGATCTCGCGGCTCTCGATCCTGCTGGCCATCGTCATCGGCACGCTCGTCGCGTGGGGAATCGGCATGGCCGACTTCTCGCAGGTCGGTGCGGGGGCGTTCTTCGCCCTGCCGCAGCCGTTCGCGTTCGGCCCGCCGACGTTCCACGCCGGCGCCATCATCTCCATGGTCATCGTGGTGCTGGTCATCCTCACGGAGACGACGGCGGACATCCTGGCCGTCGGGGAGATCGCCAAGACCCGCGTCGACTCCCGGCGCATCGCCGACGGCCTGCGGGCGGACATGATCTCCTCGATCGCGGCCCCCGTGTTCAACACGTTCACGCAGAGCGCGTTCGCCCAGAACGTCGGCCTCGTGGCGATCACCGGTGTGAAGAGCCGGTTCGTCGTCACCGCCGGCGGCGTGATCCTGCTGGTCCTCGGCCTGCTGCCGGTGCTAGGGCGCGTGGTCGCGTCGATCCCGTTGCCCGTGCTCGGCGGCGCCGGCATCGTCCTCTTCGGGACCGTGGCCGCGTCCGGGATCCGGACGCTCTCCAAGGTCCAGTTCAGCGGGCAGAACCTGATCATCGTGTCCGCGTCGATCGCGTTCGGCATGATCCCCGTGGTGGCGGAGGGCTTCTACGAGCACTTCCCTGCCTGGGTCGGGACGATCTTCCACTCCGGCATCAGCTCGGCTGCCGTCATGGCCGTGGCCCTGAACATCGTCTTCAACGAGATCAAGGCCGGAAACTCCAAGGAGGGCTCGGTCTTCCACGCCGCCCCGCCGCGCATGGTCAAGACCGAGGAGATCCGCAGCCTGCGCGAGGGGGACCACTACGAGGCCGGCAAGCTCATCGACGCCAAGGGTGAGGAGGTGCCCGTGGTAACTGCCGAGCAGTTCACGGTAGCGCTGGCGCAGCACCTCAAGGCCTGCGACGAGGCGGGCATCGAGCCGGAGTTGCCTGAGGGCGTCGACCGCCGCGAGGTGCTCCAGGACGCCGAGCAGTCGGAGCGGCCGGACCGCGCCCGAAGCACGTAGGCCGGCGGCTCCCGGGGGCCTCGGGCTAGCTCAGCGTGGATGGCGAGAGCCGGGGGAATACCAATCAGGTATTCCCCCGGCTCTCGCCATTCGTTTCAGTGGGGACGCACCGGACGGCGCGCCCAGCGCCGATCAGGCGCTGACGCCGGTGAGGGCTTCCGAGATGGTGCCGGTGGCCCGCTTGAGGGCGTCGATCGCCTGTACGGCGAAGTCCTCGCCGACGCGAGAGATCGGGCCCGAGATGGACAGGGCCATGGGGGTCGGAGCGCCCGAGACGGGCATTGCGAAGCAGCGGACGCCGATCTCCTGCTCTTCCTCGTCGACCGCGTAGCCCTGCGCGCGGATCCGCTCCACCTCGGCCATGAGGGCCGGCAGGGTGGAGATCGAGTGTTCGGTGGCGGCCGGCATGCCGGCCTGCAGGACGAGGCGGGTGATGCGCTCGTCGTCGAGCGTGGCGAGGATCGCCTTGCCCACGCCGGAATTGTGCAGGTTGGCGCGACGGCCGACCTCGGTGTTCATCCGCATGCTGTGCGGGGAGGGGACCTGTCCCGTGTAGGTGACCATGTCGCCGTCGAGCACCGCCAGGTTGGCGGACTCGCCGAGCTCCTGGACCAGCGACCGCAGCACGGGGGCCGCGAGGGCGCCGAGCTGGCGGTTGGCCACCTCGCCGAGGCGGATCAGGCGCGGGCCCAGGGCGTAGCGGCGGTTGGGGAGCTGGCGCACGTGGCCGATGCCGACGAGGGTGCGCAGCAGGCGGTGGATCGTCGGCAGGGGCAAGGGTGTTTGTTCGGCGAGTTCGCTCAGCGTGCATTCGCCGCCGGCCCGCGCGATGAGCTCGAGCAAGTCGAAGGCCCGCTCGACGGATTGGACGCCCGAACTGGTCTTGGCGGTCATGTGCTCTCCTCGCGATGTGGTCGCATTTTCGATGGTGACGGGTATGTGACTCTTTCGTCAGGCTATCGCATCGCCGAACGATTTTTCCGCCCAACGAAATTTTTTCACAAGAACCTGTGATCTAGGCCTTGAAATTCCATGATGTAAACCATAGTATCCACTATACGGAAAGAAGTTCTCGGCAATCGAAGGATTGCCACCCGTCGCTTTGCACGACGAGGCCTACAAGGAGGTACGGAACATGGGAGCACCCAGCCCCGGCTACTCGCTGACGATCCGCGTCGAAGCCCCAGCCACCATCACCGCGACCAGCGAGCTCGCGGCCGCCGTCGGCGCTGCGGGCGGTTCGGTCACGGCGCTCGACGTTGTTGAGTCGGACCACGACAACGTCGTCGTGGACGTCAGCTGCAACACCACGGACACCTCCCACGCAGAACAGATCCGCGGGGCACTCGACGACCTCGAGGGCGTGCACGTACGTAAGGTCTCCGACCGCACGTTCCTCATGCACCTTGGCGGCAAGCTCGAGATCAACCCCAAGGTTGCCCTGCGCAACCGCGACGACCTCTCCCGCGCCTACACGCCCGGCGTCGCCCGCGTCTGCCAGGCCATCGCCGCGAACAAGGACGACGCGCGCCGGCTGACCGTCAAGCGCAACACCATCGCCGTGGTCTCCGACGGATCCGCCGTGCTGGGACTGGGCAACATCGGCCCTGAGGCCGCCCTGCCCGTCATGGAGGGCAAAGCCGCCCTCTTCAAGCAGTTCGCCGGCGTCGACGCGTGGCCCGTCTGCCTGGACACGCAGGACACCGAGGAGATCATCGCCGTCGTCAAGGCGATCGCCCCGGTCTACGGCGGCGTGAACCTCGAGGACATCGCTGCCCCGCGCTGCTTCGAGATCGAGCGTCGCCTGCGCGACGAGCTCGACATCCCCGTCTTCCACGACGACCAGCACGGCACCGCGATCGTCACCCTGGCGGCCCTTAAGAACGCGCTCAAGGTTGTCGACAAGCAGATCGGCGACGTCAAGATCGTGGTCTCCGGCGTCGGCGCCGCGGGCCACGCCATCATTGGCCTGCTGCAGGCCAGCGGGGCGACGAACATCGTCGCCTGCGGCCGCAACGGCGCGATCGCCCGCGGCCAGGAGCACACGGACGCGCACCGCATCTGGATCGCCGAGAACACGAACCCGGAGGGCTTCACCGGTTCCCTGCACGAGGCCATCGTCGGCGCAGACGTCTTCATCGGCGTCTCCGGGCCGAACATCCTGGCGGAGGAGCACGTGGCCTCCATGGCGAAGGACTCCATCGTCTTCGCGATGGCGAACCCGGACCCCGAGGTCGATCCGGCCGCGGCCGGCCGGCACGCCGCCGTTGTCGCCACGGGGCGTTCGGACTTCCCGAACCAGATCAACAACGTCCTGGCGTTCCCGGGCGTCTTCCGCGGCCTGCTGGACGCGCAGACATCCGAGATCACCGATGAGATGCTGGTGGCAGCGGCCGAGGCCATCGCTTCCCGTGTGAGTGACGCCGAGCTCAACCCCGGCTTCATCATTCCGAGCGTGTTCGACCCGAAGGTGGCCACCGAGGTGGCCGCCGCGATCGTCGCGGTCGCCTCAGCACCCGCCACGGCCACTGCCAACTAGCCCACCGGAGAAGAAGGAGCACCCGAGATGACCATCACCGCTCAGCCCGCCCCCACCGTGATCGGTGCCGAGGAAATCCTCACGCCTGAGGCCCTCGCTTTCGTCGAGAAGTTGCACACCCGCTTCGCCGGGACCCGCGACGAGCTGCTCGAGGCCCGGGTCGCCGCCCGCGCCGCGGCCGCCGAGACCGGCCGCATGGACTTCCTGCCGGAGACCGCCGACGTGCGCGCCGGCGACTGGAAGGTCGCGGACGCGCCCGAGGCCCTGCGCGACCGCCGCGTCGAGATCACCGGGCCGCCGTCGCCGGCCAAGATGGCGATCAACGCGCTCAACTCCGGCGCCAAGGTGTGGCTGGCGTGCCTCGAGGACGCCTCGGCCCCGACGTGGCACAACGTCGTCGACGGCATCAAGAACCTGACCGAGGCCGCCCGCGGCACCTTGGCCTACACCTCGCCGGAGGGCAAGACGTACACGCTGCGCACGGACATCCCGCGCGCCGTCGTCGTCATGCGACCGCGCGGTTGGCACCTGCCGGAGGCGCACGTGAGCATCGACGGGCAGCCGGCGATCGGCGCGCTCGTGGACTTCGGGCTGCACTTCTTCCACAATGCCAAGCACCTGGCCGAGACCGGGCAGGGGCCGTACTACTACCTCGCCAAGACCGAGTCCCACCTCGAGGCGCGGCTGTGGAACGACATCTTCACCTTCGCCGAGGGTGAGCTCGGGCTCGAGCACGGCACCGTCCGCGCGACGGTCCTCATCGAGACCATTCCGGCCGCCTTCCAGATGGACGAGATCCTCTACGAACTGCGCGAGCACGCCTCCGGCCTCAACGCCGGCCGCTGGGACTACCTGTTCAGCATCATCAAGTACTTCCGCGGCGCCGGCGAGAAGTTCGTCATGCCGGACCGCGCCGACGTCGCGATGACGGCCCCGCTCATGCGCGCCTACACGGAGCTGCTGGTGCAGACGTGCCACAAGCGCGGCGCCTTCGCGATCGGCGGTATGGCGGCCTTCATCCCGAACCGGCGCGAGCCGGACGTGACCGCGGCGGCCTTCGAGAAGGTGCACGCCGACAAGGCCCGCGAGGCGGCCGACGGCTTCGACGGCTCGTGGGTGGCCCACCCGGATCTGGTCGAGGTGTGCCGCGAGGAGTTCGACGGCGTCCTCGGTGCGCAGCCGAACCAGCTCGACCGCCAGCGCCCGGAGGTCGCGGTCACGCCGGAGCAGCTGCTCGACGTCGAGTCCGTGCCGGGCCGGGTCACCGAGGCCGGCGTGCGCATGAACCTCTACGTCGCTGTCAACTACACGGCCGTGTGGCTTTCGGGCAACGGCGCGGTCGCCATCCACAACCTGATGGAGGACGCCGCCACCGCGGAGATCTCCCGCTCGCAGATCTGGCAGCAGATCCGCAACGAGGTCGTCGCCGAGGACACCGGCAACACCATCACCGCCGAGCTGGTCAAGACCATCCTGGGTGAGGAAGTCGAGCGGCTGCGCGGCGAGGTCGGCGACGAGGAGCGTTTCGCGACGTACTACGTCCCCGCAGCCGAGCTGATCGAACGCCTGGTCTCCGGGCGCGACGAGGACTTCGAAGAGTTCCTCACCCTTCCCGCCTACCGTCACCTCACCCGGGAGGTCGTCGCGTCATGACGATCGGACCCGTTCTCGGGCAGGAGGCAGTCGCGGCGCTCGACGCCCGCCTCGCTGCGGCCGATCACGAGCTGGCCACCCGCTACCCGGGCGACGACGGCCGCCGCCAGCCCGTGCACACCGTGTACGTCTCGGCTGAGCGGTTCTCCCCGGAGCTGGCGGCGGACTGGGGCGCCCGCGGCCTCGAGGCGGCCGAGTCCGCCGGCGGCCTGCAGGCCCTCGCCGAGTGCGTCGGCCTCGCCGGGTCGGACGGCAGCGGGGCCTCCCGCGCGGCTGTGCTGGCGGAGCTCGTTCAGGCGAAACTTGCCGCGGAACCGATCGAGGACCTGCGCCTGGACTTCGAGGACGGGTACGGCGACCGCGGCGACGAGCAGGAGGACGCTGACGCCGTGGCGGCCGCGGAGGCCGTGGCCCGGGCGGTCGCGGCCGGTACGGCCCCGCCGTTCATCGGCATCCGCTTCAAGTCGTTCGAGGCGCCAACCCGGCGCCGCGGCCTGCGCACGCTCGATCTGTTCGTCGGCGCGCTCATCGCCTCCGGGGCGGAGCACGGGGCGCCGGGGGACCGGCTGCCCGCAGGGCTTGTGCTGACGCTGCCGAAGGTCACCTCGGTGGAGCAGGTCGAGGCGATGGTCGACGTCGTCGAGCGCCTCGAGGCCGCGCACGGCCTGGCCGCCGGCCGGCTGCGCTTCGAAGTGCAGATGGAGACCCCGCAGCTGATCCTCGCGGCGGACGGGACGGTCCCGAGCGCCCGGCTGATCCACGCCGGCGCTGGCCGCGTGTCGAGCCTGCACTACGGCACCTACGACTATTCGGCGTCGCTGGGGATCGCGGCCGCGTACCAGTCGATGGAGCACCCGGCCGCGGACTTCGCGAAGAACGCGATGCAGGTCGCGGTCGCGGGCACCGGCGTGCACCTCTCCGACGGATCGACCAACATCCTGCCCGTCGGGGACCCCGAGAACGCGGTGGCCGCGTGGCGGCTGCACGCGCGGCTCGTCCGCCGCCACCTCGAGCGCGGCATCTACCAAGGGTGGGACCTGCACCCGGCCCAGCTGCCCACGCGCTACCTGGCCACCTACGCGTTCTACCGCGACGGGTTCGCGGCTGCCGCGACCCGCCTGCGCAACTACGTGCACCGGATCGAGTCGTCCGTCATGGACGAACCCGCGACGGCCCGCGCGCTCGCGGCCTTCATCCGCCGCGGTCGCATCTGCGGCGCCCTGACGGCCGACGAAATCGCCGAGGCCGCCGGCGTCGACGCCGCGACCCTCGACTCCCTCGCGCTCAACCGACCCATCGATGCAGAAGAAGGTACCCATGTCTGAGCTAGCCACCGCCCGCACCTCGGCGCCCGCCTACCAGGGGGCCATCGGCGGCCTGCCGCCGCAGTCGGACCTGCTGAGCGACCGCGCCGTCGTCACCGAGGCCTACACCGTCATTCCGCGCGGCGTGCTGCGCGACATCGTCACGTCCGTCTTCCCGGAATGGCAGGGCGCGCGCGCTTGGGTGCTCAACCGCCCGGTCTCCGGTGGTGCGACGACGTTCGCCCAGTCGATCGTCGAGGTCGCCCCCGGCGGCGGGTCCAAGCGTCCCGAGCCGCAGGCCGAGGTCGAGGGTTTCGTCTTCGTCCTCTCCGGCAGCCTGACCGTGACCATCGACGGCACCGAGCACGTGCTCACCGAGGGCGGGTTCGCGTACCTGCCCGCCGGCACCGACTGGAGCGCCGCCAACAACGGCGTCGACCCGGCCCAGTTCCAGTGGCTGCGCAAGCGCTACGTCCCGCTGGCCGGGCACGCGCCGCGCGTCGTCGTCGGCAACGAGCGCGACATCGAGCCGAGCCCGATGCCGGACACCGACGGGGCCTGGCGCACGACGCGCATGCTCGACCCGGAGGACCTCGCGTTCGACATGCATGTGAACGTCGTGACGTTCGAGCCTGGCGCGTCGATCCCGTTCGCCGAGACCCACGTCATGGAGCACGGCCTCTACGTCCTGGAGGGCAAGGCGGTCTACCGCCTGAACGAGGACTGGGTCGAGGTCGAAGCCGGCGACTACATGTCCCTGCGCGCCTTCTGCCCGCAGGCCTGCTACGCGGGCGGGCCGTCGAAGTTCCGCTACCTGCTCTACAAGGACGTGAACCGCCAGATCGCCCTCTGAGGCGAGTCCTGGCGCCGCGTGCCGGCGTGAATGAACCATCCGGGTCCGGGTGCCGCGTGTGCGGCGCCCGGCTCCGGCGCACCTGCGGGTGCTCCTGGATCAGCAGACAGGGTGTAACTGAGCTGGCTCGTCAATTGTCGAACCACTTCAGGAGGACCCCATGAACACCACCGCGCCCAGGCTCTGGATCAAGAACCCGCTCGCCGTCTTCACCGCCAACGATCTCGACGCAGGCGGCGGCCTCGTCGTGTGCGGGGACCGGATCGCCGAGCTCGTCCCCGCCGGCGGACGGCCACAGCAGCCGTGCGAGCAGACCTACGACGCCAGCGGTCACGTCCTGCTGCCGGGTCTGATCAACACGCACCACCACTTCTACCAGACGCTCACGCGCGCCTGGGGTCCGGCCGCCGACGTGCCGCTGTTCCCGTGGCTGCAGAATCTCTACCCGGTCTGGGCGCGGCTGACGCCGGACGCGCTCGAGCTCGCCGTGGAGGTGGCGCTCACCGAACTGCTCCTCTCGGGCTGCACGACCGCCGCCGACCACCACTACCTCTTCCCGGACGGCCTGCAGGAAGCCATCGACATCGAGGCGTCCGTGGTCCGGCGCGTGGGTATGCGCGCGACGCTGACGCGCGGGTCGATGACCCTGGGCGAGGACGACGGCGGCCTGCCGCCCCGCTCGACGATCCAGCGCGCGGAGGTCGTCCTCGCCGACAGCGAGCGGCTCATCCGCGAACACCACGAGGCGGGGCCGGGCGCCGTCGTGCAGATCGCGCTCGCGCCGTGCTCGCCGTTCTCCGTGACGAGCGAGGTCATGGAAGAAAGCGCGGCGCTTGCAGAGCGGCACGACGTCCGCCTGCACACCCACCTCGCCGAGACGCTCGATGAGGAGGACTTCTGCCGCGAGAAGTACGGCCTGCGCACGGTCGACTACCTTGAGAGCGTCGGCTGGCTCGGGGACCGCACGTGGCTCGGCCACGGCATCCACTTCGACGATTCCGAGATCGCCAGGCTGGGCGCCGCGGGGACCGCGGTGGCCCACTGCCCGACGTCGAACATGCGGCTCGCCTCCGGGACGGCGCGCGTGCTGGAACTGGAGGCGGCCGGCGTTCCGGTGGGACTCGGCGTCGACGGGTCCGCCTCGAACGACGCCTCGAACATGATCCTCGAGGCCCGGCAGGCCCTCTACCTGCAGCGGCTGCGCTACGGGGCCGACGTGCCCGTGACCCGGGCGCTCGGCTGGGCGACGCGCGGTTCGGCGGCGGTGCTCGGCCGTACCGATATCGGCCAGCTGGCACCGGGGATGCAGGCCGACCTGGCGATGTTCGCCCCCGAGGGTCTGCGCTTCTCCGGGAGCCATGATCCGCTGGCTGCGCTCCTGCTCTGCGGGGCGGACCGTGCGGACCGCGTCATGGTCGGCGGGGTGTGGCGCGTGCTCGATGGTGCCGTGCCGGGGCTGGACGTCGGCGCGCTCGCGGCGCGGCACTCGGCGGCGGCCCGCCGGCTCGTCGCCGGGTAGCGGGTACGGCGGGTCCGGGATCCCGGAGAAGCGCGGACCCGTTGCCGACCTGGGCACATTCCGAGAAGCGGAAAAAACTTCTCACAAACCCTTCCGTTTGACGAGGAAGCGGACTAGGGTGGGCTACACCTCGTGACATAGGTCACGTAACCTGAGAGCAGCAGGCAGGGTCGTAATGAGCTGACATCACTTGATGTCGGCTCTTTTTTTATGCCGCGGACTCTACAACTTCATCATCGACAGATTTCTCGCACCAACAGTCACGTCATCACTCCTCCGGCTCAGCCGCCGGAACGAATCAGGAAGACTGCCATGATCCTCAAGAAGAAATCCCGTTCCGGGCCGTCCCGCCCGGGACCCGCTCGACCGGAAGATGAACGCCTGCCCCTGGGCAGCACGTTTGCGTACGGCTTTCAGCACGTCCTGACGATGTACGGCGGCATCATCGCACCGCCGCTGATCATCGGCGCGGCCGCGGGCATGGACTCCCAGGACATCGGTCTGTTGATTGCCGCCTGCCTCTTCGTCGGCGGTTTCGCCACGATCCTGCAGACGATCGGCGTGCCCTTCTTCGGTTCCCAGCTCCCGCTGGTCCAGGGCGTCTCCTTCGCCGGCGTCTCGACCATGGTCGCCATCGTCCACGGCGGGGGCGGGATCCAGTCGGTCTTCGGGTCGGTGATCGTCGCGTCGCTCATCGGCCTGGCCATCACCCCGGTGTTCTCCAAGATCATCAGATTCTTCCCGCCGGTCGTGACCGGAACGGTCATCACGACGATCGGCCTGACGCTCATGCCGGTCGCCGCGAACTGGGCCATGGGCGGCAATTCCCAGGCGGAAGACTACGGAAGCGTCTCGAACATCGGCCTCGCGGCCGCGACGATGGCCATCGTGCTGCTGCTGAGCAAGGTCGGCAACTCGGCGATCTCGCGCTTGTCGATCCTGCTGGCCATGGTCGTGGGCACGCTCATTGCCCTGGCCGTCGGCAAGGCGGACTTCTCCAAGGTCGGCGAGGGCGACGTCGTCGCGTTCCCGACGCCCTTCGCATTCGGTGCGCCGACCTTCGAGATCGCGGCGATCATCTCAATGTTGATCGTTATCCTCGTGACGCTGACGGAGACCTCGGCTGACATCATCGCCGTCGGCGAGATCACCAAGTCCAAGGTCGACGCCAAGCGCATCGGCGACGGCCTCCGCGCCGACATGCTCTCGAGCGCGCTCTCGCCGGTCTTCAACTCCTTCACCCAGAGCGCCTTCGCCCAGAACGTCGGCCTCGTCGCAATTACCGGCATCAAGAGCCGCTTCGTGGTCAGCGCCGGCGGCCTGATCCTCGTGGTCCTGGGGCTGCTGCCGATCCTCGGCCGGGTCGTGGCGGCCGTACCGACGCCCGTGCTCGGCGGCGCCGGCGTCGTCCTCTTCGGCACCGTCGCGGCCAGCGGCATCCGCACCCTGGCCAAGGTCGAGTACCGCGGCAACATGAACCTGATCATCGTGGCCGCTTCGATCGGGTTCGGCATGATCCCCATCGCGGCACCGCACTTCTACGACCAGTTCCCGGCCTGGTTCGCCACGATCTTCCACTCGGGCATCAGCTCGGCGGCCATCGCGGCGATCCTGCTGAACATCATGTTCAACCACGTGAAGAAGGGCAACAGCGAGAACCAGTCCGTGTTCGTCGCCGGGACCGAGCGCTCGGTGACGGACCGCGACGTCGCCTGCCTGGCCGACGGGGATCACTTCGAGGACGGCAAGCTGATCGACCGGGAGGGCCGCGAGGTCCCCATTACGTCGAGCATCGACGTCGTCAAGGTGCCGGACAGCACCGAGACACGCGAGCCGTAGTCCAGCCGCCCGGGGCAAAACGAAGGCCCCCAACCACTGGCTGGGGGCCTTCGCCTCATCACTCGCACCTTCATGAGGTGCTACCTACATTAGACATCGATTCTGGGAGGACGCTGTGTTATCTGTGATCGATAGCTGTCAGTTTCGACGCCGCGTCGCCCGGGGGCGAACGGCCATCATTCCGTCGGAGCGATGTTTACGACCAGCCCGTGACCTGCGCGAAGACCAGGAAGATCAGCGCGATCACGAACCAGATCAGGAACAGCGGGATGAAGAATTTCACCCATTTCTGCCACGGAACGCCGGCGATGGCCAGGGTGGCCATGAAGTATCCCGACGTGGGGAAGAGAATGTTTCCGAACCCGTCACCCAGCTGGTAGGCCAGCACGGCGGTCTGGCGGGTCACGCCGACGATATCGGCCAGCGGAGCCATGATGGGCATGGTCACGAGCGCTTGGCCACTGCCCGAGGGGATGATGAAGTTCAGGCCCATCTGGCCGACGAACATTCCGACGGCGGCCAGCGCGGCGGGCAGGCCCCCGACGGCCTCGCCCAGGGCGTAGACGATCGTGTCGAGGATCTGGCCGTCCTCCAGCACGACAGCGACGCCGCGGGCGATGCCCGCGATCAGCGCACCGACGAGGACGGCGCGGAAGCCGTCGTTGAAGGCCTCGGCGAGCTCAGCGCCGCGCAGGCCCGAGATCACGCCGACGATGGCGCCCACGAGGATGAAGAGGCCGGCCATCTCCATCATGAACCAGCCCAGCTTGAGCACACCGAAGACCAGGACCGCGAAGAATCCCATGGCGACGACGGCGGCCGCCCGCTGACGCTTGGTCATCTTGTGCGACGGCTCATCGCGCGCGGCCTCGGTGTACTCGAGGCGCTTCTGCATCTCCGCGGGGCTGCCGTGCATGAGGCTGAGACTCTGGTCGCGACGAACCTTGTTCGCGTAGCGGATGACGAAGACGATCGCGATGGTCACGGTGACGACGAAGATGATCGCGCGGAGCCCGAAGCCCGACCACAAGGGAACGCCGGCGAGCTTCTGGCCGAGGCCGGTGTTGATCGGGTTGAGGACGCCGGAGGTGAACCCGGCGGTCGTGGCGCACAACGCGATGGCGGCCGCGACGATCGAATCGTATTTCAGCGCGATGATCAGGGGCAGGATGACCGGTACGTAGACCAGTGCGAGCTCCTGGGTGCCGATGAGCGTCGCGACGAGCGAGAAGGTGCCCATGAGGACGGCGATCAGCACCGGCCCACGGTTGGAGAACCGCTTGCTGAGGGCCTCGACCGCGTGTTCGACAAGCCCGGTCGCCTTGAGTACGCCGAAGAGCCCGCCGATCATGAGCGTAAAAATGACGACTTCCGCGGCGGAGACCATGCCGCGCGGGATAGCCAGCATGAAGTCCACGAGGGTCGTCGGCTGGGAGGCGATGAACTGGAAGCTCTCCGGGTCGATCGTCGTGCGCCCGTCCGGCCCGTCGATGCGCTCGTAGCTGCCGCCGGGCACGAGGTATGTGGCGAGAGCGCCGAGCGCGATGAACGAGAACAGGATGATGTAGATGTGGGGGACGCCGATGCGCCTCCGCTTGCCCGCGGCGTTGTCGCTCCCGGGGGTGGATTCCTCAATGCGTGACGTCATGTCAGATCTCCTGCTTGGTGGTGTCCGGAGCCTGGATCGGCCATCCGGTGATGCTCTTCTCGCGCGGGGGCGCGTAGGCCTGGACGGCGTGGCTCGTCGGGGCGAGGCCTTTGTTGCCTAGGTCCGGACTCTGTCTGTAGGGGTTGCTCTCGGCGGCCTCGACCGCGTGTTCGAGGGGTTCAGCGTCCGCAGGCGGAGCCGCCGGGTTCGGGGTGGTGCTCATGCGGGTCTCTTTCGATCGCGGGCCGTGAGGCCCCGGAAAGGGGGAGCGGGAAGTTTCATCTTGTGGAATTTTCATTCCGCGCCGGATCGCTTAAGTAACGCGCACCACACTGGCGACTGTCAAGAGTTAATCTCGCATCGCGATAGTTAATGACCAAAAAATGGAAAACAGCCTTGACAGGTGTTCCGAGTCACCCCTAGTCTTTTCATAGCGCAATAGTTAACTTCCATAATGTGGAACTTATCGATGAGGAGCACCGATGTCCTACACAGTGAACTGCTCGATCCTGCTGACCGAGCTGCCCCTGCTTGAGCGTCCGGCCGCAGCCAAGGCCGCGGGCTTCGACAAGGTCGAGTTCTGGTGGCCCTTCGCGGAGGCTGTGCCCGCCGACGCCGACGTCGACCGATTCATCGCCGCGCTCGACGACGCCGGCGTGGCGCTGACCGGCCTGAACTTCCTCGCCGGCGACATGCCCGGCGGCGACCGCGGCCTGGTTTCCTGGGTCGGTCGCGAGATCGAGTTCCGCGACAACGTCGACGTTGTCGCGGGGATCGGCGAATCCACGGGCTGCCGCCACTTCAACGCGCTCTACGGCAATCGGCTGGAGTCCTCCACCGCCGCCGCACAGGATGAGCTGGCGATCGAGAACCTCGCTGCCGCCGCGGCCGGCGTCGCGCGGATCGACGGCACCGTGCTCCTCGAGCCGGTTTCCGGCACTCCGGCCTACCCGCTGAAGACCGCCCGCGACGCGATCGACGTGATCGACCGCGTCGCCGACTCCACCGGCGCCACCAACGTCAAGCTGCTGGCGGACTTCTACCACCTCGCCGTCAACGGAGACGACGTCGCCTCCGTGATCGAGTCCCACGCCGCGGACTTCGGCCACATCCAGATCGCCGACAACCCGGGCCGCGGGGCGCCGGGCAGCGGTGACCTTCCGCTCGGCGAATGGATCACGCGGTCCCGCGAACTCGGCTACGCCGGCCCCGTAGGCCTCGAATACAAGGCCGCCCGCGAGGACGCCTTCACCTGGCTCATCCGCCAGCCGGCCTGAGCCGCCCGCCGCCGCACCGAACAGTCAACGTAGACCTCACGCAAGGAGCACGCATCATGGCACAGCAGAAGATCGCCTTCATCGGACTCGGCATCATGGGCCTGCCGATGGCCAAGAACCTCGTCGCCGCCGGATTCTCCGTCGCCGGCTACAACCGCAGCCCGGAGAAGACCGCCGAGCTCGTCGCGGCCGGCGGCACGGCTGCCGGGACGATCGGCGAGGCGGTGGCCGACGCCGACGTCATCATCACGATGGTTCCCGACTCGCCCGACGTCGAGGGTGTCGTGACCGGCGAGAACGGCGCCTTCGCCCAGGCGAAGGACGGCGCGCTCTGGATCGACAACTCCACGATCCGTCCCGACGTCGCCGTGGCCCTCGCCGAGGAGGCTCGGGCCGCCGGCCTGCGCGCCCTCGACGCGCCGGTCTCCGGCGGCGAGGCGGGTGCCATCTCGGGCGCGCTGTCGATCATGGTCGGCGGCGACGCCGCAGACTTCGCCGCGGCCGAGGGCGTCTTCGCCGCCGTGGGCAAGACCATCGTGCACGTCGGCCCCGCCGGATCCGGTCAGACCGTCAAGGCCGCCAACCAGCTCATCGTCGCCGCCAACATCCAGGCGCTGGCCGAGGGCGTGGCCTTCCTCGAGGCCTACGGCGTCGATACGGCGGCGGCCCTCGAGGTGCTCGGCGGCGGTCTCGCCGGCTCGAAGGTCCTGGACCAGAAGGGCCAGAAGATGCTGGACCGCGACTTCGCCCCCGGCTTCCGTCTCGCCCTGCATCACAAGGACATGGGGATCGTGACTGCGGCGGCCCGCGAAGCCGGCGTCGTCCTCCCGCTCGGCGGGCTCGTCGCGCAGCTCGTGGCCTCGACCGTCGCCAGCGGCGACGGCGGACTGGACCACTCGGGTCTCTTCCGCGGCGTCCAGCGCCTCGGCGGCTCCGAAACGACCGCAGAGGCTGCCGCCACCACCACGGCCTGACGGCCACGGGCGGTCCGCCGCCCCCACCATGACTTCAAAGGAGCAATCATGACCCGCATGCGCACGGTCGACGCGATCGCGTTGATCCTCGAGAAGGAAGGCGCCACGGAGGCCTTCGGGCTGCCCGGCGCCGCCATTAACCCGCTGTACTCGGCGATGAGGGCCCACGGCGGCATCCGCCACACGCTGCACCGCCACGTCGAGGGCGCGTCCCACGCGGCCGACGGCTACTCGCGGGCCACGGGCGGGATCGGCATCTGCATCGGCACGTCCGGCCCGGCCGGCACCGACATGATCACGGGTCTGTACGCCGCGATCGCCGACTCCATCCCGATGCTCTGCATCACCGGGCAGGCACCGACGCACGTGCTGCACAAGGAGGACTTCCAGGCCGTCGACATCGAGTCGATCGCCAAGCCAGTCACGAAGTTCGCCTCGACGATCCTCGAGCCGGGCCTGATCCCGGGCACGTTCGCCAAGGCCTTCCAGATCATGCGCTCGGCCCGCCCGGGCCCCGTGCTGCTGGACCTGCCGATCAACGTGCAGATGGCCGAGATCGAGTTCGACATCGACGCCTACGAGCCGCTGCCGGTGGACCGCCCGGCCGCGACCCGAGCGCAGGCCGAGAAGGTCCTCGACCTCCTTGTTACGGCCGAGCACCCGATCATCATTGCCGGCGGCGGCGTGATCAACGCGGAGGCCTCCGAGCAGCTCGTCGAGCTCGCCGAACTGCTGAACATTCCGGTCTCGCCCACGCTCATGGGCTGGGGCTCGATCCCGGACGACCACCGCCTGCAGTCGGGCATGGTCGGCATCCAGACGCACACCCGGTACGGCAACGAGTCGTTCCTGGCTTCGGACTTCGTCCTGGGCGTCGGCAACCGCTGGGCCAACCGCCACACCGGCGACCTGGAGACGTACCGCGCGGGCCGCAAGTTCGTGCACATCGATATCGAGGCGACGCAGGTCGGCCGCGTGTTCAGTCCCGACCTGGGGATCGTCTCCGACGCCGGCGCCGCGCTCGAGCAGCTCATCGCCGCCGCTCGCGATCGCCAGGCGGCCGGCACGCTGCCGGACTACTCCGCCTGGGCCGACGAGTGCACCGCGCGCAAGGGCACGGGACACCGCAAGACGAACTTCGACAACGTGCCGGTCAAGCCGCAGCGCGTGTACCAGGAGATGAACGCGGCGTTCGGGCAGGACACCACGTACGTCTCCACGATCGGCCTGTCGCAGATCGCCGGCGCGCAGATGCTGCACGTCTTCGGCCCGCGCCGGTGGATCAACGCCGGCCAGGCGGGGCCGCTCGGCTGGACCGGCCCGGCCGCCCTCGGCGTCGTGCGCGGCAAGCCCGGCCAGACGGTCGTGGCGCTCTCCGGCGACTACGACTTCCAGTTCATGATCGAGGAGCTCGCGGTCGGCGCGCAGTTCAAGCTCCCGTACATCCACGTCGTCGTGAACAACTCCTACCTGGGCCTGATCCGTCAGTCGCAGCGCGGATTCGACATGGATTACCACGTGTCCCTGGGCTTCGAGAACATCAACTCCCCGGAGACCAACGGCTACGGCGTCGACCACGTCAAGGTCGCGGAGGGCCTGGGCTGCAAGGCCGTGCGCGTGGAGGACCCGAACCGGCTCGCGGAGGGCTTCGCCGAGGCCGGCCGGCTCGCCGCCGAGCACCAGGTGCCCGTCGTCGTGGAGGTCATTCTCGAGAAGGTCACCAACATCTCGATGGGCGCTTCGCTCGACGCGGTGAACGAGTTCGAGGAACTGGCGATCTCGGCCGCGGACGCGCCGACCGCGCTGACCCCGCTGAGCCTCAAGAGCCCGGCTGAGCCGGCGGGCGCGGGAGTCTAGGGCCAGCCATGCGAGTGGTGGTGGCACCCGATAAGTTCAAAGGCTCGCTCACGGGCGCCGAGGCGGCCGAGGCGATCGCCGCCGGCGTGCGCGAGGTCTTCGCAGACGCCGAGATCGTGACCCTCCCCGTCGCTGACGGCGGGGAGGGCACGGTCGCCGCGGCCGTCGCCGCCGGCTTCGAGCAGCACACGACGACGGTCGCCGGGCCGACGGGCGCCGACCATCAGGCGGCGTTCGCGCTGCGCGGGCCCACGGCTGTCGTCGAGCTGGCCGCCGCGTCCGGACTCGACGCGCTGCCCGCCGGGCCGGACCCGATGGGCGCGACGAGCCGGGGCACCGGTGACGCGATCCGCGCCGCGCTCGACGCGCGGGCGCGCACGATCGTGCTCGGCGTCGGCGGCAGTGCCTCGACCGATGGCGGGGCCGGCATGCTCGTCGGGCTCGGCGCCCGGCTGCTGGATGCCTCCGGGAGGGTCCTGCCCGACGGCGGCGCCGCCCTGGCGCGGCTCGCGTGCGTCGACCTCTCCGGGCTCGACCCGCGCATCGTCACCACCTCGTTCACCCTGGCCGCAGACGTCGACAACCCCCTGCTCGGCGACCGCGGCGCGGCGGCGGTGTTCGGGCCGCAGAAGGGTGCGGACGACGCGCAGGTCGCGGAGCTGGACGCCGCCCTCGCACGGTTCGTCGAGGTCCTCGACCGGGTCGCCGGCCCCGACTGCGCCGGCCTGGCCGGGCAGCCCGGGGCCGGCGCGGCCGGCGGCGTCGGCTTCGCGGCGCTGGCGCTGCTGGGCGCGCGCCGCCGCAGCGGCTTCCAGGTCGTCGCCGAGCTCGTGGGCCTGGACGCCGCAATCGCCGGCGCGGACGCCATCGTCACGGGCGAGGGCAGCCTCGACGAGCAGACCCTCGGGGGCAAGGCGCCGGCCGGGGTCGCCGCGGCCGCCGCGCAGGCGGGCATCCCGGCCTTTGCGGTCTGCGGGCGCAGCCTCCTGGGCGACGACGCGCGCGCGGCCGCCGGGTTCGCCTCCGTGGTCGCGCTGACCGACCTCGAACCCGACCCGGCGGTGTGCATGCGCGAGGCCGCCGCCCTTGCCCGCAACGCCGGGCGCGTCATCGCGCAGCACCTCGCCGAGAACGTCGGCGCTACCATCGGCACATCGACCCGAACGAAGGAGCTCACCTCATGACAGCGACCAGCGCAGCCCACGCCGGCGCCACCGCGACCGCAGCCGAAGGGGTCGCCTACGACCTCGTCCTGCGCGGGGCACGCGTCCTCGTCGACGGCACCATCGCCCCCCGCCAGGTGGGCGTCAACGCCGGCCGCATCGCCGCCGTCGTCCCCTACGAGGAGGCGCTGGAGGGTGAGCGCGTCGTCGAGCTCGAGGAGCACCAGGTGCTGCTGCCGGGCCTCGTCGACACGCATGTGCATGTCAACGAGCCCGGTCGTACGGAGTGGGAGGGCTTCGACTCGGCGACCCGCGCGGCCGCTGCCGGCGGCGTGACCACGCTGATCGACATGCCGCTGAACTCGATCCCGCCGACCATCGACGTCGCCGCGCTCGAGACCAAGCAGGCGGTCGCCGCCGCCAAGGCGCACATCGACGTGGGCTTCTGGGGCGGGGCGGTGCCCGGCAACGAGTCGGACCTGCGGCCGCTGCACGACGCCGGCGCCTTCGGGTTCAAGTGCTTCCTGCTGCACTCGGGTGTGGACGAGTTTGCGCCGCTGACACCGGAGGCGATGGAGGCCGACATGGCAATCCTCGCCGAGTTCGATTCGCTCATGATCGTGCACGCCGAGGACGCGGGGACGATCGACGCCGCCCCGCAGCCTTCCGGCACCGGCTACGCCGGCTTCCTGGCCTCACGCCCCCGCTCCGCGGAGGACACGGCGATCCAGGCCGTCATCGAGGCCGCCCGGCGCACCGGCGCCCGCGCACACATCCTGCACCTGTCGTCGTCGGACGCCCTCGACGCGATCCGCGCCGCGAAGGCCGACGGCGTCCGCATCACGGTGGAGACGTGTCCGCACTACCTGACGCTCGAGGCCGAGACGATCCCCGATGGGGCCACCGCGTACAAGTGCTGCCCGCCGATCCGCGAGCGCGCCAACCGCGACCTGCTGTGGGAGGCGCTGGTCGACGGGACGATCGACTGCATCGTCTCCGACCACTCTCCGTCCACGGTCGAGCTCAAGCTCGCCGGCGGCGGGGACTTCGGCCAGGCCTGGGGCGGCGTGTCCTCCCTGCAGCTGGGGCTGTCGCTGATCTGGGACGAGGCGAGGCGCCGGGGCATCGCGCTGGAGCGCGTCGTGGACTGGATGGCGACGAACACCTCGCGGCTCGTCGGTCTTCAGCGCAAGGGCCGGATCGGCGTTGGTGCCGACGCCGACTTCGCGGTCTTCGAGCCGGAGTCCGCGCTGCGCGTCGACGCTGCGCAGCTGCACCACCGCAATCCGGTGACCCCGTACGACGGACGCGAGCTGACCGGCGTCGTCGCCTCCGCCTGGGTGCGCGGTGAGCAGGTCGACTTCGAGACGCCGCGCGGAGAGCTCATCCGCCGCGGGGAGGCCTGATGGCCCACTAGATTCCCGGGGGCGGGCCGGCGGCGGCGAATCAGTGGCGATTCGCGCCGCGGCCGGTCCGGCCCCGGGGGCAACCGTGCGGTCCGCTGCGAGCGGTGCCGCCCGACCGGTGCCCGTCCGTTGGAGCGGGTGGGCGCCGGAACCCTTTCGCCAGGGAAAGCCCGGCCACTCATCGTCGCGAATTGGTGCTTCGCCCGACGACGAGGGGCCGGGCTGCTGGCGTTCAGCCGGCCCGACGGCCCGCACGGAATAATCGCGGGCGCGGAGCCGTTCCCTGCTGTGAGGCGAATCACGGAGGTGTGATGTACAGCGATGAGAAACGCCCTATCGTCCGGGACACGACGGGACTCAGCCGGTCCTACCGGTTCCGGTGGTGGGCCAAGTATGTGGGCTACACATTCTTCGGCCCGGCGGACGTACAACCGCACCTGAATCCGCTGGAAAAGCTCAAGCACGAGCGCGCCCTGCGCGTGCTCCGTGCGCACGAAGCTGCGGGCACTCCGGCGCCGCCGGAAGTCGTCTATGCCGCGCGAGACCTGTGATCCGGTGATCCACCGTTTTCCAAGCGATCCCGGCTTTCAGGGTCGGAATCATCCTTGAGGCGGATCTTTATGTGACTACCCCGGAGTAAGGTGCTGTCTGCCCCGTGTGCAGCCGGCGCCCGGGACGCCCCGCCGAAGGACCCAAGCCCATGCTCTTGCGACTGATCGTGCAGTACTCGAAACCCTACAAGGGGTGGATCGCGGCTGTCCTGTTCCTGCAACTGGCGACCACGATGGCCACCCTGTACCTGCCCAGCCTCAACGCCGGCATCATCGACAAGGGTGTCGTCAACGGGGACGTCGACTACATCTGGAGCACGGGCGGCGTCATGCTTGTCGTCGCGCTCATCCAGGTCGCCACCGCCATCGGCGCGGTCTACTTCGGAGCACGCACGGCCATGGCCATCGGCCGCGACGTCCGCCGCTCGGTCTTCCACGCCGTCGCCGGCTTCTCCGCCCGTGAGGTCAACCGGTTCGGCGCCCCGACGCTCATCACGCGCGGCACGAACGACGTGCACCAGGTCCAGATGCTGGTGCTGATGGGTCTGAACTTCATGGTGACCGCGCCGATCATGTGCGTCGGCGGCGTCATCATGGCGCTGCAGGAGGACCCCGGGCTGTCCTGGCTCGTCTGGGTCTCGGTGCCGGTCCTGCTCCTCGTCGTCGGCTTCCTCGTGGTGCGCCTCATGCCCCTTTTCCGCACGATGCAGGACCGGATCGACGGAATCAACTCGGTGCTGCGCGAGCAGATCACCGGCATTCGCGTGATCCGCGCGTTCGTCCGCGAACCCTACGAGACCCAGCGCTTCCGCGAGGCCAACGAAAAGCTGACCGAGACCGGCGTGAAAGTCGGCCAGCTGTTCGTCCTGATGTTCCCGGTCATCGGCCTCATCCTGCACCTGGCCACGGCCGCGGTGATGTGGTTCGGCGGTCAGCGCGTCGACGCCGGCGAGATGCAGCCGGGAGCGCTCACGGCGTTCCTGCAATACCTGCTACAGATCCTCATGGCCGTCATGATGGGCACGTTCATGGCCATGATGGTCCCGCGCGCGATGGTCTGCGCCGAACGCATCCGCGAGGTCCTCGACGTCGAGCCGTCGATGCGCGAGCCCGCCGTCGGCGCCACCCTCGACGACGACGGCGCCCAGCGCGGACGGGTCGAGTTCCGGAACGTCAGCTTCGGCTACCCCGGCGCCGAGGAGCCGGTGCTCAAGGGACTTTCATTCACGGCCGAACCGGGCCAGACGACGGCGATCATCGGCTCCACGGGCGCCGGCAAGTCGACACTGCTCAACCTCGTCCCGCGCCTCTACGACGCCGATGAGGGGGAGGTTCTCATCGACGGCGTGAACGTCGCGGCGCTGGACCGCAAGACCCTCTCGCGGGCGGTTGCCGCCGTCCCGCAGCGGCCCTACCTGTTCTCCGGGACAATCGCCTCGAACCTGCGCTACGGCAAACCCGACGCGAGTGAGGCGGAACTGTGGGACGCCCTGTCGATTGCACAGGCGACCGACTTCGTCCGGGACAAGGACGGCGGACTCGAGGCACCGATCTCCCAAGGAGGCACCAACGTCTCCGGCGGCCAGCGGCAGCGGCTATGCATCGCCCGAGCCCTCGTAGCCCGGCCGTGGGTGTACCTGTTCGACGATTCGTTCTCAGCCCTCGACGTCACGACCGACGCCAACGTGCGCGCGGCGCTGGCCGAGAACATCGCGGAGGCGACGATCATCCTCGTTGCCCAGCGCGTCGCCACCATCACGGAGGCAGACCAGATCATCGTGCTCGACGACGGCGTCGTCGTCGGGCGCGGTACACACGAGCAACTGCTTGAGGGTTGCGAGACCTACCAGCAGATCGTCGAGTCGCAGATGACTGCGGAGGAGGTGGCCTGATGGGGTTCAAGACCAAGAAGGAGAAGGAGCCCGAGGTCGAGTTGACCGAGGAGGAGCTCAACCTCAAGATCGACGACGGCTTCGGCGAGGTCTCGGCCCCGCGCAAACCCAAGCACTTCTGGCCCTCGGCCAAGCGCCTGCTTTCCCTGCTGGCGCCGGAAAAGGTGATGCTGTCGCTCGTCTTCGGGTTCGTCGCGGTCGCCGTCGTGCTCAACGTGATCGCGCCCAAGGTCTTGGGCATGGCGATGGACGTCATCTTCGGCGGGTTCGTCGGGGCGCAGATGCCCGAGGGCGTCAGCCAGGAGCAGATGGTCGAGGGTCTTCGCGCCGACGGCCAGGACGACTTGGCCGAAATGATCGCGGGCATGGAGCTGGTGCCGGGTACCGGCATCGATTTCCAGCGGCTCGGGCTGATCATCGCGATCGTGCTGGCGATGTACTTCGTCTCCAACGTCTTCATGTGGGCGCAGGGCTTTGTGTTGAACAAGCTCGTGATGCGAGTTGTCTACAACCTGCGCAAGGAGGTCGAGAACAAACTCAACCGCCTGCCGCTGAACTATTTCGACACCCGCCAGCGCGGCGACGTGCTCTCGCGCGTGACCAACGACGTCGACAACATCCAGAACGCGCTGCAGCAGGCTTTCGCCCAGCTTGTGCAGTCGGCGCTGACCGTGATCGGCATCGTCATCATGATGTTCGTCGTCTCGTGGCAGCTGGCGCTCATAGCACTCGTCGCGCTGCCGCTGTCAGCGGTCGCCGCCGGCTTCATCGGCGTGCGCTCGCAGAAGCTGTTTACGCGGCAGTGGAAAGCCACCGGCGCGCTCAACGGCCAGATCGAGGAGGCGTTCTCCGGGCACGACCTGATGAAGGTCTTCGGGCGCGAGGGCGACGCCCTGAAGCAGTACGACGAGAAGAACGAGGATCTCTTCAAGGCTTCGTTCGGGGCCCAGTTCGTCTCGGGAATGATCTACCCGGTCATGAACTTCATCTCCTACCTGGCCTACGTGGGCATCGCCGTCGTCGGCGGCCTGCGCGTCGCCTCCGGGCAGATGAGCCTCGGCGACGCGACCGCGTTCATCCAGTACTCGCGCGAGTTCACCCAGCCGTTGGGCCAGATCGGGGGCATGGCCAACATGATGCAGTCTGGTGTGGCTTCGGCCGAGCGCACGTTCGAGCTGCTCGACGCCGACGAGCAGGAGACCGAGACGGCCGACGAGCACCTGCCCGAGCGAACCGACGGCCACGTCGAGTTCCACAACGTCTCGTTCTCGTACTCGGCCGAGACCTCGCTCATCGAGTACCTCTCCTTCGACGCGGATCCCGGCCACACGGTCGCGATCGTGGGCCCGACGGGGGCAGGCAAGACCACGCTGGTCAATCTGGTCATGCGGTTCTACGAGCTCGACGCCGGCCGGATCACCCTCGACGGGGTCGACGTCACCGCGCTCTCGCGTTCCGAGCTGCGTTCGAAAGTCGGCATGGTGCTGCAGGACGCGTGGTTGTTCAACGGCTCCATCCGGGAGAACATCCGCTATGGGCGCCTCGACGCGACGGACGAGGAGGTGCAGGCGGCCGCCGAGGCGACCTATGTCGACCGCTTCGTCCGTGCCCTGCCGGAGGGCTACGACACGGTGATCGACGACGGCGGCACCAACGTCTCGGCGGGAGAGCGCCAGCTCGTCACGATCGCCCGGGCCTTCCTCGCGAACCCCTCGCTGCTGATTCTCGACGAGGCGACCTCATCGGTCGACACCCGGACCGAGGTCCTTGTCCAGAAGGCGATGAACGCGCTGCGCACGGACCGGACGTCGTTCGTGATCGCCCACCGGCTCTCCACGATCCGCGACGCCGACACCATCCTCGTCATGGAGGCCGGTCGCATCGTGGAGCAGGGCGATCACGAGGAACTTATCGCGGCCCGGGGCGCCTACTACCGGCTGTACCGGAGTCAGTTCGCCGGTCCTGCCGAGGATCCGGACGCCGTGACCGACTCGATTCCCGTCGTCTAGGGCGCGCGGTCTATCGTTGCCACCATGAAGAACACCGCCCGGTCGCCGAAGCCCTACGCGTCGCCGCCGAAAGACAAGCGGCCCGCTTACGATGCCGGGCGCTTCCGGCGCGGGGACGCGGTCGTGGTGGTGATCTACGGGCTGCTCATGGGCCTGGGATTGGCGGGCCTGCTGTTGCTCGTGCCGGCCTACGCCGACTACTTCGCGAGCGAGAACCACGCGATGTTCTCCGTGAATCTCATTTCCTATGTGGTCCTCTTCTGCGCTGTCATGGTCGTGGCCGGGCCGCACCTGTTCCGCACCTTCGGCACGTTCGCCCGCAACCCCTGGGCGAAGTTCGGCCTCATCCCGGGGCTGTGGTTGGCGTCGTTCCTGACCACGGCGGGCATCTTGGCGGCTTCGGGGCTGGACCCGACCAAGAGCGAGAATCAGCTCACGATCGAGGCGATGACGCGCGATGTGCCCTTCGTGACGATGTTCGTCACCGCCGCCGTGATGGGGCCGCTGGTCGAGGAGTACGTGTTCCGGCACCTGCTGATCGGCAAGATGAGCCGCAAGGTCCCGCTCTGGATCTGCGTCGTCCTCTCGGTGGTCGCCTTCGCGGCCCTGCACTTCGTCGGCGCGGGCACCTTCGACTGGATTTCGGCGGTACCGTACCTCGTCCTCGGCACGGCCTTCAGCCTGACCTACGTGTTCACGGGCATGTCGCTCGCGTATGCGTACGTGCTGCACTTCTTCAACAACGCCGTCTCGCTCGTGCTCGCGTACTCGTTCGGCCCACTGCTGGGGATCTAGGCCCGTGCTGGGACCCGGCATCCGTGCCGTCGGATTCGATCTCGACGCGACCCTGTTCGACCACCACGCGTCCGCCGTGGCCGGCGCACAGGCCTTCGTCGGGCACGTCGGGTTGGCACCGTCGTCGGAGCTGACCGCGTTGTGGTTCCAGCTCGAGGACCTGCACTTCGAGCGGTGGCGCGCGGGGGAGATCTCCCACGTCGAACAGCGCCGGGAGCGCATGCGTGACTTCCTGCCGGCAGTCGGCCTCCCGCGCCCGGGTGACGCGGCCGCCGACGAATATTTCGCCGTCTTCCTCGCCGCGTACCGCTCCACCTGGCGGGCGTTCGACGACGCCGTCCCGGTTCTGACCGAGTTGCGCGCGGCCGGCGTGCCGGTGGGGGTCCTCACCAACGGCGCCGAAACCCAGCAGCTCGCCAAGCTCGAGGTCACGGGCCTTCTGCCGTTCGTGGACGTCGTCTGCACGGCCGAGGGCATCGGCGTTGCGAAGCCCGAGGCCCGGGCGTTCGAGATCCTGGCTGCACGCATCGGCGTCGAACTCTGCGAGCTCGCCTTCATCGGGGACCACCCACAGCACGACGTCGGCGCGGCCCGCGCCGCGGGTGCCGTCGCCGGGCTCGTCGCGAGGGGGCGGATCGGTGGCCGAGGGCTCCGCGCTGCGCTGCGGGAGGCGGCGAATTCGCGCGCCGGCAACCTCGGAGCCATTGACGTCGAGCCGCGATGATGATCGTATGGCAGTGAGGGCCAACTATTTCATTTGAACCTTCAATCGATTACGACCCCGCTTGCCGCGAGAGAATAGCGCACGCTTTACTTTTAGCCGTCCCTAAAACCTTGGCGGACGGGCGTAGGCGTGCTGCCCCGCGTGTCGGAGGCCTGCCTACAAGGGTGCGCGTAACAAGATTCCCCTAGTCAAGTCCAGATCAGACATTTCTGTGAAATGTCTATGAAAAGTCTTGTGTTCCACTGCCACATCGTGTTGAGTTTTGAATCGGTGCCACCTTTTTGAGGGGGGCGGCACCGCATTTCAGGAACTCAACTGGGAGGGCAAGTGAGTACTAATAAGCCGCGCTCGCACCTGCAAGGTGCGCAGCTAAGGAGAGGACTCAGGAGGTCTCTCGCCATCGGCGTCGCATCGACGCTGGCTGTGGCGGGATACGGACTTCCTGCGTTCGCTGACGTGAACACGGCTCCGGAGGAGCCGGCGGAATCGTCAGCAAGTATTGTCGACACCACGCTCTTGGGTCAGGAACTCGTGGGAGGCGGACTGTCGCGCGCGACATTCCCGTCGAACCCCGGCCCCGACAATCAGGCGCTCGACGCCTCGCTGCTCGGCAGCGAGGTCGTCTCGCTGGGCGGGATCGACATTCCGGTCACCGACATCTTGGACTTCGGTGAGCTCGGTGTTCTGCAGTCCCTGTCGGAGGCCTCGTCGCCGCAGGACGCGCGGGCGATCAGCACGACCGTCGGAGCTGACGGATCGTTGACGCTCGACAATCTCGACACTGCCGACATGGACAACGCCCGGATCGACATGGTCCAGCTCGCGCAGTCCATCGGTTTCGGCGCCATTCCCGGCGTCGACGAGGCCTGGATCGAATTCGGGGCCCTGGGCTCCGAGGTGCAGGCTGTCGACGGCGCCTTCGTGAACCCGGACGCCGAACACACCGGCGACGGCCAGTACAAGGTCGGCGACTTGCTCGTCGGCCTTCGCTCTGACGCGTTCGCGGCCGCGATGGCGCAGATGCTCGACGCGATCTCCGCGGTCGACGGCGCGATCGAAGACTCCGTCAACTCCATCATGGAGACCGCCAACCTGCTGGATCCGATCCTGTCGGTCCTGCCTGCCGGTGTCACAGCGGACGTGCGTGTCGAGTCGAACGTCGCCGGTGCCGTCGAGACGGCTCTGCTGTCCGAAGACCTGACGGCCGAGACGAGCATTCTCGACATCGACCTGGGTTCGGGAACGATCTACATCGACATCGCCGAGTTCATGGGCAATGACGAGGGAGCCCGCACGGGCCCCGACGGCAACCCGGCCCCCGAAGGCCTGAACAACCAGTGGCCGAACACCGAGATCATCGACGACGACATCTACCCGATGATCGCGGACTCGATTCACGACGTGATCGAAAATGCTGTCAGCATCGCCGTCGGCGCGGTTGCCGCGTCCCTCGACGCCATCACGATCCACGTGGACACAGAAGCGACTGCAGTTGGAAGCTCCGCGTCGAAGACGTTCTCGGTGAGCCTCGACGGGTCCTACACGTCGACCGCCTGCGAGTCGTCGGGGCTCGGCGGTGGGTTGCTCTGCGCCACCCTCGACGGCTTCGAGGCCGTCGTCCAGCCGGTGATGGAGACTCTCTCTACGACGGTCGCCGACACGCTGCTGGCCAATGACGGGCAGATCCTGTACGACATCTTCGTGCTGATCAAGACGGACTCGATCACCATCCCGGCTCGCGCCCTGGTGGATCCGTTCGTGCAGCTGTTCGCGGACAACGTGTTCTCGGTTCAGATCAACCACCAACCGGAGCCGACGATGTGCACGGCGCCGGACGGTACGGAGTTCAAGGGCACCCACGAGGTTTCCGCGCTGAGCTTCGGCGTTCTGGGAGTTGTCGACGGCGCTCGTTTGAGCTTCGGCAACTCGGGTGTCCGCATGGATGCCTGCAACCTGTTCGCGGAGATCGACCCGGCGATCACGGTCGACCCGACCGAGGTCCCCGCGGGTGACTCAACGAACGTCGACGGCACGGGCTTCACCCCGAGCAGCGATGTCGAGATTCAGCTGACGGATGCCGAAGGCAATCCGGTCGGCGATCCGGTGACGGTGACGACCGACGAGAACGGCGACTTCCCGTCGACCGAACTCCCGATTCCGGCCGGCACCGAGCCGGGCGACTACATCGTTCAGGCTACTGACGTCGCTACGGACACGCTGGTTCAGGAGAACATCACGGTCACTGAGCCGGACGTCCAGGAGCTGAACATCGGCCTTGACCCGCCGACCGTTCCGGCTGGCGAATCGACTGAAGCAACGGGTTCGGGTTACACCCCGGATTCGACCGCAACCGTGCAGCTGGTGGACCCGGCTGGCAACGACGTCGGCGATCCGATTGAGGTTCCGACGGATGGCGATGGTGCTTTCACCGTCGAGGTTCCGGTTCCTGAGGATGCTGAGCCGGGCGACTACACGGTCGTGGGTACGGATGACACGACGGGTGAGACTGCTGAGGCGGTTCTGACCGTGACCGATCCTTCGACGACCGATCCGGCGATTGTGCTGGATCCGACTGAGGTTCCTGCTGGTGAGCCGACGACTGCTGATGGTTCGGGGTACACCCCGGATTCGACGGCGACTGTTCAGCTGACTGATCCTGAGGGCAACCCGGTGGGTGACCCGATTGAGGTTCCGACGGATGGCGATGGTGCTTTCACCGTCGAGGTTCCGGTTCCTGAGGATGCTGAGCCGGGCGACTACACGGTTGTCGGTACGGATGACACGACGGGTGAGACTGCTGAGGCAGTGCTGACCGTGACCGAGCCTTCGGCTACCGAGCCGACGGTGACTGTTGATCCGACGGCTGTTCTGCCGGGTGAGTCGACCGAGGTGTCGGGTGAGAACTTCGCTCCGAACGACGAGGTCGAGGTTCAGCTGGTTGATCCTGA